>CAYPFP010000013.1:12025-60465 GCA_964409935.1 uncultured Planctomycetota bacterium | reverse complement strand
CCGCTCGTATCTCTCATGCTCTCAACACTTCACGCCTTTTCGCAATAGGCTTTCTGCCGGAAAGCCGTTGACTCCAGCCCGCTTGGCAAATAAAATCTGCTCAGGTGGGGTGCGTGTTTCCGGGGTGTTGTCTCTTGCCGCTGCGCGGGGCAGAGACGGGGATGGAGAAAGGACCATATGTTCAGAGAACACCGTACGAGCATGGCGCGGTTTCTGGCCGCTCTTGGGATGGTCGCGGCGCTGGGGTGGGGCTGCGGACCGGAAAAGATCAAGGTCATGAAACAGCCGATGTTCGACGTAAACGCCATCAAACGCGTGGCCGTCATCGAGTTCGCCGACGCCCCCGGCGTGCCCGGTTGCGGCGGCGTGATGTCGGACATGCTCGCCAGCAATCTGGGCCAGCACAAACAGTGGCAGATTTTCAGCCGCCAGCAGCTCGGAACCCTCCTGAAGGAACAGGACCTCGGCATGACCGACCGCTTTGACGCCTCGACGGCGGTCAAGATCGGCAAGCTGGCGGTGGTGGACACCGTGATCATCGGCCGCGTCAACCAGTACGGGGTTCAGACGAGGACCGAGACAAAGTACAATTCCGTCCCCGTGTGGCGCACCGACGCCAGCGGCGTCCCCTTCATCGCCGGGTACAACAACGTGCCCTACCAGTTCACGCGCCTCGACGGCACCGCCAGCGCCACCCTCAACCTCGTCAGCGTCCAGACCGGCCAGGTGATCTGGAGCGATACGCAGACCTACAGTTGGTGGGCGCAAGGCTCGCCGCCGACCCTGGGGCCGCACCAGGTCCTCCAGAATGCCGCGCAGGAGACCGTGAACAAGCTATTCCTGAACCTGGTGCCCCATCAGAAGGAGGTCAAGGTGCCCGACAACAGCATCTTCACCTGCAAGGACCTTGTCGGTGGGAGTTGGATGGACAAGACCTCCGAGTTCGTTGCCGACGCCGTCAAGATGTTCGTCGTCCTCGCCCTCAACCGCGATTTCCACAAGACCACGATCGTCGTGCGCCTCAACAAGAAGGGCGACGAGGAGGTCGTCAAGCAGTTCGAGCACCCCTGGGACTCGGAGAAGTACGGGTCGTTCGGATTCGCGCTTTCGCCCAAGGAACTTGCCGACCGCAAGGGGCCGGGCGCCTACGAGGCCCGGTACTTCGTCTCGGGCACGGAAATCCGCAAGATGGAGTTCAACATCAAGCCCGTCGCCAGGAAATGAACGGGCTGCTATCCGGCACAAGGGCGCGAAGGCCCCGTAAAGCCCCGTTCTTGCAGGGCGCGGCGAGCTTGTGTTCTGCGAGAACGGGCTTTATCTTTAAGCGAATGCCGCGACGCGGTTGACGGGCGGCGTCGCGTCGCGGGCCGAAGCCGCGCCGGAGGATGCGGTATACTTCCATGAACGCCACGCCCCGGATCGCCATCGTCGCCGACGACCTGACCGGCGCCTGCGACACCGCCGCATGCTTCGGACGCGCCGGACTGGCGACCCTGGTCGCCTCCTCGCCGCACGCCCTGCCGCCGCCCGAATGCGACGTGGTCGGCGTGTCCACCGAGAGCCGGGAGTTGTCCGCCAAGGAAGCGGAGGACAGGGCGCGGCTCGCCGCCGAGCGCCTCGCGGGGCGTTCGCGCAAGCCCCTTGTCTACAAGAAGATGGACTCCACCTTGCGGGGCCATTTTGCCTCCGAACTGAAGGCGATGATGGACGTCCTGGGCGTCACGCGGGCCTTGGCCGCGCCGGCTTTTCCGGCGCAGGGACGCACGACCCTGGCCGGTCGGCAGCTCGTGGACGGCCTGCCCGTCATGGCCGACGGGCTTCACCTTCTGGAAATCTTCCGCCGGGGTATGCCGGGACGAGCCGTTCGCGCGTTGGGGTTGGAGACCATTCGGGAAGGCAAGGGCCTCGATGCCGCCCTGAACGCGCCCGGCGTGGTCGTGGCGGACGCCCAGACCGACGCCGACCTGGCGGCCCTGGCGCAGGCGGCTTTGAAAAATGGGATTGAGTTGTTGTGCGGTTCGGCGGGGTTGGCGCGGGCGCTGGCCGAGATCCTTCGCGTCCCCGGTACCGACGACGAGGCCGTGCGGCGTTCAGGCCGTCCGGTCCTTGTCGTCGCCGGCAGCCGGCATCCCCGCACGGCAAGCCAGGTGGAGTTCGCCGCTCGAAAGGGCATATCGTTCATCCGGGCGGACGCTCGCTGTCTCCAGGGCGACGAGAAGGCCGCGACGGTCCAGGCCGATGACATCGCCGCCCGCCTGGACTCGGGCCGCGACGTGATCCTGACCACGCTCGGCGCACAGACGCTCGCCTGCGGCGGCAGGCGTGTGGCGGACCGGCTGGCAGGCGTGGCGCGAGCCGCCCTATGCGGCGCGAACCGCTCCGGCGTCAATACCCCCTCGGCCGCCATGCGGGCCGGCGGCCTTGTTCTGACCGGCGGGGCTATTGCCGCGGCGGTATGCGAGGCCCTGCCCGTGTCGCTCCTCAGGATGCGCGGCGAGGTCGAGCCGGGCGTGCCGTTCGCCCAGGCGCACGACGGCCCTTTCCGGGGACTGCCTCTCGTCACGAAGGCCGGCGGTTTCGGCGGGGAGGCCGCATTGTACAAGGCTATCGTTCACCTGCGCGGGCGAGCATGAGGCGCTCCGCCCCTCGCCGCAGGAATATCCTGGATAGGACGAAGGTCGGCGTGTATATTCTTGACCGGAGCGAGGAGGCTATTTTCCGGGACCGGCAATGATCAAGAACCTGATCATCATCGCCCTGCTTGTCTGTTGCGGCTATCTTCTCTGGCGTTCCTATGCCCCGCAACAGCCGCAGGAGCGCTTCGCGCCTGCCAAGGCGTCGGCCCAGCCGCCCCCTCCGCCGGCCGGCGGGCCTGCGCAGTTGGGGGCGCGCGTCCTGCGCAAGGGTATGCGCGGACCCGACGTGGCGCAATTGCAGGAACGGCTGACGCTCGCCGGCTTCGTCCGGCCCGGTTTCACGCCCGGCCTCTTCGACGAAGCCACCGAACAGGCCGTGCTGGAGTACCAGCGCGGCAACGCGTTCCTGGCCGAGATGTACGGTTTTCGCGGGTTGCCGACGCCGCACAAGCCATACGTGGACGAGGGGTTGGTTCGCCAGCTTCAACGCGTGCCGACCGCCGACAAGGTCCTGATATGGCACACCGTCGAGCCGAAGGAGAATCTCTTCCGCATCGCCACGAAGTTCGGCGTGGGACCGGACGCGATCAAGTATCTGAACGGCCTCGACGAGTCGGGCAGGTTGAGGGCGGGGCAGGCCCTCGTCATCATCTGCGATCGTTCGAAGGCGCGGCAGTAAACACGCCGCTCGCGGCGGTTCGCACCCCCGCCGCCGGCGGAACCGGAGACGGCTATGGAACTTCGATATTTCAAGGGAAACCCCGTTTTTGCGTTCGAGGACAAGAGCGCCCAGGTGCAGGCCGTCTGGGAGATGAAGCTCGGCAAGGGCGAGACCGTCGTGCCGCACGGGCATCCCGACGGCGACGAGATCTACATCGTCGTCAGCGGCATCGGCGAGATGGTCGTGGGCGACAAGCGGAACACGGTCATCGAGGGCGACGTGGTCTTCATCCCCGCCCACTCGGTGCACCATGCGTCGAACAAGATGGACCTGCCGTTCCACTGCGTGGGCGTTCTGCTGGCGAAGACCCAGGCCGACGCGGCGCGCATGGAACGCGAAATGGACACGCTCGGCCGCCTCGACGCGCGCACGGCCATCTCCCACATGCTCCAGATACTGGCCTTCGCCGCCGACGCGCGGCGCAAACTGGAGGGACAGAAAAAAGTGCCCAAAGAGGAGATCGAGCAGCAGGTCCGCGGCATGGAAGAGGCCGTCATGAAGGCGGTGGAAAAGGTGCTGAGTCAATACAAGGGCCTTTGAACTTATGCGCGGGGCGACCCCGCGCAGGGAGGCGAGCAAAGCGAAATGAGACGCTTGGAGCGGATGACCCGGACGCGCCGGCCGACCCTGGCCTTGATGGTCATGGTGTGGACGTTCTGGACGCCTTGCGGCGCGCACGCGGTGGACATCGTCGTCAAGGAAACGCTCGGCATCGCGCGCAAGGCGCACCCCGCCGGACTCGACGTGCCTTTCCCCAGGGGCGGCCTGAAAGACCCCAAGGCTCTGGGCCTCACAAGTCCCAAGGGTGCGCCGGTCCCCTTCCAGGCCCACGTGTCGGGCCGCTGGGGCGACGACTCGGTCCAGTGGCTGCGCGTTGACTTCCTGGCCGACGTGGACGCCGAGGGCACCGTGACCTACAAGCTGGCCGAGGCCAGGAACCCCGGTCCGCCCGTCCCTCCCCAGGAACGCCTGCAAGTGGCCGAGACGCCGGACCGCTACCGCATCACGGGCGGCGACATGGAGGTGCATGTCGGTAAAGAGCCGCGCCTCATGCTCGCGGCGGTGCAGTTGGGGCAGACGCCCATTGCCAGGCCCGAGACGGCGACGCTGTCGGTGACCAAAGGCCCGGCGCGCGCCGAGGTCGAGGCCGCCGAAAGCATTCCGCAGTTGCCGGTGGCCGGCGAACTGCGGGTGGCCGCAACCTGCACCGCCGAGTTGAAGTACCTGCTCAAGGCCCAAAGCGGCCTGGGCGGAATCCTGCCGCCCCGAACCGAATCCATCCGCGTGCGCGCGCGAACGGAACGGCTCGGCGGCACGCGCTGGGTGCGCCAGCGTTTCACCTTCTCGCGTTCATTGCAGGACGTCTGGGTGCGGGTGGGGCAGCGGTTCGACCTGGGCGAAGGCCCGCTGCGCTACGACCTGTGCGCGTACAACAAGTTCTCCGGCGCCCTCGAAAAGGACGAATCCGTCACGCTCATCCGCGACGAAGAACCCCTTCGACTGCCTTTCCAGCCGACCCCGCGTTGGGCCGTCACTTCCGGCCCGGACTACGATCCGTCCAAGGTGCTCCTGCGCGGCTACGTGCCCAAAGGACAACTCGACCGGAAGATGCAGACGGCGGGCTGGGCCATCGTGACGGGAAAACAGCGAAGCCTTATCTTGTCGTTCCAGGAGTACTGGCGGAGGGATTTCAAGAAGGTGACGATCTACGGGGACGGCCGCGTGGAGGTGGGCGTGTACCTGCGCCCGATGATCAACCTGCCGGTCGTCAGCTCCGAACAGGACCGATGGGCCACGGCAACGTTCACCTACGCCTTTTATCCCACGCCCCTTTCACAGGCGGAGACGGCCGTCCAGAGCCTGGCGGGCGGCGTGGCGGTCGCGTGCCCGGCGGGCTATTACCTGTCCTGCGGCCTGAAACCGCCGGCGGATTAGTGTTTGCTTTTCGGACGGGTCATTTCGGGGGCGAGGTCGCCGTCCCGCACACGCGGCACGCCCGCAGGACCTCGGCGTCGTTCGTTGCGGCGATGCGTTCGCCGGGCTTCAGGACCACGAAATCCTCGTCCCACGGACCGTTCGTGAGTTTCCGCAGAAGCGTCCAGTCGCCCTGGACCTTCTCAAACGCCCAGCCGTTCCCCCTGGCGTCGGCCTCGGCCTTCCGGTCGTAGGCCAGTTCGGGCGCCAGCCCCATCTCGATGTACAGCATCTTCTTGTAGTTCTTCTTCCAGTCGCCGAGGGTCTCCATGATGTACCGCGCGTTCTCCTCGCCGTACTTCTTGACGTATTCCTCGTAGGTCTTGTCGAGGCCCAGGCGGCTCATGACGGATTGGCCCGTCTTGACGAAGTTGCGTTCGCACCAGCCCGTCGTTCGGAAGAACGTGCCGGGGTTGTTGTCGAAGTACTCCTGGTAGCGGCGTCGGGAGCCGAAGAAAAACGTGATGCAGTCGTGCGCCTTGGGAATGACCAGGGGCACGCGCGACGTGTGAAGCCCGACGGCCCCGTTGTTGCACAGCGCGTAACCGAGAAGGACGGCCTCGTACGGCCCTTTCTCCGCCTCGACGATCTCCTTCTGGATGGCGGCGACCATCTCGTTCGTGGGGCAATCGTGCAGCCCTTTCTGCAGGAACTGCAAGTCCACGATGTGGGGCGAATTGGCCGCGCACAGGCACAACTCGCGGTAGAGGATCTCGCACGCGATCAGCTTGAGCCTCATCGCCGGCGCCTCGCTTTCGGAGGCTCCTGAAGGTCGCGCGCGGCCTGCGCGGCGGCCTGATGGACCCTTCGGAACGGCACGCCGGCGCGCTCGGCGGCGGCGCGGCAGTCCTCGTATTCCGGCGAAACCGTCTGCACCTTGCCGTCCAACGCGCCCACCTTCACTCGCAGCTTTCCGTAGGGCGTGGCCACCTCCACGTGGCGGCGGTCGAGCTTGGTGCGCCACACGCGGTGCCGCCGCAGGCCGAAGGTGGTGGTCTCCGTCAGGAGCAGACGCTCCATCTCCTCCAGCGTCGCGTCGTCGGCGATCACGCGCAGCAGCGTTCCGGGGCGGTTCTTCTTCATGAAGATCGGCGCGGCGTAGACGTCGAGCGCGCCGGCGGCGAACAGTTTCTCGAACAGGTAGCCGTAAATCTGCGGCGACATGTCGTCAATGTTCGTCTCGATCACCCACACCTCGTCGCGTTGGGCGGTCTCGGCGCTCCGGCCGACCATCAGGCGCAACACATTGGGCAGCAAGGGGTTATCGCGAGACCCGGCCCCGTAGCCGACCGCGCCGACGCGGAATGCCGGGAGGGTTTTCGCCGGCGCGGCAAAGGTGGTGAGGATCGCGGCGCCGGTGGGCGTGGTCAGCTCCGACGTGATCTCCGTGCGCACCAGGTCGAACCCCTTCAGAAGATTCGCCGTGGCCGGCGCCGGAACCGGCAGCAGGCCGTGGCCGCACTTCACGCAACCGCTCCCTGTGGCGATGGCCGAGACGAACACCTTCTCAATGCCCAGCGCATGCAGACCAATGCACGCCCCCACGATGTCCACGATGGCGTCCACGGCCCCGACCTCGTGGAAATGAATCTCATGGATGTCCTTGCCGTGGACCTTCGCTTCGGCCTCGGCGAGCCTCTGGAAAACTCTCAGGCTGTCGCGCTTCACGCCCTCGTGCAGCGCGCTCTTCCTGATGATCTTCTCGATATCGGCCAGGTTGCGCGACTCATGATGGTGGTCCCCATGGTGATGGCCATGGTCGGTCAATTCCACCGAGACGTGTGTGGCCGCGATGGGGCCGCGCATCACGCGCGACTTTCTGAGCCGGTATCCGTCAAGTTTCAGCAGCGCCAGTTGCGACTTCAACTCCGCAAACGGCAGGCCGGCGTCCACCAGCGCACCGAGGATCATGTCGCCGCTGGCCCCGGAAAAGCAGTCGAAATAGGCGATCTTCATTCTATTCCCCGGCGGGCTTCTTGGTTTCCCTGGTCAATTCCACCGTCTTGATGTGCACGATGTCGGAAAGTTTCTCGTCGCGTTCTCCCTTGTCCTTGTCGTGGATGAGGAACTTGCGCGTCCCATTGTCGGTCTGCACATAGATGAGGCCGCTGAGGTGGCCCGTGATCTTCTCGCCGTCCAGAAGCGTGAGGGTGGTGACGTATTTCTTCCACGGGTAGGCGTGGCCGGTGTAGATCTTCACGTCGGAGCCTTCCTCCTTCCACCGCCACTCCTTCTCCAGGCCCTCCTCCTCGATCTTCACCTCGATGCGCGCGACGGCCTCCAGGGGCACGTCCTTGCGCGTCTTGTCGGCGATGTCGAAGATCTTCAGGCGCTTCTCGCGCGTCGTGTAGACGTGGCCCTTGTACTCCTCGCCGTTGGACATGACCACCTTGCCCGGCCGCGCGTCGTCGCGCACGGGGTTTGCCGGCGCAAACGGGTTGCGGGGCTTGCGCTCCTGGCCGAGGGCCGCCGGCAACACGGCCGCCGCTGCGAACAGCGCGGCCATGAACGCGACACCGTATCTCATGGGAAACGCCTCCGTTACCTTCGTATGACCTGTCTTGTAACTGTAGCAGTTCCTGCGGGAGGCTGTCAATACGCGGTCTGTGGGGCGCGGGGTCTATTTCTTCAGCCGCGGGTCGAGCGCGTCGCGCAACCCGTCGCCGAGGAAGTTGAGGGCGAACAGGGTGACGGTCAGCGCGCCGCCGGGGAAGACGATGAGCCACCAGTACGTGCGCAGGATGCTCGTGGCGTCGGCACCTTCGGCGGCCAGGGACCCCCAGCTTGCGGCGGGCGCCTGCACGCCGAGGCCCAGGAAGCTGAGGAACGCCTCCGCCAGCATCACGCGCGGCACGGTCAGCGTGGAGTACACGATCACGGGGCCCAGCAGATTGGGCAGGATGTGGCGCAACACGATGCGGGGCGCGTGGGCGCCCAGGGCGCGCGCCGCCTCCACGAACTCCTTCTCCTTGAGCGACATCACCTGTCCGCGCACGATGCGCGACATGGTGAGCCACTCCACGAAGCCCAGTCCCAGAAAAAGGAAGATGATCTCGCGTCCCGCCCACGTCATCAGGAGCATCACCACGAACATGTACGGCAGGCCGTAGAGGATGTCCACGATCCTCATCATCGCGTTGTCCAGCCTGCCGCCGACGAAACCCGCCACGCTGCCCCAGGCGACGCCGACGAGGATGCTCACGAACGTGGCCGCGAAGCCCACGGCGAACGAGATGCGCGCGCCCCACATCACGCGCGTCATCAGGTCGCGGCCTTTCAGGTCGGTGCCCATCCAGTGTTTGAGGCTCGGCGGCTGGTACTGCTCCGCCAGCGACTGCGTGTCGTAGCCGTACGGGGCGATCCACGGCGTCACCAGCGCCACGCCGAGCATCAGCCCCAGCGCCGCCGCCGCGACGACGGCGGCTCGGTTGCGCCGAAGCCGGCGCCAGGCGTCGAGCCACAGCCCCGATGGCTTTACGGTCGTCGGTTTTTCCTTGTCGTTCGGCGTCACTTGGGTTTGACTCGCGGGTCCACAAAACAATACGCCACGTCCACGGCCAGGTTGAACAGGATCAGCAGGGCGCTGTACAGGAGCACCGTGCCCATGACCAGCGTGTAGTCGCGGTTGAGGGCGGCGTTGACGAAGTGGGAGCCGATGCCCGGAATCGCGAAGATCTTCTCCACCACGAGCGAGCCGGTGATGATGCCGGCCAGCGCCGGGCCGAGGAACGAGATGACCGGCAGCATGGCGTTGCGCAGGGCGTGGCGCAGCAGGACGTTTCGCTCGCGCATGCCCTTGGCGCGCGCCGTGCGGATGTAGTCCTGCCGGACCACTTCGAGCATGCTGCCGCGGGTCAGGCGCGCGATGTAGGCCGCGTACGGCGCGCCCAGCGTGAGGGCCGGCAGAAGCATGTGGCTCACCCCGCCCCACCCCGCCACGGGCAGCGCCCGAAGCAGGAAACTGAACACCATCAGCAGCAGAAGGCCCAGCACAAAACTCGGCATGCAGATGCCGACCATCGAGAAGCCCATGGCCGCGTGGTCGAGCGCGGAGTTCTGCCGGCTGGCCGCCAGGACCCCCGCCGTCACGCCGATCAGCAGCGCGAACGTCATCCCCAGCACCCCCAGCGCCAGCGAGATGGGAAACGCCTCGGCCACGATCTCGTTGACGGTCCGGTTCGGGTACTTGTAGGACGGCCCCAGGTCGCCCT
The DNA here is from genome assembly GCA_964409935.1 of uncultured Planctomycetota bacterium. GTDB lineage: Bacteria > Planctomycetota > Brocadiia > JAADGH01 > CAYPFP01 > CAYPFP01. The sequence continues at coordinate 50,923 of CAYPFP010000013.1, read as the reverse complement.
TGGCGAGGTTCTTCATGTACGTGAAGTACTGCGTCTGCGTGAAGGCCGCGAGCACGCCGTCCTCGCGGAGCCTCTCGCGGTTGAAGAAGACGGGTTTGTCGAGGTCGTACTTGCGCTTGAGGTTTTGCTCGATGGCGGGGGGCAGTTTGCGTTCGCCGGTGAAGGGGGCGCCCGGCACCGCGCGCATCAACAGGAACGCGCCGGTGGCGATCACCCACAACAGCGGCAGCAGCCAGGCCAGTCTTTGCAGAATGAAGCCGATCATTTCCAGGTTCGGAGTTCAGGAAACCGGGAACCGTTTCTGAACCCTATCTTTTCTCCACATACACGTACTTCAACGGGTGCACGCCCCGCACATTCTGCCATATCCCCTTGACGTTGTCGCGGTACATCTCGTTGGTCACGTAGTAATGGAGGGGGATGATGGGCATTTCGCGCTCGACGAGGAGTGTCTCGGCTTCGTGGAAGACGGCCATGCGGCGGCCGGGGTCGCGTTCTCTGCCGGCGCGGCGGATGAGGTCGTCGTAGGCCGCGTTGGACCATCCGCTGCGGTTGTTGCCGCCGTTGGTGACCCACATGTCGAGGAAGGTGTTGGGGTCGGTGTAGTCGCCGATCCACGCCGCGCGCGCGATGTCGAAGTCGCCGGCGTCGGTGCTGGCCAGGTATACCTTCCATTCCTGGTTCACGAGGTCCACGCGGATGTTGAGGTGGTCTTTCCACATCTGCTGGATGACCTCGGCGATGTCGCGGTTGGCTTCGCTGGTATTGTAGAGGACTTGCAGACGCGGGAAGCCTTTGCCGCCGGGAAAACCGGCTTCGGCCAGGAGCTTCCCGGCGGCGGCGGGGTCGAAGGGCAGTCCTTTCGGGCCGGCGTAGCCGGGCATGCCGGCGGGCACAAAATGCGGCGCGGGCACTTCGCCGCCGCGGGTGATGTACCTGCAAATGCTCGCCTTGTCAACGGCCATGGCCAGGGCCTTGCGCACGCGGGCGTCGTCGAGCGGCTTGCGGCGGACGTTGAGCAGGTAATAGTACGTGGCCAGGTAAACGCCCGTGTGGTAGTCGGGGCGCGACCGCACCAGCCCCCGCAGGGCCAGCGGCACGTTGCCGGTGTAATCGGCCTCGCCCGTCAGGTAGAGGTTGAAGGCGGTGTTGGAGTTTTCCACCGCCAGGGCGTCAATCGTCCGGGCGCGCACGCGGGCGGCATCCCAGTAGTCGGGGTTTTTGGCCAGGCGGATGTACTGGTTGAGCTTCCATTCCTGCACGAGGAAGGCGCCGTTGGTGACGATGTTGGCGGGCTTGGTCCACTGGTCGCCGTGGGTCTCCACGCAGCGGCGGTTGACGGGCAAGAGCGTGGAGAAGGACGTGAGGTCGAGGAAGTACGGCGTGGGATGCTCCAGCGTCACGACAAGGGTGTGGTCGTCGGCGGCGCGCACGCCCACCCGGGCGGGATCCTCGATCGCGCCCCGGTTGTACGCCTCGCCGTTCTTGAGATAGTAGAGCATGTAGGCGTACTTGGCGGCCGTGGCGGGGGCCAGCGCGCGGCGCCAGGTGTAGACGAAGTCGCGCGCCGTGACCGGATCGCCGTTGCTCCAACGCGCCCGCCGCAGATGGAAGGTGTACGTGAGGCCGTCGGGCGAGGTCTCCCAGCGCAGGGCCATGCCGGGTTCGGGGGTCAGGTCGCGGGGGTGGTAGGTGGTCAGACCTTCGAAGATCGCGTCGGCCAAGCGGCCTTCCAGCGCGCCGGTAAGCAGGGCGGGATCAAGCGTCTCGGGTTCGGCGCCGCTGACGTAGGCGAAATCGGCCCGCTCCCGCTGGCGGCCAAGGCCCAGGAAAAAGGCCGAAGCGGCGACGAAGACGAGCAAGATGGCGAAGGCGGAGCGATCCATTTTCGATTCTAGATCTGGGACTTCCTGTTGCGGCCGGGAGCCATATTATCCCGACTCCGTCCAGAATCGCAAATCCAAAATGGTCACGTTCCGGATTGTTCCGGGACGAGGCGGTGGTTCTTGACGAACTCGTTGCCGTTCTTGTCCCGCAGGGTGATGCGGAAGGCGTACGACTCCTGGCTTTTTTCAAGCGGCCAGCCGATGGCCGTGAGCGTGATAGGGGCGGTCGTGGAGTTTTCCAGGACCTTCTGGGGCAGGAGGATGAGGCGCTCCTCGTTGGTCTGCTTCCCGTCGGGCAGCCAGTGGCGCACGGCGGTCGGGGCCATGCGGTCGCGGCCGGAGTCCAGTTCCGCGCGCACGGCCGTGATCTCATTGGGCCGGTTCGACAGGTTGCGCACCGTCAGGCTGCAGACAATCACGGTGCGATCCTGCTGCGAGACGAGCTTGGCTTCCTTGATGTTGATGTCCAGGTTCGGCTGCTCGGCCTGAAGCTGCGCAACGACCTTCTTCAACTCCTCCACCTGGGCGCTCAGGCCGTCGAACTCGCCGCCGGCCCCCGCCGCGGCGCCCGGCGCCGGCTGCGCCTTGATCGCCGACAGATTGTTCTTGAGGCCCGCCATCTCCTCGGCCAGCGACGAGGTCTTCTCCGCAAACCGCTCCGCCATTTTGCGCAGGTCTTCCGGCAGGCTGCCCAGCGCCGACAGGCCCTCCTTCGCCGCGTTCACCTCGGCGCTCAAGGCGGCGGAGCGCTCGGCGGCCTTGCCAACCTCTTCAGGCAGGCTGCCCAGAGCCGACAGACGGTTCGCCAGCCCCGGCAGGTCTGCGCCGAGCTTGTCCAGTTCGGCCAGGCGCTGGCGCAGGGGGTCGAGTTCGACCAGCTTGTCGCGCAACTCTCGCAGACTGCCGGCCAGACCGGCGCATCGCGACGTCGTCTCGATGCTCATCTCCGTCAACAACTTGTTGAGCTTGTCGCTCTGGGCGAGCGCCTGCGACGCCTTGGTTAGGTCAGGCTCCCACGCCTCCACGCGCTCCAGGCGCGAGCGCAGTTCGGGAAACTGGCGAAGGGCGTCGCGCTGTTCGGTCAGGATGTTGCTGACCTTCTCCAGGTCCTGGTTCAAGGCCTCCATCCCGCCGGGGTGCGCCGTGATGTCGAGCACGTGCCGCTTCAACTCCCAGCTCTGCAGGGCCGAACCGAGGTAGAACGTCGCGACCGCCGCCAGCAGCGCGATCATGGCCACGGCCCATGCCCCCCTGGCCGTCAGACCGCTCGAGAGAACGCCGTCCCACGCCATGATGAATAGGGATATGCCAATGAGAGCCAAGAGGCCGGCCGAGACGCGCCTTTGCCACCTTTCGGACGAAGCCATGTGCCGCCTCCGAAGAAGAGCATGGTTACGGGCGCGATTCTAACGGCGGCTGCAACACGATGCAAGAAAAAAAATTTCGCCGCAATTTCCGCGCGCATCGCGCTTCACTTCGTCGAGGCGCTCAACGGAATCCGCACGCCGTCGCCGGCCTTGACATTGTAGGTATATCCGGCTGAATAATTCTCGCGGTCAACGTAGCCGCGCACCAGCGTGCTGTCGCCGGTGGAGATGTCGTGATGCTCGCCGGCCTTCCGAACGGCGCGGATCGTGTACGCGGCGTCCTGCGCCTTGTCGTTCTCGAAGATGGCGAGGCGCCCCGCGAACGATTCATCGGCCGCGCCGTCCAGCGCGACGCCGACGCGGTTGTCGTTGGGGTCCTCCGTATTCACCGAGATCACCTTTCCCGTCACGAACGGCGCGGGACAGGCGAGGTTCACGTCTTTGGCCGAAAGACTTTTGCCCGCAACGAGCTTCGCAAACTCCACCCGCCCGCCCCTGCGCGCGATGATGCCGAACGTCCCGTCCATGACGACCCCGCCTTCGACCTCGATGCGCGCGGGCGATTCGCAGCACAGGATTGTGTCCACGCGCCCGTCGGCCAACGTGATTTCGACGGCGCCGACCATCTGGTCCTTGGGGCCGGAGAGGATGCGCAGGGCGCGCGAGGCGGCGATGAAGGGTTTGGTGTCGTAAGGCTCAAGGACGGTGACAAAAAGCGACTCCAGGGCAGCCCCCTCGCGTGTCAGCACGGCGTAAGCCAGATTTCGGGGGTTGCCGGCCTTGTTCTGGGGCGGGTCGCCGTGGGCCAGGGCCGCCTCGGCGCACGGCGTCAGACAGGTGAGGCGCAGATGCGGCTCGGTGTCCGGCAGGATGCGCTTGCGTCTGTCCTCGGCCTTGTAGTCCAGCGTGAACACGGGCGGCGGCTGCTTGTCGCGCTGGACGTCGTACAAATACATGTACCCCGGATTGTCTTTCCAGTTTTCGGGCAACTGCCCGAAGGCGATCTCTTCTCCGGCAAAGGTGCCCTTGGCCTGCTTGACCAGTTTCAGTTCGGGCGAGGTCGCCTCCGAGGCCGGGCCGTGCCACGACTGGCGGTGGAGGCTCCCCCCGCGCACAAAGAAGAAGTCCGCCGCATAGCTGTCCTTGTCGGAGACGTCCACGAGCGTCGTCAGCCGCCGGTACGTCGTCGCCCCCGCGAAGATGCCGGGGCTTTCCGCCGCGATGACGCGCGCCGGCCCTTCGCCCTCGAACAGAAGCAGGTGGCCGGTGTAGGACGACTGCTGGGGCTTGTCGTCCACGATGACGACGTTGTGGGCGATGCAGTTGCGTTGCCAGATGCGGTCCATGGGCCGTCCGCTGGCGTACTCCGGATAGCCCAGGTCCGGCAGCATGTCCACGTTCTTGGCGTACAGGCCGATGTCGAGACGATTGGCGTGGCCGTGTCCGGTGTTGCGGCCGTAATACATCCACAGGGCGCGTCCGTCCTCGGACTTGGAGGTCTGCGCGATCGCCAGGCCGAAGCCGTTGAGGCTCTCGGAGCGCAGCGATGCGTCCTGGCTCGATGCCGCTTTCTCGATCTCGGCGGCCAGCGCCGCGGGGTCTTCATCGTAGATGTCGTGGGGCAGGCCCGCCGCCTTCCGGCCGGCGAGTTCCCACAGCCGCCGCGCAAGGCGCGGGTCGCGGTAGACGCGGTAGACCGTCAGAAACGTGTCCGGCCCCGGCCCGACCACGCCCCAGTAGCCGCAGTTGCCCGAATCGCCGATGGGCGGCGTGGCCATCCCCAGACAGGCCCAGCGGGTCGGCGTGATGAAGCACTGCTTGTACTTGGGGAAGTCGCGGAACATGTTGTGTTTCGAGTAGGCGGGGTAGCGTTCCAGCAGTTCGGCCAGCGTGAACATCGTCAGTCCCCAGCACGAATACCCCGGCGCGCCTTCGTTGCCCATGCCGTCGCGGTCCATCACGTGGTTGATCACGTAGGGGATGTTGCCGCCGCTGTTGGCGCCTTTGCCGGTCTTGTAGTCAAGGACGGCCTTTCCGGGCGTGAACACCCAGTCGAGCAGCTCGTGGGTCAGCGGCTGGCGGTCCAGGGCGATGGCCGCGGCCGCCATTGCATTCTGATGCATCCCTTCGTTGCCGCGAATCTGGCAGGTCTTGACGCCCTTCACGATCTCCAGCAGGAGGTTCTCCTCGATGTTCTTGTGGATGGCCGCCAGAGAACTCTTGTCGCCCAGTTTGTGTCTCTTGGCCTGCTGGTCGAGGAACCTGACGAGGTCGGCGTTGCCGGCCATGCCGTCGTAGACGCGGTCGTAGGCCAGCGCGAGCGTCGTGGCCGTGCCGGTCTCCCAGATGGCGCCTTCGATGCGGCCGAAGCCCGAACCGCCGTCGGAGTGTTCGAACTTCATCCCCGCGATGTACGGGAACATGTCCATTTCCGGATACAGGTCGGCGATGCGGTCGAGCAGGATGCCGGCCTTGTGCGCGCAGCGGACGTCGTTGGTGATCGTGTAGGCCACAGACAGCCTTTCAAGGGCGCGCTGGATCATGCGCCACTGTCCCCACGCGTTGTAGTAGGCGACGAAACCCCAGCGAAGCCCCGTCTCGTCGTACCATCCGTAGCCGTCGTCCACGGCGTACTTGTGAAGGGGGTCCTTCGGGTCGGGGTGTTCGGTGTTGAAGAGCAGTTTGGGATCGCCCTTGCCCGGCTGGAACTTTCCTTGCGCGTCGAGGGCGGAGAGATAGTACGCCCAGAAATCGTTCTTGGGGAAAACGTCGCGACAGTTGGGGCATTGCAGCTTCCACGGCCGTTTCGCGGTGTCAATCCTCCACGGGTAGTTCCCGAAAGGCACGATGCCGTCTTTGCACGCCGGGCACAGGGCGGTGCGATTCGTGCCGCGGATCAGCGTGGTGTGGATCGTGCGCGGCACCGATTGCGCCGGCGCCTGCAACCACAGCTCTTCGTCGGACATGTCGAGCCACGGCTGAGCCGCCTTTTGCACGGCTTCGACCTTCTTCCTGGCCCACTCGTACCTGGCTGCGTTCGCCTGCGCGTTGGAGCGCATCTTGGCCGTCACCGTCACGCTGGCCGTCTTCGCCATGGCATGGCCTCCCGAGACAATAGACAAACTGAGCAGAACCGCCCAATACGTACCTTTTCGTTTCATGGCCCTACCTCCCCCCTGCAATGGGGTGTAAGATTGGTTATCGCGTTATCGGTCACGGTCACATCCTGCGTGCCTGTCAGGTAGACGGCATAGGTGGCGTTTCTCAACTCCTGGACCGTCTGCGGCAGGGGCGGCTTGAACGCGGGCTGCTCGATGCGGTTGCGCTCGATGCGCCCGCCGCGCGTGTTGGCCATGAAGATGCCCACGGCCGCCGGCCGGATGATCGTGTTGTCGGCAATAACGATGTTGGCGTTGTGGAAGCCTTCGCGGGCGAACCCGAACTTGCGCGCCGCCGTATAGACCGAGATGGCGGCGTGAAAACCGTGCGCCCGCAGCCGCGAGTGCAGCGTGTAACCGCAGTCCACGATGCGGTTCCCCCGGATCACGATGTCGCGCGAGAACGGCCCCTCCCAGAAATAGACATCGCTGGCCGCCAGAATGCCCGGCGAGCCCGTCCGCTCGATGCGGTTGTTCTCGACGACCACGTCGCGGCTCTTCAACTTCATGCCCGCCGTGCAGGGCGTGTCGTGAAGGTAGTTGTTGCGGATACGCGCCCCGCGCCCCGCCCGCTCGTACGACACGGCCACGTCGTGCGGCTTGACCTCCACCGGCCGGTCGAGTTCGACCAGACAGGGGAAGACGCGGCCCGAAGAGAAGTCCGCCACCTTCTCGCCTGCGGCGCGCAGCGTATCGGGGATGGCCCCGGCGCGGGCCGCGACCGCCGGGTCCTCGATCGGCGTGACCTTGAGGGCCTTCGCCGCGCCGAGGGGCCGCACGGTCTGCCAGTCGAAGAATTCCAGTTCCGTGCCGTCGTAGATGTCCGGCGCGTAAAAAGGCGCCGCCACGACCTGCGTCGGGCTGCGCTGTTCGAGGATGGGGGAGAAGAAACTGTGGATGTTGATGAGATCGTCGCAGGCCCACGAGAACTCGCACTCCTCAATGAGCGGCCCCTTGGCCACCTTGACCGAGTGAAAGACATCGGCGTTGCACGCCAGCAGGCGGCGCGTGCCGGGGCGGCGAATCACCTTGCATCGCCGGTAGACGTGGCCGCCCGCGCCGGTCGCCTCCGTGAGGGCCATGTGCGGGGCCGCGTAGATCGTGATGTCCTCCAGCGTCACCGCCTCGCTGTTGACGACCGTGCAGGCCATGCGCATCTGGCGGTCCGGCAGGACCAACCGGTCCCCGGCAGCGATGCCGCATTCATAGACGAATATCCAGTTCTCCTTGAAACTCACGCGGTAAACCCCGCCCCCGAGCGGTTCGAGCGCCTTCACCCAGTCCATGCGGATCTCGCGCGGCGCGCCGGTCGGGTCGAAGAAGATCGCCTTGATGCTGCCCGGCACGCGCGTCCACGTCTCGTCGGGGTGCGGAAAACCCGGGTCAATGCGGATGTCCACCGTCTTCGTCTGCGGGTCAACCCGCAACACCTCGCCCTGGGAGTACGAGAAGGGGTCGTAGTCAATCGTCAGCCCCGCGACCGTCACGTTCGCGCTGTCCTTGACGACCAGGGCGTCAATGCGCTTTCGCCCGTGGAACCAGAAGGTCGCCCCGTGCGCGTTGATGCGCAGCCCCGACGCCTTCACCGCAAATTGTTCGGTTGCCGCGCCGCTGAACCGGTAATCGCCCGGCGGGACCGTGAACTCCTTGTCGCCGCGCGCCGTCGCCGCCGCCAGGTCCGCCACCAGCGCCTCCGCCGCCTTGCGCTGCCGCGCCGTGGTCTGTTCGTCCCATGAAGCGATCGGTTCGGGATACACCCAGTTCTCCGCCCGCGCGCCGGCGCACAGAAACGCCGCCGCCAGCCATGCCGCCAAAACCGTTGTGGCTGCGCCCATCATCTGCCATCACTCCCAACGACTGACATTCGCCTCTCTACGGCCCGACGTTGCGGGGTCCCGTTGCGAAATCCTTGACTCGATGAAACGTCAGGTGGTTCGCGTCGTGAAAATTATGCGCCCCGTTGCAGGCCGTACGCGACACGTAAATGATGTCCGGCCCGTCGAAGAGCCAGTCCACGTACTGGAAGGCCGTGGTTCGCGGGGCCTGCTCGCTGTCGTCGCGAAGGAGGTCCCGCACCAGCGTCCACTTCTCCAAGTCCGCCGACGAGACCAGCGTCAGCACATTGCGCATCCCCGGCTGCGACGCATCCGTGACGCGGTTGACCAGCGACCAGTACACGCCCGTCTCCGGATGCCGCAGAATGGTGAACTTGGTCATGCCGCCGGGGAAGTCCGCGATCCGGTTGAACGACAGCGACTTGCCGTCCGCCGCGATGTCGAGGACGACGGCCTTGCCGAAGTTCGGCGAGATGTGGTAACGCAGCACGTTCAGGAGATTGCCGCGCGGGTCTGCCACGGCGTTGCCTTCGAGGAAACCGTGCTTGCCCTTCGGCGCGCTCAGACCGGCGGGAAGCCATGCGGGGTCGTAGGGCAGAGACTCGCTGACGGTCCAGTTGGACGGATTGAGCAGATCGGCCTCGACCGGCACCGAAAGCGCCACGGCCCCGAACCCCGCCGCCCACGCCCCGCCCGTGCCCTCGACGCACGTCCACAGCCGTCCCCTGTGCGCAATGACGGGCATGGGCGCCTTGTGGAATCGCCCGGCGGCCACCACGACCGGCTCGGCCCAGGCGCGCCCGCCGTCCGGCGAGGCGTGCAGCACCAGGTCTCCCGAAGGCCGGCCGCACGCCAGCAGGAACAGCCGCCCGCGGTGGACGAACAGCTTGCCCCAGAAAGCGGGGCTGACGTCGGCCAGGTGTCGCCTCGTCGCGCCGTTGTCGTCGGAGCCGTACACCTGCGTGAAATCCGAACTGCCGTACCCGAACAGGTCGTGACTGGCCGCGAGCCGGCCGTCGTCCATCCGCGCGATGGAAGGGCTGCCGATGTACTGCCCCTTGCGCGCGTAGGCCTCGTCGTCGCGGTGCAGGTAACTGATGACCGTGCCGGGGACGTCGCCGGGCGTGAAGAGGCGTTCGAGACTCGTGGCGATCGGTTTCGCCGCGCCGGCCTGCTCCGCCGTCACGCGCACCGCGTAGTCGGCGTTGTTGAGCAGGCCCTGGACGGTCGCGCGGGTGTGGTCGCCCGGCGCGATCGTCGTCGCGGCTTCGGCCCAGGGCGCGGTGCGCAGCTTCACGGCGATGCGGTAACGCAGGTCGGCGTCGCTGAGCGGCGTCGGCGGCCTGAGCCACTCCAGCGTCGCCTGATGGCGGCCGGGGATAACCCTCGTGATGACAAGGCCCCCCGACGCCGGCGCGGCCAGGCCGTACTTGCCCCGGAGATACGCCTCCGCCTGTCGGCGGGCGTCGTCGGTCAGGGCGGCGCGGTAGATGAGCAGTTCGGCGACCTCTCCGGCCAGGTGGCCCTCCGTCCCGCCGGGGTGGTTTCGTTTTCCGAGAAAGACCGGATGGTCGTTGGCGGCCTGCGGCGGCACGTCGCGCAGCGTGCCCGCCGGCTCTCCGTTGGCGAAGGCGCAGATCGTCCTGTCGGCCGGCGAGTACACGCTGGCCTGCAGGACCGCCCGCCTCGGCCTGAAATAGTGGACGTTTGCGAACCGGCCCGACACGCCGAGGCCCTGCTCCGGCGTCACGAACCAGGCGTCTTCGTCAATGCCCCCCGATTTGTCTTTCTTCTGCGCGACGCGGAACCCCTTGGAGAACTTGAGCACGCACAGCACGGAAAAGCCGGCGCCGGCGTTGAGTTCGTCCTTGTGCGCGACGACGAGGAAGCTGCGCGCGCCGTCGAAACGGACGGCGGGTCTGCCGTTGATGCCGTCCGGCGTCCAGAGGGGTTCGCTCCCCGGCCGGCTGAGCGCGTCGTTGCCGCGCCCCGACTGGTCCTTCCACGCCGAGACGCGCTCGCCCTGGCGCTCGACGCCGGCGTCGGCGCGCAGCCACAGGACGAGGTCGGCCTGCGGCGGCGCAGGCGCCTGCGCGGCCGCCGCGCCCGCCAGCAGGAACAAGACCATGAAAACGCCGCCTCTTCTCATCCGCATATCTTCTTCAACAACCACGCCATGTTCTGTCCCAGCACCTTCATCGTCCGGATGCCCTCTTCGTCTTTCTCCACTTCGCCCTTCTCGCGCCCGAAACCCATGTTCCAGTAGATGGAGCCGGGCACGATCATCTGCTCGATGAGGAAGAAATGGTTGATCGAGTCAAAGGCGTGGATCTCGCCGCCCCGCCGCACAGCCACCACGGCCGCTCCGACCTTGCGCATGAACATGTCGCCGTTGGCGCGGGCCACGAACCCCGCGCGGTCAATGAGCGCCTTCATCTCCGTCGTCACGCCCGAAAAATACGTCGGCGAGCCGAGGAGGATCCCGTCCGCCTCGATCATCTTCCTGATGCAGTCGTTGGCCACGTCGTCCTTCACCGCGCACTGCTTGTCTTTGTTCTTGAAGCACTTGTAGCACGCCAGGCAGCCGTGAATCTTCTGCCCCGCCAGTTGGATCATCTCGGTCTCGATCCCTTCCTTCTTCAACTCGCCCAGCACGTAATTCAGCAGGATCGCCGTGTTCCCGTTCTTTCGCGCGCTGCCGTTAAAGGCCACCACCTTCATGTGTCTCCTCCTTGGTACCGTTGTCGTCTTCTGAAGAACGTCCCTAGATAAACTCCCGCTCTCTCTCCAGCGCCCCGTCAATCCGTTTGCGGTCTCCGGCCGTGATCGGGAAACTCAGGTGCATGAACTCGTCGTTGAAGATGCCCAGGTGTTTCAGGGCGTACTTGAGTCCCCCCAGCCAGATGCCGATGTCCTTTCGGAAGAGGTCCCACAGGAATTCGTTGGACCGCTTTTGCCAGGCATCCGCTGCGGCGCTGTCGCCGCCGGCCAGCGCCTCCAGCCCCCTGCGGATCATCCCGCCGATCAGGATTCCGGTCCCCAGCAGGCATCCGTCATAACCCGCCGCCGCTGCGCCGATTGCGTCAAACTCATACCCCGTCTCCAGCATCAGTTCGGGCCGCCGGGCCTTCAACGCCGCGAGCGCCTTGAGGTACTCCTCGGACGCCGACGAATCCTTCAGGAACCGCACCTTCGGATGCGCCGCGATCTCCAGCCACATCGCCATGTCCAGCGCCGAGTCGGCGGGCTGCTTGATAATGTATATGCCGACCGGCAGCGGCGCGGTCTCCATCGGCTCGAAAAAATAGCGGCGCAGAAAATCCTTCGTGCAGAAGTTCCGAATCCACGGCGCGGCGATGACGGCGGAGTCCGCGCCGGCGTCGGCCATGCGCAGCATGTTGTCCTTCACGCGCGCCGCCGACGTGTCCGACACCTGCGCGGCCAGGTGCAGCCGCCCCCTGGCGAGCCGCCGCATCCGCAACACCAGCTCGACGCGCTGCTCGTTGGTCATGTACGGCCCTTCGCCGCACGTGCCCGCCAGGAACAGCCCCGTCACGCCGAGTTTCATGTGCTGCTCGACGACCTTCTCCAACGCCGCCGCATCCAGCGATCCGTCCGCCCGAAACGGCGTGGGCGTCGCCGACCAGACCACCTTCTCCGCCCTTTGCATATCCTGAGCCTCCTTGATCCGCGCTTGCGCCATCATGATAGTCCGTCCGCCGCGCCCGCTCAAGAACTTACTGAAGATTGTTGATGCCCGACGCCGCGGCTGTGATAAAATTTTCTTTCGGTTTTTCGTGCAGCGTGTGTGACAGGAGATATGGATGATCGAACGGCCTTTCGGCAGACGCAGCGGCTTCGCCGTCCCCCGCGCCAACATCGGCGGCATGCGTCTGCCGCCCGATCCGGACCAGGCGGCGGCCCTCGTCCGCCATGCGATTGACTCCGGCATGAAGTACGTTGACACCAGCCGCGGCTACGGCGATTCCGAGATCAAGATCGGCAAGGCCCTCAAGGACGGCTACCGCGAGAAGGTCATTCTGTCCACCAAGTGGTCTCCGTGGATCAAGAAGATCGAAGAGACCGACGACGCCTCCGCCGACTGCGTCCGCAAGCGCATCGAGGAGTCCATGAAGCGCCTCGACGTGGACTACCTCGACTACTACCAGATATGGAACATTGACAGCCGCGAGCACTACCGGCAGGCCGTCGCAAAGGGCGGCATGCTGGACGGCATCCAGAAGGCCGTGCGCGAGGGACTGGTCGGCCACATCGGCCTCACCACGCACGACAAGGTGCCGGACCTGTTGTCGTACACGAACGAGATTGACTGGTGCGAGATCATCCTCATCACCTACAACCTCCTCAACACGCACTACGCGCCGGTCCTCAAGGCCGCGCACGAGAAGGGCATCGGCACGATCGTCATGAACCCCGTGGGCGGCGGGCGGCTCGCGCAGCCGAGCCGCGTTCTCGGCCAACTGGCCGAACGCGTCGGCGCAGCCGGCCCCGCCGACTTGGCCGTGCGCTACATCATGTCCAACCCGCACGTGGACACGATTATCTGCGGCATGACGAAGCCCTCCGACGTGGACGACACCATCCGCTCCGCGAACGCCGGCCCGCTCGCCGCCGACCAGATGAAGCACATAGACGCCTTCCTCGACGCCATCGCGAAGGAGCGCAAGCGCTTCTGCACCGGCTGCCGTTACTGTCTGCCCTGCCCCAAGGGCATTGACATCCCCGCTGTCATGGGCGCGGTCTTCGACGACCGCGTCCTGGACTTCAAGGCCCTGGCCCGCCAGCGTTACCGGAACATGAAGACCCCCAAGGCCGACATCTGCGCTCACTGCGGCGAGTGCAGGGAGAAATGCCCGCAGAAACTCGACGTTCCCACCGAGTTGGAGTGGGCGAACATGGCCTATTCCGAATGAGGGGGCGTAGGCGTCCCGTGCACCGGCAACGCAATAGTCTTGTCTGCCACGAGTGAGGTAACGACATGACGACATCCGCGAATAATCATCCGGCGCTCCTGGGCGGCGTCCGCGCCGTGAAGACCAGACCGCCGGCCTGGCCCGTCGTGAGCGAAGAGGACGCCCGCCGCATGGCCGAGGTCGTGCGGTCGGGCAAGTGGAGCTGGTTCGGCCCGCACGAACTGGCCTTCTGCAAGGAGTACGCCGACTTCATCGGCTCGAAGTACTGCCTCTGTCTGTCGAACGGCACGGTGACGATCCAGTGCGCGCTGCAGGGCGTGGGCGTGGAACCCGGCGATGAAGTGATCGTGCCCGGCCTTACGTGGGTCGCCACTGCGCAGGCCGCGCTCGACATCGGCGCCAACGTCGTGTTTGCCGACATTGATCCCCAGACCCTGGCCCTTGACCCGGCTTCCGTGCGCGCCGCCGTCACGCCGAAAACCAGGGCCATCATCCCCGTCCATCTCTACGGCTGCATGTGCGACATGGACGCCCTTCTGTCCATCGCGAAGGAACACAACCTCAAGGTCGTCGAGGACGTCGCCCATCAGCACGGCAGCCGCTGGCGCGGCAAGTGCGCCGGGGCCATCGGCGACGCCGGCAGCTTTTCGTTCCAGCAGAGCAAGGTGCTCACCTGCGGCGAAGGCGGCGCGGTCACGTGCGACGACGACGAGGTCTTCCGCACCGTCTTCGCGCTGAAGCAGGTGGGCTGGGCGCCCGACCCCGCCGCGCCCTACGCGCAGGGCCAGGCCCCCAAGCTCGCCGCGGCCGGCCGCTACGGCCACAACTACCGCATGACCGAGATGCAGGCCGTTCTCCTGCGCGGAGGTCTGGCCCGCATCGAGGAACAGACCTCGCGGCGCGAGGAGTTTGCCCTGCGGCTGTCTGAAGGGCTGGCGAAGGTCGGCGGCCCTCTGCGGGCGGCCCCCCGCGACCCGCGCGTCACGCGACAGGCGTACTACGCCATGACCTTCGTCTTCGACCCCGCGCAGGCCGGCGGTCTCTCGCGCGCCCAGTACGCGCAGGCCCTCGGCGCAGAGGGCTGCCCTCTCGGCCCGCCCTATGCCCCCGTCTACCGCAACCCCCTCATGAACCTCTACGACAAGACCAGCCCCGTGCCGTATCGCGACAAAGCGAAAATCCAGGACTATGCCGCCCTGAAGCTGCCCAACGTCGAGCGGGCCTGCGGCGAGACGGCCCTGGTCATGAGCCACACCCACATGCTCGGCGGCCCGCAGTACGCCGACCAGATGCTTGAGGGCATCCGCAAGGTGAACGACCATCTCGGCGCGATCAAGGCGCATCTGGAAACGCCGAAGGAGAAGACGAAATGAGGTTCGGCTTCGCCAAATCGGACATCACCCCCCGCGTGGGCGTGGAGTTGTGCGGGTTCGGGGCGTTTATCCTCCGCAAGTCGCTCGGCGTGCGCGACCGCCTGTGGGCGCGCGCCATGGCCGTCGAGCACAACGGAAAGCGCGCCGCCCTCGTGAGCTGCGACCTTATCGGCGTCACGCCCGCCCTCACAAGGCAGACGCGCCGCATCGTGCGCGAGGCGACGGGCCTGTCCGACGACGACGTCATGATCCACTGCACCCACACCCACAGCGGCCCCGGCATCGGCGCCTATACCGGATGGGGCGAGGCCGATGCCCCCTACCTGGAACTGCTGCCCGGCCGCATCGCCAGGGCCTGCCTCGACGCCGTCGCAAATCTGCAGGAAGCCGCGCTCGCCCACGGCGAAGTCCCGTGCGAGGGCATCGGCTACAACCGCGAATACGACAAGACGCCCCCCATGGACGAAGCCCTGCGCGACGGCTGGCGCCCCGCAAAGCCCGAACTGACCGACACCGTCTGCCGCGTCCTTCGCGTGGACGCCGGCGACCGTCTCCTGGGTTTTCTCAGCTACTTCGGCTGTCACCCCGTTGTCTGCTGCGCCGAGACGCGGCAGATTCACGGCGACTACTGCGGCGTCGCCACGAACCGGATCGAGGGCGAGTTTCCCGGTTCGGTCGGCCTTTTCCTGCAGGGCGCACAGGGCGACGTGAACAGTTGCGTCGTGCACAAGCCTGAACCGGAATCGCTTCGGGCCTTGGACGTGATCGCCGCGCGTTACGCCCACGCCGTGCGGGCGGGGTTGCAGACAGCCGCACCGCTCAAGGCCGACTCGCTCCGCTGCGTCCGGCGCGATGTCACCTTCACGCGCAAGCCCTGGGACCGCAGGAAGCTCGCCGACCTGCTCGCCGCGGAGGAGGCCGTCCTCCGCGCCTCCAACGCCGCCGATACGGATCAGAAGGTGCGTCTGGCCGTCGTGCGCGCAACGTCGCTGAGAGACATGATCGCCCGGCTCGACGCGGGCGGTTCGCTCCAGCCGCCCACCGAGATCCACGGCCTGCGCCTCGGTCCCATTGCCTTTCTGGGCACGCCGTTCGAGGTCTTCCAGGCCGTCAAGAACGACGTGGTTCGCCAGGCCCGCTCGCCCATCCCGTTGGTCATGGGCCTCACCAACGATTCCATCGGCTACGCCGTGGATTGCTTTAAGGCCGCGCAGGGGGGATACGCCGCCGACCTGGTGCCCCTCATCTGCGGCTCGCTCCCTTTCGCCAATGTTCACGAGGAACTCGTCAAGGCGCTGCTCGACCTCGATGCCGCGCTGACGGCCTGACGAAGTCCGCCGGCATCTGCCGTGCACGATGTCGTTTCGCCGTCAAGAATGAAGTAGGAGGTCGTCGAATGAGACAATCTTCGAATACGCTCCGAACTTTCCTGCGCGCGGTCTTTGCCGCGATTTTTGCGGCGGCGGCGCTGACGGCCCCGGCCTTCCCGGCGCAGAAAGTGGTGTTGTATGTGGCGACCAACGGGAATGACCAATGGTCGGGCAGGCTGCCCGAACCGAACCGGGAGAAGACCGACGGGCCGTATGCGACCGTTCAGCGCGCGCGCGACGCCGTCCGCCAGTTGAGGGCAAAAGAAGGTGTCAAGGCCTCCGTCACGGTGGCGCTTCGCGGAGGCGTTTACAACCTGACCGAGCCTTTCCGCCTCTCTCCTGAAGACTCCGGTACGGCGCAGTGCGGCGTGACCTACTCGGCCTACGCCGGCGAAAGGCCGGTGTTGAGCGGCGGCAGGCTTATCGCGGGCTGGGTGAAAGACAAAGGCGAATTGTGGGCGGCGGATGTTCCGGGCGTCCGCGAGGGCAAGTGGCGCTTCCGGCAGCTCTTCGTGAACGGCCGGCGGGCGCGCCGCGCCAGGTCCCCCAATGAGGGGTACTTCCGCGTAGACGGACTGGTGGACGCCGAGCCTAGGCCCTGGAACAAGGGCCTCGACCGTTTCCGCTTCAAAGCCGGCGACCTGAAGGCCTGGCCCAACCCCAACGACATCGAGGTGGTGGTCTTTCATTCGTGGAACACCTCGCGGGTGCGCATCGCCTCGGTGGACGAAACGGCCCGCATCGTCACCTTCACCGGACCGACCATCTTCCGGCCGATGGGATGGGACCCGAACCAGCGGTATTACGTGGAAAATGTCTTCGAAGCGCTCGACTCGCCGGGCGAGTGGTGCCTCGACCCGCAGGCGGGCAAGGTCTATTACCGGCCGCTCCCCGGCGAGGACATGGCCCGCGCGCACGTGGTGGCCCCCGCCCTCGAACAACTGTTGCTCTTCGACGGAACCTCCGCCGCCCCCGTCTCGCACGTGCGAATCCGAGGGCTTTCCTTCCAGCACGCCGACTGGACGTTGCCGGAAAAGGGCTACGGCGACCCCCAGGCCGCCGTCACCATCCCGGCCGTTGTCTCGTGGCAGTGGGCTTTGAACTGCTCCTTCGAACAATGCGAGATCGCGCACATCGGGACCTATGCGGTCTGGCTGGGGCGCGGGTGCAAGTTCAATCTCATCGCGCAGAACCACCTGCATGATCTGGGCGCGGGCGGCATCCGCATCGGCGAGGACAAGATGGCCGCCGAAGACGCCGCCGAGGCCTCCCAGAACACCATCCGCAACAACTACATCCACGACGGCGGGCACGTTTATGCCGCCGGCGTCGGCGTCTGGGTGGCGCAGAGCGGCCGCAACACCATCTCTCACAACGAAATTCACGACCTCGACTACTCCGGCATGTCCATCGGCTGGAACTGGAGCGACGCCCCCAATCGCACCAAGGCGAACATCGTCGAGTACAACTACATCCACCACGTTCTTCGAGGCGCGCTCAGCGACGGAGGGGGCATTTACACCCTCGGCTCGCAGCCCGGCGCCGTCCTGCGCGGCAACGTCATTCACGACGTCTTCGCGTACGAACAGCCGCCGCTGGGCTGGGGTATCTACCTCGACCAGGACAGCAACGGCATCCGCATCGAGAACAACCTGTGTTACAACACCCACTCGGGCGGGATCATGCTCGGCGGCGCCCACGACGACGTCGTGCGCAACAACATCTTTGCCCGCGCTGCGTCGGCGCAGGTTTGGCGGCCCGGCAAGAAGGGCGTCGTTTTCGAAAGAAACATCTGCTACCTCACCCAGGGCGTCCTCTTCCAGGGCGGCTGGGGAGCCGACGCAAAATCCGTGTGGGACTACAACCTCTACTATCGCGCCGATGGCGAACCCCTGCTCTTTTACGAAGATACCTTCGACGAGTGGAAAACGCGCGGGATGGACGCCCACTCGATCGTGGCCGACCCTCTCTTCGCGGACCCCGCGAAGTGCAATTTCCGGCTCAAGCCCGAATCGCCGGTCTTCCGGCTTGGGTTCGCGCCGTTCGACTTCTCCAAGGCGGGGCTTGAAGGCCCTCCGGAGTGGATCGAGCTGCCCAGGCGCGCCGTGTTCAAGCCGACCGTCCTGCCGCCCGCGCCCCCGCCCCCGCAACCCACCCCCGTGGACGACGGCTTCGAGGACACCGCCGTGGGCGAGCCTCCCGCCCTGGCCGCCGTCTCAGGAGAGGACACGGCCAGGGGCGCGTCCATCCGCGTGACCGACGAATGGGCCGCCGCCGGCCGGCGCAGCCTCAGGATAAGCGACTCGCCCGAATTGTCCCACGTCTGGGAACCGCACTTCTTCTACCGTCCGAACTTCCGGAAAGGCGTTGTCCGCTGTTCCTTTGACCTGCGGCTCGGTAACGGCGCTGCCCTCGCGCACGAATGGCGCGACTGGCGCCGCACGCCCTACGACGTCGGGCCGAGTCTCCTCATCAACGAAAAGGGGGACGTAAGCGCCGGAGGCCGCATCCTGCTGACTATCCCGGCGGAGCAATGGGTGCATTTTGAGATCGTATGTCCGCTCGGCGAGAACGTCGCCTACGACCTCACGGTGGCCGTGCCTGGACAGGCGGGGCAAGCCTTCAAGGGGCTGGCGTGCGGGAGCGAAAGATTCAAGGGCGTGAACTGGCTGGGCTTCACCAGCCTGGCGAGCGGCAAGGCCGCGTACTGGCTGGACAATCTCAAGGCGCAGAACCGCTGAACCCCTTGATGAGAGCGCGGCGGGACAGCGCCAGGCGCAGGAGCGTCACGGCTTCGAGGGCTTGAACGCCTCCGCCCTCTCTTTGATCCGCGCCAGCCTGCCGAGATCGGCCTTCGGCGGCACATTGTCCGACACGCCCAGAATCAGGCGGCCGCCCCCGCCGAGGGAACCGAAAAGGTCGTCCAGGTATCTCTCGAACGCCGACTCCGACATGGACTCCTCCAGCAGCGCCACCGAGGGAATTCCGCCCCACACGGTCACGTTCGGCCCCATGCCCGTGCGGACCTCGGCGAGCGTGCACTGCGTCATGGGCGCAGGACAAACCGACTCCGCCACGTCGAACCCGCACGCCGGATACAGCGGCAGCAGGGCCTTGTTTTCGCCGTCGGTGTGCGTGAGCAGAAACTTTCCCGCCGCGTGCAGCCGGTCGCTCACGCGCTTCAGCCAGGGGGCGATCTCCTCCCGAAAAAACGGCGGCCAGGTCAAGTCCTGGTCGTAATTCGCGCCCCAGAAGACGACCTCCGCGTCGCAGGCCGCCAGCGGCATACGCACGAGGTTGAAGGCCAGGGCGCACATGGGCAGTTGCAGCAGGACGGCGGCGACCTGCTGAGGATGATGAAACCGATAAACGCTGCGGATACCGCCGTCGTGATGATGGCCGCAATGTAGATGCCCTTCATCGCCGTTCCCGATCATTGTGCGGCGTCGCGCTTTGTGACATATTCGACGGCATTCTGAAAGAGCGCGCGCCCATCGGCCGGTTCCCCTTCGAACCTCTCGAAACTCGGCTGCATGATGAGGATGCGGCCTTTGCCGAACTGCGCCTCGACGATGGCCGGCCCGCCGGCGGCGTCGCGCATCAGTATCTTCCAGGGGTCGTGGGGCATCACTTGGAAGGTGTCGTACATCCTCGCGCCGGAAACCGCCGCGGCCTTGCGCGGGCGATTGAAGAGGGCATGGGCGGGTTCGGCAACGGCGCCGCTTTCGCCGTCCGTTTCATCCACCACGACCTCGTACGGCAGGAAGAAGCGATCCCATCCGCCGTCGTTGAGTTGCGACACGAAGAGCGCGCCGCCCGCGTGAATCCACGGGAAGAGTTTCCAGTAATTTTCCTTCAGCCCCAGCGTGTCAATGGAGTGCGCCTGCGTGCCGAGGAAGAGCGTACGATATCCGCCCGCTTCGTCGAGGCTCTTCAGCCGTTCATAGCGGACGCCCAGTTTGTCGAGCGCCGGCCCGAGAAAATCCTCGCCGGAGGCGATGAGGCCCACCTTGTCGCCGACTTGGGCGGGTTGCAGACAAACGACCTGCACCTTATGCTTTTCCACCGTCTCGCCGAGTTTCGCTTCAATCGTGAGAAGCCCCTCGCCCGGCTTCGGCGGTTTCTCCGCGGAGACCTCGAAAAGAACCCGCGCTTCCTGCCCCTTGCCCGCTACTTCCACCGTTCGAACAGCCGGCTGGACAGTGACGCCGACGCCTGCGGCGCGCGCCTCGGCCTGGAGCTTGCCGTCGCGGTCGGTGCGGAAGATGACCGGAAGGACGGCCTTCTCCCCAGGCCACAACAGCAGATGCCGCGGCGCCGCCGCCTTGCCCGGCGACAGGTAGGGCGTCGCGTCGAGCGACGTGACGTTCAACTGCTTGAACCGCCACACCGTTTCAGGGCCGAGACAGATGCTCTGCGTGACGCCCTTGCCCATGGCCTGGGTCTTCTGAAGGTAGAGCGCAAAACCGCGCCGGCCGATGTCGAGGAACTGCGCTTCGCCGGTGAGCTTGTGCGCGATGAGCATCGCGTTGGAGCAACTCCAACAGGCGCCCCCCGCCGGCGTGCCGGCGTCGAAGGTGGGACAGGAGGTGGCGCGGAATCCCTGCCTTTCCACAATCCATTCCTCCCGCACCAGCCAGCGCGCCGCGCGCACGATGACCTCGTTCACGCGCGGGTCCTGGACGTACTGGTTGTACTGGTCGAGGGCCGAGATGAGCAGCCCGCAGCACCAGGCGTATCCGCCGATGGGCTTCGGCTCGACCTTCGAATACCCCGCCGGGAATCCCCAGTTGCCGGTCTCCGGAATCTGGCGCCGGATCACGTCCTCGACTATGATCCGCGCGGCGTTGAGGTAGTAGGGGTCGGCGGTGGCTTCGTAGGCCGCCATGACGCCGAAGATGGGCCAGGCCGTGTCGCGTTCGGCGTGGTTGCCGACGGAGAAGCCCACGGTGAGCGGCCCCGCCAGGTGATTCGACACCGTCAGCGCCCACTCCAGCGAACGCCGGTCGCCCGTCAGGAAGTAGTGGTCGAAGTACCCCCGTGTCCAGACGTGGCCGCGATTAAAACCCCCGCCCGCATACGCCAGGCCGGGGTCGGGCGTACGCATCTCATACCCGCCCGTGTGAAACATGCAATGGGCGTACACCGTTCCGACGGCTTTCGGATTCTCGGAATAATGGATGCCGTCCACGTCGCGGTTGTGCAGGGTCGCTTCGCAGCCGCGGTCGAAGAATTTCCGGTCAA
This sequence comes from uncultured Planctomycetota bacterium, assembly GCA_964409935.1. Taxonomy (GTDB): domain Bacteria; phylum Planctomycetota; class Brocadiia; order JAADGH01; family CAYPFP01; genus CAYPFP01. The sequence goes on along the minus strand of CAYPFP010000013.1, from coordinate 29,756 downwards.
GGGTGCGCAGGTATTCCATGAGCATGACGTGCTGGGTGTCGTACTCCACGTTGCCCCAGTTGAAGCCGCGTTCGCCCCACCAGTCGCCGAAGTTCAGCATCCCGTATTCGCCCTGCCGGTCGCGGAGTTTCATGAAGGCTTCGAAGCTCTTCTCCACGAAGGTCTCATATTGCTCAAACTCTCCGGCCTTGCGCGGCGTCATGAGGCCGGACGCGCCCGTGTCGGCATGCCACGCCGCCGGCGCGGCGAAGGAACCGCAGGGACGATAGGCGCTGAGCGCCTGAAGCGTCTCCTCGCCGCCGAATCCCATGAAGATTTCGTGCGTCTTGCTGATGCCGCAACGAAGCCGGTACACGCCGTCGCGCAGGTAGTAATACAGCCGGTCGGAGACGACGGGATCGGCTATCTCGTACTCCTTCGGGTCGAACGAAGGGCAAATCTGGATGTCGAGCGTGCGGTTTTCGCAGACCAGGCGTTTGGGGTACAGTTCGCGGAAATTCACCATGTCCAGCGCGAGGTGGAGGCCGTCGCCCTTGAGCATGACCGGCGGCGCCGCCTCGCCTCCGCCCTGGTACTTCATCTGCTCCCGGACGATTCGGTCGGAGGCCCATGCCCCCGCCAGCGGCACGCGCAGGCCCATCCGCAGAATGTCGGTCGTGGTCTCGCGCACATGGCTGTTGCCGAACGTGTGGAAGATTCGCACAAAACCGTGGCCGCGGTAGAACATCAGCCGCACGATGTACTCGAAGAGTTTCGAGCCGTCCTGCGCCGCGTGATGTCCGCGAACCTTCACGACCGCCCGCACCGGCCCGTTTTCCTCGATGACCACTTCTTCGGGCTGAAGCGAGACATACTCTTTGCCCGTCCCGTCCACCAGATACAGACCCGCGCCGGCCTGAGAGGCAATGACTTGCTCTTCCGGCGAGAACGCGCCGTCCCGATTCTTGTCGAAGCCCGCTTCGCGGAAAAGCGTGAATCGGTTCTTGTCTACCACCGCCTGCAAGAGGCCGGTATTGCAGACGAGAACGTCGCCCTTGTCGGTAATCATCGGGGCGGGCGCGGTCAGAGCGGCGCGCACGGCGTTTCCGTACTGAAGGCTCACCGCGGCCTCGGCCTTCGCGGGGCAATCGGCCTGGAACTGCGCGAGCGCCCATTTCACGCTGCCATCGGGCCAGCGCGAGGCGCACTCGGCCTGAAGCGGAATCTCCTTGCCGTCCTGAAGCAGGCGCATATGCGCCGCGTCCCCCAACGCGCCTTTGGGGAAGGGAACGCCCGTCAGAAACGGCGCGGCGGTAAGGGCGCGCTCCCCGTCGTTCTTGAACGTCAGGACGATTTCGGCCCGCTCCACGGCGCCTTTCAGCGCGGGCACATCGGCCTTGAAAGTCATCTTCTCCGAAGTCTTCGGCGTGCCATCCTCCGAGATGCCGACGACGCGGTAATGATAAGTCTGCCCCGCCTTCACGGGAAGAAAGACGCGGTGATTTTCCATGTCGCGCGGCGCTTCGCGGCTTTCCTTCATCTCTTCGGTCTCGCCGTACTCCACGCGGGCGCGGCACGACCACGAGGTCAGCCACAGAATCTCCGCCGTCGGCTCCGGCGCGCCGGGAACCATGCGCGCCGAGATATGCGAGATGACTTCCGGCGGAATGTAAAGCGGATGCTTCAGCGGGACGGCCGGCCGCGCTCGTTCGCTCCGGCCCGCGGCTCGGACTTCGATGGGCGGCATGTTGTCCACGTCCCGCTCGCGCCCCTTCGTGGTGTTCTGCGTGAGGAGCCAGCAGCGGTAGGAGGATTTTCCCTTGTCCTGGTTCAGGGCGATATCGGCGGCCAGATAGAGAATATTTCCCTCATGCGCCGACGTCGAGCGCACGCGCGCCGGCCACTCGAACATCGTCGCGCCGTCGGGGCGCAGCATCATGTCTACGCCGCGCGCGAAAGACTTGTCCTTACGGCCCGTTTCGAGATTGTTGTCGGCGTCCACGTAGAGGATGGTGGCCACGTCGCCGCGCGGCGCCCAGGGCTTGGCAAACTCAATCTTCCAGACGTAGCGGTCCTTCGCCGCGGCGCAGAACCAGATTCGGGTGAAATCGCCCGCCGTGTCGAGCGCGGGACCAATCGTCTTATCCCCGTCCTCCTTCGACTTGTCGTCATGGAGCAATTCGAAGACGTCGGGGTGCTGCGGGTCCATGCCGAGTTTGGCCTCGAGCGCATCGGACACGCCGTCGTTATCGGTGTCCTGGGCGAAGGCCGGGCCGAAGTATCCGATGTGCGCGATGCAGAGCGCAAGCGCCGCCAGACGAATGCGCATTGTAAGACCCTCCACTGAGGTCCGCGACGCCAGGACCGCCTTACTCTCTAGCGCGGCCCTACCGCCGAGGCGGCGCATCACACGCCACCCGGAAACCGCTGTACTGGTGTTGGGACGACGGCGCGGTCCGGCCGCGCTCCGAGGCGCGGCAGTGCCTCGCCTCGCTGAACCACGAACCTCCGCGCAACACGCGGGCCGTGCCGGAGTCGGGGCCTGTTGGGTCCGTTGCCGCCGCCCCGTAGTCCCCGTGCCGATCCGCGCACCATTCCCACACATTGCCGTGCATGTCGTAAAGACCCCAGGCATTGGGCTTCTTCCGGCCGACCGGCTGGCTCTTCCTATCTGAATTGTCCTCGTACCAGGCGTATTCCCCCAGGATCGAGGCGTCGTCGCCAAAGCCATACTCGGTCGTGGCCCCCGCGCGGCAGGCGCACTCCCACTCCGCCTCGGTCGGCAGGCGGCAGGTCGCCGGGCCGCTCGCCTTGGCCTTGAGCTTGGCCAGGAACTTCTGGCAATCCTCCCACGAGACCATCTCCACCGGCAGGTCGTCGCCCTTGAACCACGCCGGATTGTCGCCCATCACGGCCTTCCACTGCGCCTGCGTCACCTCATGGACGCCCATGTAGAACGGCTTGGTGATCTTCACCTCACGGACGGGCCTCTCATCGGCATCGCCCTTCTCCGAACCCATCGCGAAACTGCCGGGCTTGATGAGCACGAAGTCCATCTTCACCCCGCCGCCCAGATCAATGGACAGCGTGTCTTGAGCGCGTACGCCGGATGCAGCCAACAAACCCGCCAGCAGGATGCCCGCGACCCGCGCCCTTGCTCCGATCTTCATCGCTCGCCCTCCCATTCGCAAACTGAACACGCACCCTTCGCCCAGAGAAACCCCGAACCGCGTAATCGGCGGCCAGACCGCCGCTTCGACTATGGGTTCAGCTCCTTCACAAGACGCCGCACGGCGCCCGCGACGCGGTCTTCGACGTCCCCGGCCCAGCGCAAAGCGGGACGCCCGTATTCATAAAGATACGGCCCGCCCTCGTATCCGCCTTCCTCCCACACGCGGCGCGAGGGGATATAGGCGACCAGGTCGTCGGCGTACCCGCACGTGACGGTGTCGGGGCCGAATTCCTTTCTAAAACGCAGCGCGTAATCCACGACCGCCTCGCCTCCCATGCCGATCAGGAGCATCTCCCCCAGTTTCCACGCGTGAACCGGATAGGGATAGGACGAGGCGAACGTCTCGCCGGCGTCGAGTCTCTTCAGCAGGCGCGCCGCCCAGCGGGCGTAGATGGCGTTCTTGTGGGCCAGGCCGGCCTGAAGTTCCTCGCGCGTCACGACCTTGTCGTAGGGCAGGTCCACAAACTCGAAGGCCGTGCGCAGGATCGGCGAAAGCGGCCTCATGGTACGCTTGAGGGCCGACTCGACGCTATCGGCGAGCTGATTCCCGTACCGCTCGCACAGCTCGACGCTCCGGCGCGGCAGGGGGTTCTGATCGCCGCCGCATGTGTTGATGAACATGGCCGTTGCGCCGGGATGGTTTTTTTCCAGCGCGATCTGCGCAAAGCCCGGATAGTCGCCGCACCAGTGCGTAAAGCTGAGCGTCGTGGGATGGCAGGCGTAGCCGAAAAGAATCCCCTCCAGACGCCCACGTCTCTCCACCTTCACCACCGGCACGGCGTGGTCCACCGGCCCCTTCAACGGCAGCCCCTTGGACAGAAGCTCCGAGATCTCCGGCTCGCGGTTGTTGCGCCGATTCACCGCGAAGCCGCACGCCCCCTCGCCGATGGAAAGACTCGCGGGCGCGAGCCGGGCGAGCGCCTCGCCCACCGCCTCCACGGTCCGCGCTTCCATCTGCCGCGTGTACGCCTCGACCAGCGCGACCTGTTCCGGCTCTTCGGGGTAGTAGTCCACCAGGTCGCCAGCCAGTCGCGGCCCGCAGTGGTTGTGGGAGAACGTGAAGATCACCTGCGACCGGTCGAGGCCGAACCGCTGCCGCAGCGCCTCGCACATCGTTTCGTACATGGGCTTGGGAATGCCCATGTGGTCGGTCGTCACCAGCACGGCGCGCCGGCCCTGCGCGTCCTCCAACGCCATGATCTTCATCCACAGGTCGTGCAGCTTGCCTTCGGGAACGCGCTTGCTGCCGTAGCCGGCAAGCCAGACGGGCTGCTCGGGGGTGATCACGGCCTTCGCGATGCCTGCTTTCCAGTCCATGGATTCCCCTGAAGATGCCGGGCAGAAAGCAAGACACAAGACGCAGAAGACGACGACCGCGTGTCGGACTGTTTGCATCGGGACGATCCGGGCGTTACGTCTTGTTCTTCTCCCACCAGTCCTTCCACAGGCGGATGGCCTCGAGGCGCTCGGCGTCGGAGGACTTGGGCGAGAAGAGGAAGTTCTTTCCCGTCAGCCTGTAGAGACGCAGGACGGCGGCGCACTGCACCTTGAGGCTCTTGTCGTCGAGGGCTGCGATCAGGAGCGCGAGGATGTTTCTGGGCGCGGGTTCCAACTCTCCGAACCAGAAGACAAAGGGACAGGCCCGCAGGAAAAGCACGTAAACGCGGGGCGGCGGAGGCGCCACCACGTTGTCGAGGCAGACCGCCGCGCTGGCGCGCACGCGCTCGTCGGCGTCGGCCGCAAGGACGTTCTTCACCGCGTCGAGCGAGCCGGCGGGGTCGAGCTTCGTCAGCGCCTCCAGGAACTCGGCCCGCGCCTGGGCGTCCGGATTTTTCAATCCCTCTTTAACCACAGGGATGGCCGCTTCGAGCTTGGTCTCGACAAAGGTCCGCAGGAGCCACTTGCGCGTATCGGGGTCGGCCTGGGGCGCCATTGCCAGAAGCGTGGAGCGCACGCGCTCGTCCGACAGGTAGCGGCGCGAATTGTAGACGGCCACGCACCGCACGGTGGTGTTCGCATCGCGCATGCAGGTCAGGAAGGTGTCAATGGCGACGGGGTCGCCGATCGAGGCCAGGCTGCTCAACGACCACCACCGCACGTTGGGGTTCTTGTCTTTGGCCGCTTCAAGCAGGGCCGGCACGGCGGCCTTGCCGATCCGCGCCAGTTCGCGCGAGGCGTTGCGTCCGGCCACCTGCCCCTTCATGTCCTGCCCGCCCAGTTGGGCGATAAGCGACTTGATCTTCTCCTGGAGGGCGGCGTCTTCGGTCGGCGGCGGAGGCGGCTGCTGCGCCTTCACCGCATGGCCGAACGCCGCCAAAAGAACCAACGCAAGCCACAACCCCGGCAGACGCGCGCGCATGATCAACCCTCGGTAGCACGGCCACCCCGAAATCGCGCCCCCTCGGCGTGCGCATAGCTTACCACGTTATTGCCGGAAGCACAACGGAATCCGCGCCGCCGCCTTTTTGCCTCGACATCCGCTTGAAATGGCGGGGGGGGTTGGTGTATTCTGTGCGCCGTGACCCGGTCGGATGGTGGGCCAGGCCCACCGCACTTTTCTTGGAGGCGTATCCATGTCTGAACAACTGGCGATGAAGGGCGGTAAACGAGCGGTTCCCGAGGGCATTATTAAGACCTGGCCGCCTATCACGGACGAGGACAAGAAGGCGGTCCTGGCCGTCTTCGACAGCGGACACCTGCACGGCACCTCCGCCCCGCAGGCCGTGGCCCTGCAGAAGGAATGGGCCGATTACATCGGCGTCAAGTACTGCCTGGTGACCAACAGCGGCACCTCGGCCCTGCACATGGCCGTGGCCGCGGCGGGCATCGAGCCGGGCGACGAAGTCATCGTGCCGGCCTTCACGTTCTGGGCCTCGGCGGCCGCCGTGCTCCACCACAACGCCATCCCCGTCTTCGTGGACATTGACCCCAAGTCCTACACCCTTGACCCCGCCAAGATCGAGGCCGCCCTCAGCAAGCACACGCGCGGCATCATGCCCGTGCACATCCACGGCATGCCCTGCGACATGGACCCCATCAACGCCGTCGCCACAAAACACAACCTCAAGGTCATCGAGGACGCCTGCCAGGCCCACGGCGCCACCTACAAGGGCAAGTTCACCGGCAACCTCGGCGACACCGCAGGCTTCAGTCTCAACCGCTCCAAGAATCTCACCGGCGGCGAGGGCGGCCTGTTCACGACCAACGACGAGAACGCCTACAACATCGGCGTCAAGCTTCGGGAGTTTGGCGAGGTGGTCGTGAAGGGCAAAGACCGCGAGTACAACGCCTACGGCCTGGGCTGGATGTACCGCCCCCACGAGTTCGTCAACGCCTTCGTGCGCGCGCAGTTCAAGCGCTTCCCCCAGTACAACGAGCAGCGCCGCCAGATGGCCGCGTACCTCACGGACAAGATCAAGGACATCCCGGGCGTCAAAGGCCCCTACACGCCGCCCGGCATCAACCCCGCCTATTTCAGCTACGTGGTCGAGTTCAGGCCCGAAGAGCTTGGCGTCAAGATGCCCGTGCGCCAGTACCGCGAGGCCGCGCAGGCCGCCCTCAAGGCCGAAGGCATCGGCCTGGGCCAGTGGCAATCGCGCCCCGTCCCCGGCCAGACCGTCTTCCAGGAGAAGAAGGGCTACGGCAAAGGCTGCCCCTGGACGTGCCGGTTTGCGGGCCGCGAGATCACGTATCGCGGCGAGGACTATCCGGAGACCGTGAAGTTCCTCGACTCCCACTCCTACCTGTCGGGCGTCTTCCCGCCGAACGATATGAAGCTCATGGAGTACTACGTCAAGGGCTTCCAGAAGGTCTTCTCGCAGCCCAAGGAGTGGCTGCCGAAGGGGTGAGCGATCAAGGCACGCAGACAGGAGGGATCAGGCAGTCCAAGCTTCGGCCGGTTCCCAACTTTCCTCCCAAGTAGCGGATGTCTGGCGGGTCTGAGGCCAAAGGATTCCCCGCGCGAGGCGTGACGCACCCGGAAACTGGGAAAAATATGAGGGTTGTCAAAGACTACAAGGGGCTGTCCATCCGCTTTACCGATGAACGCATGGCCCACATTCTCGAACACCCCGAGATGCATGGAATGGAGGGGGCCATCGAGGAGACTTTGCTGAGACCCGAAACTGTGGTACAATCAGCGAGTGATAGGGAGGCCCATCTGTACTACCGGCTTTTCCGAGGAACCCGAGTTGGCGATAAGCTCCTGTGCGTCGTGGTCAAAGTCCGGGAGACCGACGCCTTTCTCATAACGGCGTATCTTACCGACAAGGCCAAACGAGGTGATGAGCTATGGCGCGCAAGCCGATAAAAATCTGGTATGACCCGGAGGGCGATTACCTGGAGGTGCTCTTCGAGCAAAAAGAGGGTTACTTCGTTGAGACCGAGAATGACCAGGTGATGGAGAGAGTGGATGCGGAGGGCAACATCATCGGGTTTTCCGTGCTGAGATTCAGTTCCGTCAAGTCCCGCCCTCTCAATCTCCTGCTCGTGTAATCTGCCCTTCGGCGGTGCGCAAGGCGCCGGGCCTTAATTCCACGTCGTTCCTGCCCCCTATACCGCCGCTCACGGGGGGCCCAGATGAAAGGCTTCCAAGAGGTCTTCTCGCTGCCGAAGGGGTGATTCACCGCTGAGGCGCGGAGAATGAATTGACAGAGGATGCGGTGAATGACGGCCGTTCCCCCCCGTCATTCGCCTGCATTCTTACCGAAGAAGAGGGAGAACTCGGATGCGAGGAACAATCTGCCTTCTGACGTTCTTGCTTCTTTGCTCGGCGGCTCCCGGCCAGGACAACCCGGTTCGCAACGGCAACTTTGAACAAGCCGACGAGGCCGGCCTTGCCCCCGCCGCGTGGACCGTCTCCGGCGCGGCCCACGTAAAGCAGCTACTCTCCCGCGATACCGGCCGCGAGGGCAAGGGCTTTGCCGCCAAACTGGTCTGCACCGAGTTTCAGAACGGCACGCCCTCCAGCCACGCGATGGTCTGCCAGGTCGGGGTGGTGAGCGTTCAGCGCGGCAAGTGGTACCGCCTCAGTTTCTGGGCGAAGGGCGAAGACATCAAGGGCCGCATCCTCTGGGCGGCTTTGATGAACACGCAGCCCTGGCAGAACGCGGGCCTTTACGAAGGGGCCGTCCTGTGGCCGCGCTGGCAGCGCTACGAGATGATCTTTCAGGCCACGGAGGAGCTGGCCGCCGAGCGCAGCCGGCTGCAGTTCTGGTTCTCGAGCACCGGCACGCTCTGGCTCGATGATGTGGAATTTGCGCAGGTGGACATGAAGGCGCAGCGGCAGCCCCAACTGCCCGCCGAGGGCCGCGTGAATCTTGTGCCCAACAGCAGCTTCGAGTGCGGCGCGGCCGGATGGGGCAGCTACTCGCCCGACCTTCGCACCTGGCAGGGTAACGTGTATGAGTTGATCGGCGACCTGGACGCCACCACCGCCGCGCACGGCAGGCATAGCCTGCGGATTCATTTGTCCGCATCCTCATCGCCGACATTCTTCTTCGACTACTTCGACCCCGTCCGCCAACCCGTCCGCTGTCTGGTGGCGGCCCATCACGGGTGGGCGGCCCTGCAGCGCGGTCGCTCGTACACCCTTTCGGCCTCCATGAAAGCCGACAAGGCGGGCGCCGTCGGCGTGCTGTTTGTCCGTCCGTCGAATCTGAGAAGCCTGCGCAAGGACTTTCCGCTGACCGCCGACTGGCAGCGCTATGTCTTCACCTTTACCACCGATGCCGACTCGGCCTGGACCGGCGTCGGCCTGGACCTTGCAGCGTCAAACCTGGACGCCGCGACGGTGTGGGTGGACGCCGTCCAGTTGGAGGCCGGCGCCGAGGCCACGCCCTACCAGCCCGCCCTCCCTCTCGAAGTCATGATGACGTCCGCAAAGAAGGGCCACCTTTTCGTCCCTGAAAAGGGACGTCCGGAGATGGCCGTTGACGTGCTCGCCTTCAATAACACCGGCGCGCCCCAGGCGGCGAACGCGACGATTGCCGTGACCGACTTCTGGGACGCCGAGGTCCTGCGGCAGGCGGTCTCGCTGGATGTGCCGGCGCAGGCCGGCGTCTCCAAGGCCGTGAGCCTGCCCGTCGGCAAGTTGGGATTCTATCGCGTCCAACTCCCCCCGCATCCGCCCCTGCGTTTGGCCGTTATCGCGCCGTTCCAGGCCGACGACTCGCGCTTCGGCATGAATCACGCCTACCCTTGGGCGTTCTTGCTTCAGCAGGCTCATCGCGCGGGCGTGCTCTGGTGGCGGGATTGGACGATACAGTGGCGAACCGTGCAGCCCCAACCCGACGCGGCCTTCGACTTCCGAGAGACCGACGCGCAGATTGATCGCGTTCTCAACGAGGGCGGCAAGGTGCTTGCGCTCTTTCCGTTCCCTTCTTCGGACTGGACCAGTACCATCCAACCCGGCGATGCCGAAAAAATCACGCGCAAGGAATACGAGCGCCGCCGCGTGCCGCTGGCGTTCAAGCCGAAGGACGAACCCGCCTTCACGAAATACATCGCCCAGAGCGTGCGCCACTACCGCAATCGGCTTCGCGTGTACCAGGTTTTCAACGAATCCCTCTATACGAGTTACGCCCTCCCCGCGCGCGCCGGCCACACGATGGACGACTATCTGCGGCTTCTGCGTCTCGCCTCCGCCGCCGTCAAGGCCGAACAGCCCGACGCCGCGGTGCTGGCCGGCCCCGGCATCTGGGCCGACAGCAAGTGGACCAAGGACTTTGTCGAGGCCGGCGGCCTGAAGCTCTGCGACGCCCTGGACGTCCACCTGTACCCCAAAGGGGAGCCGGAGGCGTATGGGGAATCTTTGGCCTCGCTCTGGCGGCGCATGGTGGAGCGCGATGAGGCCAAGCCCATCTGGCTGACCGAACTGGGCTGCTACGCCGACGACGATCCGCCCATTACGCCCCTCAACGTCTTCTTCGGCGACGAGGCCATGCGCCGCGCCCTGCATCCGAGCGAGCGCGAGGCGACCGAGTGGCTCGTCAAGTTCTCCACGCTCTTCTTCGCGAACGGCGGCGCGAAGATTTTCCTTCATGCCGGCACGTGCGGCGAGATCAACGGCATGGACGTCGGCGGGATCTTCTTCGAGTACGGCGCGGCGCCCCGCAAGATGCTGATCGCCGTTGCGGTCATGGCGCGGTTGCTGCCGCCCGATGCGAAGTTCGAACGCACCGAGGCGCCGGCCCAGGGCGTGGTGGCCCACTGGTTTGGCGTTTCCGGAAAGCAGGTAGCCGTGGTCTGGTCAACCGACGGCCAGGCCCGGAAGATTTCTCTGCCGCAAGGGACGCAGGCCCTCGACCTCATGGGCAACCCCATCGCCCCGGATGCCGTCACGGCCTCACAAACGCCGATTTACCTCAGGGGCGAATGACGAACGACAGGCTGGGAGTCTATTCGCGTCCATAGGCCAGCAGGACGACGCCGAGGTCTTTTTCCAGGGCCTCCACCTGCCTCAATTGCTCTTTGGTGAGTTTGGCCAGCGAATATTGCGGCTCCAGCGCCACCAGATAAGTCCCGATCTTCTCCTCCAGTTTGCGCACCTTCGCCAGACGGGCCTCGTCCAGTTCCGCGATCTTCATCCGCGGCGCGGCCATAGCACACCTCCCAGGAAAATGACGAAAGACTTCGGGCTTCGGGAACGATGATACGAAAGCAATCAGCCGGCCCCGGTTCCTCCGCTTTTCTTCCTCTTGAAGGCCTTCGGCAGAGTCATCCCCTCTTGGACAAGCGCTTTCCCGATCACCTTCTGCACACGACTGGCGATTCTGACGGCGCGGAGGGCTTCACGCCGAGTCACGGCTTCCTTCTCTCCCGGATAGCGAGTTGTCGTCGCATAGGGTCTCAACTGTTCCGCCTCTCTCAACTCCTGCGTCCACCTGGCGTGTTTGCCGCAGAGGCTCAACAGTTTTGCCATGTTGTGCGTGTAGGGAAAATCAACGCGGTGGAAGACTAAGTATGACTTCAGACACTTTTCAGCACACTGCTGTGCGTGGTATGCAATGAGTCTGTATGGGCAACCTGTCGCCAACTTTAATCCGTGTCTGGCTAGACGCAGGTCCTCGTCGGCATACGCGAGCCATTCAAGGACTTTCCGCACAATCTCTTCCTCAGGCGCGCTCATACAGAACCCTTCCCTCACGAGAGGCATATCTTCCTATTGTCCCAGGTATCTCGCGGTCTCGCTCGAACTCCTCGGGGGTCAAGATGACAGTGTCAAACGCACAATCGAGATGAATCAGCGTTCGGTCCATTTCGACCATCATGCGACGACGGTTTCCGCTGATCGAGGATATGACCAAGAGGTCAACATCACTACGTTCATCCGCCGTCCCCCGCGCCTGGGAGCCGAAGAGGATGATGCGGTCGGGATGGAACTTGTCCACCAGACGCTGCACGGCTTCCTGGAGAAGTTCGTTCGAGACCATGCTCGACCCTCCGCAACGCGCAAGAATGCCCCTCCCTGAGGCACATTATCGCGGCTGCGCCGGTTTCTTTCAATCCCTTTGATGGGTCACTTCACAAGTATTTCCGCCGTCGTTCGTACGCCGCTGGCGATGTCGCGCACAATAATCTTCCATGGTCCCGATGGGTCGTTGAAGGCGAAGGGGATGGCGAACCCGGCGCGACCGTTTTCGGCGACCACGCTGCGGCTGTAGTGCGGCGCGGGCGCGCCGTCGGGCCGGACGGCCTCGACGCGCAGCACGCGCACGCCCTTGCCGCCGCCCGCCGCCTCGCACTCCAAACTGCAGGGTTTCCCCGCCTCGGCCGCCGCGCTCCGAATCTGCAAGCCTTCCACGCGATGCGGCGACAGCGAATACATCGCGCAGCCGCCGGGAGGAAGGTCGCACTCAATCGCGTCGCGCTCGCCCAGGTATTGTGCCGTGCGCATGTCGTACACATGCGCTTTGTTCGCCAGCTTCAGGCGCACGGGGTAATTCTCTTCGTCGTTCAGGTAGTCGTGCAACACGCCCAGGCAGCGCTGTTCGCCGTCTTGCAGCAGGACAAGCTCGTAATCGGCCGGGCTTTTCTTCCCATCCAGCGACGTCACCTCCGCGATTCGCGGCAGACCGTCCCACAGACCCTTCGTCAGCGGCGACTCCGCCGCCGGACCTTCCAGCAAGACCGTGCGGCCCTTGCCCGGGGGTCGGGCGGGGTCGAGGAGCTTCTTCATCGGGCCGCCGTCGGCATAGGGCCGCCCCGCCTCGTTCGTCAGGCCGCAGTCGGCGTCCGCGACGAGCAGTCCGCCGTCCCGCACGAAGCGCTCCAACTCCTGGGCGAGCTTCTCCGAAATGGCGTAGGCCGCCGGCAGCGCCACGGCGCGATACGGCCTCAGCGCCCCCTGCATCACCTGCTCCTCGCTCACGTAATCGAACTGCCGCCCGCCGGCGAGCGCCGACTGGCGGAAGGCCTGGCGGCTTTGGAAGTACCGGCTGTAGGCGTTTTTCTTGGAGATGTTGTTCGGGTTGCCCTCCTGGTCCGACGCCGCCCAGGCCACGTACATGCTCGGCTGCGACCAGAGGATCGCGACCGGCGCCGGCGCCCGCTTCATGTTCATCAGAAGCTTGCCGATCCCGGACTTCAACTCCTGCAACTCCTTCGCGTACAGCCGTCCGCGCCGCGTATGCTGGAGCGTCGGGAAGATCACGGCCCACGACCCCTGCGGCGGCCCGAACGACATCGCGCCGTACGGCGCTACGCCCGTCGCGCCGTGCAGGGCCGTCCACCACGGGGCGAACCGGATGTATTCGTCCTCGAAGCGGTAGCCGATCCAGGGATGGTTCGGCAGATTCGGCCCGAAGCACCGCACGGCGTCGAAGTTGAACCGGATCGCCCCGCCCGGCATGGGCGAGCGCGTCTCGCAGTTGTACTCCATCCAGTAATCATTGGCCCCGCACATGAGGTAATAGTCGCGTCCTGAAAAGGGGTTCGGCCCGAACGTGTTGGCCAGCGCGAGCATCAGGCCGGGGTCGGCTTGGCGCCCGTGCCTCCTCGTCCACTCGACCCCCTCCGCCCACGCCCAGTCCATGAAACGGCGGTACATCACCCACGGCGCGAAGGTCGGTTTCCCGCGAATGTCTTTATAGGCGACGAAGCCGATGTCGTCCCATGCGCCGTACGATGTCCCCCACTCCTGATTCAGCGCGTCGAGCGAGGGGTATCTCTGTTTCAGCCAGTCGCGGTAGCGCCGGACGCAGAACTCGCACGAGCACGTATCCACGTCCAGGCCCGAATCCACGAGGCTTGTTTCGTCGTGGAGGTAGCCGAACAGCGGGCGGTAGGGCATCTCCTTTGCGGCAATCTCGCGCGCGGTCTCGGCCATCTTCTGCCGCACGGCGGGGTCGCTCAGACAGGGCGTGCGGACCGTTTCCCGCGTCTTGTGGGGGCTGTAGCCCGGCACGCGGGCGTACGCGGTGCTGATGGGCCAAAGCCCCGCCGACAGCATCGCGAGGTATCCCGCCGCACCTTGCAGACCTTCGGTGTGCTCGGTCTCGCGCAGCATCCGGTGATACGTCGGCTCGGCATATTGCGGCAGGTACCCCGCGGCGTTCCACGTGCCGACCTGGTAGTCCTTCAGCCATTCCTCGCGCGACAGCGGGACCAGAACGTACCGTCTCACTTCGTCCACAAGCCGTTCGCCGTCCATCAGCGCCGCGTTCACCCAGTTGAAGGCGCTCAACCGGTTCGACGGGTCGAGCGCTGCTGTCGCGGACTCGCCCGCGGGGGTCTCGGCCTTCGCGTGGACGCGGCCGAAGGCGTCCTCAAGGGCGACGCGCAGCCTCATGCCGCCGGCGTTCTTGACCCGAATCGTGACCTGCGCTTTTTCCCCCTCGGCGTAGAACGGCTTGTCGGGTTCAAGCGAGAGGATGGCGCTTTGCGCCTCGCGCCCTCCGCGGGCGCAGGCAAAACCCGTGACGCGCCCCTGCGAGTCTCTGGCCGTGACGAAACACGCGACCGCGCCGGGCAGGACGCTTGTCGGAATCTCGATCATTCCCGGCGCGCGGGCCGCGGCCCTGACGATGTTGTTGCCCTTGTCGGCGAAGACCGTCTCGACCTCCCCGGCGGGACCGTCGAGGCGGAATTTCCCCTCGGCGTAATCCAGGACGAGGCGCGCGGGCATCTCTCTGCCCGCCGCGCACAAGAGAGTACGCGCCACCAGTTGCAGGTACGCCTCCCAATAGAGCGCGCCCGTGCGAAGGTGGTAGTCGAAGCTCAGGTTTGGCGTCAGGCCGTAACAGGGGGAGCCGTGGTAGCCGATCTCGAGGAGGCGCGTTCCGTTCAACTCGCCCGTCCGCAGGAATTTCAGCGCGGGGTTCCGCGTCTCCTTCCCGTCCTTGTCCGCGCCGACGATCTCGGGCATCGCATCCGAAGGTTCGAGCAACGCGTTGCCGCCTTCGACCGCGGCCAGCTTCAAGGTCTTCGGCGCGCCCCAGGGCGCTTGAAGGAAGACGATGCCTTTGGCGTGTTTGGCGAGATACGCGACCGTGTCCGCGTCGAGCTTGCCCGTCACGACCATCGCGTCGTAGTAGTTCTCGCGAATTCGCTGCATGATCTCGGTGTTGTTGAGGGCGAACCAGCCCTTGTTCTCCGCGCTGGCGATGACGTAGTCGAGGTCCACGTCCATTCGTTGGGCCAGTTCGAACGGCTCGCGCAGGGCGTGGCCGTCCTTGCAGAAGAACAGCGCCCGGACCTTGCCCCACGCGGCGGGTTTGGCCCAGGGCAGATGATGCGTCTCAACGGGCGGGCCTTCGGGACGAAGGTTGGGATGCATCCAGTTGCACGAGGAAACGATGAAGCTGCCGGGGTCCAGGGCCGTCAACTCCACGTCGTCGAACCAGCAGACATCCTCGGCCTTCTGGTCGGAGGCCTGCAGCATGATGACCGCGAAGGCCGCCTCTTTCGGGGCGGTGAAGTAGGCATCGAGGCGTGTCCATTCCGAGGCCGTCTCCACAGGCGCTTCTTCGATCACGGAGACGTTGCTTTCCCACGACCTGTCCGCCTTGGCGAAACGGATGACGAGACGCGCCTTGCTGGCCGGGCTCGTGCGCTTTGTCCAGGCCGAGCACACGTAGGCCCGCCCGGGCGCGATCGGGCCGTGCTGGATCACGCACGCGTTGCCGGCGCACTTTTTTAACGACACGCACCGCGCGCCGGTGCGCCCGCCGGTCGCCTCCCAGTTGACCACGCCCCCCGACGCCTTCGCGATCTGGCTGAACCATGTATGCCAGCCGGGGGGGCCGGCGGTCCAGTCGGGCTGTCCGCCGGCGGCAGGCCCCGCCGCCTCTTCGAAGGAGGAATTGACCAGCGTCACCTTCTCCTCGGCCATCGCGGACAACGAAGCAATCGCAAACAAGAAAACCGCCGTAACTCGCCGCATGCCGCACCTCCGATATGTTATGCGTGGAGACAGGACGCGCGAGCCATTCTACCAGAAACCGCGACGCCCGCCCCCCGATTCTCCCTTGCCCGCCTGCGCCGTTTATGGTAACTATTTCCCGTTATGGCTTTTTTCCCGCGTTCCCTCTGGAGGAAGACGAAAATGGGCGTTCTGAGGAGGTTCTGTCTGTGCGCGGCGGCGGTTCTGGCGTTGTGCGCGCCCGTCGCGGCCGATGTGAAGCTGCATAGTCTGTTCACCGACGGCATGGTGCTGCAGCAGGGGGCCAAGGCGCCCGTCTGGGGCACGGCCGACGAGGGCGAGCAGGTCAAGGTGAAACTCGGCGACCAGGAGGTCTCCGCAACGGCCCAGGGAGGCAAGTGGACGGCCACGCTAAAAGACCTCAAGGCCGGCGGCCCGTTCACGATGACGGTGTCCGGCAAGAACACGATCGATCTCAAGGACGTTTACGTCGGCGAGGTGTGGGTGGGCAGCGGACAATCCAACATGCAATGGTCCGTCTTGCAGTCGGCCAACCCCCAGGAGGAGGTGGCCAACTCCAAGAACACCCTGATCCGCCTCTACACCGTCCCGCGGCGGGTCTCGACTGAGCCTCAGAACGACCTCGACGTGAAACCGCCCGTCCCCGGCCAGCCTCAGAGCCAGGAATGCCGCTGGCTCGAATGCGGCCCCGACACGGTCGGCAACTTCTCGGCGGTGCTCTACTACTTCGGCAGGGCCTTGCAGAAGGACCTCAAGATTCCCGTCGGCCTCATCCATTCCTCCTGGGGCGGCACGCCGGCCCAGGCCTGGACGTGCAGGGCCGACCTGGCCGCCAAGCCCGAACTCACGACGACCTACCTCGACACCTACGCCAAGGCCCTCGAGGCGCTGCCCAAGGCCATGGAGAACTACAACAAGGCCGTGGAAAAATGGAAGGCCGACGTCGAGAAGGCCAAGCAGGAAAGCAAGCCCCTCCCGCGTATGCCCGGCAAACCCATGGGGCCTGACAGCCCCCACAGCCCCGCCGGGCTTTACAACGGCATGATCGCGCCGATCATCCCCTACGGCATCAAGGGCGCGATCTGGTATCAGGGCGAGTCCAATGCCGGCGCCCCCCTGGTCTACCGCACCCTGTTCCCGACCATGGTCGAGTGCTGGCGCAAGAAGTGGAACGCGGGCGACTTCCCGTTCCTGTTCGTCCAACTCGCGGCCTTCAAAGCCATCTCGCCCGAACCCCATGACCCCGACTGGGCCTGGCTGCGCGAGGCGCAGACGATGACGCTCTCGCTGCCCAACACCGGCATGGCCGTCCTCACCGACGTGGGCGACGAGAAGGACATTCACCCCAAGAACAAGCAGACCGTCGGCGAGCGGCTGGAACTGGCGGCGCGGGCCGTCGCCTACGGCGAGAAGATCGAGTATGCCGGCCCCGCGTACAAGGAGATGAAGGTCGAGGGCAACAAGGCCGTCCTGACTTTCACCCACGTCGGCGGCGGGCTGACGGTGATGCCGGGCACGGCCCCCGACGCCGGCGGCAAGCTCAAGGGCTTCGCCGTCTGCGGGCCGGACAGGAAGTTTGTCTGGGCCGAGGCCGAGATCGTGGGCGACACGGTCGCCGTCTCCAGCCCCGACGTGCCCCAGCCTGTGGCGGTGCGGTATGCCTGGGCCGACTATCCCGTCTGCAATCTCTACAACAAGGAAGGGCTTCCGGCTGTCCCGTTCCGAACCGACGACTTCCCGAAGCCCGAACCCCCCAAGCCCGCGCCGGCGCCGGCCAAGACGAATCCCTAACTGGACGCTCCGCCCTCTTCTGTTTTCCGCATAGGGGCGGATGGGACTACCTACTTCAACACCCGCCGCTGCGCCCTGTTGTCGCTCGGCCACCGGTCAAGGATTGGGGCTATGCACTTGACTCCCGTAACCACAATATATAGTGGTTTACGAGCACGGACGACCGCCTCGAATCTCCAGCCCTGTCACAGGGCTTACGGCCACCGCTTCAGGAGGGCGGCCACGCCGTTGACCAAGGGCAGCAGATTCTCGCCTACATCACCTTCGGGCGAACGACCGTGTGCGTTTATCCCACAGAAGCCCACGACCTATATCCCCTCCATCCGTCGGTGCGCGCCTCACTACCG
>CAYPFP010000013.1:1367-11925 GCA_964409935.1 uncultured Planctomycetota bacterium | reverse complement strand
ACTACCGTGTTCAAATAGTCCTCCATACCCACATACTACCGGTGGGGGGTACGGGAGTCATGTGCATAGCCCAATCGCCCAAACACCCTACGGAAGCGCGTTTGCCGAGCTTCCCGCCGCAAGTCAGCTTCCCGGTCATTTCCGCCTTTGCCCTTGACGTATGGCGCCGCCGAAAGGATACTCGTGTCCTTCTCAACCGGTTGCCGGTCCGCCACCAGGAGCAGCGGATGCGTCAGATAAGCAGAATCTGCGTGATACTCTTCCTGTGCCTTGCCGGTCTGTCCGCCCTCGCCGGCCGCGCCGATGCGCAGACAGAGGGACAACGGCTCTTCGTCGAGCGGTTCGACCGCGAGGACGGCCGTCTGTCGGAGAAATGGGAAGTCACGGACGGCGCTGCCAGGGTCGAGGGGGGGCGTCTGCGCATCTTGTCCGAGCAGCAGAATCCGATCGTGCGGCTCTCCGAGTCCTTCGAAGGCGACTTGTCCGTTTCCATGCGGCTCATGGACTCCCCCACATGCCATTGGTCGGGGATGGTGCTTAGGGGGGTGCTCTGGGTCACGGTGAACCGCCAGTACGGCGCGCTGCTGGTTGAGCGGCGTCCGGAGCGCAAGCAACTGGGTAAGGCCGCCGGCTACTCGGAGTTTCTGTGGGACCCGTACGATTTCGTTATGCGTGTGGACTGCGTGGGTGACGCCATCCGCGTGTATCTGGACGACCGTCTCTTCGTGGAAACGAGCGAACCCGGCCTGCCCAGTGAAGGCGGCGTCATGCTGGTCGGCGGTTACGGCACGAACATCGGCGTGGACGACGTGCTGGTGTGCCGGCCGGCGCCCTTCAAAGCGATACCGGCTCCCCCGGACCCGCCCCGCCCCGACCTGTCGGAGTTCAAGGCGTCGTTGGACCGCCAGGACGCCGTCTATCACGACGGCGAGACCGCGCAACTCGCTCTCGCGTGGCGGGCCGCCGAATCATCCGACGCCCTTGTGCAGGCGACGCTGATTGACCTTTACGAATCCGCGGCGGCCCGGTTTGAATGCAGTGTCAAAGAGGAGAAGGGGGCGCCGGCCCGCGCCGTCCTGCCCTTGACGGCTCCGCGTCGCGGCGTCTTCAAGGTGTGCTTGACCGTCGAGAGGCAAGGCCAGGCCCCTGCGCCGCAGGGCGATGTGACGAGCTTCACCGTGATTCCGCGCGAACTTGCTGAACGTCCGGAGGCGGTGGACTCGCCTTTCGGCGGGCATCCGCACTGGGAGGCGCCGGAGTTTCATTATCCGCTGGCCCGCAAGATCGGCATGCGCTGGGCGCGAAACCACGACGCTATCCAGTACACCTGGTGGCCGCGAGTGCAACCCACCGCGCAGGAGTGGCGCTGGTACGACGAGCCGATTTCGTTCCTGCACGCCAACAAGCTCCATCTGTTGGGGGAGTTCTTGTACGTGCCCGACTGGGCGGCAAGGCCGGATGCGGACCCCGATCGTCGCGCGACTCTTCCGCCGCGCGACATGCAGGACTTTGATCGCTATGTCTTCGAAACGACTCTCCACTACCGCGGGAAGATTCGATACTGGGAGGTCTGGAATGAGCCGCATTACAGCGGCTTCTGGCGAGGCACGCCTGAAGAGTACGTCGAACTCCTGAAGACCGCCCATCAGGCGGTCCGCCGCGCCGACCCCGGCTGCGTCGTCATCGGCGGGGGGGGGTCGCGCTCATCTCGATGGATTGGATCGAGCGCGCCCTGAAGGCGGGGTTGCTCCAGTATTGCGATGCGTTCTCCTTCCACTACGGCTACGAGGGCAAGCCCCTGCAGGCCGAGGCGGACCGCTTCCGGAACGGGATGAATACGTTGCGGGCGTTGATGCGCCAATACGGAACGGAGAAGCCCCTCTGGAACACCGAGGCCACCGTCCTGAGCACCAGCTTCCTCGACCCCGTTCGCGCGCGCTTCCGCGAGGCGGACGCCCACTACCATTTCCGCGAGGCGGCCTTCAAGCTCGTGCGCATGTACGTGATGAATCTGGCCGAAGGCGTCCAGAAAATCTTCTACTACGACTTGCTCTGGCCGAGGCGCAAGGGGTTTATCGAGAGTTTCCTGAACGATCCGGTGAATGGCCGCCTGCTGGAACTCCATGGCGGTCTGAAACCCGCCGGCGCGGCGTACGCCACGACCGCGCACCTGCTCGAAGGGGCGCGGTTCCGGCAGATCGTTCGGATGGCGCCGGGGGTGGAGGCCTTTCTCTTCGTCCGCGGTGACGAGCACATCGCCGTCTACTGGGGCAACTTTCAAGGCGTCGAGACGCCCCCCGCGAGCCTTTTCCCGCAACCGGTCGGGGAGTGGGTCCTCTGCGACGTCATGAACAACCGACGCCCCTTGGAGCGCCGCGACGGCAGGCTTCACCTTCCTCTTTCACGCGAACCGTTCTTCATCCTGGCCTCCGGCCTGTCCGCCGCGCAGTTCGCGGCGGCGTGGGAGTCCGCCCGGATTCAGTAGAGCGCCCCTCTCGCGCTTCGCCAGAGGATTGGCGGGTTCATCTGAGAAGTTCCGGCCGGATCGGATAGACGCCCCACCGGTCGCGGCAGCGTTTCATTTCCAGGATGTTCTCGCGCCGGGCGTCCACGGCCAGGGAGTGGGAAGACCCCATGATGTAGCCGCCGCCGGGGGCGCCGTGTTGGAAGGCGTAGCGGGCGTCGTTGCGGATGTCCTCGACGGAACCGAGGATGATGTGCTCGTGCCAGATGCCGCCCCACAGGCAGAGCCGGCCGCGCACGCGCTCCTTGAGCAGCCGCATGTCCATGCCGGCGGTGCCCTGGATGCCCTCGTAGGCGTCATAGACGGTGAGTTCGTCAATGATGGGCCAGACGTGGCCGCAACAGTGCTTGAGGACCTTGAGGCCGAGCTTGTGGGCGGCTTCGACGTGGGCCTTGTGCCAGGGGTAGACCATCTCGCGGTAGATGCGCGGGCTGGCCATCAGGGAGGTCGAGCTGCCCAGGTCGCCGCAGGGCATGATGCCGTCCACGCCGAGCTTGGCATAGACCTGGACTTCTCGCAGCAGTTGTTTCCCGCGCAGTTCGGCGATCTTGGCGCAGGTCTGCGGATGCTCCACGAGGCTCATCCACTGCTCTTCCTCGGTGGCCCCGAAGGTCGGGAACCCCAGGTCGCCGCAGGTGGCCATGATGAAGTGCGTCTTCTTCATCTCTTTGACGGCGTGCTGGACGAACTCCCAGCGCGAGTCGTCGGCCGGCGTCGGGTCGGCGGGGGGCTGCGAGTCCAGTTTGTCAATGGCGTTCTGGAGGCCGTCGAGGGTGGGGGGCTTGTAGTTCCTGGTATTGCGCTTGTAGGGCATCAGGTCGTGGGTGGTGGCGGAGACGCGGTAGATGTTGCCGCCCTCGTCCTCGTACGTAACCTCGTCGAGCTTCTTCATGGGCTTGGGCTGGTGCCCCTTGGGGGGCACGGCGCTGCAGAACACGATGTCCATCTCCAAGGCGCGGATGAGGTCGAGGCGGTCGCGCTTGATGCAGGCGACGACCTCGTCGCGGCGGCCGTCCCAGTATGCTTGCGTCTCGCGCATCTTGGCCTGTGCCAGGGTCTTGCGGCCGAGGATGTCCTCGTAGACGTTGTAGTCAATGGAGTGCTCGCCCCAGGGGATGCGGTCAGGCTCGCGGTGTTCGAGTGCGGCGAAGACGCGTTCGCGCGGGAGCATGGCTCTTCCTTTCGAGCAGGTGGCGCGGATTCTCGCTGAGACCCAATGCGGAGGGATTATACCCAAACCGCCCAGCCGCTTGAAATACTCCATCCAGTCTGGTAGCCTCCAGCCTTTTGGCGCGGCCGGAACCGGCCGATGGCGACCACCCTATAGACCAGGCTTACCATTCGGAGGAGGACAGATGAGCAAGTTGCGTGTGGGGATTGCGGGGTCGGGCGGAATTGCGCGGGCGGCGCACATGCGGGGCTGGAAGGCCGTCGCGGACAAGTGCGACGTGGTGGCGTGCTGCGACGTGGACGAGAGCCGGGCGCGGCTGCTGGCCGCCGAGAACAACATCGCGGGCGCATACACCGACTACCGCCGCATGCTCGACGAGGAGAAGCTGGACATTGTGGATATCTGCACGCCCAACGCGTTCCACCATCCCATGGCGGTGGCGGCAAGCCGGGCCGGCGCGCACGTGCTTTGCGAGAAACCGCTGGCCACCAGCTCCAGGCATGTGCAGGAAATGATCGCCGCCGCCCGCAAGGCGGGCAAGCTCCTGATGTGCGCGCAGAGCACGCGCTTTAACGGCCAAGCCCAGATGCTGAAGCGGGTCGTGGACTCCGGTGTTCTCGGCGACATCTATTACTGCCGCGCCCAGGCCATCCGCCGCCGTTTCCTCCCCCCGCGGCCCGGTTTCATCCAGAAAAAGCTCTCCGGCGGCGGCCCGATCTACGACATCGGCGTGCACATCCTGGACCTGTCCTACTGGCTCATGGGCTGCCCCAAGCCGACTACGGTGTCGGCCATGCTCGGCACGTTCCTGGCCAAGCGCGAGGACATCACGGGCATGTGGGGCGAATGGGACCGCAAGATGTATGACGTCGAGGACTTCGCCGTGGGCATGATCCGTTTCGACAACGGCGCGGCCCTCACGCTGGAGTGCAGCTTCCTGCTCAACATGAAGGACCGCGAGCGGTTTGCCACGCACCTTTTCGGCACCGAGGCCGGCGCCTGCTACCCCGAACTGGAGGTCTACGGCGAGCGCAACCGCGTCATCTACGACCAGAAGGTGGCCCACATTCCTGAAATGCAGGGGCACACCGAGGAGATCAAGAGCTTCGTGGATTCCGTCGTGAACAAGAAGCCCGTCTCCGTGCCGCCGGAGGAAACGCTGAACGTGATCCGCATGCTGGAGGCGATGTACACGTCGGCCGAACGCAAGGCGGAGGTCAAGCTGAAGTAAGTTGCCGCTGAACTTCCGAAAAAAAACAGCCGCCGGATCGCGCCGTCGGACGCGGTTCGGCGGCTGTTCTCTTTTTCCCGTCGGCGCTCCTACTTCTTGTAGGGATTCGGCGGCGGGACGTAGTTCGGGGCGGGTTCCGGCGGCCGCGGCGGCGCGGCGGGACGCGCCGCGGGGGCCGTCGGCTGGAACCCGAACCCGCCCGGCGACTTGGGCGTCGCCGAAGGATACCCCGGCGGCGTCATGCTCTGGCGCTCGCGAAGCCCTCCGAACGATTGCTCCATCTTCCCGCTCTCGTCCAGGTCCACGAAGGCATAGTCGGGCTTTGTGCTGTCGAAGACGAAGACCTTCGGGTTCTCAAATTTCTGGTTCAGGCGGACGGCGCGCAACTGGATGTCAATCGTTGACAACTGGCTCGGCCAACTGATGGCCAGACGATGGGGCACCTGGATGTTGTTGATGGCCTCGTACTTGTCCAGCAGCGCGTCCACGCGGATGGCGCCCTTCTCGCCGTCATAGAGCTGGTGGCGGTCAACCAGGCCCGTGAAACGATTGACCCATATCTTGGAGTACAGGAAGTTGGAGAAGTCGTCGCGCAGCACGGAGATGATGTAGTAGTTGCCGATGGTTTCCATGAACGTGATGCGCTTGCTGAAGCCCGGGTCGTCCGTGATCTCGCGCAGGAAGTACGCGTCCACCAGGTCCATGGGCCGGAACGGCACCTTGTCGCTGTCCACGCCTACCAGGCTCTCGCACCGGCCGGTCTGTACCGTCTTCTGGGAATGATTGACCAGCCAGAACCGGTTCCCGTCGGAGATCAGGTCCACCGACATCTTGGTCATGGGCTTGGCGATGGACATGCGGATCTTGTCGGGCTTCTCGAAGGCGAAGAGGCCCGACACGGCTTGTTTGCCGCCCGGCGCGATGCGGCTCGACAGTTCTGCGTTCACGTTTCCGGACAAGGTCTTGAGCTGCTTCTGCTGGGCGGCCAGCTCATCGCGCAAATCCTTCAGCGTGTACTCCCGATACGCGACGGTCTTGGAGACCTCTTTGGGCGCCGGCTTCTGCGACGAGGCGCAGCCCAGCGCCAGGAGCACACAACACGCCGCCATCGCGCCCAGACCCGCCGGGCGCGCAAGCCGACAAAGCGACAACGTCATCGGACCACCTCTTCAGTGAAATACGCTTAATGCCAACGGGGAGCGGAGACCGCATTCCCACCGTACGGGGCGATCAGGGTGAAGACGCCTTGGGGGACGGACTCTTGGGCGGCGCGGACTTGTCGGGAGAGGCCTCCGGGGTCGCGGCGGCAGGGGCGGCCGGCGCGGCCGCGGCCTCCGGCGCGGGGGCCGGCGGCGCCTCCTCGTGCATGTCGTGATACGCCTGGATCTCCCGGCGGCGGTCAAAGCGCCCCGGCTTGTCCATCCGGTTGCTCAGGTTGGCGTACTCTTCAATCAGGATCTCGCCCATGTCCAGGGGCCACAGCTTCGGCACAGGCCCCGCCACGACGCGCGCGTAGGGGATGAACGAGTACGTCAGCAGGATGCAGCCCACCAGCACAACGCCCGCCAGCGCGCCGAACACCATGCCCCCCAGGTGGTCCAGCCCGCGCGGGACCTGCACGTGCTCCGGCTCCATGAGACGTTCATAAAGCTCCGTCCACGCCACATACGAACCCCACAAAATCACCAGGAACGAAACGCGCAACACCAGGTACTCGGAGACGGCGGCGAAATGCTTCGTGATGAGGTACGCGAGGGGTTTGTAGAACGTCATCGCCAAAATGAACGACAGCGCCAGGCGCAGGAAGAGCGCCGAAGCCGCATACAGCTTCTCGGTGTACCCGTGCTTGATCATGATCACCAGGATCACGAGGGATGCGATGCTGAACCCTATACCGGCATAACCTTCCATGGCCATTCCCGCTCAATTGATCCTGCGTTGCCTCTCCTCGTCTCCATCCCTCCGGCCCGCCCTCGCCTACGCGCGCGGGGCCGCGGCGGTCTTCCCGCAGCACCGGCTGGCCTCCTCCAGGGAGATGACGCCGCCGGCCACCTTCTTCATGCCGTCCTCAATCAGCGTCAGGAAGCCGCTGCGGCGGGCCTCCTGCCTCAACATCTCGGCCGTCGCGCCGGCCATGATCATCTCTTTGATCTTCGGCGTAATCTCCAGCGTCTCAAAGATCCCCACGCGGCCGTAATGCCCCGTCGCGTGGCAGGCCGAACACCCCCGCGCGCGGAACAGCGTTACGTTGGGACCCGGCACCAGCCCCATCTTCTTGATCTGTTCGGGCCGCAGATTCGCCGGCACGCGACATCGCGCGCACAGGCGCCGCGCCAGGCGCTGGGCCACGATCAGCTTCAAGGAAGCCGCCACAAGCCTAGGCTCGACCTTCATCTCCAACAGCCTCAGAAGGGCGCTGATCGTGTCGTACGAGTTCAGGACGCCGATCGCCAGGCGGCCCTTCAGGGCCGCCGTCGCCGCCGTGACCGCCGTATCCGTATCGGGCAATTCGCCCACCACGACCACATTCGGGTCCTGTTTCAGGCACGCCCGCAGCGCCGCCGCGTACGTCACCCCCGCCTTGGGGTTGATGGCCAGGTGGTTGACGTGCGGCAGACGGTACTCCACCACGTTCTCAATGCTTGTGACGGGCCTGGCCCGCGCGTCTACCTCCAAAAGCATCGAATACAGCGTGGTCCTTCGGCCCGACCCCTCGGGGCCGCACACCACGCACAGGCCGCTGCTGCCGTGCATAAAGGTCTTGACGCGCTGCACCTGGTCGGGCCGCAGGCCGGTGCGCTCCAGCCGGGGCAGGTCCGCGTCGCGGTTCAGCACGCGCACGCTGGCCGTCTCGCCGTGGGGCGACGGCTGCGTGACCACGTTGAGGTCAATGGACTTCGTGTAGAACTTCGCCGAGAAGTGGCCCGCCTGGGCCGCATTCTTCCCCCCCTCAAGGTTGGCAAACGACCGGATGCACGCCAGCACCCTCGTGCCCATGTCCAGCCGCAGGGACGGCAACGCCTGGGGGACCCCGTCAATGCGCATCCGGACCGCGACCTCCTTGGGCGTGGGCAGCAGATGAACCGTGCTGGCGCGTTCGGCCAGCGCCCGCGAGATGAGTTCCTTCAGCGTGAGCATGGCGCGCACGTCGCAGCCTTGCGGCTTGCCCACTTCAGGCTCGGCGGGGCTGCCGTCGTGGCGAACGAAGGAGATATGCGAAAGGGCCAGCGCCGCCTCCGCCGCCTTGGTGGGCTTGAGAATCCGCAGCTTGGTAAAAACGTGCCCGAGCTTGCGGTCAATGTGGTGCAGCGTCCAGATCTGCCGGCTGTAGTGCACCTCGCCGTTTCTCTTGATGATGTAGGCAACCACAACAATAAACAACGCCCCGAACACGGCCCAGATGTAAAGCCCGTGCACGAAATGAACCGCCACAAGCCCGGCGATGCCGATGACGTACATCGCCAGCGTCCACGTGCTGCGATGGATCATGTTCTCGAGGGCGTCGCCGTTGATCCAGCTTACGCCGGCCATCCAGAACACACAGACCGCAATCAGGCCGATGACCAGCGCCGGATGAATCGGCAGCCTGGCGGCCTCCTTCGTGAGCTTCGCGGGCGTCGCCGACGGGGCGGCCGCAGGCGGCGCCTTGCTCTCCACCGTCAACGGCGCGGCGACGGCCTGGGGAGCCACCTTCTCGGTTTGCCCCCAGGCAGGCCATTGAACCAACGACAATACCGCGACCAGCGTCAGAATCACGACCCTGGAGTGTTGATGCCTCATGTGATTTTGTTGCCCGGGTTTTTTCCGGTCTCTCTCCCCGTCTGGAGCATCGGCGCGCTTTATTATACAACCCGCCCGGCAAACCTGCCAACAAGAATTAGGTTTTTTGTTCCCTCACGGGCACGCCCCGCCCGGACAGGAAGGCCTTGACCTGGGCGATCGTGTACTCCCGGTAATGAAAAACCGACGCCGCCAGCGCCGCGTCGGCCCGCCACAAGAACCTTCTTAAAGAGTTCCTCCGTCTTCTTTGGTGAGATAGGGCAACTTACGCTCCTCAAGGCGGCTGTGGAATTCGCTCACAGAGCCAGCCTTCGGCGTGTCTGTCGGGTAGTCAGCCCGAAACAGGTACACCCGTATCGGGCGATGTTTATCGCCGTTTTCGTGCTCTTGTATCATCTCAATCTGGTCGAACGGAAGGAATTCGCACGTCTGGTGGCAGAGGAACTGTTCGCGCTCAAGGTCGTAAACGAGATACGTTTGACCGCTCACCAGGCATTTCACCTCGGGAACATACGACTGGATGAGTTTCCTGATTCCTTTGACAAGGTCGAGCTTCACGTCTCTCAGCTCCTCCCCGAACTCGCCCAGTATCACTACCTTTGGGCGCAGACTATCCATCATCATGATTGTTCCCCAAAGCAGGAGGTGGTTACTCGTTTGCGATTCTCCCGCAGCGATACCTCTGAGTTCCTCTTCATGGACAGTTCCCAGGTGGGGGATCAATACGTCAATGGTCTCCCGCCAACGTTTCGGGTATTGCCCCATGATTGTCATCGGTCGCCGAGCCCCAGGGCCGCTACTTTGGTCCACTCGTGCCTCCTCAAACTTCTCTCGGACCTCTTTCCGTGGAAACAGGCGGGTGTCCGAAGCAAAAACGATTTTACGGTTTTTGCCACTGCGAAGAGCAAGCTCCAAGGCCACACCCACGGCGTATCCTTCGGTGATGAAGTCCTCATGGTACGTCGGAAGCGCGGCCAAGGTCGCACCCTCGAAAAGCGTAAGTAATTGTGGTTCACCGCCTGGGGCGGGGTTCAGCGGCAGAACCCTCGACACCAGGCTTTTATCCCAAAGCGCCTTAAGGCCTCCGAATTTCCTGAGCACATCTACGCTCGCGTATATCACAAGCGTCTTGGACGTGCCATGCTTACCATTGTATTCGTGCAGGAGCGTGAGTATAGACTCCAGGTCCGCGGTGTGGTCACCGTGCGCGTGCGTTAATATGACCTGATGGATGTCGTGGATACGGCATCCGGACGCGTGGAAGTTGGCCACGAAATCATATCCCGGGTCAATGACGATTCCCTGACCCCGGTGCCACACGAAATATCCCCCTCCTGTCCCTGTCTCCCTTTCAACTCGTAGCGCAGGTGTATACGAGTTCCAGTCTCGCATTACCAGGAGAAGCGACCTATCAACAACCAACGAGGAGCGGTTACTGAGTAACTGTCTGAAACGCCTCTCACGAGTCTTGATCTTCTCCATGATCTCAGAACGCTTATCTCCAAAGGCTTCTTGGAATATCTTAGCGCCTCGCGCCCTGGCGACGAATTCCTTGAGGGCCGGCTCCGGGGCCTTCCCGAACCGGCTCACCACCTCGTCGTAGCACTCCACCGCTTCTTGGCCCCGCCCCAGGCCGCCAAGCGCAACCCCCTTGTTGAACAGGGCCCCGGCGACCTGTATCCTCAGAGCCAGCTCCGGGGCCTGCCCGAACCGCCGCACCACTTCCTCGCAGATCGTCACTGCTTCTTGGCCCCGCCGCACATCTAGAAGCGCAACCCCCATCCTCGCGAGGGCCTTGGCGACCTGTTCCCTCAGGGCCGGCTCCGGGGCCTCCCCGAACCGGCGCACCACT
>CAYPFP010000013.1:0-1267 GCA_964409935.1 uncultured Planctomycetota bacterium | reverse complement strand
GGCGACCTGTTCCCTCAGGGCCGGCTCCGGGGCCTCCCCGAACCGGCGCACCACTTCGTCGTAGGCCGCCACCACTTCTTCGTCCCGCCCCAAGGCGCCAAGCGCCACGACCCTGGCTAGCAAGGCCCAGGGATGGCTTGGCTCTACGGCCAACACCTTATTGAATAGAGCAAGGGCCTGTAATGGCTTGCCCTCCGCCAGCGCGATACAGCCCAGGATAAACTGTCCGTCTGGCGTTTCCCTGAGAGCGGGGTTGGCCCCAATAAGAGCGCGAAGCGCGTCGAAAAATTTCTCATTCGAGAGGCCCTGTTTGCGCAAGTCAAGATATGCATCAATCAGTGGGCGCGGCTCCGCCATCTTGCACCTCCATCTCAGTGGCAGACGCTCGTTCGGACGGGGACCTCTCTCTTGGCCAGAAAGCTCTTGACCTGCTCGATGCTATATTCGCGATAATGAAAAACCGACGCCGCCAGGGCCGCGTCGGCCCGACCGGTCGTCAGGACCTCGTAAAAGTGCTCCGGACGGCCCGCCCCGCCCGACGCAATGACGGGGATCTTCACCAGACCGGCCACCGCCCGCGTCAAGGGGATATCGTATCCGTCCTTTGTGCCGTCGGCGTCCATGCTGGTCAGGAGGATCTCGCCGGCGCCCCGCCGCTCGACCTCCTCGGCCCATTTCAGGGCGTCCAGGCCGGTGGGCGTGCGGCCGCCGTTGACGTGGACCTCCCAGCGCCACTCGCCCTCGGCAAGGTCCTTGACGGGCCTGCCCTCGAGTCCTTTCTTCGGCATCTTCTTGGGGTCAATGGCCACCACAATGCACTGGCGGCCGAAACGGGCCGAGGCGGCGGTGACGATCTCCGGGTCCTTGACGGCGGCGGTGTTGATCGAGACCTTGTCGGCCCCCGCGTTCAGCAGGTTCCGGATGTCCTCGATGGTGCGCACCCCGCCGCCGACCGTCAGCGGCATGAACACCTGCTCGGCCGTGCGCGCCACGATGTCGAGGATGATGTTGCGTTTCTCGTGCGAGGCCGTGATGTCCAGGAACACCAGCTCGTCGGCCATCTGCTCGTCGTAGAGGGCCGCGACCTCGACCGGGTCGCCCGCGTCGCGCAGGTTGAGAAAATTCGTCCCCTTCACGACGCGGCCGTCTTTGACATCCAGACACGGGATGATGCGTTTGGCCAGCATGACTATATCCGCTCCCGGTATATCCGCTCGACCAGCTCCATCGTCTTGGCGGCGTCCCCGAAATGCGTCTGCGGCAGACG
>CAYPFP010000012.1:59441-63288 GCA_964409935.1 uncultured Planctomycetota bacterium | reverse complement strand
CAAGCACCCACTATTTATTCCGCCCTTTTGTCCCGCTTAGCCGAAAACACTACAGGAGCCACCCCGGCTTTTGAGCCAGTTGAGAAAGCTGCCTAAGGAGACGGCAAATGACCAAGACCGGCCAATCTTATGGTAAGATAAGTATATCCCTAACCGACGTAGAGGAATTTGTCCGAATCTGCAAGAACAAGGAACACGTTCATAGGATTCGGAAGGCTATTGCAGATCGCACTCTCGCCAGGAAGGACTTCGAGAAGATTGTACCATTGCATTTGGCAAAGCTTGCGTTTGCCACAACTTCCCGGGGTTTTAAGAGCAGTCTTGACGAATCACCTCAACGGATTCGCTCATTGCTACTGAAAGCCAAAACCCTTATCAAAAAGAATTTTTCAGACATTCTTCAGCATCCGGCCGCCAATGCGATGGTAGAGGACAGCGCTCGACTTGGCCCGCAGGAACGCAAGGGCCCAATGGATCAAGGAAGCGAGATAAATGCACTGAATTGGTATTTCGTCTGGGGCGGGATTGAGGGACCACCAAAACTCCGGCCGGGGGTTCATTTGTTTTTTCGGAACACGGACAAGAAGCTATTGCTTGAATCTCAGATGGATTGGTCAAATTTGAGCTTTCTGGCTTCCTCGCTGGCCGGGATCTTCCGAATTCTGATGGAGAAGGGCAAGGAGCTACTGGAAAAAGGCATGTTGGACCTCTCCGACTTTTCAGAGAATATTCGCAAGCGCATAGAGGAAATCAACGGCCACGCACAACATTTGGAGAACCTCTCAGACTATTACATCCGCAGATTGGAATCCAAAGGCAAACCAAGAACAAACCTGGGAAAGGCCACTAAGAAAAGCAGAGTGACTGCCCAAGTCCCAAGGAGCAAGTAGCTCTGGTAATCCGCCTGCGCCATACTCTTTGCTGTCTCGACTGAGCAAGGAAACGCTCGGTCACAAATCCATCCTTACCATGCGCCATCGTTTACTGCTCATCTGCCGGGAACTTGGGCGATGCCCCCGATTACTGTTCGGCGATTCCGTCTGGCCGATGAACGAGCGCATCAAGGACTTGATGGGCGTGGACGTAACCGCTACAGTGATGCGGCTGCTTCAAGGTCAAGAATAGCGTGAGGGAGTCTTGCCATGGCTTCGGACTATCTGCGCATCGGCCTCATCGGCGTCGAGCATCGGGCGGACATGGCCGTAAACTTTGAGAAGGACGGGCGCGCGCGCATCGTGGCGGGCGCCGACATCGTCGAGGAATTCCTCGGCCGCTTCCGCAAGAAGTACGAGAAGAACAACCCCTTCTGCACGAAGGATTACCGCGAACTCGTCGCTCGCGACGACATTGACGCCGTCGGCATCTACACCCCCGACAACCTGCACTACGCCCCCACCGTCGCCGCGCTGGAGGCCGGCAAGCACGTCTTTGTGGAAAAGCCCATGGCCATCCAGCCGGAACATTGCGACCACATGATCGAGGTCTGGAAAAAGTCCGGCAAGCGCTTCATGGTCGGCATGAACATGCGTTACACGGACGTCTTCCTGGCGTTGAAGGAGATCATGGACTCCGGCCAGCTCGGCGCGATCAAGGCCGTGTGGGTGCGGCACTTCGTGGGCTTCGGCGGGTGGGCCTACTTCCACGACTACCGCGCCAACCGCAAAGGTTCGACGGGCCTGCTTCTCCAGAAGGCCAGCCACGACATTGACATGATCCACTTCCTCACGGGCCGCTACACGAAGCGCGTCACGGCGATGGGTTCGCTCGATTATTTCGGCGGCGACAAACCCAACGACCTCACCTGCGAGAAGTGCGCCGAGAAGGACACCTGCACCGATTTCAGCGCGCGCGAGATGAAGTCCATGTGCTGTTTCCGCAAGGAGGTGGATGTCGAGGATCACTCGATGGTCCTGATGGACCTCGGCGACGCGCGCGCCTGCTACGTCCAGTGCCACTACGCCACGGAGACCAGCCGCAATTATCACGTCATCGGCACGCGCGGCGAGGCCGACCTCACCGGCGGAACCATCACCGTGCGCACGCAGAGGGCCAACTCCACCAAGGCCCGCTCCGATTCGCGTTTCGCCACCGCCGTCTACACCGTCGGCGGCGCGGCGGGCGGGCACGGCGGCGCCGACCCCCGCATCTGCAAGGACTTTCTCGACCTGATCCTTACCGGCAAACAGCCCGTCGCCACGCCGGAGGCCGGACGCATGGCCGTTATCGTCGGCTGCGCGGCGACGGAGTCCCTGCGCAACGGCAGTATCCCCCAAGACGTGCGTTGAGGGGCTTTATGGGCCTGCAGAGGGGGTCGGGCGCGGGAAGCGCAGAAAATGCGCTTCCCGGAGAAAATCCCCGATGGGTCAGACCGTTGTCTTCTCGGCGCGCCTTCCGGCTCACCCGTTGAGCGCCCAGCCGTCGCGGTATTTCCTCTGGATGAACTGGTCGGCTTCGGGGCAGTTCGTGGCCTTGAGGGCGGCGGCGTCCCAGTCGAGTTTCTTGCCGACGCGGTAGGCCACGAGCGCCAGGAGGTTGTGCTCGATGAGGGCGCCTGAATAGTCGAAGTTGCACGTGGTGACCTTGTCGGTCTTGCAGGCCTTGATCCACTCCTCGTGGTGGCCGGGCGAGGGGGGGATCAAGTCTTCGGGCTTGGCCGGCGGCTTGTACTGGGTCATGTCGCCCTTGGTGGGCATGAGCAGCCGGTAGCCGTAGTCGGCGATCAGATACCCCTGTTCGCCCTTGAAGATGAGGCCCTTGGGCATCTCGTCGCGGTTGAAGATCTTCGACGGCACGCCGGGCTTCTTGTCGGCGTCATACCAGCGAACCTTCACAGGGCCGCGCCAGTCGTTGGCGGGGTGCTCCCACTCCGCCGTGAGCCATTGCGGACAGGTGTCGGGGTTGACGGGCGTGCCCTCGGCCTGGCAGGAGGTGGGGAACCGCAGGTCCAGCGCCCAATAGGCCAGGTCCACCATGTGGCTGCCCATGTCGCCGATCTGGCCGCTGCCGAAGTCCCAGAACCGGTTCCACTTCAGGCAACTGCCCAGGTAGCCGGGATTGTAGGGGTGCATGGGCGACGGGCCGATCCACAGGTCCCAGTTGAGGTGCGCGGGAGGATCGCCCGCCGACGGCAGGTACGAGCCGCCCTCCGGCATGCGGTTGCACCACACGCTGACGTCGAGCGGCTTGCCGATGGCGCCGCCCCGGATCATCTCGACCACGCGCCGGAAATTCTCGGCGGCGTGGATCTGCGTGCCCATCTGTGTGGCCAATTTGTCCTTGTTCTTAAGGTAGGCCTCGCGGACCAGGCGGGCCTCGTGCACCGAATTGGCCAGCGGTTTCTCGCAGTACACGTGCATGCCGCGATTCATGGCCCAGATGTTGATGAAGGCGTGGGTGTGGTCGGTCGTGGAGCAGACGACGGCGTCTATGTCCTTCTGTTCGAGACACTTGCGCCAGTCCACGTAGGTCTTGGCGTCGGGGAACTGCTGGGCCGCCTTCTTCAGGACCTCCTCATTGGTGTCGCAAAGGGCGACAATGCGCTCGCTCTGGACGCCTTTGAGGTTCCCGGCCCCGCGCCCGCCCACGCCGATGATGGCCATGCCCAGTTTGCCGTTGGGGGACTGCTGGGCCTTGAGCGTACCGGACTTCAGGATCACCAGGCCGGCCCCGGCCACGGCGGCGGTTTTCAGGAATTTGCGGCGGGTTGTCAGATCGCTCATGGATCGTCTCCTTCCAGATCATGCGCACGGAACGCGCGCTCATACCAACCGGCCACATTCTAAGGACAGGGCCGGGGCCGCGCAAGGGCTAAGTCGCCGGCGCGTAGGGGGGAATCGAGACGGGCCGG
>CAYPFP010000012.1:32050-59410 GCA_964409935.1 uncultured Planctomycetota bacterium | reverse complement strand
CGACGGCGGCGCTGTTGCGGGCGTCGAGCGCGCCCGACATCGAGGCCTTGCCGGACAGGACGCGGTCGAGGAACTCCTCCTGAATCTTCGGGTCGCCGCCGCCGTGCCCGCCGGGCATCTTGGGCGGGAAGTAGTCGTCCACTTTCCTGGAGTGGCGGTACGTCACGCGAATCTTGAACTCCTGCTCGTTGTTGTAGAAGCCGTACAGCCGCCCCTTGTCGCCGATGAACGTGAACTCGCGCGTGTAGTCGGGCGTGAAGTGGCATTCGGTGTAGGTCATGCGCGCGCCGTTCTCGTAGTCAATGAGCACGATGCCGTTGTCCTCGACCTCGCATTCCTGCGCGTAGACGCACTTGTCCTCGACCTCGACGATGGCGCCGTAATCCATCTTGAACTTCGCGTGGTCCACGAAATAGGGGCAGGTGTGGGCCTGGTCGCAGTCGCGGCACTGCTTGTCGTTGGGGGCGTCGCCGCCGAAGACGTCGAGGCCGCCGGACGCGAACACGCGCGCCGGCCGGCTGCCGACGTACCAGTTCACCAGGTCGAGCGTATGCGTGCCCTTTTCGAGCATCAGGCTGACGATGTAGTCCTTGCGGCGGCGCCGGCCGTGATAGTAGTACTGCCCGCCCACCGAGACGTTGTCCACGGCGTAGCCGAGCTTGATGGCGCCGATGTCGCCGCGGTCAACCAGGCGGCGCATCTCCTGGCACACCGAGCAGTAGCGAAGCTCCAGGCCCACCAGCAGGACCTTCTGCGCCCGCCTCCAGGCGTCGAGGATGGCGTCGCAGTCGGCGATGGTTTGCGCCATGGGTTTTTCCAGAAAGACGTGTTTGCCGGCGTTGAGGGCGGCCACGGCGTTTCGGGCGTGGGCATGATCGGGCGTGGCCACGACGACGGCCTCGACGGCGGGGTCGGCGAGCATGTCGTCGAGGGCGGCATAGAGGCGCGGCCCCTCGCCGAACTTCTCCTTGACGGCGTCGAGCTTCCGGGTGTCGGAGTCGCACGCCGCCACGAGCTGCGCGCGCGGGTTCTTCGCAAACGCCCGATACCCCAGATAGACCCCTCGCCCGCCCAGCCCCACCACGCCGATGTTGACTCTGCGATTCATCCCCTCCACCTCGCCGTCGCCTATGGTAGAACAAAACCTATGGTTTGGATGGTTCCAGAAAACGTTCCCCGTTAAAGTGAACCATATGAGACGGAGCATCAGCTATCCACACTTCTGTCTCCCACGCAATCTCGTCTAGGTACTTGACCATCTCACGCCTACTGGAGAAAGCGGTGACGAAGATGATCCCTGCCTTGCAGCGCCTGAAGAGATGCCGCAACTCCCAATGTCGTTTGGGGTTGACCGGCCCATGGCTTGTCACCGCCTCTATCACCACAACCCAGTTTCGCTGGCGGTCATACACAACAACGTCTGGCATCTTCCCGTGCTCATCCACCGCTACGGCGAGAGATTCAAGGAGTGCTTGGTCGAAATAGGCCCATTTCTGGCCTGCATCACCTACGTAAACGACCTGGGCCCCAGGCATGAAGCGCGCACAGAACTCCTCGATGATCTTCCTGATGAGCTGGTTCTGGCCGCCGGGAGTCAGCTCAACGATCTTGCCGGGAGCCAGCGTCACGGAAACCAGACGCATCTTGCGCTCGCGAGCGTATCGCGTTCTCAGCGATTCCACTGCGGAAAGGTAGTTCTTGAGGCTGCTTGCCCAAGCGGGGGTCTTGTAGCTTCGCAACAGATTCAGAGCGGTTGGCTCAATTTGGTACACAGCCTTGGGGCTGTTGACGGGCCTCGATGCCTCGTCCGGGTTGGCAACGACCAGCGCGGCTTGCAGGAACTGGTGCACCGTATAGCGCCGGACCGTCTCACGGGTGTTTGGCGCGTACTTTTTCCCATAGTGCTCCTCAAAGAATTTCATCATGGGGGTAATCCCGCGCAAGGGGTTCGACGCATCGGCCCATGGAGTGCTGGGTTTCAGGTCAAGCAGCGAGAGAAGAGTCAGGGCTGACCTTTCGTTTTGCTGTTCACGAGGAAGGCCAAGCTCATCCAAGATTGCCAGCGCCTCCTCAATGCGCGTCTTTGCGCTTGAGATCTTCGGCAGTTTCGCGGCCTTTGGCCGCGGACTGGACTTCCCTCTCGATGATGGCATCAATCTCCTCTTGGCTGGGAAAAATTTTGCCGACTCGGGACCCCACCGCCTCCAGTTGGGCGGTGGTGGGATATTTCATGTTCCTAAGATCCGCGGCATTGACCTGGGTGTGTCCGTTAAATTGGCGGAAAAAGAGGTCCACTAGAGACGAATTCAGGTAGATGGCCAAGCCCTTGGCCAACCGTTCGCAAAGTCCTCTTCCATGGCGATGGAAATAATTCAGATGATTTTCAAACCCAACCACGTCGGTGGCCACCCGCGAAGGATCATAGATCGCCGCCACGACCCTTCGACGTTCTTCTTTGGTCGAGAAACGTTTGACCAGAACGTAGACCGAAGAAGGGATCAGCAGGTTCTCAGTTTCCGTCGCGCGAGCAATCGCGTTAGGTTTGTTGCCCTTTGCCTTCGGCCAAGTGACATAGCCTGCCTGGAAATGGCACGGGTAGATCAAGGGCACTGAACCCTCACCCGGCTCAGGGCGCAAGCAACGCCTGGCGCGGAAGTCCACGACGCGTCCCGTTGAGACGGAGATGCCAATGTCCTCAAGCGTTGCCGTAAACGCGCGCATCTTCCGCCGCACTTCAGTATCATACTCATTGGGCGCGATGCGGATAAAGGCGTCGGAGTCTTCCGGCCTCACGACTTCGGTGTAATCCACACGCTGAATGCGCATCTCCGGGTCATCGGGGCCGTCGTTGGACGAGATGACAACAGCCGTTCGCCTTCGCTCTTTGACGGCACGAATAATCACATTCTCCTGTAACACCTCATCGTCCCGGAAAGCGCGCTCGCGTGAAGTAAAGACGTGAATCCGTCGGATGTTCATCTGTCTGAGAAACTCACGTCGGAAGGGCCTGAAATAGGGTCCGTTGCAGAAACTGCGCGGGGTAATGGCGACCAGTTCCCCTCCCGGCTCTAGAAGCTTGACCGCAATCGCAAGAAAGGCGCTGTAGAGGTTGCTTGTTTCAATGCCAATGGCGCGAAGCAGCCGGCGCGTTTGGGAGTCGCTGCTTATCTTGTGGTAGGGCGGATTTAGAATGGCGCAGTTGAAGCGAGGCGAGCGCGATACGAATAGCTCCGATCCCAGCATCTCCGCCCCGGCACGGATAAAATCGTCCCCCAGGACTCTTGCGGCGAACTCAACCTGGGAAGCCCGACACGCACGGTGGCACTCTCTAACGGTCGCCTTCAGATACTTGTCGAAAACCGCGTCCACCTCGTAGGCGGTTACAGACAGGTTCTTGGGCCGATGATGCCTCGAACATATCTCGGCAACGAAAGCCGCAAAAAGCGATCCTGCGCCGGCCCCTGCATCGAGAACGCGAATGTGCGCAACCTTCGCTTTGAACAGAGACGCCATGAAGCGAGCAACTTCCCAAGGGGTCAGAAACTGCCCCAAGGCGGACCGCTTGTTTGTATCGAGCCGGCGGGAAACCTGAAGGCGGGAGGTCTCGACCCGCTCGATCAAGCCGCGAGCCGCATCTGAGCCGACTTCGTGAAAGTGCGGCAGCATTCCGCGGTTCCTCGCATCTGCAATTGCCTCATGTAACTGATCTCTAGAATAACACCACGCCGCCGTTCATGCAAGTCTGCAACGCCTATCTCGCGGCCCGCTCGACCTTCGAGCGGACGGAGCCGACGTCTATGAGAAAACGGTTCGCGGCCGGGATGCGGCCCGTGCGATAACCCTCGCCGAGATAAAGCCACGTGGCAAGGGGACGATGGCCGACCTGCGCCGGAGCGCCGTCGTTCACTCTCGCCGTGGTCGTCTCGCGGCCGGTGGAAAGCTCCGCCGTGTGCCAGACCCCCGGCGCGGCCTTGCCGCAGGACGCGGGCGGCCCCTTGGACTCCAGGAATGCCTCGCCCTTTCGCGCGACGAGGCGGGCGGGTTCGTTGGCGTCGCCCGTGGTGCAGAGGATATGTTCATCGCCGCTCTCGATCCGGAATCGAAAGCGGATGCGAACCGTGTCGCCGCGCGCCCGGTCGTTGGCGTCCAGGTCCACGCCGGCGGAAGCGTCGCCCTTGAGGCGAAGCGCGGGGCCGCCTTCCACCGCGGTCGTCTCGGCGCCGGGTTGCTCGTCGTCGGGCAAGGCGAAGTGACGCTCGAAGGCGGCGTCGGCGGGGTCGAACCACAGGGCCGGTTCCTGATCGGGCGCAACCGCCGGTTCGCGCCGGGGAAGCCCCACCTTTTCGGCAAAGGCGTTGTTGAGCCAGTTGTGCTGCTCGGGCGTGAACAAGGCAGACCGGTAGAGGGCCATCGCGCGAATCTGTCCCGTCAGGCCTTCGACGTGGCTCTCTGCGAAACGCTTTGCGCCGATGTGTCCCGTTACGCCGCGAAACGGCATCGGCGGTTTCGTAAACCGCGCCTGGTCGGTCCGACCGTTGACGCAAAACGTGACTACGCCTTGGGTTCCGTCCACCGTCACGCCGAGATAGTTCCACCGGGCGAGCGCGACCCGCAGGGACGAGAAGATGTTCCTTTCGGGCGTACCGAGAAAGACAAACGGGACGAAGCCGCGTTCGCCGCCTCCGGACAACGCCAGCACGAAGCCGGCGCGGGACGTCGCCGAGCGGGTGTCCAGAATCACGCCCCCGCGGTCGGGCCTGATCCACACGCCCGCGCTGAAGCCGTCGGCGCCGGCGTCCACGATCTCGCGCGTGGCGATGTGCTGGCTCGTGTTGAAGCAGAACGCGTCGTTCTCGCGCGCCGGACGCGGCGAAGGCGGGACGTTGCTGCGCGGGAAGAGGTAGTAGCGGTCCGGCGCGGGCAAGGGCGAAACGCGGACCAGCCGTATGGAACGGTAGTGCAGTCCCTGGCTGTACGAGATCACGACGGCGTTGTCGCGGATGTCCATTTGGGGGTAGCAGACGACGGGTTCGACGCCGGTCAGGCCCGGCCCGGCGACGAAGTCGAAGCCCGTGCCGCGCGTGAAGAACAGGGCAAGGTTGAGCCGGTCGGACACGAAGCGATCGGCGGGCCAGTCGTTGTGGACCATCATGTGGCGGTCGCCGCCGGCGGGCAGCACGTGCATGCGCGAGGCCACGGTTTCGAGCGGCACGTACTCGTGGGGCGTCCAGGTGACGCCGCCGTCCCGGCTGACGGACCACAAAAGCATCTCGGCGGGACGCGGCCCTTCTTCGCTGCGCCCGCGAAAGTCGTTGTTGCGCGAGAACATCATCACCGCGCCGTCGGGCAGTTCCCAGACCGTCGGCTCCCATTGCGCCCATGTGCGTTTGGGCTGCACGGCGCCGGCAGAGACAAGCCACGTTTTCCCGGCGTCGTCGGAGTACAGGACGCTGTCGCGCTTTTCCATCGCCCACCAACTCTTGACCGCCGGCGGCGCGTCGGCGGCGTGCGGGCCGATCATCGTGACGGGCGCCAGGATTCGCCCGGAGCGCAACCGCACCGGGTTCTGCGTGGGAAAGAGCCGCCACCGTTTGCCGTCCACTTCGGGGTCGGGGCGGCCGTCCCATTCGAGACGGCGGTTTATCCATTTGCCGTCGGGGTCTTGCAGCCGGGAGACATAGCAGCCGTTATAGTTGTCCTTTGAATTCTGCGACCAGACCGCCCACAACTCGTTCCCCACCACGATGAGGTTGGGCTGCCACTGCGTGCCCGTGGGACAGGGGATGGGGTTGGCGCTTCGCTGTTCGCTCGCAAAGGCGGCTTCGGCGGCAGACCACGTCATTGCGTCGCGGCTGGTGCTCACGTAGTTCAACTGGCCGGGCGTGCCCTCGGCGGGTTTCTCGTGGGCGTTCCAGAGACAGAACCACCGGTCGCCGAACCAGGCGACGCTGCTGTCGTGGTTGTACGTCAACGTCTGCGCATAGGCGTCGAGGACGCAGGCGCGTTCGATGCGCGGCTGGTAGACCTCGTGAACGCGCCAACCGTCCTGGGCAAGGGCCGCCATCGGCAGCGCCGACACGATGCAGAGGAGGATGAGGGCCTTCACGTTCGCTCTCCGGCAGTCACTTGGCCAGTTCCGAGCAGGCCATCCGGTAGAACTCCACCAGGCGGCGGAACTCGGGCGGGAAGTTGATGCCCTCGATCCGCTGCCACTCCAGGCTGTCGAGGCGCTCGCGGGCCTGTTCCAGGAGGCGAAGGCCGCGCGCGTATTCGCCGCGTTCGAAACAGATCGTGCCGGCGCGGGTAGGCAGCCAAAGCCCTTGCGGGAAGAGTTCGACGGCCTTCAGGATCACGTCGTGCCAGCGGTCTTCCCTGGCCATGAACGGCTCGGCCAGGCGCAGGATCACGGCCAGTTCGGCGGCATGGGCCGAGGCCTTGTATTCCGGGCGGTCCTTGAACCGCTCGATCCCTTCGCACAACGCATCCACGCCTTCCGGCAGCTTGCCCGAACGGATCAGGACCAGCCCCTTGCGCATGTGCGCGATGGGGTCCTGGCGGCAGTTGGCCTCCCAGTCTTCGGCGGCCTTGATGGCGGCGGGCCAGTCCGACTGCGCCTCGGCGACGCCGAGCATCTGGCGGTGGATGGGCATGCACGCCGGGTGCCACTGGACGGCATGGGCGAGCATGTCGCGGGCCTCCTGCACGCGGCGCATGCCGAGCATCAGCGTCGCCAGCATCTGCATGCTCGCCAGCGCTCCCGGATACAGAGAGATGGAACGCCGCAGGTGTTGTTCGGCGCCGGAGGCGTCGCGCCGGGCCATGGCGTGCATGGCCCGCGCGTAGGAGGTGAGGTGGAAATCGCCGTAGCGGCGCTCGATCTGCTCGATGACGGGTTCGGGGATTTCGGGCCGCCGCGAGTTCAGGGCCGCCAGCGCCTTGGCGTCGTCGGCGTCGAGCTTGATGGCCACGTACGGCGGCAGGGGAACCGGAAGGGGATGGACGGGAAATTTCGACCGCGCGTCCAAGTCCCATTTTTCCGCGCCTTCGGGCGGTTTGCGGCCCATCAACCCCTTGTAGACCTCGGCCCGTTCCTTGACGGCGATGGAGTACAGGCGGTTGTTCTTCACATACTCGAAGCCCTGCCGGCCGACCGCGGCCAGCAGTTTGCGATCCTTGTGAAGCTTGTCGAGGACCTTGACCAGCCCGTCGCCGTCCTTGAACAAAAAGCCCGTCTTGCCGTCTTCGACCTGCGCGTAGGCGGGGAGTTTCTGGCCCACGAACACGCAGCCCTGCGCGGCGTACTCCAGCCACTTGACGTCAGACCGCGAGCGGTTAAAAGGCGTGTCCAGGAGCGGCGCGAGACCGATGTGGACGCCTTTGAGGAACTCCTCGTACTTGTCCATGCCGCCCCAGGGGGTGTAGCGCTTCTTTTCCGGCGGAAGCGCGAAGAGCTTTTCCATCCCCTCGTGGCCCATGACGGCCAGCACGACATTGTCGTGTTCGAGGATCCACTTGGACAGCGGTTTGGCGATGTGGGCCAGGTCGCCGGCGTGCGAGAGCGACCCCGCCCAGCCGACCACGAGCGGCGAGTCGGGCTTTTCGGGCGGCGCGTCCGCGACCTTCGCCATCTGGTTGGGGAAGACGACGACGCGCGCGCAGTACGGCTTGAAGGCCTCGGCCAGCAGAGGCGTGGAGGTCTGCACCAGGTCCACGAGCGACATGGCGTAGAGCCAGTCGGCCTGGCGGGCGGGGTTGGTCCAGAGGTCGTACATGGGGGTGAGGGGGTGCATGTCGAAGGGCCAGTTGTTGACCTCGAAGACGGTGGGCTTGGCCTTGGTCTTGCGCCAGCGGATGATGGGGGCCAGTTCGGCGTCCATGATCATCGAGAGGATGAGCAGGTCGGCGTCCAGGGCCAGGCGATAGCAGTAGGGACTCATGTAGTGCACGTCAACGACGCGGAAATCCGGCAGGTCGGCGAGGGCCTGGGCCGGCCACGTCAGCCGGTGCATGGAGTCGCCGTCTTCGAAGTGGGTCGTTAACTGCACGACTGTGTGGGCCATGTGCGTCCCTCCGGTAACGGTTTCATATCCTCAGTGTTTCTGGCGGTCCAGGGTTTCGGGCCTGACGGGCCGCGAGGGGCTTTCGCGCAGGAGGCCGATAAGGTCGGCGTTTCTGAGCGTCTCCTTGAGCCGTTCGGCACGGGCGGCCTTGAGGGCCTTGCCGTCGGCCAGCGCGGCCCAGACCAGGCCCGTCATACGGTCCGGGCCATAGAACAGGTAAGGGGCCGCGACGTAGGCGGCGGCCACGTTTTTCTTACGGATGGCGTCGGCCAGATCGTTGCCGCCCGGGCGGGGGGCCTCGATGATGCTCCGCGCCAGGCCGGCGTCTCCGGCGGCGAACGTGCCGCTGTGGGTGTCCGTCGTGCCGACGACGGCGGGCAGCGTCCCGGCCTTCTTCCACTCGTCATAGCGCGGCGGCACGTGCTCCCACGCGTCCACGCCGGTGCCTGCCAGCGGGATCGCCGTGTGCGCGACGGACCATTCGGAGTTGATGGCCTCCGGATGGTTCCACATGATGACGGCGCTCTGTTTGTGAGCCGCCGCCACGGTGTCCTCCGGGGAGAGATCCCAGGCGATCAGTTCCTTCAAGGGAAACGCGTTCATGTGGGACCACTTCATCGTCACTTCCTGCCCGACGATCAGAGGATACTCAAAGCCGTACCGGGCCAGGAGTTTCTGCGCCACCTGGGCGCCCCCGATGGCGTTGTGGTCGGTGATCACGGCGTAGTCGAGATAGCAATGGATCGCCTGAAGCGCCAGGCCGACCGGCGAGGGGGAGCCGTCGCTGTAGAACGTGTGCATGTGCAGGTCGCCGCTGAAGAGGTTGGCCGGGGAGAAGGCGTTGCCGACGGGCCGCGCGGCGTTTCTGGGCGCCAAGTCCTTCACGATCTGGGCGCGCAAGGCATCCGTCTGGGCCGGCGTGATGGGTTTACCGGCGAGAACCATCTCCACCACCATCTCGGCGGCCTTCGCGGACGGGCTGCCGACGTTGACGAGCCGGTTGTTCGCCAGAACGGTCATCTCCGTATACGGCCCCATCGGCACGATCAGGCGCACGGCATGGCCCTTGAAGAATTTTTCCGCGTCGGCATCCGGTTTCCCCGCCAGCAGGAAGGAGGACTTGCGGGCGGCCTCGGCCAGGGCGCACAGCGGCAGCCTGGCCTGGCTCGCCCACGCCTCCACCTTCTCCCGCACGGGCGGGGGGCAGTCGGGCTGGATCACGACCGCCTCCGCGCGGGCGTGGGCCAGCTCATCCAGGGCGAGAACGAAGGCTTCCTTCTTCCCGACGGCGGCGAGCAGGACCTGGCGGTCCGGCTGGAGGTCGCTCAGGCGGCAAAGCTCGACGGCGAAGGCGCGCGACGCCGCCTTCGCGGGGCGGCCGTTTACGGTCGTCTTGCCCATGAAGTTGGCCTGGAAACGCGTGCCGGCGCTCTCGAGCGCCTTGGCGGCGGCCTCGTTGGCGGCGTACTGCCGCACGTTGGCGCAGGCCAGGGGCGCGCCGCCGCAGAAGAACGACACGGTGGCGGCGCTGGAGGAAGGATACTCCACCACGACCTGGGCTTCGGGGATCGCGCCGAGGAGGAGCAGGTCGAAGATGCCGGGGTTGGGCGATTTCAGGCGGCCCTTGTCGAGAACTTCAAGCTTGTTGGAGACCTCGCGCACGGCGTTGGCGGCCGCAACCGGATCGCCCGTCTCGACGCCGCGTTTCAGGCGCTCGAAGGCGGAGGCGGCGCCCAGGTACGCGGCGGCCTTGAAGGGCTGCGTCTGCGACAACGCCGACACGTTCGCACGCTCCAGGCGCGACAACGCGCCGGCGTACGCCCTTCGCGCCACCAGCAGCGGACGCGCGGTCATGCCCAGAGGCTGCCCGCCCTTGTCGGCGATGACCGCCGTGACCGTGTAGAAGCCGTCGTTCCAGGAATCCGTCGGGCATTCCGTCCGCGCGCCGACCGACTCGGCCCACGGAGCGGGCAGGGGCGCCGCGTCAACGGTGCGCGTAAACCACGATTTTCCGTCCCGGTCCGTCACCGCGATGTGCACGGTTCCGACATCGGACGACAGGGCCTTGCCGACCTCGACGGAGATCGGCAGCGCCCCGGCGTCCGCGCAAACGCCTGGGAAATCCAGCGGCGCCAACGGTCCGAGCAGGACCTTCGCGCCAAAGGCCAGATTGTCCGCCAGCGTCCATCTCATCAGGCCGGAGGCGCTTCGCGTCAGATTCTTCGCGCCCCGGTAGTTGAGGATGAGCGGCTCGGTGAGTTTGGGGTCGCGTTCGCCGGCGTCGTCGAGCGAGAATTGCAGGCCGATCTGCGCTCCGGACTTGGGCGTGACGGCCTGGAACGCGCTCCAGGGGACTAGAAGCTCGGCGGCGTAGCCCCAGGGCGTCCGTTTGCCGGCGCTCTTGAGGTCGGCGATTGTGCCGTTGCGCACCGTAACGACCATCCGGGCATCCGGCGCGGACGACGACGGCTGCACCTGGATTCGGTAGAACCCCTGCGTGTACGGGTACTTCAGGAGCTTGTCGGCGGCGCGGCCGTCCACGTAGA
This sequence comes from uncultured Planctomycetota bacterium, assembly GCA_964409935.1. GTDB lineage: Bacteria > Planctomycetota > Brocadiia > JAADGH01 > CAYPFP01 > CAYPFP01. The sequence continues at coordinate 48,804 of CAYPFP010000012.1, read as the reverse complement.
AGGTGACGCGGCCCCGCTCGATGCGCGGAGCGTCGTCGGCCGCGACCACGCCCAGGCACAGCCCGTCGCTGTTCCAGGCGCTGTAAACCTCCATGCTGAGGTCGGCAGGCCCGCCCCACTCGCGCGGGGGACGGGTGGAGGCGATGTACGAACGATAGCGAATCGGGACGCACGCGGCGCGTCGTTCCAGCGACGCGGCGCGTCCGCCCGACGGCTTGGCGGACGCGGCGCCCGCCCATTCGGACAGATCGCCGTCAACCTGAAACGGCTGCGCCAGTTTCGGCAGCGATGCCGGCGCCACGGCCACCACAGGCGCAACCCAGGGGTCGGCAACGCTTGCAGATTGCCCCACTTTCTCTTTGCAGGCCCCGCAGAACAGCAGCACAAAAGCAAGAACAACGGAAACCCTCATCCGCGATTCAGTCATCTCCACTCCATCTCTTCACGCAAACCGTCAGAACAATCCCTTTTTCACCTGCGCGGCCAGCAGGCGGATGTGATCCGGCGTCGTGCCGCAACAGCCGCCCACGATGGCGGCCCCCGCCTTGATGAGGGCCGGCAGGCGCTCAACCATCATTTCGGGCGTCTCGTCGAAGACGGTCACGCCGCCCATCAGTCTGGGCAGACCGGCGTTGGACTTGATCCACAGGGGGAGCTTTGTCGCGCCGCGCATCTGGCCGGCGACCTGGACCATGTCCACGATGCCCGAGCCGCAATTGGCGCCCACGACATCGGCGCCGGCGGCGGTCAGTTCGGCCGCTGCCTGGGCGGGCTTGACGCCCATCATGGTGGCGTAAGCCGTCGTCCCCTTCTCGAAGGTCATGGAGGCGACCAGGGGCAGACGGCAAAGCTTTTTGGCGGCGCGCAGGGCGGCCTTGGCTTCGCCGAGGTCGTACATGCTCTCGATCACCAAGCCGTCGGGCCGACCGGCCAGCAGGGCCTCGATCTGTTCGGCGAACGCAGCGACCATTTCGGCCTCGGTCACGTGTCCCATCGGCTCGATGAACTCGCCCGTCGGCCCGATGGAGGGAAAGACGAGGGCCTTTGCGCCCGCCGCGTCCTTCGAGATCTCCACGGCGCGCCGGTTGATCTCGACAAGCTTTGCGGCCAGACCGGTCTTCGCAAGCTTGAAGCGGGTGCCGCCGAAGGTGTTGGTCAGGATGACGTCGGCGCCGGCCTCGACGTAGGCGGCGGCCACGCCGCGCACGGCGTCGGGCTGCGCCAGGTTCATGGCTTCTGGCGCGTCGCCGGCCTTCAGGCCGCGCTGCGCGAGTTGCGTGCCCCAGGCGCCGTCGGAGACCAGAATTTTTTTTGCGCGCAACCGTTCCTCGAAAGCCGTCATTGCGTTTCTTGCCTCCAGTAAACACGGCCATGATAACAGGAAGAACGCAGCGGTGGAAGAAGCGAATCAGGCGCTCACGCGCCCCGCGTGAGGCCGCGGCGCGTCGCCGGTCGGATCAGGCCATGCGATTGGCCTTGACGAAGTCAATGATCTCGTGGGCGTAGCCGTGCGCCATGCACGTGACGGTGTCGGCGCCGCCGTAGTAGATGGTGAGGCGGCCCGACGGCGCGTCCACCAGGGCCGCGCAGGGGAAGGCCACGTTGGGCACGTCGCCGACACACTCGTACAGCGTCTGCGGCGAGAGCAGGTACGGGGCGCCGCGATGCAGCACCTTCCAGGGCTTGTCTAGATCGAGGAGGGCCGCGCCGAAGCTGTAGACGAACCCGTTGCAGGAGGTCAGGACGCCGTGGTAGATGAGCAGCCAGCCCTCGTCGGTCTCGATGGGGATGGGGCCGGCGCCGATCTTGGTGCTCTGCCAGCCGCCGCGCGTACCCATCACGAAGCGATGCCTGCCCCAGTGGCACATGTCGGGGCTTTCGCTGTAATAGATGTCGCCGAAGGGGGTGTGGCCGCGGTCGCTGGGGCGGCTGAGCATGGCGAACTTGCCGCCGATCCGGCGCGGAAAAAGGACGCCGTTGCGGTTATGGGGGAGGAAGGCGTTCTCGAACTGGTGGAACTGCTCGAAGTCGTGCGTGTAGCCCACGCCGATGGTCGGGCCGTGATACCCGTTGCACCAGGTAACGTAGTAGCGGTCCTCCAGCCAGCAGACGCGCGGGTCGTAGGCGTACTCGAAGCGGCCGATCTCGGCGTCGCCGCAGCGCCACTGGATGCGGTCGGGGTTGATCTTCCAGCGGATGCCGTCGTCGCTGCGGCCGGCGTGGATCTGCATCTGGCGCGAACGGGTGTCGCAGCGGAAGACCCCCGCGAACGCCCCGGCGTAGGGCACGACGGCGCTGTTGAAGATGCTGTTCGAGCAGGGGATCAGGTCGCGGGGGATGACGGGGTTGCGGCTGGACCGCCAGACGACATCGGCGCAGCCCTTCGGCCTGTCCTCCCAGGGGATGTTCGTCAACGATTCGGCGCGAACGACCTGCTTGACGGATTGCTGTGGCATGGAGCACCTCCCATTCATGCGGGTAGAATGATCATGGATTTTAAACATCCTGCCGGACGCATGCAATACCCATCGGCTTGTTGGCTCTTGACAGGGAGGGGTTGGGGAGATGACTATTAAGAGAATGTGGAGTGTCGGCGGGGGTCTGAATGACGATCGAGGAGATGATGACTTCGCGCGCGGTCGCAATCGCCTTCGGTCTGACGGTCCTGGCGGGGCTGTCCACGGGCATCGGCAGCAGCCTGGCCGTCCTGACCCGCCGGACCAATAAGCGCATCCTGGCGGTGGCGCTGGGATTCTCGGCGGGGGTGATGCTCTACGTCTCGATGGTCGAGATACTGGCCAAGGCGCGCGGCGCCCTGACGACCGACTGGGGCGACCGAACGGCGGCCTGGTTGACGGCGGCGTCGTTTTTCGGCGGCATGCTGCTGATCGGCCTGATTGACAAGCTGATCCCCTCCTACGAGAACCCGCACGAGATGCACGGGGTGGAGGAGATGGAGAGCGCGCCCCCGACGTCGGGGGCCGCATTGGCGCAACAGGGAAAACTGCATCGAATGGGGCTTTTCACGGCGTTGGCCATCGCCATACACAATTTTCCAGAGGGGCTTGCGACGTTCACGGCGGCGTTGAGAGACCCCGTCCTGGGACTGTCCATCGCGGTGGCGATCGCGATCCACAACATTCCGGAGGGGATCGCGGTGGCGGTGCCGATTTACTACGCGACCGGAAGCCGCACGAAGGCGTTTGTCTACTCGTTCCTGTCGGGCCTTTCGGAGCCGGTTGGGGCGGCGGTGGGCTTCGTGATCCTGGGTTCGTTCATGAGCGACACCGTTTTCGGCGTGCTGTTCGCCTCGGTGGCGGGCATCATGGTCTTCATCTCGCTGGACCAACTCTTGCCGACGGCCGAGAAATTCGGCGAGCACCATCTCGCGGTGTACGGACTGCTGGGGGGCATGGCGGTGATGGCGCTGAGCCTGCTGCTGTTCCTCTGACGGGGCGCAGCCCTTCACCTGGACAATTGCCGGAAGACATAGTCCATCAAGAGGCCGATGTTGGCGTTGGCCAGGACGCTGTCGTCGGCGTCGAGGAGGACCTCGGCGAGGCGCTCGAAGCGGGCGAGGGGCTGGGAATGGCTGCCGTCCCGCCATAGGCCGGCGGCGGCCTCGGCGGCGTCGGGGTTCAGGAAGACCGCGGGGCGCGGGGCGTCGGGCGTGAAGCCGGCGACAAGAAGGTCCCGGCAGCACAGGAGCAGGAGGGAGAGTTTGCGGCGGATGACGGCGCGCTGGGCCTCCAGGGTCCGGCCGGCGGACAGGGCGGCCGATTCGGCGGCCTCGCGCACGGCTTGAACGGCCGCCGGGTCGCCGGCGAGGGCGCGCAGCATGGCGTCGCGCTCCGCCTGCCAACCGGTCTCCTGCATGAGGGCGGCGCGCTCGATGCTGCCGTCGGACAGGTTGGCCAGGGCCAGGGCCTGGTCCGGCGGGAGGTTCCAGCGCTTCGCGATGTGCTGCGCCAGCTCGGCGGCGGTCGGCGGGGTGATGCGCACGATCTGACAGCGCGAGCGGATGGTCGGCTGCAACAGGTCCGCCGATTCGGTCAGGAGGAACAGGATGCTGCCCGGCGGGGGTTCTTCGAGGGTCTTCAGGAGGCAGTCGGCGGCGTCCTCGGTCATCCAGTCGGCCTTGTCAATGATGCAGACCTTCCACCGGGCCTCGAAGGGCGCCAGAGAGACGGCGGGGATCAACTCGCCGCGAATCAGGTCAATGCCGATCTCGCGCTTTCCGGGAAGCGGCTCGAAGAGAAGCAGGTCGGAATGGAGCCGTTTGTCCACGCGCTGACACGCCGGGCACTGGCCGCAGCCGACGTCCGGCTGGACGGGGCACAGGAGCATCCTGGCCACCTCCAGGGCGAAGGCCGGCTTGTTCACGGCTTCGGGGCCGGTCAGGGCGTACGCATGCCCCAAGCGCCTGTTCGCGAGCACGCTCCGGAAGAAATCCAACGCGTGGGACCGGCGCTGCACAGTCTGCAATCGCAATCCTCGTTCCAGGGGGCCTCGACCAACGGTCAATCAGTATGCGGAATCGCGCTTTGGGTATCAAGGGTCAGCCAGGCCGCCCGAACCATTGGCGGACCCTGTCGCGGACGGCGGCCTGCGCGATGCGCAGACACAGATTGAGCGAGAGCGTCTCGGCGCAGACCTGGCGGTAGGGCTTGCTGCCGGAGGCGCAGGCAAAGAGGGCGTCGCGCAGCTTCGGGTCGGAGTCCGAGAGGCCGATGACGGAGGGCAGGAGTCCGAGCCTGGCCCCCAGCACGGCGGCCCAGCGCACCGCGCGGCCGTAGGGGATGTCGCCGGTCACGTCGCGGCACTGGCGGTAGTAGGCGGCGAAGGCTTCCTTCGATATGCCGTAGGTGAGCATGGCGTTGGCGGCCTTGATGCCGGTGCTGATGGCGGCGGTGACGCCCTTGCCCTTGAAGGGGCGCATGAGACCGGAGGCGTCGCCGATGGTCACGTAGCGGTCTCCGTAAAGGCCGCGAGCCAGGGAGGTGGGATACCTTCCCTTGAAGTACTTGAGGCCGTGTTTTTCGGGCGAGAAGTCTTCCGGCAGGAGGCGGCGGACCTGCGGCATGGCCAGGAAACGGTTCATGCTCTCGTGCGTGACGCGGCGCCCGCCGATGATGACGGTCAGATGGTTGTACTTGGGGATGATGGCGCCGTACTCGGTCTCGACCGGCATGGGCAGAAAGGCGAAGATCTCCTCCCGGAAGCGCGCCATGAAATCCATGCCCGGATGTATCTTGGTAACGACGGTGTGCAGGCAGTTGGGGCGGCGGTAAGGGGTGGTGCGTTCGAAGACGCTGGCGGCCCCCTCGTCCACGCCGAAGGCCCCGACCAAGACGTCCACGCGGCGGTTGTCGCTCTCGGAGTAGACCATCACGCCCTGGGGGCCGAACTCCAGGTCGGAGACGCGCGAGTGAACGACGCCGACGCCATACGCCCTGGCCTGCGCCATGAGGTAATCGTCGAAGAGGACGCGGCGCAGCGCCAGGGAGACATCCTCGCCCTTGAGCACGACGTGCCTGGCGCTGCCGTACAGGTGGTAGTCCCTTACTTTGCGCTGGACGAGGCTGTGCGGGAAGGGGATGCCGAGTCCGGACTCCAGCAGCGCCTCGATGGGCGGGGACAGGACGCCGGCGCACTGGTTGTACTGCTTCTCGCCGGCGAACACTTTGCCTTCGTAGAGCACGACGTCGAGGGAGATTTGCCGCTCGCGAGCGAGCTTCTTGAGCGCGATGGCGCAGGCCGTTCCCGCCGGCCCGCCGCCGAGGATGGCGACGGTGCTGCCGTCGCGAAGCGGACCGAGCCAGGAACTACCCTGAACCCTGAACCCTGAACCCTGCGTAGTGCCAGGCACGCGCCAAACGGCAGGCGCGAGCCAGGCACTACCGCGTAGGCGGGCGGCGACCCGGCGGGCGGCGGCGGCGATGCCGGTTCCGGCCGAGACGACGGCGGAAAGGGCCAGGGGCAACTGCACGTCGGGCTTGAGGGCCAGGGCGAAGAGCGAACGGTAGGACTCGCCGCCGGTGAACATGCCCCAGTAGACGCGATGAATGGGCGCCTGCACGCTGGGAGAGCGGTCGGGGGAGGCGATCCTGGCCAGCAGACCCATCTGCCACCGGGCGCGGGAGATGACGTCGTTGGCCCGGAACATGGTCATGCCGTAGCGGTTGTCGCGCACGATGCGTCTGGCGCATTCGCGCTCGTAGCGGTCGCGGAAATCCTGCTCGCCGACGCCTTTCATGAAGGCCGTCCAGGCGGCCAGCCGGGCCGTCAGAAAGGCCGAGCCGATGCCGTTCTTGTAGTACTTGGACCAGCTTGCGTCGCCCACCATGACCAGACGGTTTGTGTAGGGGTTGCGGCCGGGCGAGACGGGCAGCTTGGGATGACACCAGCAGTACAGGCGCGGCAGTTCCCAGCCGGGGGGCAGCGCCCGGCGCACTTCGCGCTGCGAGAGGAACCAGTGGAACTCGGCGGCGCCGACGTCCCTTCTGCCCACGAGGCTGACGGTGAGGAAGTCGCGCTTGGGCACAAAGGCGCCGAAGCGCAGGTTGGAGTGGCCGAGGCAGAAGATGTGGATGTTGTTTCCGATGAAGCGCCGGATGTCGTCGCTGCCGAGGGGCAACTCGGCCTGGAAGGCGCGCACCGATTGCGGAGAGCGATAACCGAACCCCAGGGCCTCCACCTGCTCGACCATGCGCGTGTTCAGGCCGAAAGCGCCCACGACGAGGTCGGCCGCCAGCGTGCTCACGACGGGGGGGCGGCCATAGTGAATGACGACGGGGTCGCGGGGGTCCTTCGGGAGTTGGATGCCGAAGACCGGCTCGGTGACGACGGTGACGCCCTCGCCCTCGACGTGGCGCAGGAGGAAGTCGTCGAAGCTGACCTGGTCGTGCGAATCGGCGAAGCGAGGCCCGTTGCCGCGAAAGACGGCATAGATGTGTTCCTCGCGCTTCACGTCGGTGAAGCCGAGCCGGCCGCCGGGGGCGTGGAAGAGGTAGCCCTCGATCTCGCGTTGAACCTTCTGAGGGGGAAGGACGATGCCGGCACGGGCCAGGTCTCTGACGACGCCGTCGGGCACGACGCCGGCGCACATGTTGCAGCCGGGGGGGCCGCCCTTGAGGAAGCTCTTGGCGTCGAAGATCGTGATCGAGACGGAGATGCCGCGCGCGCGGGCCAACTGGCGCGCAAAATGGGCAAAAAACGACCCCGCCGGCCCCGCGCCGATGACGGCGATCTTCGCCCCGTCCTGCAAAGTCAACCGCACGTTGTCGGGCATAGGAGACACTTCTCGACACATCGCTTCGGGAGGGATTCGTCCTGCAAGAGCTTTCGCGGTGCGAACCGCGCCGCCCATGTTATGTTACCGCCCCCGGGGCGAAAACACAAGTGGCCGCAGGGCAAAAGTCCTTGACAGACAGGTTGTGCCGTGCTAGCTTCGCTCAAGAGGGGCGCGATAAGAGAAGAGGATGCGATGTCTTCCGTTCCAGAAGGCGCCGGGCCGCCGATCCGGCGCAAAGACACTGCCGATCTGGTCTACAAGGACGACCTGACGGACCTGTACAACCGCCGCTATCTGCGCAAGTACTTCGCCGCCTCGGTGGTGGAGGGCGATTCGCCCAAGCCGCATTCGCTCCTGATGCTCGATCTGGACCATTTCAAGCGCATCAACGACACGTTGGGGCACAAATGCGGCGACCAGGTGCTCATCCATACGGCCCGGATACTGCGGGCGTCGTTCCGCGCCTCCGACATCGTGGTCCGCTACGCGGGCGACGAGTTCGTCGTCGTCCTGCCCGGCACGGACAAACAGGTGACGGCGAGCCTGGCCGAGCGCATGCGAAAGCAGATTCTGGGTTCCCCGTTCGTGCACCAGGCGGGACTTCCTCCGGTGATCATTGACGTCAGCGTGGGGGTGGCGAACCTGCCGACGGACGCCAGGAATGTGGACGAACTGCTGGACCAGGCCGACCGAGCGCTCTATCACGCCAAGCGGACGGGGCGGGGTCGCGTGTCGGTGGCCGGCGGCGCGGTCAGCAGCGTCGCGACGGACCTGGACTTGATGCGGCGATTCCCGTGTCCGACGCTGATCGGGCGCGCCGAGTTGTCGAAACGGCTGGCGACGTTTCTGCCGACCCCCTTGGCGCCCGTGCGCTTTGTGCTGCTCAAGGGGCGCGCCGGCGTGGGCAAGTCGCGGCTTCTTGGCGAACTGCGCGACAAGGCCCAACAGGCCGGCATTCCGGTCTGCCTGGTGACGTGCGCGGGGGAAGACACGCTGCTCCCGTACCATTGCATCACGCGGGTGCTGGACGAATTGCTCGTGCGGGACCCCGACACGGTGGAGAAAGTGATGGCCGGCGTGTCGGACGAGGGGCTGTACTGCCTTCGCCGGGCCATCCCGCATCTGCCGATCAAGAAGGACCTGAGCCGGATCACGCTCCCCCCCCAGACGCAGCGCCACGTGATGTTCAGGACCCTGGTGGACCTTGTCGCCCGGTTTGTCGAGCTGCGGCCGCTGGTCGTCATCCTGGACGAGATCCAAAACGTGGACTTGGGCACCATGACGCTGGCGCTGGCCCTGCGCAACAAAGGGGTGCGCAACCTGATCTTCTACGGGGCGGCGCAGCCTCACGTCCTGGACGAGGCGATCAAACTCCAGACGCCCCTGGGCACGTTCTTCTCGGTGGTCAAGAGCGAACACTTCTTCGCCCATTTCGACGTGCCCCCCTTCCGCCGGGACGACACGAACGCGATGATCCGGGCCGTCCTGCCGAACCTGCCGGCCTCCCAACAACTGGAGGACCTGATCTGGTCGGCCTCCGGGGGGAATCCGCTCTTCATCCAGGCCCATCTGAAAGCCCTGATCGCGCAGGGGCAGATCTCCATCCGGGACGGCGTGTTGGCGCTCGATCTGACGGCCCAGGGCGAAGCGCCGAAGAACATGGAAGAGGCCGTGATGTCGAACTTGAGCGTGCTCGACCGCGAGACGTCCGACCTGGTGACCGACGCGGCGGTGGCCGGTCCCGTGGTGGAGCTGGAGATGCTGCAGGCGATCGCGGGCCTCCGGGAGGGCCACGCGCAGGAGATTGTGGACAAGGCGGAGAAGGCGGCCATCCTCACGAAGGAGGAAGCCGAGGCCGACAGGCTGAAGTTCGCCAGCGAAGTCGTGCGGGAGGTGACCTACCAGCGGGCCGACGAGGACCGCCGGCGGCGGACCCACGGGAAGGTCGGCCAGTTCATCGAGGAGAAGCACAAGGAGAACCCCGACGCCGCGGCGGCGGAACTGGCCTACCACTACGGCAGGTCCGACCAACAGGAAAAGGCCGCCGAGTACCAGTCGCGGGTCCGGTCGCTGGCGCGAGCCCTGTTCGACCCCAGCGAGAATCTGCAACTGGCCGCCCGAAAGGTGGCCGACAAGATCGCGCCCTCGCAGGCCGTCCTGAGCGCCAGCAGCGCGGCCCGGATCTTGCCGCTGGCCCGACTGATCCTGGAGGCGGTCGAGAAGATCAAGAGCGCGCCGAGCGACCTGGAGTCGCTGCGTCCGCCGGCGGCGCCCGTGCGCGAGGCCCTCCTGGCCATTCTGAAGAACGACAACCCGTTGACGCTTTCGGCGGCGGACGAAAAGATAGTGGCCAACGAACTGGACGTTGCAGGCGCGCCGGCGGACCATACGCCGAAAGTCTTCAGGGAGATGCTCCTGGGCCACAACGCCAAGACGCTGACGTTTCGGCTGGGGGTGGACATTCGGGAGATCAGCCTCCTGCTGACGGCCTTCTCGCACCAGGCCGACGTCCATGTGGGTTTCCTGTGGCCCATCTGGCTGGGCGAAAATGAGATCAAGAACATCTACGTCGAGCCGGAGGTCCAGACGGCCCGACTGCTTCGCGAGGGAGACGGCCTGGCGGTGAGCTTTGCGTCCATGCTCGGCGAGGTTCCGGCCAAGCCGAAGGCGGAGGCGCGCACCGAGTCGGCCGAGGCCGAGACCGCCGAACCGACCCAAGGCCCGACTCTGCGGCAGCGGCTGGGCGGCGGGGGCGTCCATGCCGAGGCGGCGGGCAAACGGGACGCCGCGGCGCAGGCGATCACGCGCAAGGAGGAGCGGGACCGGCTCTTCATGGCCTTCGACGAGGCCATGATCGCCGGCCGCCGGGAGGCGCTTGGGCCGCTGGTGGATACCGTCAAGACGTGCCTGACCCACCCGTGGTCGGAGGTGCGTTTCTACGCCGGGCACCTGGTGGAGATGGTGCTGCCCCGGTGCAGCGTCCACAAGTGCGAATACCTGGAGGACATGATTACGGGGATTCTGTGCGAGGTCATGGGGCGGGAAGGCGACGCCCGCGTCTTCGGCCGCCTGGCCCGCGCCGCGTCCGACACGGCTTTCCGCATGCTCCAGCGGGGGGATTACGACGGCGTGCGCAAGATCATCAGCTCCTTTACGCGGCCGAACCAGCCGGGCACAGCCGGCCTGGCCATCCGGGCGCAGAAGGCGGGGGCGTTGCAGTATCTGCTGAATTCGGCGTTTTTCGGGGTGTTGCTCGACGACATGACGTCGGCCGACCCGGCGAGGGCCTCGGCCGCCGACTTCGTGCTGGCGTCCTTCGGCGACCAGGTCGTGCCGCGGGCCGTGCGAGCGCTGGCCGAATGTGAGAGCGTGCGGACCCGGCTGGCCCTGGTCAACTTCCTCTGCACACAGGCCCAGCCGGCCCTCGTCCTCATCAAGGAACAGTTCGCCACGGGGACGCAGCCGGTCCAGTTGCGGCGCATCCTGAGCGTCCTGGGCGAGATGCTTCCGGAATCGCGCGACGTCATCAACCTGGCGCTGGACCATCCGTCCGACGACGTGGCCGTCGAGGCGGTCGGCGCGCTGGGGAAACTGCCGGCGGGCCAGTGCGAGCAGGCCATGGCGCTGCTGCTGAATCACCGGCGCACGGCGGTGCGCGTCGAGGCGCTGCGCTGGATCGGCGACTTGAAGTTGACGAGTCTGGAGGCGGCCGTGCAGGGGATGCTTTCGTCGAAGTCGGTGGAGGTGCTTCGGGAGGCGTGCATGGCGCTGGGCAAGATGGGGAGAGCGAGTTCCGTGCCGCTCTTGTATCGTCTTGTGCGGCGAGGGGGGTTCCTGGGGCTTTTTGGCCGGCGCCATCCCACCGTGCGCAGCGCGGCGGCCTGGGCGCTGGGACAGATCGGCGACCCCCGCGCGTTGCCGGTCCTCCGGAAAGCCGCGTTGGACAGCGACCCGGCAATCCAGTCCAGCGCCGAGCGGGCCATTGAAATCTTGGAGCGTTCAGGCAAGACGGCGTAAGGCCTGACAGGAGGGCCAGGGCATGAGCGTCCGGCGGTGTATGGGACTATGGGTTTGGGGCATGGCGTATGGCGTCGTCGTCCTGGTTGGCGCGCCGGTGTTGGGCCAGGAGGCCGAGGAGCGCTTCGGCCAACTGCGCCAGGCGATGGTGGATGAACAGATCGAGGCGCGCGGCGTCAAGGACCCGCTCGTTCTGGCCGCGATGCGCAAGGTGGCGCGCCACCGGCTGGTCCCCGAAGAGGTACGGGACCTGTCTTACGGAGACCACCCCCTCCCCATCGGCTTGAGGCAGACCATCTCGCAGCCCTACATCGTGGCGCTCATGACGGAGCTTCTGCGGCTCAAAGGCGGGGAGAAGGTCCTGGAGGTGGGCACCGGTTCGGGATATCAGGCCGCCGTTCTGGCCGAGATCGCGGCGAAGGTCTTCAGCATCGAGATTCTCAAGCCCCTCGCCGACCGCGCCCGCCGCGACCTGGCGGAGATGGGGTGCAAGAACGTCACCGTCATCAGCGGCGACGGCTACCGCGGTCTTCCCGCCGAAGCTCCGTTCGACGGGATCATGGTGACGGCCGCCGCGCCGCACGTCCCGCAGCCGTTGGTGGACCAACTCAAGGTCGGGGCGCGCCTGGTCATTCCCGTGGGCGAGGCCTACCAGGAACTCGTCGTCCTGACCAGGACCGAGCAGGGCGTCGAGCGCGAGAGCGTCATCCCCGTGCGCTTCGTTCCCATGACGGGCGAGGCGTTGCGGCCGCCGGAGGCCGAGGGCAAGCCCTGAACGGGTCTCGTTCAGGGCACGTTCAGGGCAAGAAATGACCTGCCGGCGCCACCTTGAGGCAACCGCCTGACCCGCCCTCGCCTAGATTCTCAGCCGGACGTGGCCAATGGAGAAGCCGGAGGCGGCGCCGAAAAAAACGATCTCGTCGCCCGATCCCAACCGCAACTTCCCCGACTCGACGGCGTCGTTCAGGGCGATGGGTATGGACGTAGCGCCCGTGTTCCCGTACCGGTGGGCGGTAACGACGGTCTTGTCCAGCGGCATCCGGGTCGTCTGACAGACCATCTCGATGAACCGTCTTGAGATCTGGTGCGGGACGACACACCGGAGGTGGTCCACAAAACGTTCCTCGCCGAAGGCGTCCTTCCGATAGGCCGCGTATTCCCGGAAGTACGCGGGGACGTGCCGCTTGACGAGGGACGCCAGGCCGTGCATGTCGAGATAGAACCAGCCCATGATGCTGCGGTCCCTTTTCTTCCACCAGTCCGGGTCGTGGGGGATGTGGCAGAACCGCCAGGACTCGGCAAAGCTGGTCAGGTTGAACTCCAGGAACCCCCGCTCGTCGTCCGCCCTTTCCACGACGAGGGCGGCGCCGCCGTCGCCGAGGGTGAGCGCGCCGAACTTGTCGTGGAGTTCCCGTTTGTTCTGAATGTCGAAGTTGATCCAGCGGCTTCCCATCTCGCCCGAGACGATAAGCCCCTTGCGGCACGCGCCGTTGGCGATCAGGGCGTTCACCACGGACAAGGCCTGCAGGACGCTGTTGCAGGTGTTCTTGATGTCGAAGGAATTGACGGCGCGGATGCCCAGTTTCTCCTGCACCAGACTGGCGGTGGCCGGCTCGATGAAGTCGGTGTCGGTGGCGGCGAAGATCAGGGTGTCAATTTCGCCGGGGGCAAGTTCGGCGCGGTCCAGGGCCGCTTTGGCGGCCTCGTAGGCCATCGAGGAGGTGCTTTCGCAGCGGTCGGCCCAACGCCGGGTCTCGATGCCGGTCAGGGTTTCCAAGTAGCGGGGGATGAGGTTCTTGAGTTCGCCGTCGGACGTCCGGATGAGGGAACCGACCTCCGAATTGTGCACCACGCGGTGAGGCAGGTACGCGCCGATGCTTCTGATCCGCGCCTGCGGCTTCTTCTTGATAAGCATGTTTGCGACCAGGAACGCCTTCTCTCTTATCATACGAACGACCCTTTCCTGTTCAGCCGACTCCTTCGGTGCGCGCGCCCTTGATGAGGGCGCGTCATGCCCCCGACATCTCAGCCGACGCAGACGCTGTTACTTAATTCTATCGGATGAGGAGCATCGAGAGAAGACCGTGCCGAAAAAATGCGCCGCGAAACGGCGTTCCCGGAGGCGTCGGGGGCGCGTCGGCCCAGGACGGGGGGATCAGGGCTGCACGGGATCCGGTTCGAGGGAGACTTTCGTGTCGAACACGCTCTCGAACAGGTCCTTCTTTCTGTCCGCGCCAGCCAGGTCCGCGTCTATGTTGCCGGTAAAGCGGACGCGGAGGGTGAGGCGTCCGGGGGAAAGCCGGCAACGCAGTTCCTTGACGTTGAGGGTGTGGCTGCGGTTCAGGCCGTCGGCGAGGCGGAGGATGGCGCCGAGGGCGCAGACGCGCCGCTTGCCCTCGTCGGCGAGCCGGGCGAAGGGCTTGTGGTCCTCGCTGGGGAGGGCCTTGGTGTGATAGCGGGCGATGTTGGCGACCAGCTCCAGGTCATCGGGCGAAAAGGACGACAGGCCGGCGGCCTTGATGAGGTCGTAGGAGCGCTTGTGGTGCTTGGCCTCGCTGACGGTGAAGCCGATGTCGTGAAGGAGGGCGGCGCATTCGAGCAGGACGCGGTCGGCGGGGCCTAGGCCATGCAGTTCGGGGGTCTGGTCGAAGATGGCCAGGGCGTTGTCGCGCACCTTCCGGGCGTGGGTGATCTCCCATCCGGATTCGAGCAGGCGTTGGGTTGCCTGGCGTATCTTGGCTTGCGCGGTCATGGGCATGGCCCCTGCGCGGGAATGCGCGTCAGGCGTTCTCCAGTTTGCCGAACACCAGGGCGGCCCCGCCCAGCACGCCGGCGTCGTCGGCGAGTCGGGCGGTGCATATCTTGATGCCCTTGAAGGAGTGCGGGAAGCAGTTTTTGCGGGCATGGCGGCGGACCAGGGGCAGCATCATCGGCCCGAGGGCCTCCATCACGCCCCCGCCGAGGATGATGATTTCGGGGTTGATGACGTTGACGAGGGTTCCGATGGCGATGCCGAGGTGCTCGGCGGCGATCTGGAGGGACTTGATGACGACCTTGTCCCTTTTCCGGACGGCCTCGGCGAGCACGCCGCTGACGATCTCGGATTCGGCCTTGACGAGGGCGGCCATGACGGTGGGCTTGCCCCTGCGGACGGCCTTCCATATGCGGCGGGCGATGGCCGTGCGGCTGGCGAGGGCCTCCAGGCAGCCGCGATTGCCGCAGCCGCACTTCGGCCCGCCGGGTTTGAGGACCATGTGGCCGATCTCGCCGGCGGTCTTGTTGAAGCCGTAGAAGAGCTTTCCGCCGAGGATGATGCCGCCGCCGATGCCGGTGCCGATGAAGATGCCGACGGCGTCCTGCGAGCCTTTGCCGACGCCCCAGGTGTGTTCGCCGAGCGTGCCCAGGTTGACGTCGTTGTCCACAAAGGTCTTGATGCCCGTTTGTTTTTCCACCAGGGCGCGCAGGGGCACGTTGCGCCAGTGGATGTTCGGGGCGAACAGAACGGTTCCGCGCTCGAAGTCCAGCGTGCCCGGCGCGCCGATGCCGATGCCGGCCACGCCGGCCAGGTTGATGTTCGCCTGGCCGCACACGGAGTTCACGCACTCAACCAGGTTGTCCACGATGGCCTTGACGCTGTGATCCTCGATCCGTTTTTTTTCGCGGGCGATGATCTTTCCCCTGCGGTCCACGAGGGCGCCGAGAATCTTGGTGCCGCCCAGGTCCAGGCCGATGACGGTCGTATCGTCTTTCATCGTTCTCCTTGTGCCGCCCGAGACCGGCGAGCGCGCGGCCGGAGCGCTTTGGGCGCCGGACGACCGGGCCAGTACGGGTCTTTCTCAAACTTGAGGAATGCCCGCCTGAAGGCCTCGAAGTTAGCCTTGCGGTTGCGCGCGAAACGGTCGAGGACCCGCCGCACGGGGGGGGAGATATCCGGCGCATAAAACGCGGAGATGTTGTGCGCGATGACGTCCAGGTCGTGGATATCTCCCAGGCGCGTCTGGAGTCTGCCCAGCATCTTGAGCCGCCGCTTGCCCATTTGGGGCAGCAGCGGCTGGAGGACCTCGACGGTGTATCGGAGGCGCTTGACCGCCAGGCGCATCTTGTGCAGGGCCTTCAGGTCGGCTTCGTCCAGGGCCGTCACCCGGTGCGCGCGCACCCAGTGCGCGCAGACGGCCGCGTAGCACCTGGCGAAGAGGCCGGAGGCCGACGCCGCGGCGCTTCGCTTGACGGTCGAAGGGTCTCTCAATCCGGCGCGGACATCCTTGCAGCCCTTTCTGATTTCTGCGCGGGCGAGCTTTTTCATCGCTTTGCGCGACTTCGCGCGGAATCGCGCCTCGCGCGCCTCCAGGAACCCCAGGTAGGCGCGGAGGGCCTTGCCGTCGGTGTTGGGCAGGGCATTGAGCAGGCCAAGCTGCACCTGGGCGTCGCGCAGCTTTCCCAGGGGGCGCATCAAGGTCTTAAGCAGGGCCAGCACGTCCTCGGCGGGGCGGGAGCGGGCCGTCTCCGCTGTGGCCAGGAGGGCGGCGGCCAGGCGTCGCACGGAGACGCGCAGGTCGTGGACGGGGTCATCGTCGGGATGTTTGGCGGCCTGGCGCAGGTTCTTGAGGAAACGCGATGCGCGGGCCTTGACGGCGTCCGCCAGCACGCTTCGGACGGTGTCCGGCCCGCCAAGCCGTCTGGCGGGGTGGGATGCTGCGCACATAAGCGCCTTTCCGTCGGTTGGCCCCTTTGCGGGGCGGTGAAATTATGGCGACGCGGCTGCGCCGCTCATTGCATATGCGACGCCAGTTCCGCCAGGTCTTCCGCGATGTTATGCAGACGCTTGATGTCGCGGTAGCGGCCCCTTTCGGGCTTGACGCGAAGCGCGGCCATCAGGCGGCGTGCGTCCTTGAGGAGCGAGGCGCGCCGGCGCAGTCCCAGGGCGTCCAGCGCCTCCGGCGAGGGGCGAAGCAGGTCGTTGGCCGCCTGCTCGATCTGGGCCTCGACCTTTTCGGCGCAGTTGCGGAAAGCGTCGCGGACCAAGGCCCGAAGGTGCTTGAACTGGATCTCGATCTCTTTGGTCAGTTCGGACGGCGACGGGCTTTTGGGACGGCCCCTGGCCATATCAGTTGGCTCCTAGAATGGCCTCGATCTTGGCCTCGATCTCGTTGCAAACGGCCCTGCGGGAGCGGTTGCCGTTGATGACCTCGAAACCGTACTCCTGTTCCATCCGCTTGAACTCGCCCTGCATAAGCCGCTGGTACTTGACAAAGCTGTCGAACATGTCGCGGGACAAGCCGCAGTCCATGCCGGACTCCCAGTAGTCG
This sequence comes from uncultured Planctomycetota bacterium, assembly GCA_964409935.1. Classification (GTDB taxonomy): domain Bacteria; phylum Planctomycetota; class Brocadiia; order JAADGH01; family CAYPFP01; genus CAYPFP01. The sequence goes on along the minus strand of CAYPFP010000012.1, from coordinate 32,187 downwards.
AGGGTGGCGTTTTTTTGGAAGTTGCGCTCGACGAGCTTGCTGGGGCTGACGCGCAGGTAGAAGATGATGTCGGGGACCAGGGCGATGCCGTAAAGGGCCTGGACCCAGTTCCTGTCGGCGCCGCCTCGCCCTGGCGA
>CAYPFP010000012.1:18425-32040 GCA_964409935.1 uncultured Planctomycetota bacterium | reverse complement strand
GGGGCGGCGCGGACGATATCGCGGGCCATGAGGGTGTAGATGTAGCGGTCGGCCAGGACGATGAAGCCGGCGCGCAGGGCGGGGATGATCTTGTTTTCGAGCTGGTCGGCGAAGTCGGTGGCGTAGAACAGGCTCATGGTGGTGTGGCTCAGGACGTTGCCCTGTTTGGCCGACTGAAGCTCCTCGCTGACGAGGAAGGAGCGTTTGAGGCCGGTGTCCACGATGGCGTAGCCCTTGCGTTCGAGCCAGTCCTTGAGCATCGCGATCTGGGTGGAACGCCCGGAACCGTCGGCCCCCTCGATGACGATGAGCTTGCCCTGAAGTTCGTCCAGATTGACGCCCGGCAGACCTTCGCCGTAGAATTTTTTCACGCTCATCGTTTCACGCTCCAGCGGAATTCGGCCAGGTCAATGTGGGTCTTGATGATCTGGCGGACCTCCTCCTGCTGCCTGTTGATGGGCTGGGTGGCGTCAATGACCTTGAACCCGAACTCGGCGATCATCTTGTCGTATTCCTCGCTGATGCGGCCCTGGAAGACGCGGAAGCTCTGGTAGGGGTCGCTCGACAAGCCCAGGTCCATGCCCGCCTCGAAGTATTTGAGTTTCGGCCGGCCTTTCAGGATGCGGCTCAGGGAGACCTCCAGGGGGGTCTTGAAGTAGAAGGTGATGTGGGGGGCGATGGCGAAGCTGTAGAGGTTCCGGACCCATCGGGGGCTGCAGCCGCGCACGGCGTCGCGGGCAAAGGCCGTAAACATGTAGCGGTCGGCCAGGACGATATAGCCGGCGCGCAGCAGGGGCAGGACCTGCCGTTCGTAGCGGTCGCAGAAGTCGGTGGCGTGGATGAGACTGAAGGTCGTGGGTGTGAGAAGCTGCCGCTTCTTGCCCTTTCGCGTGGCGCTCCTGACGATGATCGAGGAGTTCCACTCGGTGAAGTAAACCTTGTAACCCTCCAGTTCGAGCCAGCGCTTGACCAGGTAGATCTGGGTGGACTTGCCGGAGCCGTCCAGCCCCTCCACGGCGATGAGCCTGCCGGGAATCTCGCGGATGTCCGGCTTCTCGGCGACACGATCCTTGACCTGCAAGAGTCTTGACATGCGAACGACCTCCGGCCAGAAAAGGCCTGCGCTTCCCATGCCCTATTATACGGCCTTCTTCCTGGGAAAGGGGAACTAATGCTAGCCTTTCGGCGGGGTTTTGTCAACACTCTTCGCGGCGGTTATTCCGGCGTGAAGCCGTGACGCAGCGTGTTTTCGGTGATGGTTCGGGGCAGCAGGAATTGCATGAGGTAGTCGGGACCGCCGGCCTTCGAGCCGATGCCGGACATCTTGAAGCCGCCGAACGGCTGGCGACCCACGATGGCGCCCGTGATCTTGCGGTTGATGTACAGATTACCGACGAGGAAGTCGCGGCGGGCCAGCTCAATGTGCGCGGGGCTGCGCGAGTAGAGGCCGCCGGTGAGGGCGTATTCGGTCCCGTTGGCGATCTGGAGGGCCTCCTGAAAGGTCGCGGCCCTGATGACGGCCAGGACGGGGCCGAAGATTTCCTCTTGGGCGATGCGGGCGGAGGGGGGCGTCTCGGCGAAGATCGCGGGAGGCACGAAGTAGCCGCCGGCGGGGCATGCGTCCGCGCCGGCGTAGAAGGCGAGGCGGGCCTCGCGCTTGCCGGTCTCGATGTAGCCGGTCACCTTGGTGAACGCGCCTTCGTCCACGAGGGGGCCGAGAGCCACGCCCGGCTCCTCGGCGGGGCCGGTCTTCAGGCTGCGGGCGTGCTCGACCAGACGCGAGAGGAACACGTCGTAAACGTCCTCCAGCACGATGACGCGCGAGGCCGCCGAACACTTCTGCCCCTGATATCCGAAGGCCGAGGCAGCCACGCCGGTGACGGCATCGTCGAGGTCGGCGTCGGCGTCCACGATGACGGCGTTCTTGCCGCCCATCTCGGCGATGACGCGCTTGGGGCCGCCCTGGCCCGGCTTCGTCCGAGCGGCCTCGGCATTGATGGCCAGACCGACGTTCCGCGAGCCGGTAAAGGCGATGAGGCTGACCTGGGGATGGGCCACAAGGTGCGCGCCGACCTCCTCGCCGAGTCCGGGAAGGTAATTGACGACGCCGTCGGGAAACCCGGCCTTCCGGAAGCTCTCCATGAGTTTGGCCGCGATGATGCCCGACTGCCGGGCCGGTTTCATGATCGCGGTGTTGCCGGCGACCAGGGCCGCCGCCGTCATGCCGCACAGGATGGCCAGCGGAAAGTTCCACGGCGCCACCACCAGCACGACACCGCGCGGCTCGTAATGGTAGAGATTTGTTTCGCCCGGAACGCGCCCCATGCGGCGCGGCCCGGCCAGCCGGAGCATCTCCCGGCCATAGTATTCGAGGTAGTCAACGGCCTCGCAAACGTCGGCGTCGGCTTCGCGCCACGTCTTGCCCACCTCGTGGACCTCCCAGGCGGCCAGTTCGAACCGACGCCGCCGCAAGACGGCCGCGGTCGCGACCAACAGCGCGGCCCGCTTTTCGGCGGGTGTGGCGCGCCAGGAGACAAAGGCGCGGGAGGCCGCGTCGAGGGCCTCGTCGGCCTCGCGGCGGGAGGCCCTGGCGGTGGCGCCGACGACTTCGGAGATGCGCGAAGGGTTGCGGCGCTCCAGGACGTCGGGCGTCTGAATCTCCCTGCCGCCGATCACGAGCGGATAGCGCCTACCGAACTGGTCGCGGGTTCTGGCCAGTGCGGCGCGCATGGCCTCGCGGTTGGACTCCTGCGAGAAATCGGCGTCGGGTTCGTTTGAGAACACGTCGCGCGGTCTGGCGGGTTCAAGCGGCCAAAGGCCCTTGGGCGTACCGCGAAGCTGCCACTCCCGCTCGATCTCGGCCGGGCCGGCCAGCAGTTGCTCTTCGGACGCGTGCTTGATGAAGCTCTGGCGCAGGAAGGACTCGTTGGATGTATTTTCGAGAATTCGCCTCACGAGGTAGCCCATGCCGGGCAGAAGGTGGCCGGAAGGAACGTAGACGCGCACGCGGCATCCCATCTTGACCAGGGCGCGCTTGATCGGCTCGGCCATGCCGTGCAGGAGCTGGAACTCCAGTTCGTCGAGAGGCACGCCGGCCTCCTCGGCCGCCGCCATGGAATGGGCGAGGCTGCGCACGTTATGGCTGGCAAAGGCGGGACGAAGCTCCTTGCGCCGGGCGATGAGGAACTCTGCAAGCCTCTCGAAGTTGGCGTCGGTCTCCCACTTGTGTTCGAAGACGGGCACGGGCCAATGGCGCTGTTGGGCGATGACCCTTTCGTAATCCCAGTAGGCGCCCTTGACGAGGCGCACGGTGATCCTGCGCCTGCGCCGACCGGCCCAGGCGGCCAGGTCGGCCAGGTCGCGCTCGGCGTCCTTCAGGTAGGTCTGGATCACGAGGCCGGCGTCCTCGAAGTCCGCGAACTCCGGTTCCTGCAGGACCTCCTTGACGATGCGCAAGGTGAGGTCCTTGTAGGCGTACTGCTCCATGTCCACGTGGATGAACGCCCCGGCCTCTTTGGCGGCGCGCAGGATTGGCCGCAACCGCGACTTGACCGCCTCCGAAGTGCCCTCCGGGTCAACGGGGTCGAACTGCGAGTAGAGGGCGGAGAGTTTCAGAGAAAGGTTGATCCGGGGTACGGGAAGCCGGGCGGCGACGTCGGACGAGGCGCGCTCAAGCCTCGCGCTCAACTCCTTGACGAGGAGCAGGTACTTCCGCATGTAGGCGTCGGCCTCGGCCTCGCTGGCGGTGGCCTCGCCGACGACGTCGAGGGTGAACCCCATGCCGAGATCGTGAAGGCGGCGGATGACCGCGAGGGTGTCCGGCAGCGACGCCCCGGCGATGAAGCGGCGGGCCATCCGCCGGACGTTGATGCGCGTGGCGGCGGCCACGACGGCGGCCGGCGCGACGCGCGTGGCGGCGGCGCCCCACCGCAAGGCCAGGGGCAGGTTGGGGTCGCCGGCGGCGAAGTACTCGCGCAGGTGATGGGCGACCTGGTTGGGGGTCTTGAGCGCCGGCAAGACGTCAATGAATCGAAGAGCCTGGTACTTGAGCCGCTCGTCGCCCATGGACCATTCCATGAGGCGCATGTCCCACCAGTCGGGTTCGAGCGGGGTGGGGGACGCCTCGCGAACCAGCGCAAAAATCCGGCGCCCGATCGTCTTGGTGGCCGCCTCAAGGTCGCGCATGTGGATCGGTCTCCGCAGGAGGCACGCTTGTCGGTCCGGTTTTAGAATAGCACGAAAAAGCGCTGAAGTAAAACGCGGCGGTCAGGTCACGGGCCGGTCCGGGGGGCCAGGTAGCGCAGGCGGAACATCCTGACAAGGGTGCTGGCGTAGGAGACCGCAAAGGGCAGGAGGCGCGCGTGGGAGACGCCGTGGGCGCGGCGCCGGTAGCGCAGGGGAACCTCGGCGATGCGCGCGCCGTTGCGGCAGGCGTGCACGAGTATCTCCTCGAGGACGTCGAAGTGGCGGCAGACGATGGGGATTTTTCCGAGGACCTCGCGGCGATAGATTCGGTACCCGCTGGAGACATCGCGGGCGGGCAGCCGCAACGCCAGTGAGTACACGCGGTTCAGAATGACGCTGAGGAGGCGCCGAAAAGCCGGGCCTTCCGATCCGCCGCCGGGCACGTAGCGCGAGGCGATCACGACGTCGGCGCGTTCCATCCGCGCCACCATGGCGGGGAGCAGGGCGGGGTCGTGGGAGAGGTCGGCGTCCATCGTGATGACGTACCGGCCCTGCGCGGCGGCGAACCCCTCCTTGAGGGCCATGCCGTAGCCGCGCTCCTTCTGGACAAAGGCAGTGGTCGCGCCGGCTTCGCGCGCGCGGGCCATCGTGTCGTCGGTCGAGCCGGCGTCCACGACGATGATCTCAAACGGGGCGTCGCCGAATTCGCGCAGGACCTCCCGCAGGCGGGCGATCAACGGGCCGATGTTCAGGGCTTCGTCGCAGGTGGGAAGGACGACGGAGAAGGCGAGAGGGTGGCAGGCACCTGACGACGGATTGCGGGTTGGGGAGGCGTTGTTTTCCATGCGGCAATCCGAGAGTCACGCTCCGAGACGGCCATGACTTACAGTTTGAGTCCCGCGTCTTTCTCGCTTGTGTCGTCCGTCGGAGGCTCCGGGGCGAGGGGTTTGGGCTTGGGCCTCGCCGCCGCAGGGTCGGGCGGGGGCGCGGCGGAGGCGGAGCGTCCCAGGACGTAACTGGCCAGACGGCGCACGGTGCTCTTGGACCGGTCGCCCTTGCGCGCCTGCTCGAACTCGGCCAGGGTGAAGCTTTCGCCGAGATACGTCTTCCGCACGACGGGGTCGTTGACGAGTTCCTCGGCGGAGCCTTGGCGCAAAACGCCCCCTTCGTCAATGATGTAGGAGCGGTTGGTGATGGAGAGCGTCTCGCGGACGTTGTGGTCGGTGATGAGGATGCCCATGCCGCGGTCGCGCAGGTTCTTGATGATATTGCGGATTTCCTGCACGGCGATGGGGTCAATGCCGGAGAACGGCTCGTCCAGGAGGATGAGCGAAGGTTCCGTGGCCAGGGCGCGCGCGATTTCGAGGCGCCGGCGTTCGCCGCCCGACAGGCTGACGGCCAGGCTCTTGACGAGGCGGGACAGGCCGAGATCGGCCAGGAGTTCCGCGCAGCGAGTCGCGCGCTCCGCCTGGCCCATTTTGCGGGCCTCGAGCACGGCCAGGATGTTTTTCTCGACCGTGAGGTTCCGGAAGACCGAAGGCTCCTGCGCCAGGTAACCCATGCCGCGCCTGGCCCGCATGTACATCGGCAGATGGGTCACGTCCTCGCCGTTGAAGAAGATGCGGCCGCTGTCCGGGGTCACCAGCCCGATGGCCATGCGGAACGAAGTGGTCTTGCCCGCGCCGTTGCGGCCCAGAAGGCCCACGATCTCGCCGGCGTTTACTTCGAAACTGACCTTGTTGACGACAGGTCGCTTGCCGTAAACCTTTACCAGGTCAATCGTTTCAAGCAGCTTCACGCCGGTCTCCTTACAACGTGTGGAAAACCTGTGGATAAGTCAGGCTCCACCATTCTAGCAAAGCGAAGTCCGAAGCAAGCACGAAATTGTTTCCGCCGGCTCCGCCATCGAGGGGGCCAAGCCAGCGCCAAGCGTAACCCATTTCCGCATAGCATCTTGCGACTGTGGGAATCCAGGCCTCCGCCCCGGATGCTGCAGGCCTGATCCACGGGGAAAGGCTCAAGCGGCGCGCAGGCCGCGGGTGTTCAATGCTTGGGGATAACTCAAGGTTCTCACCGGATGAGGCTGATGCCCGCCGGGGGCCAGAACACCACAAAGGCCTTTCCAATATTGTTCTCGGCGGGAACAGACCCCCACACGCGGCTGTCCTTGCTGTTGGGGCTGTTGTCGCCGAGCACATAGTACTCGTTTTTCTCCAGTTGATCGCCGACGGCGTACGGGCCGGCGCCCATCGGGATATAGTAAACGTCGCGATAGATGCGAACATTGGTAAAGACGGCGCGGGCGTCCGTCGCGCCGAAGGAGACGCCGGTTTCGGCCAGGAGGTCCTCGTGATCGGGCCTGGGCTCGTATTCCCTGCAAAAGATCCGGCGGCCGTTCAGCGAGAATCCGACCGAGGCATCCACGTTGTAGAACTCAATATGATACTTCTTGCCCTGCTGAATTGCCAGCGTTTCATCGGAGTCGAGGATGACGCCGGATCGGCTGATCGTGGCTTTCCCTTTGGCGGAGTCGGAGGGCAGGTGGAGGCGGAAGTCGTTTCGGCCGGCGCGGATCAGCGTCTCGACGGCCCCGCGGTCTTCGATGAGTCTGACATCAAAGGAAATCCGGATGTCGCCGACGGCGTAGCGGCCTTTTGCGCCGCCGGTGTAGCCGTAGCGTTCGTCAATCTCGCGGCGGAAGCGCAGCAGCGAAGACTCGTTGCGCTTCCGGGGGGCGTTCACCTCGAAGCGATTGGGAGCGATCTTCCAGGAGGAATCGGGCGTCTCCCAGAGCTGGGCGCCTTTCAGGGGCGAGAGCTTCTCGACATACGTCGAGTCGAAGTAAGGGTACCAGAGCACGTCCTGGACCTTGGGAGGTTTGCGGGCGATCTTGCCGTTGATGAAGATGTCGCCGTTGCGGATCTCGACTTTCTCGCCGGGCAGCCCGATGACGCGCTTGATGAAATTTTTCTCCTCGACCTCCGGCGGGTCCATGTATTGGAAGGTGAGGAAACGAACGGTGTTCTTCAGGAAGCGCAGGGAGAACTCCGCCGGGCCTTCCTTGTGGACGGTGTGGTTGCAGGCGGGGCACTTCAGGCCCTTTTTCCAGCGCACGTCGTCGGTGACCTGGCCGCAACCGTAACAGTGGATCGTCACAAGCGGATAGAGAAAGACCATGACGTCCCAGCGCTGGGGGTCCCAGAGATCGTAGGTCACTTTGTTGACCAGCAGGCGGTTGCCGCCGTGGATCTCGCGGTTGTAGGCGTCGTTGTGGCGGAAGTCGGAGCGGGGGCACCAGACGGAACGGGGGTAGACGCCCATCCACGAGAGCCATCCCAGGGGACTGGTCCGCAGGGGCGAGCGATCGTGCGGGCAGAAGCTGCCGGCGTCAATGTCGTACTCGCAGTTGGGGCAGTAGGCGCGCTGATGGCTCTTTTCGAGGGCGAAGTACCAGCCGCAATTGGGGCACCAGACGTCCTTGTGTTCGCCCAGGAGCGTGGGGGCCATCGAGCCGGTGGGGATCTTGAAGGCCTCGATGAGGAACTGGCGGATCAGGAGCGCGATGAGCACCGCGACCGCGATGGACTGCAGGTTCTCGCGGAAGGACGCCTTTTTCTTCTTGGTCTCGCCGGAAGGGGCCTCTTCGGCGTCCTTCTGGTTCTTGATTTCCGTTTCTTCGGTCTTGGCCATGGTCCTCTGTGACGCCGGCGGCTCCGTCCGCGGCGCGACACTCACTTAATCTTCCTTGCCCACCGACAACACCGCCAGGAAGGCCTCCTGCGGGATGTCCACCGTACCGATGCGTTTCATGCGCTTCTTGCCTTCGCGTTGTTTGGCCCACAGCTTGCGCTTGCGGGTGATGTCGCCGCCGTAGCACTTGCCGGTGACGTTTTTGGAGAGGGGGCGGATCGTCTCGCGGGCGATGATCTTGTTGCCGATGGCCGCCTGGATGGCGATCTCAAACAGGTGGCGGTCAATCTCGTCGCGCAGTTTACGGGCCAGACGGCGGCCCCGGTCGTAGGCGCAATCGCGGTGCACGATGCAGGCCAGGGCGTCCACGCGGTCGCCGGCCACGAGCATCTCCATCTTGACCAGGTCGGCCGGCTCGAAGCCGACGAAGTGGTAGTCCATCGTGCCGTAGCCCTGGGTGCCGGATTTCAGCTTGTCGTAGAAGTCGAAGAGGATATCGCCCAGCGGCAGGTTGTATTCGAGCATGACGCGCGACTCGCTGAGGTACTCGGTCTTGAGGTACTTGCCGCGGCGTTCCTCGGCCAGGGCCATGATGGCGCCGATGCAGGGCTTGGGGATGATGAGGCTGACGCGCACGACCGGCTCGCGGAACTCCTTGATTTTGCCCGGGTCGGGCAGATCGGCCGGATTCTCGATGCGGAGGAGTTCGTCGTGATGGGTCAGTATCTCGTACGTCACGTTGGGCGCGGTCTGGATGACCTCGATGTTGCTCTCGCGCTCCAGCCGCTCCTGAACGATCTCCATGTGCAGGAGGCCGAGGAAGCCGCAGCGGAAACCCAGGCCGAGCGCCCTGGACGTTTCGGGCACGAACGTGAACGAGGAGTCGTTGAGGCTCAGCTTTTCGAGGGCCGTGCGCAAGGCCTGGTAGTTCATGGGGTTGGTGGGGTACAGACCGCAGAAGACCATGGGCTTCGGCTCGCGGTAGCCCGGCAGCGGCACGGCGCAAGGCTCCTTGAGCTTCGTGACGGTGTCGCCGATCTTGACGTCGGAGAGGCTCTTGATGCCGGCGGCGATGTAGCCCACCTGGCCGGCCGAAAGGACGTCGGTCTTGCGCATCTTGGGGATGAAGATGCCGACCTCGACGACCTCGAACTTCTTGCCGGTTTTCATCATCAGGATGGAGTCGCCGGCGCGCAGTTCGCCGTCCATGAGGCGCACGTAGGTGATGACGCCGCGGAAATCGGTGTACATGGAGTCGAAGATGAGCGCGCGCAGGGGGGCCTCGACGCGCCCCTCCGGGGGCGGGATGCGCGTGATGATCGCCTCGAAGACCTGGGCGATGCCGACGCCGAACTTCGCGCTCACGCGCAGGATTTCGGAAACGTCAATGGCCAGGGTGTGTTCCATCTCCTCGATGACCTCGTCGGCGCGCTGTTGCTGCAGGTCAATCTTGTTGATGATGGGAATGATGGCCAGGCGGTGTTCCTGGGCCTTGTAGGCGTTGGCGACGGTCTGGGCCTCAATCCCCTGCGCGGCGTCCACGAGCAGGAGCGCCCCTTCGCAGGCGGCGAGGCTGCGCGAGACCTCGTACTGGAAATCCACATGTCCGGGGGTGTCAATCAGGTTGAGGCTGTACGGCGCGCCCTTGTAGGAATACTTCAGGTTGACGGCCTTGGCCTTGATGGTGATGCCGCGTTCGCGTTCCAGGTCCATGCTGTCGAGGACCTGGTCGCGGAACTCGCGTTCGGAGATGGCCTGGACGTCCTCCAGCAGGCGGTCGGCCAGCGTGGACTTTCCGTGGTCAATATGGGCGATGATGCAGAAGTTCCTGATATTCTCGATGGGCATAGCTGCAACGCCAAGAAAAGGCTCCCCGCACGCGGGTACGCGACCAAGTATATGTGCGAAGAATCGTAATTATAGCGGATTACCGAACGTTTTGCCAGTGGAAGATTGGCGGGGTGAACGGCAAAACGGTGTTCTGCGGGCCGCCGGACCCGATTCCGGCGATTCAGGAGCGGACTAACTGGGCGCAGCCGGCGGCGCCGATCATGCCGGCGTTGGCGCCCAGCTTGCCGAAGACGATCTGGACGCCTTCGAGCGAGGCCTTGAACGCCCGCTTGCGGACCTCGTCGCGGATGGGCGTCAGCAGCAGGTCGCCGGCCGCCGTCATGCCCCCGGCGAAGACAACCATCTGGGGATTGAAGATGTGGAGCATGTTGGTGGCGACGACGCCGAGCAGACGACCGGTCTCCTCCATGATCTCCCGGGCCAACTCGTCGCCCTGGAGGGCGGCGCGGCTGATGTCGGCGGCTTCGAAATTGCCCTTGAGGACGGAGCGGCGTCCGGCCTGCAGGGCCTCCTTCATGCGGCGCACGGTGTTGGGGGCCGAGGCGTACGCCTCGATGCAGCCGAGATTGCCGCAGCCGCACTTGTGCCCGTTGGCGAAAACGACCTGGTGGCCCAACTCCGCCGCCACGTCGTTGAAGCCGTGCAGGACCTTTCCGTCAATGATGACCCCGCCGCCGATGCCCGTGCCCAGCGTAAAAAGGACGAGAGACTGGACGTCGCGCCCGACGCCGGCCCATTTTTCCCCGTAGGCGGCGGCGTTGGCGTCGTTTTCGAGGATGCAAGGCACCTTGATCTCGGCGTGCACCATGTCGAGCAGCGGCGCGCCGTTCATGCACGGCAGGTTGGGCGAGAACAGCACGATGCCTTTGCGCAGGTTCAGCGTGCCCGGGGAGCCGATGCCGACGCCGTGGACGGCGCTCCAGTCCAGCCCGGCCTTCTTGCGCACCTGGTCGCAGGCCTGGCAGATGCGCTTGACGACCTCCTCAAGCCCCTTGTCCACGCAGGTCTTCACGCTGTCGCTGGCGACGACCTTGCCCTTCATGTCCACGACGCCGGCCTTGATGTTCGTGCCGCCCAGGTCCACGCCGATGAGATATCCTGCCATGGCGATCCTCGCTCAGGTAAAAATCCGAAATTCGGGATTCGAGACGCGGAACAAACTTCGGATTCGTCTTGTCTTTAGACGCCGGTGGATTCGGTCTTGGGCGCGGGTTGGGGCGTCCCGGCTTTTTCGGCCGGGGCCTTTCCCGCCAACTCCTCGATCCTCTCCAGGGCGTTCTCGATACGGTGCACGGCGTTCACCAGTTCCGCAATGCCGACGATGAGCGCTATGCAGAGCGCCACCGCCAGAAGAGCGGCGATGATCAGACCAATCGTCAGCGCCATCGGGACACCTCACTGAGTCAGTGCGCAAGAAGTTTCTCGATTTTCCGGCGGAATTCGGCGAGCGCGCGTCCCCGGTGGCTCAGGCCGTTTTTCACATCCGGCGGCAGTTCCGCGAAGGTCTTGCCCTGCTCGGGGTGGACGAAGATCGGGTCGTACCCGAAGCCTCCGTCGCCGCGCGGCTCGAAGGCCAGACAGCCGGCACATTCGCCGTGGGCCGTGAAAAGGAGACGGCCCGGCGCGGCCAGGGCGATGACGCAGTGAAATTTCGCCCCGCGGCGGGCGGCGGGAACGGCTTTCATTTCGTCGAGGACCTTCGCCAGGTTGCGGGCGTCGTTCTGGTCGGGGCCGGCGTAGCGGGCCGAATGCACCCCCGGCCGGCCGGCCAGGGCCTCGATTTCGAGACCGGAATCGTCGGCCACAACCCATTCGCCCAGGGCGTCGGCGACCTCGACGGCTTTTTTCACGGCGTTTTCCTCGAAGGTGCTGCCGGTCTCGTCCACCTCCGGCGCATGAGGATAATGATTGAGCGTGCGCAATTCCACCGGCAAATCGGCGAGGATCTGCCGGATCTCGCGGAGCTTCTTGAGGTTGCGCGTGCCGATAACGAGGATTCGCTTCAAGCTTCAAAATCCCAGGGTGGTTTTCTGGATCTCGATCAGTTCCCGTATGCCCTTTTTTCCGAGCGCAAGCATGGCGCCCAGCTTCGCCTCGTCGAAGGCGCCGTGTTCGGCGGTGCCCTGGACCTCGATGAATTCGCCTTCGCCGGTCATGACGAGATTCATGTCCACGTCGGCCTTGACGTCTTCGGCATAGCACAGGTCCAGCACGGCCTGGCCCTCGACGACGCCCACGCTGACGGCGGCCACGCGGGTGAGCAGGGGCAGCGCCTCGATCTTCTTGCGCGCTTTCATCCAGTTCAGGGCGTCCACGAGGGCGACGTAGGCGCCGGTGATGGCGGCGGTGCGCGTGCCGCCGTCGGCCTGGAGGACATCGCAGTCCACCCAGAGGGTGCGCGGGCCGATGGGCGTAAGGTCAACGACGGCGCGGAGGGCGCGGCCGACGAGGCGCTGGATCTCGAAGGTCCGGCCGTCCACCTTGCCGGCGCTGCGCTCGCGCTGCTTGCGCGAGGCGGTGGAGCCGGGCAGCATGCCGTACTCGGCGGTGAGCCAGCCCTGGCCGGAGTTGACCAGGAAGGGCGGCACGCCCTCCTCCACCGAGACGGTACAGAGCACCCGGGTCTCGCCCTGCTCGAACAACACGGAGCCGGGGGCGAATTTCGTGTAGCCGCGCGTGATCTTCACGGGCCGGAGTTGGTCGTTTGCGCGTCCGTCAATTCGCATCAGCGCCTCGCTTGGGGTAGCTTAATCAGGGGTCGGCGGAGGGGTTTCGCGCCGTCACTTCCTGCCAGGACACAACAAGAGCTTGAGGATGGCCTTCTGCACGTGGAGCCTGTTCTCGGCCTGGTCCACGACGACGGACTGCGGCCCGTCAATGACGTCGGAGGCGATCTCCTCGCCGCGATGCGCCGGCAGGCAGTGCATGACGATGGCGGCGGGTTTGGCCAGCTTGAGCAGCGCAGCGGTGACGCCGTAGCCGGCGAAGTCCTTGCGGCGCTGCGCGGCCTCGGCCTCCTGTCCCATGCTGGCCCACACGTCGGTATAGACGACGTCGGCGCCCCTGACCGCCTGTTGGGGGTCTTCCGACATCTGGACGCGCGACGGGCCGCCTGCGCAACGCGCGATCAGGGCGTGGTCGGCGGGGCCGAAGGAGTACTTCTTGGGGGAGGCTATGACCAACTGGAGGTTGAGCTTGGCGCTCAACAGCGCCAGGGAGCGGGCCACGTTGTTGCTGTCGCCGACGTAGGCGATTTTGGCCTTGGCGAGGTCGAGGCCCCTTTCTACGACGGTGAAGACGTCGGTCAGGGCCTGGCACGGATGGCTGAAATCGGACAGGCCGTTGATGACGGGGACATCGGAGTGCCTGGCCAGTTCCTCGACGTGGCTGTGGCGGAAGGTGCGGATCATGATGCCGTCCACATAGCGGGAGATGACGCGGGCCACGTCGGGGACGGACTCGCGCTCGCCGAGACGGATGTCCTCGCGCGCCAGGCAGATGGCGTGTCCGCCGAACTGCGACATGGCGACCTCGAACGAGACGCGCGTGCGCATGGAGGCCTTCTCGAAGATCATGGCGAGGGTCTTGCCGACCATGCACTGGTCGCGCAGGCCGCGCTGGTGGGCCTTTTTCAGTCGGGCGGCCACCTTGAAGATTTCCTGGATGTCCTCCGCCGGCAGATCGGCGATGGAAACGAGATGGCGGGACTTCATGATGTCTTGGGCTTCTCCTCTAAAACATGCGATACGGCAGGAAAGGGTTCAGGGTTCAGGGTTCAGAGTTTAGGCGGCCAACACCGCTCGGGCGGCGGCAGGCGCTTCTCCAAGCTTCGTTCCATCCCATTCAACATGCGGACACATTCTTCATATTGCTCACGGTACGAATCATA
>CAYPFP010000012.1:2219-18325 GCA_964409935.1 uncultured Planctomycetota bacterium | reverse complement strand
CCTGAACCCTGAACCCTGAACCTAAACCTAAACCCTAAACACCCCCGCGAATCTTTCTGTCGTGATCAGCCAATACGAGCCGCAGAATCTCCAGCGCTTCGTCCACCTGGGCCTTGGTGACGGTCATGGCGGGCATGAAGCGCAGGACGGTGTCGTGGGTGCAGTTGATGTACAGGCCGCGGCGCAGGCATTCGGCGGCGATGTCGGCGCCGGGGGACGAAAGCTCTATGCCGATCATGAGGCCGAGGCCGCGCACATCGCGGATGATCTTCAGGTCGCGTTGAAGCGCTTTGAGACGCGTGGCGGCATACTCGCCCATGAGCCGGGTCTTGCGCAGGAGGTCCTCCTCGCGGATCGCCTCGAAGACGGCGACGGCGGCGGCGCAGGCCAGGGGGTTCCCGCCGAAGGTCGAGGCGTGCGTGCCCGGTTTGAGGGCGACGGCCACTTCTTTTTTCGCGACCATCGCCCCGATGGCCGCCCCGCCGCCGAGGGCCTTGGCCAGGGTCATGATGTCAGGCTCGATGTCGTAGTTCTGGTAGCCGAACCACCGGCCCGTGCGGCCCATGCCGGTCTGCACCTCGTCGAGGATGAGGAGGAGGTTGCGTTCGTTGCAGAGCTGGCGCAGGCCTTTCATGTACTCCTTGGAGGCGATGTTGATGCCGCCTTCGCCCTGAATGGGTTCGAGCAGGACGGCGCAGGTCGCGTCGTCGAGGGCGTTGCGCACGGCGTCCAGGTCGTTGAAGCGCACATAGGTGAAGCCCTGCACGATAGGCTCGAAGCCCTTGTGGTACTTGGGCTGCGCGGTGGCGCTGATGGCGGCCAGGGTGCGGCCGTGGAAGGAATTCTCCATGGTGATGATCTTGTAGCGCCCGGCGCCGGAGGAGATGCGGGCGAGCTTGATGGCCGCTTCGTTGGCCTCTGCGCCGCTGTTGCAGAAGAAGCACTGGCCGCCGAAGGAGTTCTCGGAGATCAGTTGGGCGAGCCGCCCCTGCAGTTCGATGTAGAAGACGTTGGGCACGTGCAGGAGCGTGGCGGCCTGTTTCTGGAGGGCGGCCACGACTTTCGGGTGGCAGTGCCCCACCGAGGTGGTCGCCCATCCGGGGAACATGTCGAGGTAGCGCTTGCCGTCGGCGCCCCAGAATTCGCAGCCGGCGCCGCGCGCGACGGCGATGGGGTTGCGGGTGTAGTTGCCCACGACGTACTTGCTGAACAGATCAACGATTTCCTGTGTCTTCATCCGGGTTCCTTGGTGCCTAGAATGCGCTGAACAAGACGCTGGTGAACGCGCCGATGGGGATCTGCTCCTTGGCGCCGCGCACGGCTTCGCGGCCTTCGAGGACGACCTTCTTGAGTTCGTCGAAGAGCGTGGGGTCGTTGACGAGCTTTCCGATGGTGCCTTGCCCTTCGTCAATCTTCGAGGCCACGCTCTTGAGGTTGGCGACGGCGTCGCGGGCGTCCTTGTAGAAGGTGTCGTCGCTCATGAACTTGCCGAGGGTGCCTTCGCCCTTTTCGACCTTGGCGACGAGGGTCTGGATGTTGCCCATGGCCTGTTTGAGGTCGTCGTAGAGCGAGGGGTCGTTGACGAGCTTGCCGATGGTGCCTTCGCCCTTCTCGATCTTCTTCGCGATGTTCGTGAGGCTGGCGGCGGCTTCCTTGAGCTGCGGGGCCACGTCCTTGACGGAGGCCATTGTCTCGCGGATGTGGGCCTCGTTCTCGCCGAGGATCTTGGCGAGTTTCTCGCTTGCGGTGCGGAGCGACAGGGCGATCTCCTGCGCCTGCTTGTAGAGGCTTTCGTCGTTGACGAGCTTGCCGACGGTGCCCTCGCCCTTTCGGATCTTGTCGGTGATGTCCTGGAGCGAGGCCAGCGTCTGGTTGAGTTTGGGCCCGGCCTCGCGAAGCGAGGTGAAGAAGTCCTTGCTGCCGGCGAAGGAGCCGGTGAGGTCCTGGATGTTCCCGACGGCGGCCTCCAGCTTGCGCAGGAGGGAATTGACGTCGGGGACCTCGATGCTCTTGACGATGCTGTCGGGCGGGAGAGGATCCGCGGAAAGCGAGCCGAGCGTGATGTCAACAAACTTGCTGCCGAGCAGGCCGCCCATGGTGATCGAGGCCACGGAGTCGGCGCGGATGACGGCGCCCTCGTCCAGGAGCAGGTGGGCGGCGATCTTGTCGCCCTCGATGGCGACGGACTTCACCTGTCCGACCTTGACGCCGGCCAGCATGACGGCGCTGCCCTCCTCCAGCCCGTTGGCCGAGGCGAAGTAGGCCTTCAGCGGATACTGGCGGGCCAGGAGTCTCTCGACGTGCTCCACCTTGAAGGTGAGCCACGCCAGGATGATCATGCCCGTCACGAAGAATATTCCCACCTTGGTTTCAGCGGTCATGTTCGTCCCTCCAAAAACTACGACGTCTTCTGCGGCGTTGCGCCTTCGCGCGCGATGAACTGCAGCACGAACGGGTTCTTCGAGTTGCGGATATGGTCCGGCGTGCCGATCTCGACGACGGCGCCTTCGTGGAGCATGGCGATGCGGTCGCCCACGCGGAAGGCCGAGACCATGTCGTGCGTGACGACGACGGACGTGATGCGCAAACGGTCTTTCATCTCCTTGATGACGGCGTCCACGTTGTCGGACATGATGGGGTCGAGACCGGCGGTCGGTTCGTCGTACAAAATGATTTCGGGGTTCATGGCCAGGGCGCGGGCCAGGCCGGCGCGTTTGCGCATGCCGCCGCTTAGTTGGGCGGGCAGGGCCTGGGCGGCGTCCTTGAGGCCGACCATCTCGAGCTTCTGGGCGATGATGGTCTCAATCTCGGCCTCCGGATAGAGGCGGTTCTCGCGCAGGCCGAGGCCGACGTTCTCGGCGATGGTGAGGGAGGCCAGCAGCGCGGCGTCCTGAAAGACCATGCCGAACAGGCCGCGGATGGCCTCGCGGGCGGGGCCTGCGGCGTCGGTGACATCCTGGCCGCGCACGAAGATGCGGCCGGAGTCGGGGGCGACCAGGCCGATCATGTGCCTGAGCAGGACGCTCTTGCCGGTGCCGGAGCGGCCGATGACGACGAGGGTCTCGCCGCGGCGCACCTCGAGGTCGAGGTCGCGCAGGACGGGCTTGCCGCGAAGGGTCTTATTGAGTTTTTCGAGCCGGATCTCGACGTCCATGTGCGCCTACAGGTAAAGCCGCGTTATGAAATAGTTGAAGATAAAGATGCCGACGAACGAGTACACCACCGCGTCAATGGTGGCCTGGCCGACGCCCTGCGCCCCGCCGGAGGCGTGGAAGCCGCGATGGCAGCCGACGGTGGCAATTATACCACCAAAGAACGTGGCCTTGACAAGGCCGCGGAGGATTTCGCCGAAGTCCAGGGCGTTGCAGACCTGGTCGAAGTAGGTGTTGTAGGGCACGTCGAAGTACGTGTGGGCGACCAGGCCGCCGCCGAGGATGCCCAGCACGTCGGCGTACACGACGAGGGTGGGCAGCATAACGAGGCAGGCGATGAGCCGCGGCATGGCCAGGAAGCGGATCGGGTTGATGCGCAGCGTGACGAGGGCGTCAATCTCCTGCGAGATGGTCATGGTCCCGATCTCGGCGGCGATGGAGGAGCCGATGCGGCCGGCCACCAGCAGCGCGGTGAGCACCGGCCCGAGTTCGCGCACGATGGACAGGGCCACGATCGGTCCCAGGTGCTTGCCCTGCGTGCCGTACTTGGTCAGCGCGTAGCCGGACTGGAGCGCCAGCACCATGCCGATGAACAGCGACATGACCGACGCGATGGGGAGGGTGTCGGCGCCGATGCGGGCCATCTGCCGCAGGATGTTGCGCACGTTGCGGTGGGCCTGCCGCAGCCACAGGAGGCTTTCGGCGAAGAGCCGGAGCATCTGCCCGACGACCTGGCAGAGCCGCAGGATCAACGCCCCGATCGTGTGAAACGGTTGCGCCATGTCGCGCCCTTGGCATTATCCCCATAAAGCAAAAAGCGCAAGGTGGAAACTCCGTGGAGATTTCCGCCCGCGCGATTTCCAGATCGTGACTGCAAATTTGAATTCTATCCCACGCCCGCCCTTACGGCAAGTCTTTTCACCAGAATCTTCTGGAACCCTGGCTCAAGCCCAACGGTTCCAGCCGGATGCCGATGGAGGTGTCGTTGTCCCCGGGGTTGACGTCGGCCACGAAGTCAATCACCCATCCCGGGATCTTGCGGCTGACGATCACCTTGGACGTCTCGTTCCTGTCGGTCGCAAAGTCGAATTCCTGGACGAACGTGACGGCGTACTTGGGGCTGACGGTGTATTCCAGCGCGAGGACGGCCACGTTCTTGTCGGCGCGTTTGTAGACGTCGAAGGGGAACTCGCCGGAGGCCACCTCGCGCACGTTGCGCACGAAGCGCTGGCCGAGGTAGAGGTTCCAGTCGGGCGGGAAGGCGAAGTTGACGCCCAGGTTGCCCACCTCGAGCTGGCCGTTGGTGAGGTTCACCTCGTTGTCGCGCATCTCGACAAGGATGTTCTTGGTGACCTGCCAGAAGGCGTCGAGGCGAACGTAATCGCCGTAGACCGCCTTGAACTGGCGGTTGAGGCCCTCATTGCCCGGGAAGGCGGTGTAGGTGAGGCGAAGCTCGGCCAGGTCCACGGTCTCCTCGTAGCCGGGGCGGCCGCGCTTGGTCTGGAGCCGCTGGCGAACTTCGAACGCAAGGCGCTGCATGTGGTCCATCGTCTCCATGCGGCTGAAGTCGTTGAAGGAGGACGGCAACGGCGCCACGGGCACGAGGTAGCTGTTTCCGAATTCGTCCGTCCGCCGCGCCACGGTGCTGTAGGGGTCGAAGTTGTGGAAGCGGTCGGGGCCTTGCGTGACCACGGCGGCGTTCTCAAGGCGGAACTGGGGCGTGATGATGTGCTTGAGGCGGTTGATGTCCAGCAGGCGGTTGTGGACGTCGTAGACGCGCCAGAGGTTCGAGGTGGCCGTGATCCGCGGGCCGGCGATGAAACGGGCCGAAGGGCCGTTGTCCTCGCGGGCCCCCGGCGTCGCGCCGGGCTTGACGCTGTTGCTCTCGGCCTGGACGCGCATGGAGAACATCTGCTCGACGCGCACAGGCCCCAGGTCGCGGGGTATGGAGAAATCGTGCTTCGTGTCCAGCCGCGCCGTGGTGTCGGGGTCCGTGAGGGGGACGAAGTTGGCGGGGGTGAAGACCTTGTCGTCGAGGTGGGCGCCGCGCAGGGTGGAGAGGCGGTCCAGCATGTCGCGGTCGTACCGCAGGCTGACAACGTCGAGGCGCGTGTTGGTGCTGTAGGTTAACATCGAGTTGAACAGAGGCTCGCCGATCTGGTGGTAGCCCAGTTCGGGGAATTTCTGGAGGGTGGTGTCGTACAGGGGCGATTGCAGATACGAATCCACGGTGAATTCCGTGGCCTTGGTCAGGTCCTCGTCGTCGCCCCTGAAGTTCATCGGTTCGAAGTCGTTGATTTTCTCCTGGAAAAGAAGGGTAAGGCCGGCGTTGTCCTGGAGCTTGCGCAGGTACTGCACGGTCTCCTGCGGTTTGCCCTGGGAGAATTCTCGGCGGAAGTATTCATTGAGGAATCCGCGGTCGCTCAGGTAGGACAGCTCGGCGTCGAGGCGCCAGTTGCCGGCCAGATAATCGCGGTGGCGCCAGAGCAGGCGGCCTCGGTCGGGCTGCTCGATCTGCAGGTCGGAACGGTCGTACTGGCCGCTGTCGTGGATGTAGTAGCCCTGCACGAACCCGAAGCGCGAGTCGCCCACGTACTCAAAGGTGGGGCCGATGCCGACGCCGCGCTTGCTGTAGGTGTCAATGCGCAGGGAGGCCTCGCTCCAATCGTTGCGGTAGATGCCCAGGTCGTACAGGTCCCACTCGGTCAGGACGAAGGCGCCGAAGGCGCTGGAGCCGCCCGCCCCGACGTTCTTGATCATCCAACTGTCGTCGCGCATATCTTTGGACAGAAAGGGCCAGTAGAAGACCGGCACGTCGCCGATCTGGAAGGTGTTGTTGAGGGCGCTGACGACGCGGGCCCGTTTGCCCTCGATGAGCCTGATCTTCTGGCCCTTGAACTTGAAGTGCGGTTTGCCGTAGGTGTCGGTCGTGATGGTGCCGTTCTTGGCCTCGAAGCGGCGGGCGTCGAGCTGGCGCACTTCGTCGGCCCTGAAGACAAAGGGAATCGAGCTGCCGGGGTCCTTCGTGCGGACTTCGGCGTTGGTCATCAGGCCGCGCTCGGTCACGCGATTCTGGAAGATCTGGTCGGCGCGCAGGATGTCGGAATCGCGGTAGAGGGTCACGTCGCCCTCGGCGTAGACGGCCCGCAGGTCCTGGACCTTCGAGGCCTTGTCGCCGGAGGCCAGCGGCATCCACAGCACGACGCGCTCGGCGGTCAGCTCGATGGACTCGCCCTCTTCGGCCAGGGGGATGGGGGACGGGGTCTTGGCCGGCGCGTCTTTCCCCCGGTTCTTATCGCCTTTGGCCCGCTTGGACAATTCCTCTCTTTCCGTCTTGCGCACGTACTTGCGGATGATGACGTTCCCGGTGGCGACGACGACGCGCGCGTCGCCCTCCACCCAGGAGTTGATGCTGTCGGCGAAGATCTCGAGTTCTTCGGGGCGAGGCTCTTCCGGCGGGGAAAGGACCTCGGCCGGCAGCGCGCCCGTGGAGGTGAAACCGCTCTTCTGCGTCAAGCGCACGGCGTCG
This sequence comes from uncultured Planctomycetota bacterium, assembly GCA_964409935.1. Classification (GTDB taxonomy): domain Bacteria; phylum Planctomycetota; class Brocadiia; order JAADGH01; family CAYPFP01; genus CAYPFP01. The sequence goes on along the minus strand of CAYPFP010000012.1, from coordinate 11,644 downwards.
GCCCGCTGGAAGAGGGGGTTCTCCTGGCGCGTCTCGTAGGTCATGATGGGGCCGTTGACGGTCAGGCCGGCCGACGAGGCAAAGTCTCCGAGCAGTTGCTGGTAGCGCTCGGTCTTGCCGTCGCGAACCAGGGTGACGCCGGCCTCGGCATAGACCAGGAGCGCGGCGATGCCGGAGGTCCTCGCCTTGGCCTCGTCGAACCACAGGACGGTGTTGCCGGAGGCCAGGAGGGTGTCGCCCTGCTCGATGCGCGAGTTGCCGACCACCTGGAAGACGCGGACGGACCCTTCGGGCCAGGTGTAGATCGCCCCGCCGCTGATGCGAACGGCCTCGCCGAGGAGGGCATGGTCCACCGACGGCGCGCCCTCCGCCCGCGCGAAGGGGCCGAACAGGGCGCCCAGCAGGGCGATCAGCAGCCCCAACGCGGTTGTCTTCATCTTGCCTTGCATCGCACGTTTCTCCTCGTGAACAGGCCCCGTCGCCCGTTCCTTTCGCCGACAAGGCGCCCGGAATCGCGCCCGACGCCTCATGCCCGTCCGAAATCGCAGATACACTTCACGACATGCGCCATCTCGTCCTGCGTCAGCTCCGGAAAGATGGGCAGGGCCAGCGTTTCGCGCGCGGCGCGCTCGGACTCCGGCAGGTCGCCTTCCTTGCCGCCCAGGTCGGCGAAACACGCCTGCACGTGGAGCGGCACGGGGTAGTAGATGGCCGTGTCCACGCCCCCCTCCTTGAGAAAGGCCGCCAGCGCGTCTCGTTTGCGCGAGCGGATCACGTATTGATGGTAGACGTGCACGCCGTGCGGGGCGGCGTACGGCGTCACGACGTCGGCGTCTTGCAGTCCGGCGTCGTAGAAGCGCGCGATGTCGCGGCGGCGCTGGTTCCAGCCGGCCAGGTATCCGATCTTGGCCCGCAGGACGGCGGCCTGCAGGGCGTCCAGGCGCGCGTTCACGCCGACGACGGAGTGATAGTACTTGGGCTGGGCGCCGTGGACGCGCAGGATGCGCAGTTTCTGCGCCAGCTCGTCGCTGTTGGTCGTCACCATGCCGCCGTCGCCGAAACAGCTCAGGTTTTTCGTGGGGTAGAAGGAGAAGCAGCCCATATCGCCCATCGCGCCGGCCTTGCGGCCTTTGTACTCGGCGCCGATCGCCTGCGCGGCGTCCTCGATCACGAGCAGGTTGCGCCGCCGCGCAACGGCCAGCAGCTCATCCATCTCCGCGCACTGGCCGTACAGATGCACCGGCAAAATGGCTCGGGTCCTGTCGGTGATGCGCCGCTCGATGTCCTTGATCTGGATGTTGAATGTGCGCGGTTCAATGTCCAGGAAGACCGGACGCGCTCCGGTCTGGTGAATGGCGCCGGCGGTCGCAAAGAAGGTGTAGGCGGTGGTGATGACCTCGTCGCCGCGCCCGATGCCGGCCGCCAGCAGCGCCAGGTGCAGGGCCTCGGAACCCGACGACACGCCCACGGCGTGCTTTGCGCCGCACAGGGCCGCCACGTCCTTCTCGATCCCCTCCACCTCCGGCCCCAGGATGAAGCCCTGAGACTCCACAACCCGGCGGATCGCCTCGTCGGTTCGGGCCTTTACCGTCGCGTATTGGCGTTTCAAATCAAGAGAAGGGACTTTCATCGCTCGCCTTCCACCTATTCCTTCGGAGGGTCCAACCGCGCGACCTTGTCGCCCCGCAGACTGTAGCGGTTAGCGCACCTGGCGCATCGGGCAAGTTTGCCCAGGACGACGGGGCTGTGCTTGTTCCCGCGGTAGTCGCCGCCAAAGACCAGTTTCTCGCCGCACTCGCACGCCCAGCCGATGGGCTTGGCGGGCACGCCCACCACGATGGCGTGGGCGGGCACGTCGGCGGTCACCACGGAGCCGGCGCCCACCATCGCGTACTCGCCGATGGTCACGCCGCACAGCACCGTGGCGTTGGCCCCCAGCGACGCCCCGCGCTTGACCAGCGTCGGCTCGTACTCATCCCTGCGCGAGACGGCGCTGCGCGGGCGCGTAACGTTGGTGAAGACCATCGAAGGACCGCAGAAGACGTCGTCCTCCAACGTCACGCCGTCGTAGATGGAGACGTTGTTCTGAATCTTCACGCCGTTTCCGACGACGGCCTTGCCCCCGACGTAGACGTTCTGGCCCAGGACGCATTTGGCGCCGATTTTCGCCCCGGACATCACGTGCGAGAAGTGCCATATCTTGGTGCCGTCGCCGATCTCGGCCGGCTCATCAATCACGGCGGTCGGATGAGCAGAGTAGTTCTTTCCCATCTGGCATCCTTTGCTACTCTGCCCGCCCGACGGCTTGGCGGGCTACGTAGCACGAGCGATCATGCCGCGATCTGTGGCCGCCCGCCAATCCGTCTGGCGGGCGCGGCCGGCGCAACGCCAAGGAAGACCCCGCTCCGGCATTCAGGCCGAATGCGGGGATTATAGCATAAGGACCCCGACTGTCAAACAAAAACGATGGCGATTGCCTGCCGCGCGGGACAGGGCATAATACATTCGGTTATTGACGAGGAGCGTTATAACTTGCCCGCCGCATCCCACGAAAGAAGAGAGCGTCCCGAAGCGCCGGGGACGGTGACGTGGCGGGCGAGGACTTCGCGTCCGCCCTGGCAGAACTGCATGGTGATCGTCTCGGGCATATGCTCGCCTCGTCATTCGTCCAGCCCGCATTATAGACCACCAAGGGCACAAAGGACACCAAGAGAGTAAATCACGCGGGGTCCTTTCCCGTTTCCTACTTCGCGTCCTTCGTCGGGGCTGGTTCCTTCTTTTCCCCTTCGGGCCTTGCGGGTTCTCTGGCTTTCTCCTCCATCTGCTTTTTCCCCGCGTCGCCGCGTCCCCCTGTCCCCGCGTCGGTTCCTTTCCCCGTGTCGCCGCCTTCCGCTTCCTTCTTCCCCTTCTCCTCCGCTTCTTTCAGGAGCACTTCCACAACCGACGGCCGCGTGGCCGTGATATACCGCTCCCCCTCCTTCGCCCACCAGGCTTTCAGCAATTCCACGCTTTTCCGCCGATCTTTCTCCAAGACGCTTTTCCAAATGTCCCCTGCGTCCAGTTCCGCTGGGAGGTCGCCGCGCCATTTCATTTTTAGGCGAAACGCATCGCCGGCCATAGTACAGACTCGGTCGGGACCGTAGCCATTTGGGCGCCGGGACAGTTCAGAGCGCATAAGGAATTCTATGGGAATGGGTACCACCGTTTCGTCACTGAGCAGTGAAGAATACAGCACATATGTCTCTCTGTAGTCGTGGAACCTTAAGGCCCAGAGAATGTTGGCCCGAGTCCAAAGGTCGTCAGTCTCCGCTAACCGACTTATTCCCCAAAGGAACCCGCGGGGTCCGTGTGAGTACAGCAGCCTCGCAAGTCCCCCCAACGGTTCGGGCATCATTGGTTTTTGAACCGCTTTTGCCAGAGATACGCGCGTTTTTTCATGCTCTAACGGAAAAATCTTCCTCGCCCGCGCCATTTCATCGGGTGTCGGGAGCTTGAATGAGAAGAACTTTTCCAGCATGCACACGATTTCCGAATCATCTGCTCTAAGCCGCGACGCTGTCGTCCCCAAAACCACCATGCCGAGCAAGATCGCGAAGAGCGTGTATTTTCCCATGAGACACCCCCTACGCTTCAACAGTCTTATAATCGTAGGGATCCCTGAACCCCCGCCAGGGAAACCACTCCGTCGGCTGATTCATGGAAGCTAAGATTGTATTGGTTGCAGCGCCATTGACAATTCCCGAGAAAAATAGCGTTGTCGCATCGTCCGCAAAGGGCGAGTAGACGTCCTTCGTGCTGTAGAACAGCGTTTGCCCCGCTTGCGGGGTGAACTGGGAATAGAAGTATGGCCCGCTACTGCACGAATTGAGGAAGAGCGTCTTGTAGCGAAGGGTGGGCTTGTCCGCCGCGCCGCCCTTGACAACCATTCGGTGCTCGGTGATTTCTTGCGGCGAGGCAGGACTGCCGGTTAACTCCGTGATGGGCATTGTGTAGTGATACCCAGTGACCTTGGGGTCACTCGAATTCCACGGCGTCCAATCGTGCTGCTCGCGCCCAGGAACATTCCCCGGGTCTGTCGCCGAATAGCGTGTGGCGTAGACGTTCGGCAGATCCGGCCGGTAGTTCGCCCAGTGCTGCCAAACGCGGTAGTTCGGCGCGCTCCCGCCGCGCATGGAATCGTTGACCGTCAGACCGCTGTACGCCCAGTTGCCCTCGTTCCTCATGCGGTACAAATCAATGCTTACCAGCCCTTCGCCCACGTTCATGAAGTCATTCAGGTCCTCAATAGTCGTGCGTTCGCCAAAGGCGTATCCGACGCCCCAATTCGAATGGCCGTCAACCAAGACAATTGCGTTGGGCGTTTGAAGGGCAATCTTGCATTCCTTCTCGGTGTCCCAGATGTAGAGGCTGTAGGTGCGCCCGTTGGCGGCTTCGATGAAAAACGGGTCCGTCCGGGCATCTATGGCTACGCCCGGATTCCCCTCAGTGCCCGTGAGCCATTCGCGAAGCACTGACTCACTTGTTGACCCGTAGGCCATGATCGCAAACATCGGCTCGGCGACGGTGACGGTGACGTGGCGGGCGAGGACTTCGCGTCCGCCCTGGCAGAACTGTATGGTGATCGTGTCGGGGTCAATCATGCCGTCGGCGTCGCGGTCCACGCTCGGAGACAGGCCCTCGACCCAGACGTGGAAGGCGCCGCCGTTCGTTGCGATGGGCTGCCCGGCGGTTATGCGGGACCCCTTGTTCGCGCTCGCCCACAGCGACAGGCGGTCGCTCGGGTACTCAAACTTCACCACCCCCGACGGCGCGCCGGTCAAGTCCACCCGCAGTTTGAGAAGATCATCGTCCCACATCACCAGATCGTCGTCCTTGTCGGCGACGTAATCCACGCGGCCGTGCCGATGCGCGCCCCCGTCTCCGTCATCGTCATCGGCATTCACATTGACGACCGCATGCTGCACCCAGTTGTTCGGATCGTTGTCGCTGCTCAACGGCTTCAGGATACTCACCGAAGGATCGTAGGCGCACACCGTCACCGTGTCGCCGATATAATCGTGCAGAAAGTACGGCTCCGCCGGCGCCAGCTCCAACGTCAGCCATCCCCCGCCCGCCGCATTCGCACACTTGACATGAATGGCCATGACGTCCCCTCGGTTGTGTCTGTATACGGCCCTTGCCCCATCGCAGACGCATATTACGCCGGAGAGGAACGGATTTCAAGCCGAAAAACAGGCGGTTGGAATGCGTGAAGCGCGGCAGTCGGGGATGCCGACGACGATTGGGTCAGTGTGACATCTCTGAGGTCTCTTGGGTGTGCCTGTCACACTGACAAGTTATATCATGCAGCATATGAGCATGTTATGATTACGCTGCGCAAAGTCTAGGCCCTTGAGGGGCGACCGCCGAGGCGTGAGCCGGCGCATTCCAAGCCGAGGTCAAGCGCCCTTCGCCTGACATAACTGTCTCCCTCCAGCCCGAATTTTTTTACCATCCTGCCGACGAAGCGGCGTGAGCCGATGAAGTGTTCCCGCGCCAGAGGCACCGGGGGACGAACCGCTTCTTCCCGGAGCGCCTTCAAGTAGAGGGCGTAACGGCAGGCGGCGTCGGGCGCGGAGGCGACATAGAGGGGGTGCATGTCGAGCACGGCGATGTCCTCGTGCCGCAAGGCCCGGTGACCGCACCAACGATACTCGATCGGCTTCTTGACTATGCCCGCCCGCACCGGATTGAGGTCCAGGTAAGCCATGCATCGGAAGAAGTAGGCGGTCTCGTCCACGATCGTGCTGCGGAAACGACCCTCCCATAGGTGACCGTTCCGGCCCATCGCCTTGTTGAATCTGCGACTGAACGTGTTGGCGATCCAGTGCATGGATTCCGACAGCGTGTCGCAGGCCGGAACCTTGAAGAAAAGATGCACGTGATTAGTCATGAGACAGAAATTGTAGAGGAGCAGCCCAAACTTGGGGCGCGCTCTCTGCACGGTCTGGAAGAACTCATCGAACCAGGGATCAGCGAAAAGGAACTCGCGGTTGTTGCACCGCATCGTGACGTGGTGGACGGCGCGGGGATAGGTGAATCTCGGCGCTCTCGACATGGCAAAGGCCCTCCTTCAGTGCCCCTTCGAGCGATGTTGGCAAGGGGAATTATCGCAAATAGGTCGAGACTTTGCAAGTCGTTGTTGTAAGAGGCGGTTTAGTGGCATGTTAGGACTGGTCAGTGTGACAGGCACACTGAGAGGGCGGCGCGGAGGCGGGCGAATTGGTCGGACGAGAGGCGGTCGAAGACGGTGCGGCCGGCGTCGTCGGTGAAGGCTTCGTGGGTGCGGGCGGCGAGGTCGAGGAGCGGGGCGACGGCGGCGGCGGTCTGCTCGCGGTTCCATTTCATCTTCTGCGCGAGGAGGACGAGGTACTCGACGTCCTGCTGGGAGCGGCGAAAGGCCTTGAGGCGAAGGCTGGCAAGCGGGCCGTCAAGACCGAAACGGGCGCCAGGGTAAAGGATGGCGGTGGGGGTGGGCTTGTCGAAGGAGGCGTCGCCGCCGAGGCTGTTCCAGGGCAGGAAGCCGTCGGCGCCGGCAAGGTATGCCTTGAGGCCCCAGGCTTCGGCGGTGAGGTTGGTGGCGCGGATGTCGTTGCCGGTTCCGTAGTGCCAGAAGCGCGCGCCCTGGGCGCGCTTGAAGTCGAGACAGCGGGCGTTTTTCTGGAAGAAGGCCTTGCTCACGCACATGAGGTCCACGAGTCCGTCGAGCCAGTCGCGTTGCCATTGGGGACGGGAGATGTCGGCGCGGAAGATGAAGAGAGGGTTTGGGGTTCGGGATTCTGCGGGCAGGGCCCGTGCGGACAGGGTCTGAGCGTTCGGGGACTGAGGGGCGGAAGGCTGGGTTGACAAGGCGTTCTTGAACATCCTGGCGAAGAAGCGCAGGGCAAGCCAATCGTCGCGGTGCATGGGTTCGTCCAGAAGCCACCATGAACTGCCGCGTCCGCCCTGCCTGGGGTCTTTGAAATAGTACTTGTTGTTGAGGTAGAAGTGGAACTCCGTGCGGGTCCAGCCCTTCTCGCGAAAGTGCGCCGCGAACTGGCGCACGACCGAGACGAAGGCATCCTTGAAGTCGTCGTCGAAGGCCTCCTCGATGGGAAGGGCCTTGAGGGCGTGCTCGGCGATGACGTCGGGGTAGGCAGCCGCCGCGGGGGTGTAACGGTAGTGTTTGCGGATGTCGCACGGCCAGCCCTCATGGAAAGGCAGATAAGCGTGGGTCAGAGGAACACCCTTGCGCGGAAGATCTGCGAAGGCGGAGCCGTCGAAGTAGCGGCCGTGGCGGCGGTCGAACTCCGACCAGTCGGCGACGCGGATATCCTTGCCCTGGCCTTCGAGCGGAGGGGCATAAGCGGGGTTGGCGCGGCCGGACTGGTTGTAGCCGAGGATGTTGAGCGTAGCGCGATGCGCATGCGCCATGCGGTGAAACTTCAGTTCCATGTCGGCATCGCCGGGCGGACCGTAGGCGTTGAGGTCCACGTCGAAGGACAGGTTGTCCGGGAGGGCGAAGTTCCAGACCACGAGGCGAATGGGAAGTTCGAAGGACTTCACGCCATCGGCCTCGATTCGGAGACGGCCGGCATGTTCGCCGGCAGGGATATCGGCGGGAACAAGGATCTCCACGAAGAGGCTCTGATTACGCTGGCCCTCGATGCGGTTCCGCGAGTCGGGGATAGAGAAAGAGCCTTCGAGGGGCACGGCGACTTCGGGGAACCAGTCGCCATCCTTCACGCACCAATTCTTGAAGACGGCGACGTTGGCGGGCGGGATGCGGTCGAAGACGGGAGGGGCGACGCGGACATTGAGCAGCGGCCCTGTGGCCGCCTCGACACAGAGGTGAAAGGCCACGAACTCGTTTCGGGCGGCAGAGAGATGAACGGTTGAAGCCGCGCCGTCCCAGACGACGTTGCGCTTGCGGTAATCGCCGGAGAGGTCCTTCGCGTATTGTTCCGGCCCGACCTCCTCAAGCAGATTGCCGCTGACAGGATGCGCCTTCTCGCAATCGCCGTAGGCCCAGACCCGCAAGCGGTCGTCGCGCAGGGGCGGTTCGCCGCCGGGCCAGGTAACGACATCGGGGGCTTTGAGGGCGGCGGGAAGAGGCGGCGCGGGCGGAGGCGGCGGGACAACCTTCGGAGCAGAAGCAACGCGGCCCGTCGGGGTTCCGGTAACGAGCAGGTACGGAGCGAAACCCGACTGCTCGCGGGAGTGAACGTCGTTGTTGGCGCGGGTCTGGCCCTTTTCGTCGGCGACGGCGAGGCCGAAGGAGACGCCGTCGGCCAAGTCATGAACAAAGGAAGGCGGCAGCCCGATCTCCAACCAACCGCCGTCGCGCTCCTGGACGTCGGCGTAGTGGACGCGGGTGTTGCGGGCGGTGAAAGCGGCATCGGTGAAATCGCTCTGAGGCCCGCCCCAAGCACGGCGACCAACATCGGCCCACATGAAAGTGGCGCCGGATTTTTCCTCGGCGGCGCGCCCCTCCCCCTCGACCCAATCCACGGCGACGGTGGAGACCCCCAGCGTCTTGAGCATGTGAGGGCCGGCGGCATGAACGAAAAGGGCCGCCTTGTCCACGGTCCAGCCCTGAATGGGAGCGGTATCGAAGCGGACGAGCAGCATCATCTCGATGCCCTTGATGCGAATGCGGCTGCTGCGGCCGTAGTTGCGGTTGATCTCGGAGGCGTGGGAGCTGATGTTGGCGTCGGCGACGGCTTGGAGCCTGGCCTCAGCGGGGTGGGCGCTCCGGAGGCCGAGCGCGAAGGCGCAGGCAAGGAAGAAGCAGACGCAGAGGAGGGTTGCACGGTTGCGCAGAGTGTGCGGCATCTGAGGTTACTCCGTCCATAGGGCCATCCTGCGGCGGGACAGGTAAATAGTACTTGTTCCGCCGGCCGGATTCAACGAGAACCGGACACACTTTGGGGGCCGGAGAAAAAAACGCGGAAATTTTGTGTCACATTTTCCAGGCAATCGTTAACGGATCGTCATGGAATATGAAGAAGTGTTACACAAGGCCGAGTTCTTGATACGAAGTTCAACAGATTTTATCCGTGCCATAGCGCGACACAGCGCGACATAGCACGACAAAGTGCGACAGAAAAGACAGCGGATTTGACAACGTGGAGATTCAGGCTATTAATTAGGGGCGAGCGGACACAAGACCGGTGCGACCGGCCGGAAGGGCAACGGTCGAGCGTGAGCGAGGAGACGGGCAGAGCGGTCCATGAGTGGACGGAGGCACGGGGGCGCAAAGACAGCGCCCAGCACGATGCCCGACAGCGAGGCCCGACAGGAGACGCGACGCAACACCGAGTGAAAGCGCGGCCGACGGGCCGCTGTCCGCGTACGAGAGGCCGATCCTGCGCGCAGGCAGGATCGGTCTCTTGGTTTCTGGTTTC
>CAYPFP010000012.1:0-2119 GCA_964409935.1 uncultured Planctomycetota bacterium | reverse complement strand
GTACGAGAGGCCGATCCTGCGCGCAGGCAGGATCGGTCTCTTGGTTTCTGGTTTCGGGTTTGGGGTTTGGGGTTTCGGGTTCTTGGTGGGCGGGGGAGGAGAGGTGAGCAAGATCAACGAAAGAGAAGAGCGCGAGAGGCGGCGCGAGGCCGTGCGGGGAATGCTGGCAAAGGGGATGAAGCGTTTCGAGATGTGCGCGGCGCTGGAGGAACAGGGCTTCTTCCCCAAGGGCAAAGCCAAGTGGGGGGTGGTGTTGAGCGACATCAAGGCAATCCGGCGCGAGGATGCGCAAGGACTGCCGCAAGAAGAGATCAAGGCGGCGAAACGAGAATACATACGGAGATTGGAGGAGATTTACAAGATGGCCATGGCGGGATCGGCGAACAAGAAGGAATTGAGCGTGATGATGGACGCGGCCAGACGCATCTTCGAACAGACCGGAGGACGGCCCGACGACGTGAAACTGACGCCGGAACTGGTGGCAAAGATGCCGCGATGGGAGGCGGTGGTGAGAGAGTGCGGCGTGTTCCGCCGGAAGGACACCGGAGAGATCGTCAACATGCGGAGCAAAAAGCGCGAGGATGAATAATGCGGCGGCGAAAGCAACAAAGGGCGGCGCCCAGTCTGGCCGACGCGGAGATTTACCTGGAGAAGATCGAGCCGAAATTGTGGTTTCGGCTGATCGGGTACGAGCCGCACGCGGGACAGCGACCGTTCCACGAAAGCCAGGCACGGTTCAAGGTTCATTTCGCCGGGTCGCGGATGGGCAAATCGCTGTGCGCAGCCCGAGACGTAGAACCGGACATCCTGCGAAACAACACACGGGGATGGATCGTGGCGCCGACGTACGACCTGGGAGAAAAGGAATTCCGGTACATCTGGAAAGACATGGTCGAAGACTGCCGAATGGAGACCCTGCGGGCCAACAACAACGCACGCTCCGGAGACCTGCACATACGCTTCGACTGGGGTTCGGAAGTGAAGGTAAAGTCGGCGGACCGGCCCGACTCGCTGCTGGGAGAAGAGCTGGACTGGATGATCGTGGCGGAGGCGGCCCAGATGTCGCCGATGGTCTGGGAACGGTATCTGCGGGCACGCCTGACCAGCCGAAACGGACGGGCCATCTTCCCGACAACGCCGAAAGGATACAACTGGGTGTACGACCTGTGGCTGCGCGGCGGCGACACGCGATTCCCAGAATGGGCATCGTGGCAATTCCCGACATCGGTCAACCCCCACGTGGCCGCAGAAGACATCGAAGAGGCGCGGCGAACGCTGGCGCCGGAAGTCTTCCGCGAACAGTACCTGGGCGAGCCGACAAGCTTCGCGGGAATGGTGTACCGGAACTTCGACCGCGAGTTAAACGTCATCGAGCATGAGTACCGCGACGACTGGCCGACCTATTGCGCCGTGGATTTCGGGTACCGAATGCCGGCGGCGCTGTGGATTCAGGAAGACGGCCAGGGACGGGCCATCGTGTTCGACGAGTTCGTGGAAGACAACGTCCCGATAGACCGGCTGGTAGACGTGATCGCGAACCGGCGAGACGAGCGAGGACGCCGGTATGCGCTGGCGGGGCTATTCTGCGATCCGGCAGGAGAAGGGGCGCAATCGTCGGGTGTGTCGGACCTGGCGCATGTGCGCGCGGCAGGACTGGAGCCGAGGTTCACGACGAGCGTGCGATGGCGCAGCGTGGCGGCGGGCGTGGCGGTGGTAAGAAACCTGGTGTGCAACGCCGCAGGAGAGCGGCGACTGCTGATCGCCAAACGACTGGCCGGCGATGAACGGGCCGCCAGACAGGGAGCGACAGGAGGGGCGTCGAAACGGCGGGGAGCGTGGAAGGACATCCAGCGATACGCCTACCCCGAACTGCGGGGAGAAGGAGCCGTGTCGGACGAACCGCTGAAGGACGGCGTGAGCGACCATACGATGGACGCGCTGAGGTACTACGCCGTGATGCGCGAGTTGCAGAGACAACAACAAGGGGCGATGCCGAGGGCGAGGTACTGGTGAGGAGGACGGAACGGAGAATGTTGAGGAAGGAAGAGGGGGAAATTTCCAATGCTCAATGTTCAATATCCAATGCTCAATGGTCAATGTCCAAGGGGGAGTGATGGGG
>CAYPFP010000011.1:40427-66926 GCA_964409935.1 uncultured Planctomycetota bacterium | reverse complement strand
ATCGGCGGTTGCCTTTCCGTTGCCGTTTCCGCGTGATTCAGCGTGCTTCCGTGGCCATCTGCCGCCGTTTGCCGGAAGGCTCACAACACAACGGCCTCAGCCGCGGAATCACACGGAACCACACGGAAACAAACTCACGGAAGAGATTCAGCCGCAAAAAGGCGCAAGAATGATCCAAGACAAATGGCTCTTTTTCGCGTCTCTTGCGCCTTTTTGTGGCCTCTTGCCTTTGCCGTTCTATGCCACATTCCTCAGAAAAGTAGCCCGACCCCTTTTCTGCTGCGGAATCGTCGTCGCTATCGCGCCCGCCGCCTTTTCCCTTCGGCTCAACAGAACACGGACCGAAGTGTTCTCCGCGTTGATGGCGCGCTCAGCACTGAATTGTGCAGGTTATCCACCTCTCTATTTTCCAGTCGCGTCGAAATCCGTCTGGCCACGGGTGGTCTTCTTGACCGGCCGCCCGCGATCATACCACCAACGAACCCGTTCCCTGCCCTGCGTCTCCGGGCGAGTGTCGTAGCGGACGTACTCCGTCTTGAAGCCGTCGGGGCCGTAGAGTTCCTCGCTGGCCAGGATTCCTTCAGGGGTCTTGTAGACCCGCTTCGTCAGCCTGCCGTCCTGGAACTCCTGGAACCGGATCGGCTTGCCTTCCTCATTGAGGTCAACGCGAGAGACCTTCCGGCCTTGCTGCCACTCCTCGCGGGCGATAAGACCGTCGAGCAGGTGCATCAGTTCCATCGTCGCCCGAGGCGCGGCCGCGGCATGTTCGCGCGAAACGGCTTGATCGCCGACGTTCCACACCTCGCGCGTCCACGAGAAATCCCCCGGCGTCTCCTTCAGTACCTGACATTGAGCCGCCGCTTGAACCGCCAGCGGCAGGCTCGGCGGACTCTCCAGCCCGCTCCATTCCACCGCCGCCGCCGTGTACGTCCCGCCGCCGGGCAAAGACAACGTTTCTCCGGCCGCCACAAGCTCCCTGACGGCCGGCTGCCCGTCGCGCAGGAGGCGGTAGCCGCGGGTCTCCCAATGGTTCTCGCCGGGGATAAGTTCGACACGCCCCTCCTTCATGCGAAGATGGGGCCGAAAAGGCAGTCGCGTGACGACGATGTAGCAGTCCGTCTGGCGCTGGTAGAGCAGCGGATTGTCGGAGGCGAGCTTCGCGTCCACCATCGCCTGATCGGGCCTGGCCCTCGCCCTGTCCTTGCCGGACAGGACGCAGGCCGACAGCGGGAAGATCACGCGCTCCTTGCGCACAAGGTCAAGCGCCGGCCTCGTCCCGTACTTGCGCCGCGTCAGACCCTCGAAACTCGTCGGCGTCTTGCGGGCGTACCCGACGACCTCGGCGCCGCAGGCCATATCCCCCGACTCGGCAAAGCCCTTCGTGCTGTCCACGCGAATGACGTCGGGCTGCTTCGGGTCATAACCCGTGACCGTCGCCATGACCGGATGCTCGATCTCGCGCGTGGAGTGGTAATGAATCTTTGTTCCATCCGGGCTGCCCTTGGGGTCAATGTCGTAGAGCGTCGAGAAATCGCCTTCCATCGGGTAGATGATGAGCGAGTACGGATACACCACCGGCCAGGCATCGCCGCTGCGCGTGTCCACGAAAAACAGATTCCCGCCGCAGATGTACCGCCCGGCCCTGTCGCAGGGGCAGATGTCGCCTACGCTGCCCCAGGAGGAGACTTCCAGGTCGCTCGGAAAGGGCTTGTCCCAGGGGCGCCCGCGCGCTTGGCCGTTCCCGATGAGCAGGTACCTGCCGTCGCCGCTCCAGCACATGTGGCCTTCCTCGACGATGACGGCGGCCTTGCGGACATTGCGCCCGTCGAGGTCGTACCACGCGCGGTTTGTGCCGTAAATCTTGTCGGCGTAATCCCGCGCCCGCACCTTGATGACGGGATAGCGCGGGTTGACGTTGAGGTACGGGTGGAGGTTGGGCACGCCCTCCAGCGGCTCCGGCACGCTGTTGGGCTGATTGCGGACGCGCACGGCGGTAAACTCCGGCTTGCGCCCGCGAAAACGCTGCGAGCCGTAGAGCCAGGCCTCGCTGCCGTCGAGACCGCCCGGACACTCGACGCCGTGCGTGATGACCACCTTCTCGCCGGTGTCGGCGTCGTAGCGAATGACCTGCGTGCCGGTCTCTTGGGGCGGCTTCCCGTCGCCGGTCCAATGGCAGTAGAACAGGTGATTGCTCCGACTGGCCCAGCGCGGATTGATGCCCTTGTCCACGAGCCGGTCGGCGCCGGTCAGGAGGTCCACCACGTGAACCTCCGCCGACGCCTTCCCGCCCGGCCCTTCGTTGCCGCCCCAGCGAGTGTAGCACGTATACCGCCCGTTCGGACTCCAGCACTGGATGTTGTGGTAATTCCCTTCGTCGCGGACGGCAGCGTCGTTGGTCAGCCGCCACACGCCGAGGTTGCGCGTCCCAGGCTGTCTGGGGTCGAACTTGCGAATCTCTCCCTCCACAGTTGCCGCCCAGGCCAGCCACAACACCAGAACCCTTGCGCTCCTGTACACGCTACCCTCCAGAGGCTTTACGGCTCACTTCTTCCCCGCCGTCTCCGGGCCTTGATTGAGGAACAGATACAGACCCTCCTTGCCCGGCGCGACGATGTCGAGCCAGCCGTTGCCGGAGATGTCGGCCACGGCCAGATGGATGCCGGTCCCGGAATGGAACGGCACCTTGCCGTGGTCAATGACCTGCTTGGCGAAGTTCTCGCCCGTCCACTTAAAGTAATAGAGACCCACCATGTCCGTCTCGCCCGGTTCGTTGCCGTTGTGGGCGCGGAAGCGGTTGCCGGTGATCAGTTCGCACTCGCCGTCGTTGTCAATGTCCACCCACTGCATGTCATGGTACTGCGAAAAGAAGGGGTCAATGGGACGCTTGACCCATGTGCGCTTGCCGCCTTCGGTCTTCTGCTGCCAGTAGTCCAGCCCGTAACCGTGCGCCTGCCCGACGATGAGTTCCTCAAGGCCGTCGCCGTTGAAGTCGGTCACGATGATGGGGATACTGGCCCGGCCCAGTTCGAACTCCGGATGCCACGTCCAGGGGTCGCGGATCGGGTCGCCCGACGCCTGCCACAGACCGTTGTGAAGGATGATGGACTTCTTGCCCCCAATCACGCCAAACCCCAACCCATGGCCCTGCTTCTCGTTCGAGACGACAACCTTCTGGAACCTGCCCGTCCCCTTGCCGTCTTCCTTGATCAGCTTGTAGATGTACAAGCCGGCGTTGGGCAGGTTGGGGATGATCTCCAAGTCGCCGTCGCCGTCCACGTCCCACGCGCGCGTCGTCTCGACGTTGCCGCATTTCTCGATCTCGTGCGTCTTCCACTCGACGGGCTGCCCCTTGGGGTTCTCGCGCCAAACCAGCGTCTGCCCGAACCAGCCGCCCGTGACAACGTCCATGTAGCCGTCGCCGTTGACCTCCATCGGGATGGTCGAGAAGTCGTCGTAATACTCGCGCTCGCCGTGCACGTCGCACACCTTATGCTTTTTCCAGTCGGGGGCCTCGTACCAGTAACCGCCGCACAGGATGTCCAGCTTGCCGTCTTTGTTGACATCCAGAACGCCTGCCGCCTCGAAAGCCCCGCCGTCAATCTTGATCTTCTTCCACTGCAATCGTCTCTCGTTCATTGGTTTGCCTCGAAAATTGACTTGAAGTTAACTGAATTGTGCGTATTGTACTTGTTTTGCGGGCCTTTGCAATTGTATTGAGGACAAAGCCATGAATGGATCCCTGCGTTGGTTTGCCGGATTTCTTCTGGCCGCACTGGCGTACGCCTCCACCGCCGACGCCCGTCCCATTACCGTGAGCGGCCACGTCTTTGTGGATGCAAACCGCAACGGACAGAAGGACGCCGACGAGCGCGGCCTCGCCAACGTGCCCGTCTCGGACGGCGAAAACATCACAATGTCCGGCCTGGACGGCAGTTACACGCTCAAGTTGGACGTGCAGGAGGACCGTTTTATTTTCGTCACGGCCCCTACCGGCTTCGCGCCGTCCCGAACTTTTTTTCACAGGATCGAGGCGGGTATCGCGGAGTCAAAGGTCGAGGCGTCCTTCGGGCTGGAGTCCGACACCCGATGGGGCGCGCCCGATGGGGCGCGTCACTCTTTCTCGTTCCTGGTCACGGCGGACAGCCAGTTCACCACCAAAGAGGAACAGGCGCTCCTCATCGAGGAGTTCAGCGAGATGAACGCCGTGTCGCAGAACCCGGCGTTCTTTTTCATCGTGGGCGACCTCACGATGAATGGAACCTTCGAAGAACTCGACATGTACCGCGGGGCGGCGGCACGGATCACCAACTTCCCGCTCTTCAACATCTTCGGCGGTCACGACGGAAATTCCTGCGCGCGCAGCGTACGCAACTTCCAGGCCAAGATCGGCCCGCCTTATTTCTCCTGGGATTGCGGAGGCATCCACTTCATCGCGCTGACGACGGAAACCGGCTACCTGTCGAAGGAATCCAATGATCGCCAGTGGGCCTGGGTCGAACGCGATTTGGCCCTCCAGCCCAAGACCAAGCCCATCGTCATCGCCTGCCACATCGCCCCGCCGCGCGATATTTTTGCGCAATGGGCATCGCGGCATAACATCAAGGCCGTCTTCCTCGGTCATTGGCACGAGAACACGGTCTACACCCAGAACGGCGTCCCCTTTCTCATCACCGGCCCCATTCGCGGCAGAGACTGGGGCGCTCTCACACGATCGTTTCGCGTCTGCCGGTTTCGTGCAGGCGACCTGACGACCGAACTCCGCTTCACCGGACAGGACAAGCGACTCGACATCGTCTGCCCGCCCGCAGACGGCGTGCTGCCGGCAGGCAAAATCCCCCTCGTGGTCAATGCCTACGACACCGTCTCCTGGATTCGCGAGGCAAAGGCCGAGTTGACGACGGCGAAAGGCGTCCGGACCGAATACGCGCTGAAGCAGGAAAGCGACTGGTGCTGGCGCGGCGAGTGGAACGCCGCACAGGAACAGGTTCTTTGCCGCCTGAAGGTCACCGTCCGCAACGATCGCGGCGAATCCTGGGAACGCGAAACCTCGGTTACCATTGGCGACGGCAAACCGCCCCTCTGCAAGCCTGCAACCGCCTGGCCCCAGATCGTGCGCACTTTTGAGGAGGGCCGCACGACGCCCGACATCGTCCGTCCTCCCCTGGCGCTTGCCTGGTGCGCCCCCACAGGCGGCGACGTCTGGACATCTTCGCCCATCGCGGCGGACGGTCTCGTTTTCATCGGGGTCGAGGACGAAGACCTCGGCTGGCCAGGAGCGGGCGTGGTCGCCTTTGACGCCGTCACCGGCGCACGGCTCTGGAAGACGCGTACGGAGTCCGTCAGGCATACCGTCGCCTACGAAGGCGGACGGGTCTTCGCCTTGTCGGAACAGGGAATCGTGTACGGCCTTGACGCCCGCAACGGCCGCATCCTCTGGAAGGCGGAGGGCTACCCGCCGGAGGCGGGCTTTCGGGGGGCAAAGTCTTCATGCGTGACGCACAAGGGCCGTGTGCTGGCCTTGCTCGAGTACGGTCCCCTGCTCGCCCTCGACGCCGCCACAGGCAAGGAAATTTGGCGTGTCCCCCTCAACATCATGCTGCGGCAGTCGTGTCCCACCGTTTACGGCGATACGGTCTATGTGGCGGGGCGCGAGACCGTTGCCGCCTTCAGTCTTGACACCGGCGCCCAGCAGTGGCGGGAAAAGGTGACGGTAGGCGTGGGCAGGTCGGTGTCGCCGCCCATCCGCAAGGACGGGACGCTCTTTGTGGCCGGCGGAACGACCGTCGCCTACGACGCCGCCCCCCAGAAATCCACCGACCGCATTCTGTGGAAGACGGCCACAAGCACCGGGGCCACGTACGCCGCGTTCTGCCCCGTGATCTGGAACGACAAACTGATCGCTGGCGGCGCGGACCTGGTGGCTCTGGACGTCAAGACCGGGAAACCCCTCTGGCGCCATTCCCCGGATTCCGACCCTGCCCTTTTTGAGCGGAACAAGCGCCAGGTCCTCTCCGGCCTCTCCGCGCCCGCTGTCTCCGGAAACACCCTTTACGTCGGCAAAGAGGACGGTTACTTCTACGCGCTCGACGCCGAAACGGGCAAGACCCTCTGGCGCTACAGGATCGGCGTCCCGATAAAGTCCTCGCCTGTGGTCACGGGAAATGCCGTCTATGTCGGCGCGTGCGATGGCAATGTGTATGCGTTTGTCGGCAGGTAGCGCACGGCGGAAACACAGCAGTCGGAGGTGCAGGACGGGGCGGGCTACTCCTCCGTCAACGCGACCATCCGCCGCTCCAGACGTCTTCGCTCGACCGCGCTGAGTATGGACTTGCGGACGCGCACGGACTTGGGCGTGACCTCCACCAACTCATCGCCCGCAATCCACTCGATCGCGGCGTCCAGCGTGAGGCGGCGCGGTACGGCCAGGCCGGTCGCGACCTCCTTCGTGGAGGAGCGATGATTCGTCACCTGCTTGCGCTTCGTCGGGTTACAGGGCAGGTCGCCGGGACGCGAGTTCTCGCCCACGATCATGCCGGCGTAGACAGGCTCCGTGGGGGCAACGAACAGCGTGCCGCGAAGCTGCAGGTTCTCCAGCGAGTACGACGTCGCCGGTCCTGTCTCCATGCTGATCAGCGAGCCGCACGTGCGCGCGATCACGTCGCCGCGCCACGGCCCGTAACCGACAAAGCGCGAGGTCATGATGCCCAGCCCCCGCGTATCGGTCAGGAACTCGCTGCGGTAGCCGATCAGGCCGCGCGTCGGGATGCTGAACTCCAAGCGCATCAACCCCGTACCCGTGTTGTGAACGTTGAGAAGCTCGCCTTTGCGCTTGGCCATTTTCCCGATAACGATGCCCTGGAACTCCTCTGGAATGTCCAGGATGAGCGACTCCATCGGCTCGAGCAGGTTCCCGTGCGCGTCCTCGCGCGTGATGACCTCCGGCCGCGAAACGCAAAGCTCCATCCCCTCGCGCCGCATCTCCTCGATAAGGATGCCCAGGTGCAGTTCGCCCCGTCCGGACACCTTTAACCCGTCGGCGCGCCCCAGGTCCTCCACGCGCAGACTGACGTTCACGCGGCACTCGCGTTCCAGCCGCTCTTTCATCTGGCGCAGCGTGATGGCCCGTCCCTCCTCGCCCGCAAACGGCCCCGTATTTACGAGAAAGAACATCGAGACGGTGGGTTCTTCGATCTCCAGCGGCTGAAGCGCGGGAGATTCTTGTTCGGGCGCGGAGATCGTGTCGCCGATGCCCAGGTCCTCCGGTCCGGCGATCCACACGATGTCGCCGGCGGTCACCTCGTCCACCTGCACGCGCTCCAGACCGCGCGTCACCCACAGGTGCGTGGAGGCGGCGTTCTGAGAGGCGACGATTTCCCAGTTCCCGTTCTCCCTCTTGGCGCTCTTCCAGCGCGTGATCGTGCGCACGAGATCCTGTCCTGTCCGATGCCGCCCCTGCAGGACGCGGCCGCAACCGATGCGGCCGATGAAGTCGCTCCAGGCAAGGCTGCTGATTTGCATCCGGAACGGCGCGTCGAAGTCGCCCGCAGGAGGCGCAACTTCCTTCACGACCGTCTCGAACAGCGGGACCATGCCGTTGCGGGGGTCGCCCAAGTCACGGACAAACCAGCCGTGAAGGCCCGATCCGTAAAGGACGGGGAAGTCGGCCTGTTCATCGGTGGCGCCCAGTTCGATGAACAGGTCGAAGGTCTTGTCGAGGGCCGTCTTCGGATCGGCGTGGGGTCGGTCCACCTTGTTGACGACGACAATGGCGCGAAGGCCGAGTCGCAAAGCCCGCATGAGGACATACCGCGTCTGCGGCATCGGGCCTTCGTTCGCGTCAACAACCAGGAAAACGCAGTCCACCATCGAGAGCACGCGTTCGACCTCGCCGGAAAAGTCGGCGTGGCCGGGGGTGTCAACGATGTTGATCCTGTAGCCGTTCCAGTCCACGCTGCAATGCTTGGCGCGGATCGTGATCCCGCGCTCGCGCTCCAGCTCGTAGCTGTCCATCACGCGCTCCTCGACTCGCGCGTTGTCGCGGAACGTGCGCGCCGCGCGGAAGATCGAATCAATCAGCGTGGTCTTGCCGTGGTCAATGTGCGCGATGATGGCCAGATTGCGAATCTTCTCCACTGACGCCATAAGTCTGTTCTGCCTTCTGCGTGAGCGCCAACAACTGCGACATCCCTCGATGGATAAAGATTATCCAGTATACGCGAAAGCTCCCCCGTCTTCAAGCGACGTTTTCGCTTCGCCCGGCGGGAGCTGCATGATATCATTGCGCTTGTTTCGGCAAACCACGTCGCAGATTACGCGGCGGCAATGTCCGCAAACGGCAAGGAGCACGAGAGATGAAACCCATCGGCATAGGCGTTGTCGGGGCGGGGAAGGTCCTTGAGACCATCCATATGCCCACAATGCTTGAGTTGACGGAAAAGGTGCACGTGCACGGCATTTACGACATCGCCCTGGACAAGACAACCGCGCTGGCGGCGAAATTCCCCCACAAACTGGCCATCGCGAACTCCCTCGACGCTTTGCTCGCCATGCCGAGCGTTGAGGTCGTGTTCGTCCTGACGAAACCCCCGTCTACGCACCACCAAGTGGCCATGAAGGCCCTGGCGGCGGGAAAACACGTCGTGACCGAGAAGCCCATGGCCCAAACCACCCGCGAATGCGACGACATGATTGACGCCGCCGGCCGCGTCGGCAAGGTGCTCACCGTCCATCAGAATCGGCGGTGGGACAAGAATTTCCAGGCCTGCCTCAACGGCATCAAGGAGGGCAAGATCGGCGATCCGACGTTCATCGAGATCAACCTCGGCGGAAACGTCGGCATCTTCGATGCCCTCTGCGACTGGGGCATACACCTGTTCGACCAGGTCATGTGCCTGAACACCTCCCCGCTTCTGGACGTCACCGCGTGCGCCGTGAACCCCGACGGCCCGATTGACCGCACCGGTTCGGCGGCGGCCATCGTCCGCTTCCAGAAACCCCCGCACGTCCTCTACACCTGCATGACGGGCATCCTGCCGGAGGGCGGCGACCGGCCCAAGCAAGTCCTTCCCCGCTTCTACGTGGTGGGAACCAAAGGCGCCTTCCAAGTCCCCCCTGGCGAGCAGTTCCCCTTCCAGAAGCCGTTCTATGAGGGCCTTTGGTCCTGCCTGCGCGAGGGCGGTCCCGTACCCGTGTCGCCGGTCGGCGCCCGCAACGCCATCCATCTCATGGAGACCGTTTACGATGCCATCCGCACCGGAAAGACCGTCAAGGGCGCAAGGAGACCTGAGTAAACACGAGCCGCCCCAAAGCCGGCGGCCCGGTCCCCTGAAAATTTTTTCACAAGCCCCTGCCGCCGCTTGCCCCGTCAGACGGGACTTGCAATCCCATTTTCGGGCGTGTATCATGCCGTCGTGAGCATGCCGCTTTGATTTGGCTTCCACAAACGGAAGGGAGTCTTCGTGGTCAAGCCCACCGGCTTTGATAACGACAAGTATCTCAGAGAACAGACGGACGCCATCCTGCAAAGAGTCGAGAGGTTCAACAACAAGCTTTACCTGGAGTTCGGCGGAAAACTTCTATTCGATTACCACGCCGCGCGGGTCCTGCCCGGCTACGACCCCAACGTCAAGATGCGCCTGCTCCAGAAACTCAAGGACAAGGCCGACCTCCTGCTCTGCATTTACGCGGGCGATATCGAACGCCGAAAGCTCCGCGGCGACTTCGGCATCACCTACGACGTGGACGCCCTGAAGCTCATTGACGACCTGCGCGACTGGGGGCTCGAAGTTCGCGCCGTCGTCATCACACGATTTGAGGAGCAGCCCGCCGCCAAGATATTCAAGAACCGTCTCGAACGCCGCAACATCAAGGTCTACACCCACCGCTTCACCAAGGGGTATCCGACCAACGTGGACCTCATCGTCAGCGACGAGGGCTACGGCGCCAACCCCTACATCGAGACCCACAACCCCCTCGTGGTGGTCACCGGTCCCGGCCCCGGCAGCGGCAAGCTGGCCACCTGCCTCTCGCAGTTGTACCACGACCACAAGCGCGGCATGAAGTCCGGCTACGCCAAGTTCGAGACCTTCCCCATCTGGAACCTGCCGCTCAAGCACCCCGTCAACGTGGCCTATGAGGCCGCCACGGCCGACATCGGCGATTTCAACCTCATTGACCCCTTCCACCTCGAAGCGTGCTGCGCGGCAGCCGTCAACTACAACCGCGACGTCGAGGTCTTTCCCGTCCTCCAGCGCATCCTGAAGCGCATCGTCGGCGGGGACGCCGTCTACAAGTCCCCGACCGACATGGGCGTCAACCGCGCCGGCTTCGGGATCACCGATGACGATGTCGCCAAGGAGGCCGCGCGCCAGGAAGTGATCCGCCGGTTCTTCCGGTATAGCTGTGAACACGTGATGGGAACGGTGGACAAGAACACGGTTCAGCGTTCCGAACTGCTCATGAAGGAGTTGGGCGTGGAGCCGGAACACCGCAAGGTCGTCCCCCCCGCCCGGCGCGCCGCCCATGAGGCGCAGCAGAAGGGGAAGGGAAACCAGGGCATCTACTGCGGCGCCGCCATGGAGTTGGGCGACGGGACCGTCGTCACCGGCAAGAACTCGCCCCTGATGCACGCGGCATCGAGTCTGGTGCTCAACGCCATCAAGCGCCTCGCCGACCTGCCGGACCGCATCCACCTGCTCTCGCCCAGCATCATCGAGTCCATTCGCCAACTCAAGGAGAACGTGCTCAAGGCGCGGACCGTCAGCCTCGATCTGGAAGAGACCCTCATCGCTCTCAGCATCAGCGCCGCCACGAATCCGACGGCGCAACTCACGATGGAGCACCTGCAGGACCTCCGCAACTGCGAGGTCCACTTGACCCACATACCCACGCCGGGCGACGAGGCGGGCCTGCGCCGCCTGGGCGTGAACCTGACCAGCGACCCGAACTTCTCGACCAAGAGTCTCTTCGAGCCGTAACACGGGGTCGAGGTGCAGCCGCCTACATCTGATAGGCCGTCTCGCCGTGCTGCGTGAGGTCCAGACCGGACGTCTCTTCTTCCGGATTCACGCGCAGCCCCATCGCCACGTCCAGAACCTTCAACAAGACGAACGATACCACGAACGCGTAGGCTAGCGTGGCGCCGATGGCGATCAATTGTTTGCCCAGCAGCGCGGCGTCCCCGAAAAACAGGCCGTCGGCGCCGCCGGCGTTGACGGCCTTGCACGCGAAAAGCCCGGTGGCAATCGCGCCCCATATCCCGCCGATACAGTGCACGCCAAATGCGTCAAGCGAATCATCGTAACCCACTCTCACTTTGACGTTTACGGCCAGCAAGCACAACACCCCCGCGCCGATCCCGATAAAGATGGCCGACACCGGCCCCACAAATCCCGACGCCGGCGTGATCGCCACCAGACCCGCCACCGCGCCCGACGCCGCGCCGAGAACGGTTGGCTTGCCCTTCCATATCCATTCGGCAAGCACCCACGCCAGACCCGCCGCCGCGGTGGCCGTGTTGGTGGCCAGGAAGGCCGACGCCGCCAAGTCGTTCGCCGCCACGGCGCTGCCGGCGTTGAACCCGAACCAGCCGAACCACAACAGCGCCGCGCCCAGGACCGTCATCGGCAAGTCGTGCGGCGGCATCGGCTCGGTATCCAGATTCCTGCGCTTGCCGATGTACAGCGCGGCGGCCAGAGCCGAGATGCCGGCGTTGATGTGCACAACCGTCCCGCCCGCGAAATCCAGCGCGCCGAGATTGCGAATCCACCCGCCGACGCCCCACACCCAATGGCAGACCGGATCGTAGACCAGCGTCGCCCAGAGCAGCGAGAACACCAGAAACGTCGAGAACTTCATGCGCTCGGCAAACGCGCCCGTGATCAGGGCCGGCGTGATGATCGCGAACATCATCTGGAAGATCATGAACGCCTGGTGTGGAATGGTGGCGGCGTAGTCCGCGTTGGGCGCGCCGCCCACGCCGTTCAGCCCAAGCCATTCCAACCCGCCGATGAGGCCCCCCTTGTCCGGCCCGAACGACAAGCTGTAGCCGTAGAGCACCCACTGCACGCTGATCATGCAGAGCAGGATGAAGCTCTGCATGACGGTGGCCAGGACGTTCTTGCGCCGCACCATGCCCCCGTAGAACAGGGCCAGGCCGGGGGCCGTCATCAGCAACACCAAAGCCGATGACACAAGGACCCAGGACGTATCTCCGGAGTCAATCTTCGATGCCGGCGTTGTGCCTTCGGCCACGGCGGCGCCGGCAAGAAACAGCGAACCGAGAAACGCTCCCAGCATTGAAGCCCTTCGCATGGTGTCCTCCACACTTGCATTGCCCGGCGGAACCGATCTTCCACGCCCTCCCGCGTGTTTCCGCGGAGGGGCAGCCCTTCGCTGCTCCTCCTATCCGGCCTTTTTACCTCGCCGAGATTGCACCTGTATTACAGTCAGGTAAAATCCATGTAAAATGTGCGCCTTGGGTGTGCGGCCTTTGACGGCCTTACCATCGGTACATCATGGTGACGCCGATTACGTCCTGGGATCGGCGGGTTCCATGGTCGAAGGCGCGCTTGTTTGACCAGTCGTGGCGATACTCAGGCCGGATGATAAGGCCGTTCAGGCAGCCCGGCTGCTGCACTTTGAACTCCGGCGTCAACGTGACCTCGGCCAGGTCCTGCGCCAGCCCCGTGCGAACGCCGTCGGCGTCCTCAAACCACTCGCCGCGCAGGGCGATGCCGAACCACGGCAGCGGCTCCCAACGCACAATGCCGGAGAAACCCCACCAGGCGGCCGTCCCAACCCCGCCGGGGATGCTCGTCTCCCACCCGTGGTCGGAATTCAGCAGGAACGTCACGTCCTTCAGGGGCTTCACCGTTGCCACCAGGTCCAGCATGTAACGCTTCGACGATTCGTCGCCGCCCTGCTCCGGACCATGCATGAAGTTCGCCGTCAAACTCACCTTGTCGTTGTGGGCGTATGTGACTGAGTAGCCGAACGCGGGGCTGTCGTTGTTGTCCTTGAAGGCGTCCCATCCTGCGACGGCGAGGAAGCTGACGCTCACCTTCTCGTTCACGGAATACGACGCCTTGAGGCCGGTATGGGTGAAAGGTACCGCATAGTTGAACAAGAAGGAACGGGAATTGTTCGGGTTGTCAATGGCCTCGATGACTTCGGCGCTCATAAAGGTGACCCACTTGCCGAAGATGATGTGCAGCCCGTTGCCGACGGGCACAACGTATTCGCCGTAGAACTCGGTGAAGTCGTACGGCGCGCTTCGATTGGGCGACTCCCCCGCCCCGATGCCCAGGTCCAGGGCGTGGATGAACTTGGCCGTCTCGCCGACGGTGAATTTGAATTTGCCGCCGAAACCGCCCGCCGGCGCCAGCCGGTTCAAGACGATCTGCGCCATGTCGAATGTCACGGTGTCGGCCTGGTGATCGAAGATGTGTAGATCATTCTTGTCCCCGTGCGGATTGAAGTAGCTGCCGGCCTGAACATACAGACGGAGACCCAGCATTTCCTTGATCTTATCCACCTCGGACTTGGGAGGCGCGCCGGCAAGGTCTCTCTTGATCTGCGCCTCGGCCTCCGCCTGACCCTCAGCCGATAAGGTAATCCTGGGGCCGCCGCCTTCTTCGGCCAGCCCGCCGCCCAAACCCATACACAACAAGACGCAAACGGCCGCCCGCCGCGTCACGTTGACGCGCCGCGTCACGTTGACGCGCCGCGTCGCCGCGAGACGCTCCGTCTGACTTCCCGCCGTTCTTCGCATGAACCGGTCCTTCCATTGTCTAACCGCGTGATTCCGCGCGCCCGGCGCGCGCGGCGTCTTCAAATACCTAAAGTATAGCCCGGCAGGTTGCGCCCTGATTTCGTCTGTGTAAACTCTGTGTAAAATGTTCCTCTTGTGCACGCGGCGAGCTCTGCGGGTATAATAAAGGCCATGTTGTCTACGGCATAGATTGGGAAATGGGCGTATAGAATATGGAGGAGACGTCAATGAAAAGTACGGCTGGTCATTCCGTGTTGGCGACGGCTTTGACTCTTGGGCTTCTAATTTCGGGGGCTGTGGCGCAGGAAGCGCCGCCGGCCAAGCCCGCGCCCCCAAAAGGACCCGCCGGGGAACGCGGCGGAAGGATGCCCGAACTGCAGCAACGCATTAACCGCCTCGCCGTGGAAGCCGCCGAGGGCGATCCGGAGTTGAAGGCCCTTCACGAGGCGCAGCAAGCCAAGTGGCGGGATGCGCAGAAGAAGCGCGCCGAGGCCATCGCCGCAGACCCGGAGCTTCAGAAGATGCAGCAAGACCTGGATGCCAAGCGCAAACAGGAATGGCAGTCGCGCGAAGAACTAGTCCAGAAGAATCCGGAACTGATCGAGATGCAGCAGCAGATGAAGGACCTTCGGGAAAAGTTTGAGCTGAAGATCCGCGAGGTCGCCGCCGCATCCCCGGAGGCCAAGGCCCTGAGGACGGAGGTCGAGGACCTCCAGAAGAAGCTTTTCGATGCGTTGAGGGCCAATGCCGACGTGCAGAAGGCGCAGGCCGACACCGACAGCGCCTGGAACGAAATGCTCGGCAAGGCGGCGGAGAAAAGCCCCGAACTCAAGAAGGCCCTGGAGGAGCGCGATGCCCTCATGAAGGCCGGCCCTCCCCCCGCCGAGAAGCCCGAGAAGAAAGAAGAACCCAAGGAATAGGTCATACCGCAAACAGACCAAGTGCCTGGCTCCCGCCCGACGTATTGGCGGGTGCCTGGCACTTCCTGTCCCCGCCCGGCAAGCCGTCCGGCGGGCCTCGCCTCTGCTTCGCCGCACGCCCCCCGCCGTACCCGCCTTTCGCCCTTGCGAAACTCCGCTACCGGTTGTATCATGAGAAGTAGTATTCCATCCGAACAGCCGTACTGGAGTAGTCTCTATGAAGCGTCCCGCTATCCTTGTCGTGCTCATGGCGGCTCTGGCATTGCCCCCATGGTGCGAAGCCGACCAAGCTCTCATGTCCGTGGACGAAGTCAGACCCGGCATGAAGGGCTATGGCAAGACGGTCTTCCAGGGCAACACCATCGAACAGTTCAACGCCGAGATCATCGGCGTCATGAAAAACTTCGAGCCTAAAGGCGACATGATTCTTGCGCGTCTTTCGGGAGGACCGCTGAAAGAGTCGGGCCTGATCGCCGGCATGAGCGGCAGCCCCGTGTACATCGGCGACAAGCTCGTCGGTGCAGTGGCGTACGGCTGGACGTTCGCCAAGGAACCCATCGCCGGCATCACGCCCATCCACGAGATGCTCAAGGCCAATGAGGACTC
Source organism: uncultured Planctomycetota bacterium (assembly GCA_964409935.1). Classification (GTDB taxonomy): domain Bacteria; phylum Planctomycetota; class Brocadiia; order JAADGH01; family CAYPFP01; genus CAYPFP01. The sequence continues at coordinate 51,629 of CAYPFP010000011.1, read as the reverse complement.
GCCCCGCCGTCCGCAACCGGCCGGTGTCGAGCCAGGCCCTTCGCCCGCCGATCCCCTCTTCGGGGACTGGCTTGTTCCTGTGCAACAGTGGGCGGACAGCGCCGCCCGGTCGCCCGCCAATCCGTTGGGCGGGTCGCTGCCCGCGCGCACGCTCCCGCTGCCGGTCATGGTCAGCGGGGCCTCTCCCGCCGCCCTGCGCATCTTGGAGCCGCAGCTTGAGAGGTTCAACATGTTCCCTGTCGCCGGAGGCGCCCCCGCGGGAACGACCGACCTGAAGACCAACTTCGAGGCCGGCGCCGCCCTGGGCGTACAGCTCGTGCGCGGCGACGCGGACATGGCCGCCGTGGGCACGCTCACCTGGCGCGAGGGGAACAAGGTCCTGGGCTTCGGCCATCCCATGCTTCAGAGCGGCGAGGCCGATATGCCCATGGTCGCCGCCTACATCCACACGGTGATCGCCAGCCAGGCCCGCTCCGTCAAGCTGGGCGGCACGGCCGCCGAGATGGGCAGAATCTGCATGGACCGCCGAGCCGCCATCGGCGGCGAGATGGGCCGGCGCGCCAGGATGATCCCCTGCACCATCGTCGTCAAGAACGAGGACTCCGGCAAGGAACACACCTATCGCTACGAGATGATCAGCCAGCGCTTCATGACACCGATGCTTCTGCCCTCGGTGGCCATGGACTCCATCGGCGCGACCGAGGGCCTCACCGGCGACTACATGATGGCCCTGTCGTCCAACATCCATATTCGCGGTCGCGCCAACCCCATCGCCCTGAACAACCTCCATTACGAGACCGGCGGGTCGGCCATGGGGTTCATGGAGGTCGCCCAGCGGGTCGCCGCCCTCATGAACAACACCTTCAGCCCCGTGCACATTGAGGGCTTCAGCCTCAAAGCGGCCATCCGATCCGCGCGCCACACCGCCGCGCTGGACAGCATCACGGCCGACACACGCTTCGTGAAACCGGGGGAAACGGCCCGATTCAGCGTCAACCTCCGTCCCTACAAGTCCGACAAGCTCGTCTCCATCCCCTTCGAGGCAAGATTGCCGCTGGCGCTGCCCGCCGGGCGCGTACTCATGGTCACGGCCTGCGACGCCCTGGCCGCTCGCATGCTGGACCGCGCGGCCAACCCGGGCGCCTTCAGACCCGAAAGCCTGGACCAGCTTCTCGCCCTCATCGAGCGGGAGGACGACAACCGCAACCTCGTCCTTCGCATCGCGATGCCCGCCCCGGGCATCTCGTCCAATGGCGACACGCTTCCCGCCCTGCCCGCTTCGCTCGTCAACATCATCGCCTTTGGAAACCAGAGCGGCGCAAGCCCCGCCATGACCGAGATCGTGCTCAAGCGCAAGACCGAGTGGGCGCTCTCCGGCACGCAGACTCTGAGTTTGGTTGTCGAACAGGAAAAATAATGGTTCGGTATCCAGGAAGACCACCTCATGAAAATCCGCGGTCCTGTCATGGCCTGTGTGCTGGCGGCGGCGCTGGCAACCCCCGCCCTCGCCGTCACCACGGCGTTCTGGAGACTCTCGTCGCTGGCGGAGTTCGACAAAGGCAAGTTTGATCGCGTCGCCATCGCCAGCAACGGAACCCTCGCGCTGAGTCCGGCGTATGAAAGGGTCCCCGGTCTGGAATGCGCCTACCTCTGGGCGCTGGCCCAGGATGCCTCCGGCAACATCTATGCCGGCAGCGGCGACAAGGGCCTCATCTACAGAATCAGCGGCAAGAAAGACCTCTCCGAGTTCTGCAAGCTCCCCGACCAGCATGTCCTCAGCCTGGCCTTCGACAAGGCCGGCAACCTCTTCGCCGGCACCGCCCCCCGCGGAGTCATCCACAAGATCACCCCCGCCGGACAGGCCACGGTCTTCGCCGAGACGAAAGAGTCCTACGTGTGGGCGCTGGCGTGGTCGCGCGACGGCTCGACCCTCTACGCCGCCACAGGGCCTCGCGGGCGAATCCTCAAGGTCACAAGCGCCGGACAGGTCCAGACGCTGTTGGACTCCGGCCAGAACCATATCCTCTGCCTGGCCCTCGATAAAGGCGGCATCCTCTACGGCGGCAGCGAGCCGGCAGGCATCGTGTACAAGGTGACGCCGGAGGGCAAAGTGTCCGTCGTGTACGACGCAGCCGAGGGCGACGTGCACGGTCTCGTCTTCGACGACCAGGGGAACCTCTACGCCGCGACGGCGGCCGCCGGCGACGTGCCGGCCATGCCCGCCGGCAGGGCGGGGGGCATGTTTATCCCCGAAATGGCTGCGCCGCCTCCGGCGCCGATGGGCGAAAGCGCCCCGCAGCCCCAGCAGCCGCGCCAACGCATGGGAACAATGACTCTCACGCCCCCTTCCGAACCCCCCGCGCCCTCCCCCCCGCCTCCCACCGTCTCGGCGAAGAACTGCATCTACAAGATCGCGCCCGACGGCCGTGTCACGCAGATGCTGGCCCTGGATCGCACGATGATCCTCTGTCTGGCCGTCGTGGGAGACGAGCTATGGGCCGGCACGGGCAACGGCTCAAGGCTGTACCGCGTCTCGCTGAGCGATACCTCGCGTTACGAGGTCATCATGGACCCCGACGAACTCCAGGTCATCGCCTTGCTGCCGCTGGCCGCCAAGTCGCCCCAGGGGGCGATCGCCGTTGCCACCGGGAACCAGGGACGTCTCTACACCATGAAGACAGGCTTTGCTTCAGAAGGGCGTTTCCTCTCGCCCGTCTTCGACACCTCGAACATCTCCCAATGGGGCGCTGTTTCGTGGGAAGGCGAGACGCCCTCCGGCGCCGGCGTCGCCGTCGCCGCGCGCACCGGCAACAGCTCCAAGCCCGACGCAACCTGGAGCGACTGGTCGGCCGAGTCCAAGAACTCCGGCCGCGATCGCGCCCAATGCCCCCCCGCCAGGTTCATCCAGTTCCGCGCCACTCTCACGTCGAGCGCCCCGGACAAGACGCCCCGGATCCGCAAGATCAGCGTCCCTTACCTCATGCTTAACATGCCGCCGGTGGTCGCCAAGCTGACCGTGGACGGCGCCGCCGCCGGTGCGAGCGCCGAGACGACCGAATCGGACAAGCCCGCCGCCTCAACCACGACCTCCGCTTCCGGCATGTCCGAGACGCTCTCCAAGATGGTCTCCAAGGCCGCCTCGACCACAACGACCAAGGCCGCCGCAGCCGCCCCGGGCGCCATCCCCGCACACAAGCCCCAGCGCACGATCTCCTGGGAAGCCAAGGACCCCGACGGCGATAAACTGAAGTACACGCTCCTCTACAGGGGTACCGAAGAGAAGGAATGGAAACCGCTGAAGGACGACCTGAGCGCCACGAGTCATGCGTGGGACACCGAAACCGTGCCCGACGGCGAGTACGTCATCAGGGTCGTGGCGAGCGATTCCCCCTCCAACCCGCCCGACAAGGCCCTCCAGGCGGAGAGGCTCTCCGAGCCGGTGCTTGTGGACAACACCAAGCCGGCCGTCGAGTCCCTCAAGGCGACGCCTGCGGGCGAGGAGCGGTGGCGTATCCGCGGCCGCGTCGCCGACGCCATGTCCATCATCCTGGAGATCCAATACTCCGTGGATGCCAAGGAGTGGATAGGCGTCTATCCGACAACGGGCATCTTCGACTCCAGGACGGCCGAGTTTGACTTCTCCGTCGAAAAGCTGCCGCCCGGCGAACACACCATCGCCATCAAGGCGACCGACGCCGCCGGCAATCGCGGTCTGGGAAAGATCGTCTTCCGATAGACACCGGTCATTTCCAGACGTGCGAGAAGGACTTCAGCGCCCTGCCTTGCGCATCCTGAGCCACCGCGTGGACGTCGGCCGTCGTCTGTACGTCCTCGAATCTCAATCCCGCCCCCTTCGGCGATTCGGAGCGCAGGAACACAAGCTGCCGGCTCCGGGGACTCTTGACCTCCAGAGCCACATACCCGCTTGCGTCCAGAAGCCGCGTGGACGGCAACTCCGAGGAGCGGCCTTCGCGATGCGGCAGCAACACCGTCACGAAATGCTGGGAGGCCGCAGGCGACGTTGTGGTCGCCGTAAGGTGCCATTGATCGGGCATGGGGCTTCCCGCACCCTCCATGACGACTTCGGGCGGCGCCGTGAACTTGTCGGTCTGGCTGAATCTCAGGCCCTGTGGTCTCAGGAGGCGCACGGTAAGACGTGCGGCCTTGCGGCAAATGGTGACCGTCTGGCCCTGTCCGTCTATGCTCATCTGCTCCAGCGCATGAAGCAGCCATTGATAGGTCTCGGGCTTCACGGCCTCGATGTTGTCCCACAAGACGATCACCGGTTCATCGCCTGCGACGGCGGGCCGCAGGTAGAGCGCATGGCGGTCAAACCGCTTGAGCCGCCCTCCATAGGCCGGATGCGCCTCGCCGCAGGCGTAGTGCGCGTAGTCGCCGGTGGCGAACTGCGAGATGCGGCCCTTGGATTCCCAGCTTCGGATCGTCTGGCCCTGGCCGTCCACGAGGATCGAGTTCGCGGCCTTCGTCTCCCACGTCCACGTCTTGTGGTGCGGACTGCCGTAGTACGGATAGTAACCCGACGCGATGGCCAGCGCCTCGCCGTAGGCGTGGAGGATGAAGGCGTTCTGGTCGGCAAAGGCGTGACTGGTGGCCCCGAAGGGGCTTGACCTCATCATGAAATGGACGTTGCTTCGGCCGTCGGCCAGGTCGCTGTGCATGCATGCCAGGCCGATATCGTTGAAGCACCGCGCCTGGGGCAGATCGGAAGGCGGTTTGGCCGCCAGGCCGGGCCGGTCGAACATGAACGCATCTATGCCGTAAAGCCGCGCTTTCTGCTCGTCGGCGTACCACTTGGCGTAGGGGTTGTTGAAGATGACGGCCAGCTTGTACATCGTGTCGCCGCCGCGCGCGGGGCCTGACTGGCCGTCGCCGAAGGGCGACATCGCCGAATATGGCGGACTGCAATAGAGCTTGAAGAACGCCGTGTTCGTCATCCATGGCCGGCGAAAGACGTCCACGCCCGTCGCCTGCCGCACAAGATGGAAGGTGCGGATGAAGCTGGCCGTGCTCCACTGCCAGTAGTTGGGGCCTTCGCTCCAGCCGCCGTCCTCTCCCCCGAAGGGCGGGTAGAAGGGCGACCAAATCTGCGTCAGCACATACTCGAACATCTCCTCGACCGGAATCTCCCCCGCCATGCAGATGCACGCCTCCGTGAGATCGGAGATGTAGTAGTCCATCGCGTGGCTGTTGTACGGGCGCGCCTCGAAGGGGATGCCGCGCAGCGCCTTGTACAACTGCGGCATCCGCTGGGCCAGGACCGTTCGGCATCGCTGCTTGTCCTCTTCCGTGAGGAGCGGATACACCCAGTCGTACACGCGCGAACAGACGCGCACCAGTTCGGTGCCCGGCTCGTCGTTGTGAAAGAGGCTGGTGCTGCCGTCGGGGTCCCACGTCATCAGGTGCATGAGTCGCCGGCGGGCCTCCTGCCCGAACCTTTCCTCGCCGGTCAGCAGGTAGGCCTGCGCACAAACGACCATGCCCGAGTTGAAGGGGCGCGTCGTGCGAAAGGTCTGCGTGTAGACCAAGTTGCGATTGGGGTCTCTGGGCGGCGGCAGTCTGGCCGGCTCCGGCAGCAATGGGCGACCGATCTGCTGTTGCGCGGACCTTATCACGGCGTCGGCCTCCGCCTTGCGGCTTGTCCGCGCCATCTCGCGCCAGCGGGGCAGTTCATCGGGCGTCACGAAGCCGCGCGGCCGGACGCCCGTCAACTTCTTTATGACCTCTTTCACATCGGGGAAAGGCGCGGCGGGAGCGTCCCTCGGCACCGTGAACGAACGGGTTTTCGAAAAGAGCCGCTCGCCGGCCTCGACGCCGAACCGCCAGAACCATCTGCCCGGCTCGAAGACCTGTCGGGGAACATGGATGCATATCGAGACCCGCACGGTCGTGGTGTCGGGCTGCGGGAAGTCCGCGCTGCGGCTCCATTGAAGCACATACTCCTTGGCGCCCCGCACCGGCAGCCAGACAAAGGTCGGCGGATTCATGGGCGCGACGCCGCCCTCCGCCGGCGCATAGTCCACCCATCCGGGTTGGCGCTCGGTATCGAGGTCTTTCTGCGCGACCCGCGGCTGCGCATGGCAGACACCCAGCGCGGCGGCGAACACTACCGGCAATACGACGCTTTCATATCGCATGGGTCAGCCTCCCTGGAAGAAGCCTCAGGACCTCCTTGACGGCCTCGACGCGCTCCGCAACGGCCACGATGCCGCCCCGGCTTCGTACAAGCTCCTTGATCTCCGGCAGGGCGTTGGCGGGCGCGCACGGAAGGCCGCACGAGGTCAGCATGCTGATGTCGTTGATCGAATCGCCCATCGCGACCGTGAAGAGCGCGACGCCGTTGAGCCTGGCCGCGAACGCCACCCCCGAACCCTTCGTCCCGCACCCGTAGGTCACGCTCGTCGCATCCATGACCTCGACGAGCTTCAGGCCCAGCCGCGCAATGGCCTCGCGCGTCAGTCTGATCGCCGCCTGAAAGGTAGCGGCGTCCTTCGAAACCAACTGCATCGAGGCCGCGCAGACCTCGAAACGCACAGGCTCGCCGCCGCTCGACAACCGCAGAAGCCGAACCTTCATGGGCGGATCGGTGTAATCCACCATCTGCTCGCCGGCGATCTCCGTCCGCCGCAGAATTTCATTCTCAAGAGCGTCAATCTCGCCGCGCATGGGGCTGACCGACGACAGCCACCTCGGCGCGTCGCGCCACGACGCGCCGTCGCGCTCCAGCATCACGCTCCCGTTCTCCAGGACCAGGTAATCCATCTCGTAATACAGGCCCAGTCCGCGAACGCGCTTGCCGCATTTCGGATGGGCGGTGGCGATGGCGGCCCGCCGCAGCCCATGGGAACTTCTCAACCCGCGAAGAAGAGACCGCGCCTCCTCATCTTCCTTGCTCAGATTCCCGTCGAGATCAACGGCAAGAAACCAGTCGCGAATGCTTGCGTCGCTCATGTCTTTCAACATCCTCCTGTCATCCCTATCCTGTGCAACCGCCATTATGCTAGCACCCCCTCCGCCCCGACACAACGGCCCGGACACAAAAGCCTTTGGGCCGCGAGTGTCCCTCGTGTAGAATGGCGCCGGCGGCGCCGCGCCGGAAAGATAGCTGTGCATGGCCCGCGATTTCGATAGAATACAGAGGTGTGCCGATTGGGATTTCGGCGTGCCCGTGACTGCTTTCTTGCGCTTTGGCTCTTTCTGTAACGATCCGAATGCTCCATTTTCCCTATCTACCGCCGTTGTGGATCTTCATCCCAGGCTCCGCCGCCATCGCGGCCTTGCTGGTGCTCCTGTATCTGCGGTCCAGGCCCGCGCCGGCGGCGAGACCGCGGAACCTGCTGACTACGCTGCGGATGATCACCGTGGCGCTGATCCTGTTCTGCATATGCCATCCCATCTACCGCGTCTTCAGCAGCGAGAAGTTTCAGGGCCTGGTGGCCGTCGTGCTGGACGCCTCGGCGAGCATGGCCCTGCCCGATGAGGCCGGCGGCCTGACCCGCTTCGAGAAGGCCGTGCGAAACCTCGCCGGACCCGAGACCGACCTCGTGGCCGCCCTGGGCGATAAGTTTCGCCTGCGCACGTACACGCTTGCCGAAGACGCCAAAGAGACCAAGTACCTCAAGGCCGCAAAACCCGCGGGTCGCCGCACAAACATCGCGGGCGGACTTACCACGCTCCTGTCGGCCTTGAGCGCCGAAACCGTCAGCGGCGTCGTTCTGTGTTCCGACGGCGTGGACAATTCGCGCCAGGACATGGCCCCCGTCGCCGAGGCCTTCGCCAAGAACGGCGTGCCCATCCACACCGCGCTGGCCGGAGGAAAGGTCCCGATCAAGGACATAGGGATCAAGTCCGTCCAGACCCAACGCGAGGTCACGCTGGAAACCGTCGTCGCCGTCCGCGTCACGCTCCAGTCCTCCGGATACAAAGACGCCAAGGTGCCCGTCCAGTTGAAACGCGGGCAGCAGGTCGTCAAGACGGTCGAGGTCGTTCTGGCCGGCGGGCCGCAGACGGCGGACTTCGTCTTCACCCCCGAAGAGGTCGGACTGCTCCAGTACGACATCATCATCCCTGTCCAGACCGGCGAACAGAACACGGCCAACAACACCGAGACCTTCGCCGTCAACGCCAGCAAACACAAGATCAAGATTCTGTACATGGAAGGCACCCAGTACCGCATGCCCGACCGCGAGAAGTGGGAATTCCAGTACTTGGTCGAGGCGCTGGAAGAGGACAAGCACATGGAGGTGACCCCCCTCTTCCGCAACGACTTCAACGCCGCCAAACAGGCGGGCATCTCGTGCGTCCGCGACCCCGCCAACGGTTTCCCGACCACGAAAAAGAAACTCTATCACTATGACGTCATCATCTGCAGCGACATTGACAGCGTCTTCTTCACGCCGCAGCAGCTCAAGGACACCGTGACCTTCGTCGGCGAGCGCGGCGGCGGCTACATCATGATCGGCGGCTACACGGCCTTCGGCCCCGGCGGCTACGGCGGTTCGGTAATTGACAAGATGCTGCCCGTCGAGATGGCCGGCCGCGAGGACGGCTACACCGAGGACGTTCCCTTCCAGTGGGAACTCACCGACGACGGCAAGAAACACCCCGTCATGCAGCTCGACCCCGACCCCGCCAAAAACGCCGACATCTGGAAGGCCATGCCCTTCTTCAACGGCTTCAACCACATCAAACGCGCCAAACCCGGCGCCACGGTGCTGGCCGTCCACCCCACCCGCAAGTCCGTGTACGGCCCCATGGTGATGCTGGCCGTGCAGCAATACGGCAAGGGACGCACCGTGGCCTTCTGCACCGACACCACGGCGGGTTGGGGGCAGGAGTTCGAGGCGCACTGGGGCCTCACTGAGACCGACAACTCGTACTTCCGGAAATTCTGGCAGAACATCGTCCGGTGGGCCGCCGCCTACCACTACCGCGTGCCCAATAGCCCCGTGCTCATCACAACGGACTTTAACCGCTACTCCCCCGGCGACCGCGCCCGCATCAGCGCATCCGTCGTGGACGAGAACTACAAGCCCGCCGACGACGCCGAGACGTGGGTGCACATCCGGCAGCCCGACGAAAAGGTGATCCGCCTCCCCCTCACGCGCGATGTGGATCAACCGGGACAATACACGGCCAGATACGAAGTCCCCGCCATCGGCCAGTACGAACTCAAGGCCGGCGCCAAGCTCAAAGGCGAAATCGTCGGCGAGGATGCCGCCCGCTTCTTCGCCAAGGAGACCGACATCGAGGCGCGCGACTACGAACCGAACAAGGCGCTCCTGACTTCGCTCGCCGCCCAAACCGGCGGCATAAGCGCCGACATCGCCCGCACATCCGAGATCGCCGAACGCCTGAAGGCCTCCACGCACGAGGAGCAGACCTATATCGAGCGGGCGCTGTGGGACAATCGCTACTTCTTCTGCCTCATCCTGGGACTTCTGGGCGTCGAGTGGTTTCTCAGGAGAAGAGAAGGGTTGGCATAGGCATGGGGATTCAGGGTCCGCCGTTCAAGGTTCAGGCGTCAGGGGTCGGACGTATGCGGCGCTGTTGCGTCTTTGTTTCTCTGTGCCTCTGCGTCTTGGTGGCGGTTTCCGCCGTCGCCCAGGTTCCGCTTCCCAATCGGTATGCCGTCATCATCTGCGGGCTGTCCGGAGACGATGCCCACTACCAGAAACTGTGGGGACTGGGATCCAAACTGTACACCGCTCTCGTGCACCGCTACGGCTACAAGCCAGAGAACATCTTCTTCCTGTTTGAAGAAAAGGCCAGAAAGGAAAGCCCCGTCTTCGACACCTGCCGGAAGGAAAACATTCAGAAGGTCTTCGAACTGCTCAAGACCAAACTGAAATCCGACGACCAGCTTTTCATCTTCGTGGCGGGCCCGGCGGACGTCTATGAAGGCTCGGCGCGACTCAATCTGCCCGGACCGGACATGTCCGACAAGGCGTTCGGCGCACTGGTGGATGCGCTGCCGGCGGCGCGCACCGTGACGGCCATCACCACGCCCGTGAGCGGGTATTTCATGAAGCACGTCGCCAAGCCCGGAAGGATCACCATCACCGCCACGCGCGCCGCGATGGAGGTCAACGAAACGGTATTCCCCTACGTCTTCGTGGACGCCTTCACCGACGATGCCGCCGACGTCAACAAGGACGGCCTGCTCTCCGTGGCCGAAATCTTCGCCTACGCGCAGGCCGGCGTCGAGAAGTTCTACAAGGAGTATGAGGTCAAGGGCAAGAAAAGCGCCGCGCCCGGCGCCGAAGAGGGCCTTATCCAGACCGAGCACTCCATGATTGACGACACCGGCGCGGGCATCGGCTCTCAGAAACTCGACGACAAGTACAAGGACGGCAAGAAGGCGGCGCAGGAGTTCTTCGAGCGGAGGATTGGGGGCTAACCCGCGCCAAGAACTTCTCCATGGACATTTACTCCTGCGAGTTGGCGCGGTAGAATCCCACAAGAGGAGGTGAGAGCTTATGACCACTACAGAGGCCACTGCAGAAGTCTTCCTGACAGCCTTCCGAGCGCTGAAAAAGAAGGAGAAGGCAGCGGTCCTCGAAAGGCTCATGAAGGAAGAGCACGCGCTTGAGGACCTCCGCTACGCCGTCATCGTTGAGGAGCGCAAGAGGGAGCCGCGCATTTCACTTAGTGACTATCTGGCCGAAAAGGCCCGAAAGCGCAAGTAATGGCCTACACCGTCTCTCTGGTCAGGTCTGCGAAGAAAGAACTGCAACGCCTTCCCGCCCCGTACCATGACCGGATCGTCAGGCAACTCCAACAACTGGGGCATGATCCGCGGCCCTCTGGGGCAGAGAAATTGCAGGGGCGCGGCGAGTACAAGTTCAGAGCGGGGCGTCTTCGAATCGTTTATGGGATTGACGATTCGCGAAAAGAAATCACGGTCTATCTGATTGAGGACCGCAAAGCTGTATATCGCCGTCTAAAACGAAGGTGACCTTCCTTCCCCCGCACAGGCGCAGATCGAAGCTGGCGCGATTGGCGTCAGGGCGCGGCGAGCGCAAGGAAGGCCCGATGCTTCGAGCGCAAGATAGGCGGGTAGCGGCCGTCCCTCTCTTCATGGCGCCTGCGTCGAACCCGGCTTCCGCATCGCCTTGTCGTCCCGTCTCTCACGGCCTCCGCGGCAAACCCAACGCGTCACAATTTCACGACATCACCTTTTTC
>CAYPFP010000011.1:0-40327 GCA_964409935.1 uncultured Planctomycetota bacterium | reverse complement strand
GGTTTCCGCGCCGGTCAGCCGTTCTTCATTGCGTCCATCAACGCTTTGCCTGCGCCAAACGCATTGTAGGGTGTCTGCAGGTAGTAAATCTTATACGGCTCGAAGGGGAAGATGTCTTTCTCCGTATCAAGTTCCTGAGCCAAGATGCGAATAAGACGAATCTTCTCCACCGTCGGCAGTTGCCGGATAGCGGGTAGAATCTCCGTCAGTGTCATAAAGCGTCTCCTTCTCAATCACGCTCACCCTCTTCGATATGTCCGTCTCGTGCCCCTGAACGGCCCAGCGAATCGCAGCCTGCCACCCAGCCAAATCTTATCACTCGACTTCCAGGTTGTCAATTGCCCGGAAGAACAAGGTTACAGTCTCACAACTTTCCCCGTCTTCGCCGATTTCACAACGGCCTCCAGGATGCTCGTCGAGATGCGCGCCTCCTCCGGCTTGATGAGCAGTTCTGCGCCCGTCTTCAGGTGCGCGACGACGTTGCGGTAGAAGTCGGTCACGTCGGACTTGATGGGCTCGGGAGTCAGATCAACAGTCAACCCGTTTATCTGTGTCCTGACCTTTACACCCTCGGCTCGGAAGGAATGCTGGGCCTCCTGCATGAGCGTCCCCTTGTCGCCCATGACGAACCACCGCGGCGCTCGCAGTTGTGTCACCTGGCTTATCTCGACCAGCGCCATGGTCTTGTCCTTGAAGCGAATCGTGGCGCGCGCGTTGTTCTCGACCTCGCTGTTCCACACGCGAAACTGTATGTCTCCATAGACCGACTCGATCTTCGGGTACTTGCGAATCTGGAGGATCTGGTCCACCAGGTGCGCGCCCCAGTCGTAGAGGATGCTCCCGCCGAACTTGCGGAACTGCCGCCAGCCGCGCGGCCCGCCGTAGCCGTGCACGCGCGACTCGATGACGAACGGCAGCCCGATCATGCCCGCGTCCACCTGCTGTTTCACCATCAGGTAATCCAGGTCCCAGCGCCGGTTGTGGCCGACGGTCAGCATGACCTTGTTCCGCTTTGCCGCGCGGATCATGTTGTCGGCCTCCTTCACCGTCATGCAGAAGGGCTTCTCCATGATGATGTGCTTTTTCGCGGCGGCGGCGGCCACGCAGGCCGATTCGTGCATGGAGTGCGGGAGCGCAAGTACGACAAGGTCCGCGTTCTTGTCCGCCCAGACTTCGTCCATGGCGGCATAGAGCTTGATCCCGCCCCGTTCCTTTGCGGCCTTCTCGCGCTTGGCGGCGTCAATGTCGCACACCCCGTACAGGGCGATCTCCGGCACGGCCTTCACGCGGTCGCAATGCCACGCGCCCATGCCGTAACCGACCACGACCATGTTGATCCGGTCCATGTCTTTTTCCCCGACAAGAGGATTGATGTCAAAAAGCCGATACAAGATGCCCCATCGGCGGCGCAAAATCAAGCGCGAAGTGTTTGACTTGCGCCGCGAAAGGCTTAGAATAGAAGGACTTGGGCAAAGCGCCCATCCGAATCAAAGGCAGCACGCGGGAGAACGCACATGAGTGATAGATTCAGGGAACAGGCGGTTAATGAGTTCGACAAGTGGAGCTCCAAGTACGACCATCCTGGCTTCTTTCAGCGCAATCTCTTCATCCCCACCCAGAACCACATCATCGCCGAGATGCTCCGGATCGAGAAGCCCGACGCCGCCTTCTCCTTTCTGGACATCGGTTGCGGCACCGGTACGCTTGTGATGCGCGTGCATGAGAAGTTCCCCAACGCGAGGCTGGCGGGCGTGGACCTCTCCGAAGGGATGGTCAAGGTGGCGTCGTCGAAGGCGCGCCCCGTATTCGGGGCGGCCAACAACCCCAATGTCAGTTTCTGCGCGGGGAACGCCTCCTCCCGACTCCCCTTCTCCGACGGCCAGTTCGACTACGTTGCCTGCTGCCATTCCTTCCACCACTATCCGGACCAGTTCTCGGCATTGAAAGAGTTCCGGCGGTTGCTGAAGCCCGGCGGCAAGATACTCTTCGTGGACAGCAACATCAACCGCGTCTGGGGCTTTGTCATGCACCAAATCATCATCGGGACTTACGAAAAGTTTCAGGTCAAGCACCACTGGGCGGGGCGGCTGCGCAGGCTCTTCGAGCAACACGGATTCCGCGTGGAGCGGCAGGACCGCCGCGGCCTTCTCGTGCCGTGGATGATGACGCTGGCTGTGGCCGTGGAGTGAACCAGGGAGCACGACCCCATTGACCAGCGCAGAAAGCCTGCCTCTCCTTCCCCCATCTGCGCGTCGTGTGTCTTGGGCGTTGTTCCTGCTGGTGTTCGGCACGAACCTCTATTTCAACCACGGCGGCGACTGGAACCAGAACACGCGTCTGGACCTCACGCGCGCCATCGTCGAAGCGCATACCTTCCGCATAGACAACTACGCCGCGAATACCTGGGACAAGTGTCTCCTCAACGGACACGCCTATTGCGACAAGGCGCCGGGGTTGTCGTTCATGGCCGTACCCGCTTATTTCGTGCTTTACCATGGCGGCCGGCTGCTGGGAGCCGCGCCCGACGGCGATCTTTTCAACATCATCACGGTCTATCTCACACGCGCGCTCACCGTGTACCTCATCGCGGCCTTTGGGGCGGTGCTGCTGTTCCGGTTGGCGTATGCGCTCTCGGAAAATCTCAGCGCGGCGGCGCTCGCGACGGTTGGTTACGCCCTCGGCACACTCTCGCTGGTGTATGGCATGCTCTTCTTTGGCCACATCGTCGTAGCGGTTTTCTGTCTCGCGGCCTTCTACCTGGTCTTTGCGTTGAAACACGGGCACGCGGGTCGCTCCGCGACGTTGCGCACGGCCGTTTGGGTCGGTCTTCTGCTGGGCCTTTCCGTAGTCAGCGAGTACCCATCGGCCATACTTGCCGGCATCATCGCCCTGTACGCGCTGCCGGTCCTTCGGAAACACATTCTCATCGCCGGCCTGATCGCTGCCATTCCGCTGTTGGGTCTGTTGCTCTACAACTACGCCTGTTTCGGCCAATGGTTAACGCTTGGTTATTCCGGGGTGGAACAGGTCTTCCCACGGATGGCGCAGGGCGTGTACGGAGTCACCTGGCCCACACTCTCTGCGCTCTATGGGCTGACGTTCAGTCCCTATCGCGGGCTGTTCGTCTTCTCGCCATTCCTTGTCCTGGGGCTGTTCGGTCTGGCGTACATGGCGCAACAGCGGAGGTTTCGGCGGGAATGCGCCGTGTTCGCCCTGAGCGCGGTTGCGCTTCTGTTCTTCATCGCCTCTTACGCCTACTGGCACGGCGGCGGGTGCATTGGGCCTCGTCATATGGTGCCGGTGATGCCCTACCTAGCCGCAGCCGCCGTGTTCACAATCGCGAAAGCCGGGAGACTTTCCTTTTTCGTGGTTCTGGCATCCGCCTGCATGATCCTTGCAATGCTCATCGTCGGACACACCCTCTCAAGCCAGGCGCCTGACCCCATCTTTACCCTCCTGCGCAAGTTCATCCACGGTCGAGTATCCGTATCTGACTACCCGGTATTCGCAAGAAATGATACCATTCCTGCGAGATGGAATTCGTTCAACCTGGGCGAGTTGATCGGGCTTCGGGGCACAGCGACCGTTCTGCCCATCGCGTTCTTCTGGTATGCGATGGGGAAGTGGCTGCGCTCGTTGGTCCGATCCGCAGACGCGCCGCGGCTTGCAGCAACGGCGCAAACAGATGCGAGGACACGAAGACGATGGCAACCAACATAACCTTCACGCGAAACATCCCCGTTCGGCATGATGTGGACGTGTTTGTGGCGGGCGGAGGACCGGCCGGATGCGCAGCCGCCCTGGCGGCGGCCGCAGCGGGCCGGAAGGTCTTCCTGGCCGAGGCCGCCAACTGCCTCGGCGGAATGGGAACCGCTGGCCTCATCCCCGTCTTCATGACCTTCACCGACGGCGTCAATTTCCTCGCCGCCGGCATCGGCGAGAAAATATTCAAGCGCCTTCAAAACGCCGGTGGAACCGGACCCGACAGCAAGCTCTGCATCCGCGCCGAGGTCCTGAAGCGCGTCTACGAGGACTCTCTGGCCGAAGCCGGCGTGGACTTCACGTTCCACACGAACCTCATCGGCGTCGAGAGCGCCGAAGGCCAGGTGTCGTTGGCCGTCCTGTCGGCCAAGAGCGGCCTGTTCGCGGTGAAAGCAAAGATGTACATTGACGGCACGGGCGACGGCGACCTGGCCGTCTGGGCCGGCGCGCCCTTCGAGAAGGGCGACGCCGACGGCAACATGATGCCCGGCACGCTGTGCAGTCTGTGGGCGGACATTGACTGGGACGCGGTCAGGAGTTCGGGGCTTGGCGCCGGCGAGAAGCGTCTTCTCGACGCCTTCAAGGACAAGGTATTCACCGTCGAGGACCGCCACCTGCCCGGCATGTGGCGCGTCGGGAACCGCGTCGGCGGCGGCAACATCGGCCATACTTTCGGCGTGGACAGCACGGACGAGCGGTCGCTCACCGCGGCCCTCATCCGCGCGCGCCGGTCGCTGCTCGAATACGAACGATACTACAAGGAGTATTTGAAGGGTTTCGAGAAGATGGAACTCGTCGCGACGGCCTCCCTGCTCGGCGTGCGCGAGTCCCGCCGCATCCTGGGCGATTATGTCCTGAACCTCGACAACTTCAACAAGCGCGCCGTATTCGACGACGAGATCGGGCGCTACTGTTATCCGGTGGACATCCACGCCTCGAAACCCGACGCCGCCAACTATGCTCGCTTTGCCGAGGAGTTCAAGACGCTGCGCTACGCCAAAGGCGAGAGTTACGGCGTGCCTTACCGAGTCCTGTTGCCTCAGAATTTGCGGAACGTTCTGGTGGCCGGACGCTGCGTCAGTTCCGACCGTTACATCCAGGGCTCCATACGCGTCATGCCCGGCTGCTACATCACCGGCCAGGCCGCCGGCGCGGCCGCGGCGCTGGCCGTCGAGAAGGGCACGCACACACGCGGTATCGGCGTACGCGAACTTCAGGCGCGTCTGAAGGCCCTGGGGGCGTATCTGCCCAACGCCCGCACATAACCCCGTTTGCCCCCTATCCATGAGGAGCACATGCCCATGCGTCGCATCGTCTTTCTCGTATTGTCTCTAGCGCTCCGCGTCCAGGCTGCCGAAAACTGGTTCCTCCCCTACGAGCCGGACGCGCACACGCTTGCGCTGCTCCACTTCGACGGCGATGGGCCGGACGAGCCTAACGCCGGCGGAAAGGCCCCGGCGTTCAAGCTCGTGGGCGACGCCAGGCGCTGTCCCGGCCAGTTCGGCGGGGGTGTCCTTTTCGAAGGCGTCAAGGCCACCCTCAACGCCCCCCCGCACGACGCCTTTCGCCTTCGTCACGATCAGGACTTCACCGTCGAGATGTGGGTGCGGCCCGACACGGCCGACGACGGCATGTTGTTCTCCATCGGGACGCGGTTCTACCTGAGACTGGAGCCTCGCAAACGCACTGGCGCTTTCGGCTACCGCGCCGCCTCCTTTCCCATCCGGTTCTACCCGATCACGGACCTGCCCCTGTCGAAGGGACAATGGCAGCACATCGCCCTGACGCACCACCGCGACCGCACGGTAAACCTCTACGTGAACGGCGTTCTTGCCGCTACCCTCTCGCATTCTGACGAAGGCGACTTCGAGAAGGGCGGCTCGACCTCCATCGGCTCCCACGACGGTTGGACGGGTTACTTCAAGGGCGCCATTGACGAAGTGCGCATCTCCGATTGCGTGCGCCAATACCGCCCACTCTTGTCGGAACGCTGTTTTCTCAAGGGCGAGAAGGCGCGAGTCCAGGTTGAACCCGCGCGAATCCCCGACGTCGTAAACAGCCTTCACCTTCGCGTCCTGGGCAAGCCGGGACCGCCGTTGTTTGAGCGTATGCTGACTCGCAACGCCTTCACCGACGACTTGTTCGAGGCGTCTTCGCTCCCGCAGGGAGAACACAGGGCGGAAATTGTCTTTGCCGACGCGAAGGGACAACCGGTCTCCCGCGTCGCCACAACGCTGGCTTATGCGGGCGACCTGCCCGGCCAGCTTCAAGACAGGCTGACGGCCGCCGTAAACGCTTGTGCCGAAGCCGGAGAATCCATGGCGCCGGAGCGGGCCGCGTCCGCCCGTCTCCTTGCCGAGTCCGCGCGCGCGCGCATGGAACAGCGCGACTTCAGGGCCGCCGAGGAACGCGCGTCCGCCGCCGAACGGATCGCCGAGGCGGCCAGGAACGGCGAGGCGGCCTATCGCACGGAGGTCCGGCGCGCCGTTCGCCGCAAGCCCGCCCCGCACCAACCCCTTGCCTCGGCCCGTTCCCACACAATTTCACAGCAGGTTGGTACGGGGCCCGCCTCCCGCGATGTTCGCATTACCATGAGTTGGAGCGCCGGCGAGAACGCCGCAGCGGCGTTGCCCTGGGCCGAGCGCCTGGGCGCGAATGAATTGGCCGCTTCTCACGGCGACGCCAAAGCCGAAGGCTACCGCGTCTGGAAGAACGCCGGCTACCGGACGGTGCTCCTGGGCAACCTTCCCATCCATGACGCCAAGTGGATCAAGGATCATCCGGACCATGCCCAGTTCGGCTACTGGGTGACAAGCGATCTCGAAGCCAAGGCGGCTGTCGCGGAGATACCCATTATCTCGCCCTCCTGGAGCGGGTCCATGCGCGCCAGCGTCCGCTTCGACCCCAAGACGCATTGGCGGGTGACCGACGCCACAGATGACAAGGTCCTGCCTGTGGCGGACTGGGATTACGATGCCGAAACGAGACGCGTGCGCCTGCGGTCGGCCGTGCCGGGCCACCGATACCGCGTGCACTTCATGGTCGAGGCGGAGGGCATGGGCGATCCCCTTTTTCCGGCGTTCGCCGAGCACGGCATCACCGCCCTCAACGAGGAACTGTCGCCCTTCAAGGGCGTTCTGGACACGTATTGGTTCAACGACCTTTCGTTTGCCTATCCCGGCCCCACCCCGCAGGGCACGTGGGACTGGGAGTCTTACACCTTCGCCGCTCGCCCGGAGACCCACCTGCGTTTCACGCGCGACACGGGCATAGCCTTCGACCCGGCGTGGCTGGTCATGGCTCCCCGCACGATTGACGTCGTGCCCGACCCGCGTTACCTTGCGTGGATGTCGTGGGTGCAGCGCGAGTTGAAGCCCTGGCTGGCGCGCGCCGCGCAGGTCTGCAAGGCTCATGGCGTGAGTTCCTGGCTCTACTGGGGCGACTGCCACGTCGGCATGGAACCTTACCGCGGCAGTCTCGAAGGAACCCTTCGGGAGATTGACAAGCCGGCCGCCGATCCTGTCACGGCGCGGGCGCTTGTGGATTTTCCGGGGCAGACCCTGCGGCGGCTGCGCGTGGAGTGGCTCTTTCCCAGTGTCGCCGCTAGCGCCCAGAGCGCCAACAGACTTCTGTCGCAATGGTCGAAGGCGCGCCGCGGTCTTCTCATGAAACCCGCCGCCGGCATCTACTGGATGCCCTTTCCAGATGTGGCGGTGGGCCGCGATGCCGGCGTGCGCGAGGACATCGTCGAAACGCTGGCCGAGATCAACGATGAGTTCCGTTTCATCGGCGACCGCCTGGCCGGCTCTCCGGCCTTTACGCACGACATCAACGTGTATGTCCTGCACGCCTGGGGTTCCGTCTACGCCTGGCGACCCTGGGGTTCGCCGATACTGACGCACCTGACCGACCTGCCCGTGCGGGTGCGCTTTCTCTCCCACGAGGAGGTCGAGCGGAACGGCCTGCCCGCCGACGCCCACGCGCTCTTCCTGTACGGGATGCCCAACACGGCTTGGAGCGGCGGCCGCTGGTGGGAATCAGGGAAGGTGGCCGCGGCCGTGCGGCAATTCGTCGAGGGCGGCGGCGGCCTGCTCGCCATGCAGTCGCCGTCGCACATGGACAAGCCGCAGCCCCACTGGGCCTTGGGCGACCTGCTCGGCGTGCGGGCCGAGGGCACAACGGGGTATCAGCCGGCGCAGACCGATGCGTCGCAACTTGCCGACACCGGCGTCACGGTCGAGGAGCGAAAAGGCGAAGCCGCTCTGCTTCCCGCCCGGTCGCCGCACTGGCTGACGGAAGGATTGCAGGGCATCGCGGGAGTGCAGGAAACAGTCCGCGTGGCGGCCCTGCCTTCCGCCCAAACGCTGTGCCTTCTCCGGAGCGGCAACATCACAAGCCCGGGGGTGGCGGTCTGCGAACCCGGCAAAGGACGCGTGGTTTACGTCTGCGGCTGGTCCTCCGAGTACGCCTTCAGCCGCCTGATTCGCCGGGCCGTGTTCTGGGCCGCTCGGCGGGAGGCCGACGCCGCCAGGCTGGATGTTTCCGGCGGGGACGGGCTGTTTGTGTATGCGTATCCCAACGAGCGAATTCTTGCCCTGGCCAACGACTCGCATGCCCCCGTCAAGGCCGTCCTGCGTTGTGACCCGGCGATCTTCGGCGCAAAAACAAACCTCCGGCTGGCGGATGCCGCCGCCAACCGGAGGCTGTGGGAAGGCAACGCCGCCGAACTCGCCGCCGGCGTGCCCGTCGAGGCCGCGGCGCGCTGTGTGCGGCTGATTCAGGTGGAGTAGGTCGGGACCGGCGCCGGAATCTACCTCCGCACGACGGCCCTGGCCTCGTCAACAATGCGATCGGCGGATTGCCCGTACTTGCTCAGCAGTTCCTTCGACGAACCGGACTCGCCGTACACATCCTGCATCCCGACGCGCCGCACCATGGTCGGCTGGCCCTCGCAGACCACCTCGGCCACCGCCGAGCCGAGGCCGCCGATCACGCTGTGCTCCTCCGCCGTCACGATGCCCTTCGTCTCGCGGGCGGCCTTCAGGACCGCATCGCGATCCAGGGGCTTGATGGTGGACATGTTCAG
Organism: uncultured Planctomycetota bacterium; assembly: GCA_964409935.1. Lineage (GTDB taxonomy): Bacteria > Planctomycetota > Brocadiia > JAADGH01 > CAYPFP01 > CAYPFP01. Next base: position 31,479 of record CAYPFP010000011.1, on the reverse strand, counting down.
GACCCGCGCCTTGATGCCCTCGGCGGCAAGCCGGTCCGCCGCTTCGAGCGCCGCCGGCGCCAGGATGCCGCACGCCAGAAGGGCGACGTCGCCGCCCTCGCGAAGCGTCGCGGCCTTGCCGAGTTGGAACCGGTAGCCCTTGTCGAGCACCACCGGAGACTTCTCGCGGCCCAACCGCATGTAGACCGTCCCGTCAATATGGTCGGCGACCCATTCGACGGCGGACTCCGTCTCGACGGCGTCTGCCGGCACGATGATCTTCATGTTGGGGATCGCGCGGAAGATCGCGACATCCTCGTTGGCCTGCGCCGAAGCGCCGTCTTCGCCGACCGACACCCCGGCATGCGTGAAGCAGAGCGCAACCCGCAGATGGCCCCGCGCCACGACGTTGCGGACCTGCTCCCACCCGCGGCTCCCGAAGATCGCAAACGTCGAGCAGAAGGCGATCTTGCCGCAGGTCGCAAGTCCGGCGGCCGTGTCCACCATGTCCTGCTCCGAGATCCCCATCTGGAAGAAACGATCCGGAAACTTCTTGCCGAAGACCTCGGTCTTTGTGGACTTGGAGAGGTCTGCTTCGAGGACGACGATGTTCTTGTTTTTTTCGCCGACGCGCGCCAGCGCTTTTCCGTAGGCGTCGCGTGTTGCAATCATATCGGCCATGCTGTTCTCGCTCCGCAAAAAAACCGCCCTCATCCGGATCAGCCGATCTCGGCCAACGCCTTGTCCAGTTCCTCCTGCTTGGGGGACTTGCCGTGCCACTCGCACTGCCCTTCCATGAAAGCCACGCCCTTTCCCTTGAGGGTCCGGGCGACGATCATGGTGGGCTTGCCCTTGGTCGCGCGCGCCTCGTCGAGGGCGGCGAATATCTTGCCGAAGTCATGGCCGTCAATCTCCAGGGCGTGCCAGCCGAAGGCGCTCCACTTCTCGCGCAGGGGCGACAATTCCTTCACGTCGCTCACTTTCCCGTCAATCTGAAGGTTGTTGTAGTCGAGGATGGCGCACAGGTTGTCTATCTTGTAATGGGCGGAGGTCAGGGCGGCCTCCCACACCTGCCCTTCCTGGCATTCGCCGTCGCCCAGCAGGACGTACACGCGGTAGTCCTTGCCGTCGAGGCGGCCTGCCAGCGCCATGCCGTTGCCTACCGAAAGGCCCTGCCCCAGAGAGCCGGACGATATCTCCACCCCTCGCGTTTTCAGCATGCAGGGGTGGCCTTGCAGCGGCGAGCCGAGCTTTCGGAGCGTGCGCAGGATGTCGCGCGCGAAGTAGCCGCTCCCGGCCAGGGCGGCGTACAGCACCGGGCAGACATGGCCTTTGGAAAGGACGAAGCGGTCGCGGTCGGCCCAGTGCGGATTCTCAGGGCGGTGGTTCATCTCGCCCCAGTACAGCGCGGTGACCAGCTCCACGCTGCCGAGCGAGCCGCCCGGGTGCCCTGAGCCGGCGTGAAAGAGCATCGTGACGATGTCGCGCCGAAGCTGCCGCGCGATTCGGTTCAGCTTAGCGACGTCGCGTGTTTTCTCCATAATACCTCCCCGGACGTAATCAAAATAAGCGAAGGAGAACGCCGACGAACATCCGTCAAACGGGCGAATATCTTACCACAAAAGACGCGAAGGACACAAAGGTAAAGCCCTGATTCGGGGCCGCCTTTGTGTCCTTCGTTGTCCTGCAAGCGCGCCGCCCCTGCGGGCGGCCGCACAATCTAGACCTTAAGCTGCCTGCGCGCCTCCATGTCGAACAGCACGCGCTCCTTGGCCTGGGTGATGCCGAGGGCTTCGCGCTTCTTCAGGATGTGGTTCATGGACTTCTCGAAAATCTTCCTATAGTCCGGCTCGAACTCCAGCTTGCCGCCGACCTTCTCCTCCCAGCCGATCGTCATGAGGGTCTTGAGTTTTTCGCTGGCCTCCACCGGCGACGTGACGCCGAACAGCACGTACACGCCCGACGCGGCGAAGTAGGTGCCGATGGCCAGGGCCTTCTCGCAGTACCACTCCGGCGCGATGCCGACGGCGGGCAGGTCGCTGAGGTCCTCGCCCAGGCCGCCCTCGTGGACGACCTCGGTGGCCACCGTAAGGATGCGCGAGTTGTCCACGCACGAACCCAGGTGCAGCACCGGCGGTATGCCGACGGCCTCGCAGACCGAGCGCAGGCCGTCGCCGGCGTGTTCCAGCGCGGCCTCCGGCGTGAGCCACCCATACTTGGCCCCGCCGGTCGCGCAACAGCCCGTCGTGAGCACGAGCACGTTGTTTTTCACAAATTCGCGCATCAGGTAGTAGATGCTCTCGTCCTGGGTGATGCGCGGGTTGTTGCACCCCACCACGCCGGCCACGCCCTGGATGCGTCCGTTGATGATGTTGTCGTTCAACGGCCGGAATGACTCGCGGAACTTCCCGCCGAGCATGTAGCGGATGAATTCGTGCGAAAAGCCCGCCACGAGGGGGTTCTTGCGGTCGGGAATGTTCACTTCCTTGCGGTTGGCGAAGTTGTCAACGGCCAGCTTCACGATCTCCTTGGCGATGGACATGGCGCGGTGTTCGTCAAACTGGATGTGCGTCGCGCCCGACATCTTGGCCTTGGACGAAGTCGTGATGATCTTGGTGTGGAAATTCTGGGCCACGCGCGTCAGGCCCTGCATCGTGCACTGCACGTCCACCACCATGGCCTCCACGGCGCCGGTGATGATGGCCAGTTCCTGGTTCAGGAAGTTGCCGGCCGCCTTTACGCCCTGACGCATCAGCACTTCGTTGGCCGTGCAGCAGATGCCGGCGATGTTGATGCCCTTGGCGCCCTTGGTCTTGGCGTAGGCGATCAGTTCCGGGTCCTGCGTGGCGGCCACAATCATGGCCGACAGCGTCGGCTCGTGGCCGTGGATAATGATATTGACCTCGTCCTTCGACAGAACGCCCAGGTTGACCTCGGAGCGAATGGCGCCCGGCGTCCCGAAGAGGATGTCGGACAGATCGGTGCCGATCATCGAGCCGCCCCACCCGTCGGCCAGGGCGCAACGCATGGCATGCATCAGGATATTGTCGGCCTCCTGGTCCACGCCCGCGTGGGTGCGATGGAGCATCTCGACCACCTCGCGGTCCACGCCGCGCGGGGCGATGCCCAGGTCGCGCCATATCTTCTGGCGCGGCTTCGGCGCGCGGGCCAGATAGGGCAGTTCGCCGTCCTGCTGGCCGAAACAGGCCAGGGCCTTCTGCGCCACTTCGGCGGCGATCTCTTCCGTCGAGCGGCCGTCCGTCTTGACGCCGAAATACCCGGCCACCCGCCGCAACTTGTCCGGGTCCTTGATGGTGTAGCCCTCGGCCTTGCCCTGCGCGACGGCCAGAAGGGTCGCGGCGATGTCGCGGCCGTGATCGGAGTGCGCCGACGTCCCCGTCGCTACGTTGCGGGCGAAATTGCGCGCGCCGATCGTGTCCAGCGTCGCGCCGCAGACGCCGGCCTTTTCCGCCGCGTCCTTCCCGACGATACGGCACGGACCCATCGAACAAACGCGGCAGCATGCTCCGCTGCCGCCGATCGGGCAGGGCTTGATCTCCTGTGCCCGGCTGAACATCGTGGAGATACCCTTCTTCTCCGCTTCCTCAATCAACACCTGCGATGCGGAATCAATGCTACGCTTCTCTGCCATCTAGAATCCTCCCAACCTGAGACCTGCGCTGACAAGCGGGCCACATCTTCACTATACCAATTTCCTCGGCGGAGGGTCAAATGTTTTCGCGGTCGTCCCGCCCCGCACCAACCCCTTGCCTCGGCCCGTTCCCACACAATTTCACAGCAGGTTGGTACGGGGCCCGCCTCCCGCGATGTTCGCATTACCATGAGTTGGAGCGCCGGCGAGAACGCCGCAGCGGCGTTGCCCTGGGCCGAGCGCCTGGGCGCGAATGAATTGGCCGCTTCTCACGGCGACGCCAAAGCCGAAGGCTACCGCGTCTGGAAGAACGCCGGCTACCGGACGGTGCTCCTGGGCAACCTTCCCATCCATGACGCCAAGTGGATCAAGGATCATCCGGACCATGCCCAGTTCGGCTACTGGGTGACAAGCGATCTCGAAGCCAAGGCGGCTGTCGCGGAGATACCCATTATCTCGCCCTCCTGGAGCGGGTCCATGCGCGCCAGCGTCCGCTTCGACCCCAAGACGCATTGGCGGGTGACCGACGCCACAGATGACAAGGTCCTGCCTGTGGCGGACTGGGATTACGATGCCGAAACGAGACGCGTGCGCCTGCGGTCGGCCGTGCCGGGCCACCGATACCGCGTGCACTTCATGGTCGAGGCGGAGGGCATGGGCGATCCCCTTTTTCCGGCGTTCGCCGAGCACGGCATCACCGCCCTCAACGAGGAACTGTCGCCCTTCAAGGGCGTTCTGGACACGTATTGGTTCAACGACCTTTCGTTTGCCTATCCCGGCCCCACCCCGCAGGGCACGTGGGACTGGGAGTCTTACACCTTCGCCGCTCGCCCGGAGACCCACCTGCGTTTCACGCGCGACACGGGCATAGCCTTCGACCCGGCGTGGCTGGTCATGGCTCCCCGCACGATTGACGTCGTGCCCGACCCGCGTTACCTTGCGTGGATGTCGTGGGTGCAGCGCGAGTTGAAGCCCTGGCTGGCGCGCGCCGCGCAGGTCTGCAAGGCTCATGGCGTGAGTTCCTGGCTCTACTGGGGCGACTGCCACGTCGGCATGGAACCTTACCGCGGCAGTCTCGAAGGAACCCTTCGGGAGATTGACAAGCCGGCCGCCGATCCTGTCACGGCGCGGGCGCTTGTGGATTTTCCGGGGCAGACCCTGCGGCGGCTGCGCGTGGAGTGGCTCTTTCCCAGTGTCGCCGCTAGCGCCCAGAGCGCCAACAGACTTCTGTCGCAATGGTCGAAGGCGCGCCGCGGTCTTCTCATGAAACCCGCCGCCGGCATCTACTGGATGCCCTTTCCAGATGTGGCGGTGGGCCGCGATGCCGGCGTGCGCGAGGACATCGTCGAAACGCTGGCCGAGATCAACGATGAGTTCCGTTTCATCGGCGACCGCCTGGCCGGCTCTCCGGCCTTTACGCACGACATCAACGTGTATGTCCTGCACGCCTGGGGTTCCGTCTACGCCTGGCGACCCTGGGGTTCGCCGATACTGACGCACCTGACCGACCTGCCCGTGCGGGTGCGCTTTCTCTCCCACGAGGAGGTCGAGCGGAACGGCCTGCCCGCCGACGCCCACGCGCTCTTCCTGTACGGGATGCCCAACACGGCTTGGAGCGGCGGCCGCTGGTGGGAATCAGGGAAGGTGGCCGCGGCCGTGCGGCAATTCGTCGAGGGCGGCGGCGGCCTGCTCGCCATGCAGTCGCCGTCGCACATGGACAAGCCGCAGCCCCACTGGGCCTTGGGCGACCTGCTCGGCGTGCGGGCCGAGGGCACAACGGGGTATCAGCCGGCGCAGACCGATGCGTCGCAACTTGCCGACACCGGCGTCACGGTCGAGGAGCGAAAAGGCGAAGCCGCTCTGCTTCCCGCCCGGTCGCCGCACTGGCTGACGGAAGGATTGCAGGGCATCGCGGGAGTGCAGGAAACAGTCCGCGTGGCGGCCCTGCCTTCCGCCCAAACGCTGTGCCTTCTCCGGAGCGGCAACATCACAAGCCCGGGGGTGGCGGTCTGCGAACCCGGCAAAGGACGCGTGGTTTACGTCTGCGGCTGGTCCTCCGAGTACGCCTTCAGCCGCCTGATTCGCCGGGCCGTGTTCTGGGCCGCTCGGCGGGAGGCCGACGCCGCCAGGCTGGATGTTTCCGGCGGGGACGGGCTGTTTGTGTATGCGTATCCCAACGAGCGAATTCTTGCCCTGGCCAACGACTCGCATGCCCCCGTCAAGGCCGTCCTGCGTTGTGACCCGGCGATCTTCGGCGCAAAAACAAACCTCCGGCTGGCGGATGCCGCCGCCAACCGGAGGCTGTGGGAAGGCAACGCCGCCGAACTCGCCGCCGGCGTGCCCGTCGAGGCCGCGGCGCGCTGTGTGCGGCTGATTCAGGTGGAGTAGGTCGGGACCGGCGCCGGAATCTACCTCCGCACGACGGCCCTGGCCTCGTCAACAATGCGATCGGCGGATTGCCCGTACTTGCTCAGCAGTTCCTTCGACGAACCGGACTCGCCGTACACATCCTGCATCCCGACGCGCCGCACCATGGTCGGCTGGCCCTCGCAGACCACCTCGGCCACCGCCGAGCCGAGGCCGCCGATCACGCTGTGCTCCTCCGCCGTCACGATGCCCTTCGTCTCGCGGGCGGCCTTCAGGACCGCATCGCGATCCAGGGGCTTGATGGTGGACATGTTCAGGACCCGCGCCTTGATGCCCTCGGCGGCAAGCCGGTCCGCCGCTTCGAGCGCCGCCGGCGCCAGGATGCCGCACGCCAGAAGGGCGACGTCGCCGCCCTCGCGAAGCGTCGCGGCCTTGCCGAGTTGGAACCGGTAGCCCTTGTCGAGCACCACCGGAGACTTCTCGCGGCCCAACCGCATGTAGACCGTCCCGTCAATATGGTCGGCGACCCATTCGACGGCGGACTCCGTCTCGACGGCGTCTGCCGGCACGATGATCTTCATGTTGGGGATCGCGCGGAAGATCGCGACATCCTCGTTGGCCTGCGCCGAAGCGCCGTCTTCGCCGACCGACACCCCGGCATGCGTGAAGCAGAGCGCAACCCGCAGATGGCCCCGCGCCACGACGTTGCGGACCTGCTCCCACCCGCGGCTCCCGAAGATCGCAAACGTCGAGCAGAAGGCGATCTTGCCGCAGGTCGCAAGTCCGGCGGCCGTGTCCACCATGTCCTGCTCCGAGATCCCCATCTGGAAGAAACGATCCGGAAACTTCTTGCCGAAGACCTCGGTCTTTGTGGACTTGGAGAGGTCTGCTTCGAGGACGACGATGTTCTTGTTTTTTTCGCCGACGCGCGCCAGCGCTTTTCCGTAGGCGTCGCGTGTTGCAATCATATCGGCCATGCTGTTCTCGCTCCGCAAAAAAACCGCCCTCATCCGGATCAGCCGATCTCGGCCAACGCCTTGTCCAGTTCCTCCTGCTTGGGGGACTTGCCGTGCCACTCGCACTGCCCTTCCATGAAAGCCACGCCCTTTCCCTTGAGGGTCCGGGCGACGATCATGGTGGGCTTGCCCTTGGTCGCGCGCGCCTCGTCGAGGGCGGCGAATATCTTGCCGAAGTCATGGCCGTCAATCTCCAGGGCGTGCCAGCCGAAGGCGCTCCACTTCTCGCGCAGGGGCGACAATTCCTTCACGTCGCTCACTTTCCCGTCAATCTGAAGGTTGTTGTAGTCGAGGATGGCGCACAGGTTGTCTATCTTGTAATGGGCGGAGGTCAGGGCGGCCTCCCACACCTGCCCTTCCTGGCATTCGCCGTCGCCCAGCAGGACGTACACGCGGTAGTCCTTGCCGTCGAGGCGGCCTGCCAGCGCCATGCCGTTGCCTACCGAAAGGCCCTGCCCCAGAGAGCCGGACGATATCTCCACCCCTCGCGTTTTCAGCATGCAGGGGTGGCCTTGCAGCGGCGAGCCGAGCTTTCGGAGCGTGCGCAGGATGTCGCGCGCGAAGTAGCCGCTCCCGGCCAGGGCGGCGTACAGCACCGGGCAGACATGGCCTTTGGAAAGGACGAAGCGGTCGCGGTCGGCCCAGTGCGGATTCTCAGGGCGGTGGTTCATCTCGCCCCAGTACAGCGCGGTGACCAGCTCCACGCTGCCGAGCGAGCCGCCCGGGTGCCCTGAGCCGGCGTGAAAGAGCATCGTGACGATGTCGCGCCGAAGCTGCCGCGCGATTCGGTTCAGCTTAGCGACGTCGCGTGTTTTCTCCATAATACCTCCCCGGACGTAATCAAAATAAGCGAAGGAGAACGCCGACGAACATCCGTCAAACGGGCGAATATCTTACCACAAAAGACGCGAAGGACACAAAGGTAAAGCCCTGATTCGGGGCCGCCTTTGTGTCCTTCGTTGTCCTGCAAGCGCGCCGCCCCTGCGGGCGGCCGCACAATCTAGACCTTAAGCTGCCTGCGCGCCTCCATGTCGAACAGCACGCGCTCCTTGGCCTGGGTGATGCCGAGGGCTTCGCGCTTCTTCAGGATGTGGTTCATGGACTTCTCGAAAATCTTCCTATAGTCCGGCTCGAACTCCAGCTTGCCGCCGACCTTCTCCTCCCAGCCGATCGTCATGAGGGTCTTGAGTTTTTCGCTGGCCTCCACCGGCGACGTGACGCCGAACAGCACGTACACGCCCGACGCGGCGAAGTAGGTGCCGATGGCCAGGGCCTTCTCGCAGTACCACTCCGGCGCGATGCCGACGGCGGGCAGGTCGCTGAGGTCCTCGCCCAGGCCGCCCTCGTGGACGACCTCGGTGGCCACCGTAAGGATGCGCGAGTTGTCCACGCACGAACCCAGGTGCAGCACCGGCGGTATGCCGACGGCCTCGCAGACCGAGCGCAGGCCGTCGCCGGCGTGTTCCAGCGCGGCCTCCGGCGTGAGCCACCCATACTTGGCCCCGCCGGTCGCGCAACAGCCCGTCGTGAGCACGAGCACGTTGTTTTTCACAAATTCGCGCATCAGGTAGTAGATGCTCTCGTCCTGGGTGATGCGCGGGTTGTTGCACCCCACCACGCCGGCCACGCCCTGGATGCGTCCGTTGATGATGTTGTCGTTCAACGGCCGGAATGACTCGCGGAACTTCCCGCCGAGCATGTAGCGGATGAATTCGTGCGAAAAGCCCGCCACGAGGGGGTTCTTGCGGTCGGGAATGTTCACTTCCTTGCGGTTGGCGAAGTTGTCAACGGCCAGCTTCACGATCTCCTTGGCGATGGACATGGCGCGGTGTTCGTCAAACTGGATGTGCGTCGCGCCCGACATCTTGGCCTTGGACGAAGTCGTGATGATCTTGGTGTGGAAATTCTGGGCCACGCGCGTCAGGCCCTGCATCGTGCACTGCACGTCCACCACCATGGCCTCCACGGCGCCGGTGATGATGGCCAGTTCCTGGTTCAGGAAGTTGCCGGCCGCCTTTACGCCCTGACGCATCAGCACTTCGTTGGCCGTGCAGCAGATGCCGGCGATGTTGATGCCCTTGGCGCCCTTGGTCTTGGCGTAGGCGATCAGTTCCGGGTCCTGCGTGGCGGCCACAATCATGGCCGACAGCGTCGGCTCGTGGCCGTGGATAATGATATTGACCTCGTCCTTCGACAGAACGCCCAGGTTGACCTCGGAGCGAATGGCGCCCGGCGTCCCGAAGAGGATGTCGGACAGATCGGTGCCGATCATCGAGCCGCCCCACCCGTCGGCCAGGGCGCAACGCATGGCATGCATCAGGATATTGTCGGCCTCCTGGTCCACGCCCGCGTGGGTGCGATGGAGCATCTCGACCACCTCGCGGTCCACGCCGCGCGGGGCGATGCCCAGGTCGCGCCATATCTTCTGGCGCGGCTTCGGCGCGCGGGCCAGATAGGGCAGTTCGCCGTCCTGCTGGCCGAAACAGGCCAGGGCCTTCTGCGCCACTTCGGCGGCGATCTCTTCCGTCGAGCGGCCGTCCGTCTTGACGCCGAAATACCCGGCCACCCGCCGCAACTTGTCCGGGTCCTTGATGGTGTAGCCCTCGGCCTTGCCCTGCGCGACGGCCAGAAGGGTCGCGGCGATGTCGCGGCCGTGATCGGAGTGCGCCGACGTCCCCGTCGCTACGTTGCGGGCGAAATTGCGCGCGCCGATCGTGTCCAGCGTCGCGCCGCAGACGCCGGCCTTTTCCGCCGCGTCCTTCCCGACGATACGGCACGGACCCATCGAACAAACGCGGCAGCATGCTCCGCTGCCGCCGATCGGGCAGGGCTTGATCTCCTGTGCCCGGCTGAACATCGTGGAGATACCCTTCTTCTCCGCTTCCTCAATCAACACCTGCGATGCGGAATCAATGCTACGCTTCTCTGCCATCTAGAATCCTCCCAACCTGATAACTGCACTGAGTACAGCGCAACATCTTCAATATACCAATTTTGGCGACGAAGAATCAAATGTTTTTGCCTGCCGGTTCGCCGCCGGTCTTGCGTCATTCCGGAACGGGGAACCGCACGTGGGACGGTCTGGCGGCATCATGGTAGATCGTGTTCGCCGCCACGACGGGGGCCTGTTCGCTCCAGGAGTCTTCGCCTGTATTCGGGTTGGCGTCGAAGCGCGGGGAGTTGCTGCTGGAAACCGCCAGACGAATCTTGTGGCCCTTGTTGAAGATGATGCTGGTGGACCACAGGTCAATCTCGAACCGGTACGCCTTGCCGGGCTCCATGAAGCTGTCTCGCTCCATGGATTCGCGCCGACGGGCGCGGATGATGCCGTCGCACACGAGCATGGAGCGGCCGTCGGGGTACACGTCGGTCAGCTTGGCGGTGAAATCCGTGTCCTTGGCCGACGACGAGGCCCAGAGGATCACGCGGATGCGGCCGGTCACCTCCAGAGGTCGTTCGAGCGCGGGCGTTGTGAAGAGCAGGACGTCGGGGCGGTTTTCGATCGGCCGCTGGTCCATCGGTCCGCTCGGCATATTGAGGTTCAGGCCGCCGCGGGTGGGCACGGGGTTCGCGGGGTCGTAAGAATAGGTCTGCGACGCCTCCTTTTCGGCCGGGGATTCCGGCAGAAGCCTCCCGTCTGGGCGCAGATAATATAGCGACGGCTTGGATGCCGGAGGCCAGTTCTCGGCGGTGCGCCATTGATTGCCGGGGGCCTGGGGGTCGGACGTATCGCCCATGACGTAGTAGTAGACCGGCGGGTCCTTCATGATCCCGTTGTCCACGCCCTTGAGCCAGTACTCAAACCATCGGGCCTCCTGCACGGCTTCGGGCGAGACCGAGTTGGGCGGATAGGTGAGCTGCCCCTGGCTGCCTTTCCGCCAGCCGCCGTGCGTCCACGCCCCCATCACCAGTTTCTGTTTGCCCTTGGCGCCGGGGCCGCCGTTGTTCTGCAGGGCGGCGAAGCTGTCAATCGTGCCCTGGGCGAAGATGTCATACCATCCTCCCTTCTGCACCATGGGCGTCACGGCCGTCGGGTACTTGTCGAGGCAGTTCAGGTCCTTCCAGAACTCATCGTAGCGGGGATGCCGGCGCACCAGCCCCAGGAAATCGGGATCCCATTTGTTGCCGCGAAGCCACATCTCCACGAGGTTCTTGGTGAACGCGCCGCCGATGAAGACGGCATGCGCGTACAGGTCCGCTGCCGCCACGTTCGCGTACGAGCAGACCAGGTGCGGCGGGCGCGTGCAGACCACGAAATTCTGGGCGCACCCCAGATACGACCCCCCGGACGTGCCGACCTTGCCGTTGCACCAAGGCTGCTTCGCGATCCATTCCACGGTATCGTAGCCGTCCTGGTGCTGCCCCCAGCCGTCGTTCAGGAAGGGAACGTTCTTGCCTTCCGACGCAAACCGGCCCCGAATGTCTTGAATGACGATGGCGTAGCCGCCCTTGGCCCAGGCGGACGCCCCTGCGGCTTTGGTCTTGTCGTACGGCGTTCGCATGAGGATCGCCGGCCAGGGGCCGTTGCCGACGGGAAGGTACACGTCGGCCGCCAGCTTCGTGCCGTCGCGCATGGGAACTGTGAACGTCGTCTTCCCCGTCGGCTTTGCCGGCGCCTGCGCCTCCTGCGCTCCAGAAATCCCCGCAAGACCGAAAAGAAGAAGCCACCCCATCGTCAATACACGTCTCATCAGATCACCTCGTTTCTGCGATAACGCATCATGTGCCCTTTTTCCGTCCCGCGCGACCTTGTCGCCTGTCGCCGCGCTCCCTGAGCGCGCGCTCACGAACGCAGCGGCAGCAATATGTGCGAGGGGCGTCGGGCATCGTGGAAGATGGTGTTCATGGCCGTGACGGGCGCCGTCTCATCCCACGATTGCCGCCCGGTATTCGGATTGGCGTCGAATCGCGGGTAGTTGCTGCTGGAAACCGCCACTCTGATGCGATGTCCCTTGTTGAAGATGAGACTCGTGGACCACAAGTCAATCTCAAACCGGTAGACCTTCCCTCGTTCTATGAAGTCTTCACGTTCGAGGGACTCCCTGTGCCTTGCGCGGATGATGCCGTCCAGCACGAGCAGCGAACGGCCGTCGGGGTAGACGTCGCTCAGCTTGGCCGTGAAGTCCGTGTCTATGGCCGATGAAGACGCCCAGAGGATGAACTTGACGCGCCCGGTGACCTCCATCGGTCTCGGGAGGGCCGCTGTCGTGAAGACGAGCACATCGGTCCGGCTTTCCAGGCAACGCTGATCAAGCGGTCCGGACGCAATATAGATGTTCCCGCCGCCGCGCGTGGGTACGGGGTTGGCGGGGTCATACGCAAACGTCTGCGGCGGTTCGTCTCCGGCGGGCGGTTCGGCGCTCAGCAGGTCTCCGGCCCGCAGGAAATAAGGTGTCTCGCGGCACGACGGAGGCCAGGAGTCCGCGGCACGCCATTCGTTGCCGGGGGCGGCGGCCTCGCCTGCCGCGCCCATCGCGTAATACGCCACAGGCGGCTCCTTCATCAGGCCGTTCTCGACGCCTTTCAGCCAGTAGTCAAACCACCGGAGGGTGTGCTCCGTCTCCGACAACGTCGAATTCGCGGGGTACGTCAAGTCGCCCTGCCGCGTCTTGTGCGCTCGGTCGTGCCGCCACGGTCCCATGACCAGCCTTTGTTTGCCTCGCGCTCCCGGACCGCCCCGCTCTTGAAGGATCATGAAGCTGTTGAGCGTCCCCTGCGAGTACGCGTCGTACCACCCTCCCTTCTGCATCATGGGCGCAACGACCTGGGGGTACACGAGTTCGCAGTCAAGCGACTTCCAGTAGTCGTCGTAGTTCGGATGGGCCCGCCACGTCTCCAGATTGTCGGAGTGCCATGCGTTCTTTGTAAACAGGACCTCCACGAGGGCCTTGGCAAATGCGCCGCCCACGTACACCGACTGGCCGTAGAGACTCGATGCCGCAAAACTTGTATAGGAGCAGACAAGGTGCGGCGGACGTGCGCACATGGCTCGATTCTGCGCCGCGCCGTCATAGCACGTCCCGGCGCCGCCCACCTTGCCGTTGCACCACGCCTGTTGCGCTATCCATTCCACCGTGTCGTAGCCGTCCTGGAGCCGACCCCATCCTTCATTGACGGCGGCCAGGTCCTTGCCTTCCGACTCGAACCTCCCGCGCACATCCTGGATGATCACGGCATAGCCGTGCTTCGAGTACTTCGCCACCCCTCGAATCCTGTTCTTTCCATAGGGCGTACGATACAGGATGACCGGCCAGGGGCCGCGCCCGGATGGAAGGTGGACCTCGGTGCAGAGCCGCGTCCCGTCGCGCATGGGGACCATGAAGGTCTCAGAGGGGCCGGTCCCCGGGCCTGCGCCAATCAGATCAAAGATTTTGGTCTTGAGGCTCCGCTTCATGGCTTGACTCGACATTCGAGCTACACACCGCCGAAGCCGGCAACCCGGGCGACGATGCTCCCGACGAATATCGCGACACACAACGCCAGGACTACAACGTCCGCCATCGTGAAAGCATACTGCTCATAGGACACTCGCCGACGGGCGGCGCCGAACCCCTTGGATTCCAGGGCCATCGCCAGGTTGTCGGCGGAGCGCACGGCCATCATGAAGACGGGCACGATAAGCGGTATGTACTTGCGCGCTCGCGCCGCGAAACCGCCGCTGTCGAGGTCCAGGCCCCGACACCGCTGCGCCTGGGCGATGGTGACGGCGGTCTCCATGAACGTCGGCACCAGGCGGAACGCCAGGCTCAAGGCAAAGCTCACGCGATACGGAAGCCCGACCATGCACAGCGCCGCCGTGAAATCCTCCACGCGCGTCGTCGCCGCGAAGACCACCCCGGCCAGGAGCATCACGTTGAAGCGCAGCCCCATCGCAACCCCGTAGAAAAACGGCCCGCGCCGGATGCTCAGCGGCCCCACCGAAATGAGCGCGTCGTCCCCAGCCATCAGGAAGGTCCACATGACCGAGCTGAACAGGAAGAGGATGACCATGAGCTTCCAGACCCGACGCACCGCCGCAAAGGAGCGAGCGGCAAACACCAACCCGACGACGGGAATCCCCAGCGCGCAGATGAAAACTGGATGACTGAACGTAATCGCCACCGCGCACACCACCGCCAGTCCCACAAGCTTCGTCAGGGGGTGCAGTTGGTGAATCGCGGTGTCCTTGGGTTCGTAAATCAGCATGGCGGACCGGGTCCAAATCTCAACGGTCGTCGGACGACACGGGTTCAAGCGTTCCGAGCGACTTAATGGCAACATCGCCAATGAAACCGTCGCAGAAGAAGCGGCGCGGACCGTAGAAGTACGCGCCGATGCAGATCGCCGTTGTCGAAATTTGCGATGCCGCACATCGGCCCGGTGATGGGGCCGTGCTTGGGCGCGTTTCCGTCGGGGCGGGTGTTCAAGTCGCCTCCCCAGGCGCCCGCCAGCAGGCCGGTCAGGCATAGCAGGCCGTGTCCAACCGCAATCAGGCGCGCAGACATTCGAGATACTCCCTCGCCGTGAAAAGCGTGTACCCGAACTTCTGTGTCAGACGCCCCAGGCGCGGCGGCATCAACCGGGCGCGGGCCAGAACGTCGGCCTTGGCGAACACCTCCCGCGTGGGGCCGTCCGCAACGACGACGCCGCCGCACATCACGACGGTGCGCGGCGCGTACTCGGCCACGACCCACATCGAGTGCGTGATGATGATGACCGTGTGGCCCTCGCCGTTGAGCTGCACCACCAGTTCCATCATCCGCTGCTGCTCGCGATAGTCCAGCCCCGTCGTGGGTTCGTCGAGTATGATGACGGGCGGATGAGCGGCCAGCACCGAGGCCACGGCCACGCGCTGGCGTTCTCCCTTGGTCAGGGCGAAGGGGTCGGCCTCTTCCCGGCCTTCCAGCCCCACCGTCTTGATCGCCGCCGCGACGTGCTCGGCGACGTCCGTCTCGCTCATGCCGAAGTTGCGCGGCCCGAACGCGATCTCCTCTCGAACCGTGCTCGAAAAAATCTGATTGTCGGGGTTCTGGAAACAATATCCCACGTCGCGGCCCAGCGAGGCGACCGTGCGCTCCGCAATATCCCGCCCCTGCACGAGCACGCGGCCCGATGTCGGACGCAACAGTCCGTTCAGATGTTTGACAAGCGTGGTCTTGCCCGACCCGTTGGCCCCGACGATGGCCGCGAACTCCCCGCGCCCGATGCGCAGACTCACGCCTTTCAGCGCCTGCTGGCCTGTGGGGTACGTGTGCGTCAGGGACTGGACTTCCACCTCGGCCTCCGGCGAAGCGTCAGGGGCTTGACGATCCAGCGCGGTGAGCCGCTTGCGGCAATTCTCCGCCGAAGGCACAAGTCCGCGCGCCCGAAGCGCGGCCGCGGCCTCGTCGAGACCTTGCGGGGCGGGGCCGCAACCCAACGCCGCGAAAAGACGCTCTACCTCGCTCGGCCGCACGGCCATCTCTTCCATGAAATCCGGCCGCGAAAGCAGTTCCGCCGGCGGACCGTCCGACGTGATGCGCCCTTCCTTCATGATCACGACGCGGTCGGCCATCTCGGCGGCGGCAAGCTCGTGCTCGATGAGGACCACCGTGGCCCCCGAATCGCGAAGCGCCCGCAGCACTCTGAAGACGTCGCGTTTGCCTTGCGGGTCGAGGTCCGTCGTCGGCTCGTCGAGGATGAGCACGCGGGGCTGCATCGCCAGCACCGACGCGATGGCCAGCCGCTGTTTTTCGCCCCCCGAAAGCGTCGCGGGGTTGCGCCGCTCGTACCCCTCCAGGCCCACCAGCCGCAGGACCTCCGGCAGCCGCCGTTCCATCTCCTCGCGCTCAAGCCCCTGGTTCTCCATGCCGAACGCCACCTCCAGCCGCACGTTCGTCGAGAAGAGCTGCGCCTCGAAGTCCTGGAACACCATGCCCACCTCCCCGGCCAGCTCGGACACCGCTTTCCCCTGGATGTCCTGTCCCATGACGCAGACGCGCCCGCTCAACTTGCCCCGTGTGAAACCGGGGACGATGCCGTTGATGAGCCGCGCCAGCGTGGACTTGCCAGCGCCGGTGGCGCCCATGACCACCACGAATTGCCCGGCTTCCTGTTTGAACGTGACGTCATTGAGGGCGGGCGCGGACGCCGAGGGATAGGAGAACGCGACGGATTCTATGGAGATGGATTCCATCAGACAAAGGCGCCCCTGGACTATAGCAGGACCAGAGCGACGAGCATGCACGCTATGAACGGCGCCACCGCCCACGACACCGTCAACCCCGCCCAGACCGATGCGATCGCCGGCACGCCGACGAGGTTCCCCGCCGCCATGCCGCCCACCGCGCCCACGATCATGAGGACCGTTCCCACGACGCGCATGACCCCGGGCATCCCCTCGCCGATTCCCAGCACGTCCGTATACACGAGCCCCATCTGCTTGACGCGCCGATATACCAGCGCCAGAACGAAGGGACTCAGAAGGCAGTTCAGGACGAGATTGTTCAGGAGCACGATGTTGGCCAGGGCCGCAAAAGGCACCAGCCCCAACAGGTCCAGTCCCCAGCCTATGGTCGCGCTGCACGCGCAACACGTGATCAACATGACCGCCCCGAATCGAGCCAGGTTGTCCACCCCCCGCGAAAGCGGGTCGTACCGGACAACGAGACCGAAGAGCTTGTAGGGCACAAAACCCAGCAGAAAGTTCCCCAGAAACCCGAACAGCGACCCCGGACCGAACATCCCGCCCAGGAAGTCCCCGATGACGTTGCCCAGGCCCGCCCCCCATGCCGCCGCCGGGCCGAACAGCACGGAGCACACGATCGGCACAATCGCCGCGGGACGAATCTCCGTGAAGCCGGGGATGATGGGGAGTATCTTGAACGGGATCAGCACCGCCACGTACACGGCCGCGCAGATCGCGGTGAGGACCACCATCCGCGTGTTGCGCCACATCGTGAAAAGCTCTTTCATGATCGTATCCTGTTAACTTGCGGACTCAGAAAGGCAGGAACGGCGATTCGTCCCCGCGCGGCGGCTTGAACGTCTCATCCATCTCCGGCGGAAGTTCGGCGCTGACCACGTACTCTTCCTCTTCCGAGGACTCCTTGATCGGAACGGGCGGCGCCATCCAGCCCTGGACCATCTGCCCGAAGCCTTCGAAGGGATTGAGGTTCACTTCCTGCCACAGAACGCGGATCATGCGCCCGACAGGCTCCGATTCCGGTTCTTTCAGGGCCATGAAGGTGCCCAGGCTCAGCAGCCGCAGCGCGCACGCGATGACGAACACAAGTTTTACATCGTCCAAAACCAGCACGCCGATATCAAGCGAAAAATCATGGCATACGCTCATGATGATGCCTCCGGCCAGCGGGCCGAGGGCCGTCGCGAGCGCCGCCATCGAGGAAAACGCCGCCAGGTACACCGCGCTGTTCTCCCGCGGCGAAAGCTTCAGCAGAATGTTGTTCGCGCCCAGCCCCAGGCCGGCCACGAAAAAACCCAGCAGGTGCGCGCCCACGAGCAGCCCGTAGCTGGTGGGCGTGGTGAAGGCCATCAGCAGCGGGAAAAAGGCGTTGCCGAAGATGCACACCATCAGGACCGGCTTATTCCCGAAACGGTCCGTCATGCGCCCCGCCAGCCTCGTGGCCGCCAGACACGCCCCCACCGCAACGGCCGACAGCAGATTGATCGTCGTGT
Organism: uncultured Planctomycetota bacterium; assembly: GCA_964409935.1. Classification (GTDB taxonomy): domain Bacteria; phylum Planctomycetota; class Brocadiia; order JAADGH01; family CAYPFP01; genus CAYPFP01. The sequence continues at coordinate 13,809 of CAYPFP010000011.1, read as the reverse complement.
AGCTCAGTTCGAGGTTTCGCAACATGTACACGCCGAAGAAGGGCGCGGCGATCCAGACCCCGAACGTCCGAAACGAATGTCCCATCATGAGCAGCCGGAAGTCTCGGTCGCGGAAAGGCAGCGTGAGACTCCTCCAGAACGAGACCCGCGTCTTGCTCACCCGCAGCCGCGGCTCCGGAATCTTGGGCAGGTACGAAACGGCCAGCAGCCCGAAGGCCGTCGCCGCCACGAAGAGCAGGAAAAAGCCCGTCGCCTTGCCCCCGCGCGTCGGGAAGAAAATTTGCCACTGGTCGAACAGCATCCCCGCCACCAGGCTGATCGCCAGCCCCAGAGCGCCGCAGATCAGGTTGCGCCGGCTGAAGTAGTCGCCTTTGGCCTTCTCGGGCACCAGGTCCTTCATCCACGACAGCCACGAGACGTTCTGGATCGAACTTAGCAGGTTCGACAGACTGATCACGATGATGAGCAGCCAGACCAGCGCGGCCTGCCCCTCTGCAAACGCCGCAAAGGGCACCACGGCAGCCACCAGAAGCAGCAGCCGGGCCGCAATCCCCGTCACAAAGCACAACCCGAGCCGGTTGCCCAGCCGCTCGATCAGGAAGGAGCCGCTCAGTTGCACCACGGTCGCCAGCGTCGTCAAGGTGCTCAGCAGCGCGATCTGAAAATTCGTCGCGCCTACGTACAGGGCCATGCCCGTCAGGAAGATGCCGCCCGTGAGGGTGGTCATGATGGTGGAGTATGCGCCCTCGAAGAGGGAGATTTCGAGGCCGCGGCTCACCTGCATCGGCGCCGGCTCGCTCGCTTCGGGCGTTGGTTGGTTTCCGGTGGGCGCGTTCACTTTGCGCTTTCAACCCCAGAACAGAGCCTTGATGAATGAATTCTAGGGTCTGCGCGCCCACTTTTCAACAACCAGCTCGGCGCCGCTCACAGCGGGAGGAAGGAGTCGTTGTCGGGTTTGCGGATCTTCGGCCCCTGCTCCATATCCGCCGACAGGTCGGCGACTTCGGGATACTCATTGCGCACGGCCACGGACTTGACCGGCGGCGGCGCCATCCAGCCCTGCACCATCTGGCCGAATCCTTCGAATGGATTCAGATTCGTCTCCGCCCACAAGACGCGGATCATGCGCCCGATGGATTCCGCCTGCGGCTCCCGAACGAAGAAGAACGCCGCCATGCTGAGCAGCCGCAGGCCAAACGAGGCCAGAAATACCAGTTTCACCGCGTCCACCACCAGCACGCCCATCTTGAACGACACGTGCTCGAAAACCTTTATCAGCACCCCGCCGAACAGCGGCCCCACCGTGGCGGCCAACGCCGCCAGCGTGGAGAAAGCGGCCAGGTACACGGCGCTGTTCGCGCGCGGCGACAGTTTGAGCAGGATGTTGGTGGCGCCCAGCCCCAGCCCGGCGGCGAATACCCCCAGCAGATGCGCGCCGATCAGCAGCGCATAGCCCGAAGGCACGGTAAAACTCATGAGGAGCGGAAAGAAGGCGTTGCCGAAGATGCAGACGATGAGGATCGGCTTGTTGCCGAACCGGTCCGTCATCCACCCGGACAAATGCGTGGCGGACAGACACGCCACCCCCGAGACGCACGACAGAACATTGATCGCCGTGTAGCTCAGTTCGAGTTGCCTGAGCATGTACACCCCGAAGAACGGCGCGGCGACGTAGATGGCGAATGTCCAGAAAGCATACCCGAACATGAGCACGCAGAAGTTGCGGTCGCGGAACGGCAGCCACAGCGAGGTGAAGGACGAACCGCCCTCCGACCCCCGCTGGAGCGGCGGCTCCGGCATCCGCCGCAGGTACACAAGGGCCAGCAGGCCGCAGGCCGCGCCCAGGGCGAACAGCATGGAGAAACCCGACGCCTTCCCCCACCGGCCGGGGTGGAACATCTGCCAGTAGTCGAACATCTTCGCCGCCACCAGGCTGACCACCAGACCCAGCGCCCCGCACAGCAGGTTGCGGCGGCTGAAGTACCGGCCCTTCGCGTTCTCGGGCACCAGGTCCTTCATCCATGACAGCCACGACACGCTGCACAGCGAGCCGAACAGACTCGAGGCGGCGATGGTCAGGATCAACGCCCAGACCAGCCACGCCCCGCCCTGGACCACCGCCGCCAGCGGCAATACGGCGGCGATAATGAGCAGCAGACGCGACGCCAACCCCGTCGCCATGCACAACCTGAGCCGGCTGCCCGCCCGCTCAATCAGGAACGACCCGATCATCTGCGCCGACGCCGACAGCGTCGTCAGCGTGCTCAAGAGCGCCACCTGGAAATTGCTCGCACCCACGAACAGCGCGAGTCCCGTCAGGAAGATGCCGCCCGTGAGCGTAACCATGATGGTCGAATGCCCGCCCTCGGACACCGAGGCATCGAGGCCACGGTTCAGTACGAGCGGACTGATGGCGGCGGACTGGGCGACAGCCTGGCGCGGCGCAGGCGCAGACATAGGGTGATCCGTGTCCCGTGGCTTGGCAAACGGCACAAGGTCAACAGCGATTCGACAGCGAACAACGATTGACGAGCGCAGATATGAAAAGCCGCTTTACAGGTACACGCGCTGGCACAGCTCCCTGGATTTCTTGGCGGAACACAGCATGCGGATGATCTCCAGGGTGTGCTCCGACGGGAACGGAGGCTTCTTGGTCTGCACCATCTGCAGGAAGTGTTTGAGCGTGTTGGAGTAGAAATAGGCCGCGTCGGTGACGGTAATCTCCTTCCATCCCTTCGTGCCGTACAGCGTGAGGCGGAACCCCATGCGCGTGCCCTCGTTCACCAGCAGAAGGGCGCGGCGTCCGTCGCGGTACGCCACCTTGACGATCTCGCGTCCCTCCTCGCCGATGTTGTGGACGTATTCCACGCCCGGACCCAGCACGGCGTAGAAAAGCTCCGCCCCGTGGATGCCGTAATAGACTAGTTCGTTGGGCGACGTGCTGACCGCCGTCACGATATCGCCCAGCGCGGCCAGCGCGGGCCTTGCCTCCTCCAACTCCCTGGCGTAGCGCAGGGCGGAGGCCGACATCAGCGGGACCCGCCGCTCGCGGGCCAGGGCGACGATGCGCTCCGCGTCGGCCGCGTTGTCGGCCAGGGGCTTGTCAACAAAGATAGGCAGCGTGCAGGCCTTCATCAACGGTTCGGCGAACCGGTGATGCCGCCGCGATCCGTCGTCGGGCACGACGATGCCGTCCACGCCCTCGATCAGGTCTTCCAGCCTGTCCACGACCTTGTCAATGCTGCAGACCTTGGCCAGTTTCTGGGCGGCTGCCTTGTCCTCGTCCCAGATCTTGACGACGCGGGCGTCGGGAATGCGGATGAAGGCGTCGGCCTTGCCCCAGCCCTGGGCCTGCCAGCCGGAGGCGTCGCAGCCGTTGAAGATCCGCGCAAAATGATAGCCGTGATTGGCGGCGGAGCCGCCGGCGAATGCAAGCCGAACCATAGGTCGTTCTTCCTTATTGAGTTTCTGGTTTCCGGTTTCGGGTCTGGACTCACCTCGGGCACTTCACAATGACCAGGGTCAGGTCATCCCTCTGGGGCGCGCCGCCGCAGAAGGCGACGACGGCCTCATGAACCTTGCGGATGATGGCGGCGACGTCGGCGTCGGCGTTGGCGCAGATGATGTCGGCCACCCGCTGCCGGCCGAATTTCTCGTGGGCCTCGTTCATGCTCTCCTGTATCCCGTCGGTGGACAGGACCAGGAACTCATCGGGCTGGATGCGCTGCTGCGCCACGGGGTACTCGACCCCGTCCAGGATGCCGAGCGGACAGCCTGCGCTCTTGAGTTCCTCGAAGGACTTCTCTTTGGGCCGGACCAGGAGCGGCGGCTCGTGCCCCGCGCTGGAGTATTCCAGGACCCTGTCAGCGGTGCGCAGAACGCCGTAGAACATCGTCATGAAACGCCCGTCGGTCATGTCCCTCACCAGCAGGTCGTTCATCACGCCCAACACGCCGGCGGGGTCCTTGCCCTGGCGCACGAGCGAGCGTAGAAACGCCCGCGCCGTCGTCATCAGCAGCGCCGGGCCGATGCCGTGGCTGGAAACGTCCCCCACGGCGATGCCGAGTCCGCCCTCCCCCGCGGGCACGAAATCGTAATAGTCCCCGCCGGTCTCATCGCACGGGAGCGTCCAGCCCGCGATCTGGAAGTTGGAGATCTGCGGGGCCTCGCGCGGCAGCAGGTGCCGCTGGATGTCCCGCGCAATCTCCAGGGACTGCCGCATGCGCTCCTTCTCGATGAAGTGCTCCATCAGTTGCGCGTTGTCAATGGACACGGCGGCGTGCGACGCCAGCGCGGCCAGCAGCGTCTCGTCATAGTCGTTGAAGGCGCTGCCGCGTTTGTTCAACACCTGGATGACGCCGACGATCTTGCCCTCGTGCGTGAGCAGCGGAGCGCACAGCACGTTGCGGGTGCGGTAGCCGGTGCGCTTGTCCCAGGCCGGATTGAAGTTGGGGTCCGCGTAGGCGTCGGGGACGTTGAGCATCTTGCGGCACTTGGCCGTCATCCCCGCCAGCCCTTTCCCGATGGACGTGCGCACCTCCTTGATCTCCAGGTTCTCGGCGATCCACGTATACAGTTCCTGGCTGGCCTCGTCCACCAGATACAGCGAGGACCGCTCGGCGTCCAGGAGCTGCGAGCTTTGATTGGTGATGAGCTGCATGAGCCGGTGCAGATCGCGCTCGGCCGACATGGCCTTGGCCACTTCCAGCAGGACGGCGAAGTCGCCGAGCTTCTTGGAGATATCGTGAGTAGGCGTGGTCATGTCAAGATTCGAATCTAAGGTCCGGAGTCCCGTGACGCCCTGTCTACGATTGAGCCGCCGGCTTCGCGTCCGGAGCGGCCCCCTGCTGCCGCTTCTTCTCTTCGCGCAGAAAGCGGTAATAATGAAAGCCCTGCTGCGATCCTTCCAGGTCGCCGCACGCCTCGTGCACGACCAACATGTCCACCGTGCGCACGCGCGAGCTGTAGCCGATCAGCAGCGACGTATCGGCCACCGAACAGATCACGCGGGGCACTCCTTTGGAGTAGTGGTATACCCCGTCGTATCCGTCCTCCGTGAAGACCTCCGGCCCGTCATACCCCGCCTGTTTCAGGCGATGCCGGATCATCTCCGCCGTGTCGCTGCGGTCAAGATTCCCCAGGAAGTACCGCACGGGCAGCCGCTGCCAGAACTCCGGGATGTCCTTGATCGTGTGCTCAAGCGCCTTCTGGCCCATGAGGATGAACGTCAGCAGGAACTCGCTCGTCAGGCAGAAATTCAGAAGGATGCGAAGCTCCTGCAGCGTGTCCACCCGGTCCTTCAGCATCTGCCCTTCGTCCACGATGATCACGCACTTGACGCCCAGGTTGTGGAAGTATTCGAGCCGGTCGCGCAGTTGCTGCAAGTTCCGGTGACGGCTGGGCGACGGGTTCGACACTCCAAGCTGCCGGCATATCTCCTGCACCATCTGGTTCGGCGTCAAAGACGGGTGGTCTATGAGCGCCACCGACACGTTGCTCTGGAACTCCGCCTCCAAATCGGCCAGAAGGCGGCGAATCAGCGTTGTCTTCCCGTCGCCGGCCTGGTCGGAAACCACCAGTGCCCCGCCCTTGTTGGCGTGCACGGCGTACTTGAGGCGCATGAGGCACTCCCGATGCTGCTTGCTGAGGTACAACATGCGCGGATCGGGCGTCAGCGCGAAGGGAACCGATTTCAACCCCCAGTACTGCAGATATTCCTGTAACATCAACGCACCCGCAATAGCTACCGCGAAGCGACCTGCCGCAACTTGAAATGAGTATAGGGGCAGGCCGAAAAAGTGTCAAGGAGAATGTCGCCCGGGTTCTCACCGCGCCGCCGCACAATTCAGCGTTCCGGATTCGCCGGCGTTTCGATTATAATCCCTCATGAATCTGAAACTCATGTCCCGCTCTGCGTGTATCAACAAATGGAACAACATGACAGCCACTGAGCCTAGCACAAGGGAGATCTTGCAGGCGCAGAAGGGGTCTGTCTCGGCCTTTGAAAATATCGTAACCTTTTATTCGGCCAAAATATACAACTTCGCCTACCGGTTTACCTACGACCGGGATGAGGCGCAGGACCTGGCGCAGGAGGTCTTTCTTCGGCTGTATGCGAAACTCAGGGAATTCGACCCTTCGCGCCCTTTTCGCCCGTGGTTCTACAAGCTGGCCGTGAATGTCTGCATCAATGCCGTTCGAGGCCGCAAACAGGAAGCCGCCGCCCAGGACCCCGAAATACTGGACACCCGCCGCGCCAATGGAAGGGCGGCGGACCCGGCAGCCGTCGCCGCAACGCGGGACGAGGTGGCCCGCCTTCAACACGCCGTCGCCGGGTTGCCCGAAGATTATCGCTCGGCGGTCGTCCTGCGGTATCTTGAGGACATGAGTTGTGAAGAGGTGGCGGACGCCCTGGGCGTGCCGGAGGGAACGGTCAAGACGTGGCTGTTTCGTGCGCGAGAGATGCTGAGGTTGAGACTGGCGGATGAGCGCAACCCGTAACCGCGATCCAGGTGATGCAGGTGCAATGATGAAATGCAACGAAGCAAGAGAACGGTTTCAGGCGTATGCCGACGGCGAGCTGGCCGCGCCTGAGCGCGAACAGGTGCAGGCCCACGCCCTCACCTGCCCCTCATGCCGCCGGGAACTCGATGCCGCCCTGCGGATCGAGAACCTGCTGCGAAACCAGCCCTTCGTAGCCGCCCCCAAAGACCTCGGCCCCGCCGTCATCGCGAAGATCAAGGCCGGTCGCGCCGTGATCCTGCGCAGGTTCATCCTCGGGGCTGCCGCGGCAGCCGCGGGCGTCTTGTTGGCCGTTGGAATCGGCTACCGCGCATGGGTCGGACCCGGGCCTGAACCGGCCCCCGCACAGGAGCGCGTCGCCCGCGTTGCCCCCGCACAGACGCCGGACATTGACGCCGCCCTGACGGCCCTTCTCACGCCGTTCTCCGAATCGCTGGCCGAATTGCCCGATTACACGCAGGACGTTGGCGACGGGGTTGACTGGCTCGTAAGACCGATAGCCTCTTACCTGCTCGCGCTCTTCTGGTTCGATACCGATACTCACGCCGCGCCGTCGTTCTGGGGCTGAAGGCCGTCTACTGCCTGAACAACAGCATGGCCAGACGGCATCGCCCGACGACGACCTCGGTCTTGGCCTTCAGATAGGCAGTGGGCGACTTCTCGTAGGCCTCTCTCACCTTTTCGCTCAGGACGACCGGCGGGTTGGACAGGCGCACCTCCCCTTCGAAAAACCGATCGCCCTTGTCCACGTCTACGCCCGCCTGCGCCGCCTGCGCAAGCTCCTGATCCATCCCGGCGCGCCGGAGCTTCCAGCCGGCGTCGGCCGTGGCCTTGCCGTCCACGACCGCCGCCTGAATCTCCTGCTGCGTCTGCTCTTTGTCCGTCTTCTTCCCGTCCGGCGCCTGCGGCTTCGGCGGTTCATCCATAGTCAAGTCGGTAATGGAGGCCTTGAGCTTGAGGTAGTTACGGACGTTGTAGACCCCCTCCACACGAAGCGGCGCATGATGCAGGTCGCCCGAAAAGCGGGCAACCTTGCCCTTGAGAACGTCACCGATCTTCTGCGTCAATTGCTCCCGCACATCGGGGGACAGATGATTCGTCGTGTAGGTTCCCGTGTGTTTGCCCGAGACCAGCGTTCCTCTCAAGGGATTCTTCCGCCCGATCTCCTCCAGTTTCAGCAGAGACGTTTCGCCGAGTTGGTCGGCCTCCGCAGGGGGAAACGGCTCCACGGTCAACGCGCACGTGATCTCGGCCTCCTCCACCTCCGACGGCGTCAGGGCCACCTTTCGCTTCACGTCTTCCTGCGAAACGACCGGGTGTTCCTTCCACCAGTTCAGCAGCAACGCCTTCGTCTCTTTGCCGTCGAGGGCGTAGTTGAACTGCAAGCGCTCCGACGAAAACCAGCCCAAACGCGCGTCCGCCCTCACCACGCAGCCCAGGCCGTAGTCGGGGCTGACGGTGATCTTGGCCGGCATCCCCACCCGCACGCGCTCCACGTTCACGCCGCTCAGTTTGACGCTGATGTGCAGATCGCTGAAGTTCACAATCTTGCAGATGGGATCGCCCGACTTGATGAACTTGCCCGCCAGGTCCGACGTGCCGATCACAACCCCCTCGGTAGGAGCTTGCAGCATCGTGCGCGACTTTTCCCGGGCAGGTCCGCGGTTCCAGGTCTCCACCTCTTTCTCGGCGGCCATCACCTGCCTCAATACGTCCGCCGGCAGCGGCGCGGTCTTCTCCAGCTCGCGCAGTCCCTTGGCAAACTCGTCGAACTTCTCAATGGTCCTGTAACGGGCGACCCATTCGGGGTCGTCGCATATCTCGACGACGAACGCCCAGTGGGCCACCTGACCCCACTCTTTGACGGCCAGGCGCGTCACGACGGCGTCCTTGGTGTGCGTCAGCGTTTCTTCGCGGGGCTTGATGAGCGATTTGCCGACGTCCTTCTCCCTGGCTATCTCGTCCACCTTGTATACCCAGCACACAATGATGCCCGTCGCTACCGCCGCGCAGAACAGGTAGCCGAACACCTCGACCCACACCACGTAGTTGGCGATCAGACGACGCAACCACAGCCCTTTAGGTCGCTTTACGGGGTCAATCTCGAAGATTCGTTCTCGACCGCGACGCTCAGGCATCAGTCACCTCGTTGCTGTTACATGATTTACGACTTCAGGGTAAAGCTCTATGGCGCATCATTATCTTGCGGCGGCTGGGGGGAAGGAAGTCCTGTCGGCGGGAGCGGTCCCCGCCCCAGACTTACCGCCTCCCCCTGTTTATCGTAGTACACGTCCCACAATCGGCGATAGGCCCCGCCTGCGGCGACCAGTTGGTCATGGGAGCCGCGCTCGACGATCCGCCCGTCCTCAACCACAAGGATGATGTCGGAGTCCACGATCGTGTTGAGCCGGTGCGTGACCCAGATCGTCGTGCGCCCCTTGATCGCCCCCTTGAACGTCTCCATCAGCCGCTGCTCGGTGGGACTGTCCAGCGACGACGTCGGCTCGTCGAAGATGAGCAATTTGGGGTCGCGAACCAGCGCCCGCGCCAGGCCGAGCCGCTGCTTCTGTCCCATGGAGATCTTGGAGCCTTCGCTCAGGTCGGTTTCGTAACGTCGCGGTTGCGTCATGATCCAGTCGTGTATCTCCGCCATTCGGGCGGCGCGCACAATCGCTTCGTCGTCGGCGTCGGGATATCCGAAAAGGACGTTGGCCCGAATGGAGCCGCCGAACAGGTAGGTGTCCTGCATGACCAGGCCGATCTGTTGCTGGTAGCTGTTCATCTTCACTTCCCGCAGGTCCAGACCGTCCACCTTCACGGTGCCCGTCACCGGGTCGTGGAGGCGCAGCAGAAGGTTGATGATCGTGCTCTTGCCCGACCCGCTATGCCCCACGATCCCGATCTTCTGTCCCGGCGTCGCCCGGAATTCCACGTTGTACAGGATCGGGCGCTTGTCTTCGTAGTGAAACGAGACGTCGTCAAACTCGACCAGCCCCTGAATCATCGGCATGCGGATCGCGTTCGGACTGTCTGCCACAACGGGGATAATGTCTATGGTCTCCAGGATGCGCTCGGCCGGGATGAGGGCCACGCGAATCTCCTGGATGTAGTCCACGATCTGCTGGATCGGGTTTGTCAGCCGGTTCATGTACGAGAGGATCGGGAAGACGGAACCGTAGCTCAGTTCCCCTTTGATCACCATCCGCAGGAACCAGATGCGCAGCAGGTTCTCTTTGATCCACGGCAGGAAGGCCCCGATCGTGTGCCCGCGCAACACGCTCATCCACCAGTTCTTCTGGCTCTGTCGCCAGGCGTTTACCAGGTAGTGGATATACTTGTTAACCTCGAACCGTTGCCGCGCGAATGCCTTCACGACCATCACCCCGGCCACGCCCTCCTGAACGCAGGCATCGTAGCGCTGCCAGCGGCGGCGCGCGTCGCGGTCAATCCGCCGCTGAATCGAGGCGATCCAGTGGGCGAACATGGTGTACGGCAACGAATAGATCAACACCAGGAGGGTGACGCGCCAGTCCAGAAAAGATGTGAAAAGCAGGATGAGGCCAAACTCGTAGATCGCCCGAATCAGCGCCGGCACAATGTCCGTCATCATCCGCATGATGGCGTCAATGTCGGCATTGGCCCGGTACATGTGCTCGCCGATGGGCCGGTTGTGCAGGAACGTCATTGAGAGCCGCTGCAAGTGCCGGAAAAAGTACGACTTCAGGTTGAAACTCACCCACACGTCAATATAGTAGTTGAGCAGCGAACTGACCGACCCGCTCAAGCGCCAGAACGCGTCCATCGCCAGGTAGGCCAGAAACACGCCCCAGAAGATCGTCCAGTTCCGTTCCGGGAACGCATAGTCCACCAGGTACTTGCCCAGCCAGGGCGGCAGCAGGCTGATGGTGACGCCGAGCAGGCTCAGGACGATCACGAGGATCAGCTTGGGCCAGTACCGCCACGCCCAACCCAGAAAGTGGAAGAACGTCCTAAGCTCGCCGCGCCGATGGCGCACGAACAGACGGCCCTGGCCGGTCATGTCGCCCAGCGGCGGCGCTTCCAGCCCTGCCGTAGCCTGTTGTGTTTCCGCAAAATCAGTCATGGTCCACGATCATCAGTCCAAAGCCGGCCGTCATTGCCACAAGAACACCCTATCCCGCCGCGTCCTCGAGACCGCGATGCTTGGTCTGCTCGTCCCACAGCCGTCTGTACAGGCCGTTTCGGGCCAGCAGTTCGTTGTGCGTGCCGTGTTCCACAATCTCACCCTTGTCGAACACGTAGATCACGTCGGCGTTCCGAATGGGGATGAGGCGGTGGGACACGATGAGGGTCGTGCGTCCCTCCGAAGCGCGCGCAAAGGTTCGCATGATGCTCGCCTCTGTACGGCTGTCCAGGTGCGCCGTCGGCTCATCCATGATCAGGATCTTCGGGTTCCGCACCATCACTCGCGCCAACCCCATGCGCTGGCGTTCGCCGCCCGACAGCTTCGTGCCCTCGCCCAGATGCGTCTTCTCGCGATACGGCAGGCGCGAGACAAAGGCGTCCAGCTCCGCCGTATGGATGGCCTCCCAAAGCGCGTTGTCCGACGCCTGCATGTCTCCGTACCGGATGTTGTCGGCCACCGAACCCCCGAACAGGACCGTGTCCTGCAACACCGTGCCCACCTGGTTCAGATAAGACCTCATCTTGACCTTCCGCAGGTCCACGCCGTCCACCAGCACCTGCCCCTGCGTGGGGTCGTAGAGACGCATCAACAGATACAGCAGCGTGCTCTTGCCGGCCCCGCTGGGCCCCACAAAGGCCGCGCACGTGCCCGGCGGAATCGTCAGGTTCACGTTCTTCAACACCACCTTGCCCGGCACGTACTCCAGCGAAACGTCCCGGAATTCCACATGTCCGGTCAGTTCCGACATCTCGACGGAGTCCGGCTTGTCCTCAATCTGCGGCGGCAGGTCCAGCGTCTCCAGCACGCGCATCGCCGGCACAAGGTGCATACGAATGTTCTGGATGTGCTGCACGATCTGCTGCATCGGCGTCTCCAACTGCCCGATCAGCCAGAACATCACCGAGAACTCCCCGATGCTCAGGTTCCCCATCATCGTCTGATAGCCGATGTACAGCCACTTCACCTTCCCCACGATCACGCGGTATCCCCACAACACATAGTCGTGCGTGATGACGCTGATGAAGTAATTCTTGACCCAGATGCGCCGCTGATCCGCCAGCCGCCGCCCATACTTGGCCATCTGCTGCGATGTGCGCCCGAACCCCTTCACCGTCTTCATCCCCGCCACCCCGTCGCGCAGCACCGCCGTCGCCCACTGCCCCTGAATCCGCGACTCCACGTTCACCTTCTGCAAATACGTGTACGCCACGTACGCCATGAAGGTGTACGGCACGATGTAGACGAGCACCAGCACCGTGATGCGCCAGTCCACCATGCTCACGATGATGGCTCCCCAGATGATGCGATACACGATGTCAATAAGCTGCGGCACGTCGTCCCGCACCAGGGGCACCAGGCCCCCCACCTCGCCCGTCCGGTACATGTGTTCGCCCACGGGCCGCGTGCGGAAGAAATCAATGGACAGTTTCTGGAGATGGCCGTAGAAAAGCTTGCGCAGGCGAACGCTGACGTTGATGTCTATCCCGAAGTTCATCACCTGCCGGATGAAGTGCATCACGCGCCAGATGATCCACATCAACGCCTGAAGCCCCACGATGACAAAAAACATGTACATCCGCTCGCTGACCGATTCCTGCGTGTTCAGGATCACGTCGTCCACCAGGTACCGGCCCATCAGTACGCCGATCTGCGACAGCGGCACCCCCACGAACGTCATCAGCAGGACCAGGATGACCTTGTACTTGTGCGGCCACAGGTAGCGCACGAAGCGCCAGAAGACCTTCCACTGGCCCTTCTCCAAGACCTCGTCCTGGATAAGGCCCGCCATGATGGACTTGGAGGCCCCGGCCTTGGGCGCTTGTGTTTCGGTAGTGCCTGCGGACTCGCTCATCGTGGACTTACCGCCGCCTTGCCGATGTCTGCTGTTCCTGCCACGCGCCTCTTGGAGGCGCACAAATTCTTCTATGTGTGGTCAGCGCGGACAACAGTCCGCCTGCTTACCGGTTTCGCGCTGCGCCGCGGCAACGCGCGTGCAAAGCCTCGCAGGGAATGGGGCGTGAGGCATGACTTTGCCGCTCTATAATAATGAGCGGCGTCCTGAAATGCAAGCGCAGCCCAAAAAAAATTTCTACTTTTGGGCCTCGTCAGCCACCGCACGGTAGGCGTTGAACGCCTGCCGAAATCCCGCCGCAATCATCCCCGCCTCCGAACCCAGGGCCATCATGCGCGCTCCTGCCGCCAGCCACCGCCGCCCCATCTCCGGCGAAACCGTGAAGACGCACACGTGCTTGCCGGCCTGGCGCGCCGCCTTGATGGTCCGCTCGACCGCGCCAATCAGCTTCGGATTCTGCCACTCGCACGGAATGCCCAGCGACTGCGACAGGTCTCCCACGCCGATGAAGATCAAGTCCAGGTGCTTGACCGCCGCGATGGCCTCCGCGTTCTCCACACCCTCGGCCGTCTCGATCTGCACCATCACCATGATCTCGGCGTTGATCCGCGCCGGCGCCTCCCCCGACCCGCCCACAAAGCCGTACCGGTTCCCCATGCTGCTCAGGTTGAACCCCCGGCCCCCCTGCGGCGCGTACTTGGCCGCGTAGACGACCGCTTCCGTCTCGCTGGCCTTCCCCACCAGCGGCACGTCCACCACCATCGCCCCCGCCTCCAGCGCCCGCAACACGTTGGTCTGCGACTTGTCCGGCGCCCGCACGATCGGCGTGATCCCCGCCGCGCGCGCCGCGCGCGTCATGTGCTCCGTCGTCTCAAAACTGTAGCACGAATGCTCCATGTCTATCATCACGAAGTCGAACCCGATCATGCCCGCCATCTCCACCCCCGCCGGATGCGGCAGCACGATAAACGGCCCGTACGCCGCCTTCCCCTGCGCCAACTTCTCCTTCAACGCATTCTTGAACATGTTTCCTCCCGCCGAATCGCACTGCCTCCGTCTCCAATCCGTCGCTGTCCTTAGTGTCCTTCATGCCCTTTGTGGTGAAAAAGCCGTGATTAAACCACTAAGACACCAAGGACACAAAGGACGGAGTAAGATTGAGAGCAACGCGACGTAGGGCGCACACTGCGCACCAAATGACTCGCCGTTGTTCTCTTTCTTCGGCGCGTAATCGGCGTTCATCGGCGGTTGCCGTTCCGTCGCCGTTTCC
>CAYPFP010000010.1:0-68470 GCA_964409935.1 uncultured Planctomycetota bacterium | reverse complement strand
GTGCGGGGGAAGGGGGGGTGGGCCGGGGGGAAGGCGGGGGAATCTGCGAAAAAACAGTTGAAATGGCGGGGAAAGTCTGTAAAATATGACATCTTGGCGTCTTTTCGGAGCGGGCACAGTGCAGGCGGCTAGCGGAGGCTGCCAGGGCAGGGCGGGGGTTTTTTTGCCGCCGCAAGGATGGAAGACGCCGAGTGCGCCGGAAAGGATTCGCGGACGGGATTGGATGGGGCCGCAGGCGGGCGCGATGGGTATGTATCACATAGGGTGTGGCGGATAAGGCATGAAATTCACACTGGTAGACCGGATTCTGTCCATCGTGGGGTCGAAGATCAAGGCGACGCGGAACCTGTCGCTTGCCGAGGAGTACCTGGCAGACCACTTTCCCGGCAATCCGGTGATGCCGGGGGTGTTGATGCTGGAGGGGATGATCCAGACGGCGAGCTGGCTGGTGCGGGTGCGGCACAACTTCGAGCACTCGATGGTGCTGCTGAAAGAGACGAAAAACGTGAAGTACGGCAAGTTCGTGGAGCCTGGGGACACGCTCCTGATTGACGTCGTGATGACGGATGAAGAGGACGGGGTGGCCCATTTCCGGGGGACGGGTTCGGTGGACGGGCAGATCGTCGTGCGGGGGCAGTTCACGCTGAGTTTCTTCAACCTGGCGGATCAGGACAAGAGCCTGACCTACAACGACGAGATCGTGCGTGAAATGATGAAACGGAAGTTCCACGAGCTTTGCGGCGACAGAGCGATGCTGAGCGATGCCAAGACCGCCACGGCGCAAGGGAGCGTAAAGGCGTCGGGCGCGAAGGAAAGCAGTTAAATGAAGGTCCTGCTGGTTCAGCCAGCGCATCTGCTAAGGAACGGGAAGGTCTTTCGAAGCGCAAGGTTGCCTTACCCCAGCCTGGCGTTGCCGTTGATCGGGGCGCTGACGCCGCCGGACTTTGACGTGGAGCTGGTCAACGATTATTTCGAGGGCGTGGACTACGAGGCGCCGTGCGACGTGGTGGCGATCACGGCCATGACGCCGCAGGTGAACCGGGCGTACCAGATAGCGGAGGAGTTTCGGCGGCGGGGGCGGCACGTGGCGATGGGCGGCTTCCACGTGACGATGTTGCCGGAGGAGGCGCGCCAGCACTGCGACACGATCATCTGCGGGGAGGCGGAGAACACGTGGCCGGAGTTTATTGACGATTTTCGCGCCGGCAAAGCGCGGGCGGTGTACCAGAGCAAGGGGTTTGTGGACATCGCCAAGCTGCCGACGCCGCGCTACGATCTGTTGAACCGCAAGGGCTATTCGCTGCGGGTGTGGCCGGTGCAGACGACGCGGGGGTGCCCGCGGCAGTGCGATTTCTGCTCGGTGACGCAGTTTTACGGCGGGACGTATCGGTTCCGGCCGGTCGAGCACGTGGTGCGCGACATCAAGGCGACGGGCAGCAAGTTCATCTCGTTCATTGACGACAATATTGCGGCCAGCGCGAGGTACTGCAAGGAGTTGTGCGAGGCGTTGAAGCCCCTGAAGCTGATCTGGGGCAGCCAGTGCAACATCAGCGTCGCGAAGAACCGGGAGCTTTTGCGGACGATGTCGGAGGCGGGTTGCACGGGGCTGTTCCTCGGCGTGGAGAGCGTGAACGCGGAGAGCCTGGCGAGCGTAAACAAGAAGTTCAACAAGGTGGAGGAGTATGCCGGGGCCTTGGCGGCGATCCGGGAGGCGGGGATCATGCCGATGGTGAGCATGATCGTGGGGCTGGACGGGGACGACGAGCGGGTGTTTCAGGCGACGTACGATTTTCTGGTGAAGAACCGGGTGCCGGTGGCGTATGTTTTTATATTGACGCCGGGGCCGGGGACGCGGCTGTTTGCGGCGCTCGAGAAAGAGGGGCGCATGATGCACAAGGACTGGTCGCGGTACGGGGGGGACGAGGCGGTGTTTGTGCCGAAGCATTTGTCGCCGGAGGTCTTGGAGAAGGGGTTTTGGGAGTTGTTGAGGAAGTTTTACTCGCTGCCGAACGTGTTCCGGCGAGTGCTGGGGAGTATGCCGTTTTCGACGCGGCTGATCTATAATCTGAAATACAACATGATCCACCATCGCAGCTTGAAGCGGAACACGCACCCGTTGCGGGGTTGAGGGGCGCGATGCGCGGAGGATGAGATTCGGACAGTCGTCCATTGAGGGAACATACATGCGATTGAAGGACCGGGTGGCGCTCGTGACGGGCGGTTCGCGCGGGATCGGCAGGGCGATATGCCTGGCCCTGGCCCGGGACGGGGCGGCGGTCGCCGTGAATTACCAGAAGAGCGATGAGGCGGCCCAGGAGGTGGCGGCGGCCATCACGTCGGCCGGGGGGAGGGCGTCGGTCCACAAGGCGGATGTGAAGGACGCGGAGGCGGCGCAGCGGGTGGTGGACGAGGTGGTGCAGCAATACGGGCGCATTGACATTCTGGTCAACAACGCGGGCATCATCCGGGACGGGCTTCTGGTGGGGATGACGGCGGAGGACTGGAACGCCGTGATCCAGACGAACCTGGGGGGCGTGTTCAATTTCACGAAGGCCGTGCTGCGGCCGATGCTGATGCAGCGCGGCGGGCAGATCATCAACATCAGCTCGATGTCGGGGGAGCGGGGTGGGCGGGGGCAGACCAATTACGCGGCCTCCAAGGGGGCCATCAACGCGCTGACGCGTTCTCTGGCGATGGAGGTGGCGTCCAAGAAGATACGGGTGAACGCGGTGGCGCCGGGGATGGTGCTGACCGAGATGAGCGACACGGTGCGCAACCTTTCCAAGGACGCGCTGCTGGGGAGGATTCCCCTGGCGCGGTACGCCAGCCCGGAGGAGATCGCGTCGGTGGTAGCCTTTTTGGCCTCGGACGAGGCGGCGTACATCACCGGGCAGGTGATCACGGTGGACGGCGGGCTGGGGCTGGCGGTGAAAATGTAGCTGGTAGGGATCAGGGTTTAGGGTTCAGGCGCGGAGGCGCCAGGCCCTGAACCCCGAACTCTGAACCCTTTTGTCAGATTGAGGGAGGCAGTGAGCATGGCGGACAAGGACGAGATTTTCGGCAAGGTGAGAGAATGCCTGGTGGAAGCCCTGGGCGTGGAAGAGGACGAGGTGAAGCTCGAAGCGTCGCTCACGCGGGACTTGGGCGCGGAGTCCATTGATTTTCTCGACATCGTGTTCCGCCTGGAGAAGGCGTTCAACATCAAGATTCCGCGGGGCGACCTGTTCCCTGAGAACCTGCTGTCAACGCCCGAGTTCGTCAAGGACGGCAAGCTCACGCCGCAGGGCGTGGAAGAGCTCAAGCGCAAGATGCCGCACGCGGACATTGCGGAGTTTGAGAAGAACCCCAACGTGGCTGAGTTGCCGAACCTGTTCACGGTGAACATGATCGTGAAGTACGTCGAGGAGAAGGCCAAGTAGGGGACGCGCCTGAAGGGTCAGGGGTTGCAGGGGACAAGGATACGGCACTGGGCACCCAATCATGAGATGGATATTTGTTGACCGGTTTCTGACGCTCGAGAAGGGGCGGTATGCGAAGGCCGTCAAGAACGTTTCGATGGGGGAGGAGCATCTGCACGACCATTTCCCCAGCTTTCCGGTGATGCCCTGCAGCCTGATCATTGAGGCGTTGGCGCAGACGGGCGGGCTGCTGGCGGGGCACAGCACGGATTTCAGGGAGAAGGTGATCCTGGGGAAGATCGAGCGGGCGGAGTTCTACAGGATGGTCACGCCGGGGGATCAGATGATCCTGGAGGCGCGCATCATCGAAAATCGCGAGGAAGGGTGCAAGGTGGAGGGGGAGGTGTCGGTGAACGGCCACCGTGTGGCCTCGGCGACGCTCATGTTCGTCAACTTGAACTCCAACCAGGCCAAAGGCTGGAAGGACGAGAATTTTGTCTTCACGAAGGAGTTCCTGGCCCTGCTGGGCGTGACGCGGCTGAACGGAGCGTAGCGGCTGAGCGGCTGCGGGACGGCGCGGGCAGCGGAGGAAGAGGCCTCGATATGAACCGCCGGGTGGTGATCACAGGCATGGGTGTGGTATCCCCTATCGGGGTGGGCATCGGCCCGTTCTGGGAGAACCTGATTGCGGGCCGTTCGGGCGTGGCGCCGATCACGTTTTTCGAGACGGGGGCGTTTCCCGTCAGGATCGCGGCGGAGGTGCACAACTACGACCCCAAGACGCACATCAAGCAGCGCAAGTCCATCAAGGTGATGGCGCGGGACATTCAGTTGGCCGTCGCCTGCGCGACGATGGCCATGGCGGACGCGGGCATCGAGCAACCGGGCAAGGTTGATCCCGCGCGCATCGGGACCAGTCTGGGCGCGGGGCTTATCCCGACGGACATCAACGAACTGGGCGTGGCCATCGTGGCCAGTCAGGACGGGCAGCAGCAGTTTGACATTCGCAAGTTCGGGAAGGACGGGCTGGAACGGCTGTTCCCGCTGTGGCTGTTGAAGTACCTGCCGAACATGCTGGCGTGCCACGTCTCGATCATGTACGACCTGCAAGGCCCGAACAACACGATCACGACGGCGTGCGCGGCGGGTTCGCAGGCGATCGGCGAGGGCTTCCTGGTGATCCGGCGGGGGGACGCCGACATGATGGTCTGCGGCGGCTCCGACGCCAAGATCAACCCGCTGAGCATGCTGCGATACAGCCTTTTGAAACTCCTGTCGGCGCGGAACAACGAGCCGGAGAAGGCCTCGCGCCCCTTCGACCGGGACTGCGACGGCATGGTGGTGGGCGAGGGCGCCGGCATCGTGATTTTGGAAGAGCTGGAACACGCCAAGAAGCGCGGAGCCAAGATTTACGCCGAGTTGGCGGGGTTCGGCTCGACCTGCGACGCCAGGACAGCGGGCGCGACCCCGACCAGCGAATCGGCGCGGGACATCGCCATGAAGACGGCCATGGACGACGCCAAGGTCGGCCCGGCGGAGATAGATTTCGTCTGCGCCCATGCCATTGGGGTGGCGGGCAACGACCGGCTGGAGGCCACGGCCATACAGCGCGCCTTCGGAGAGGCCTGCGCCAAGACAGCCGTCACGTCGTTCAAGTCGCTCATGGGCCAGCTCGGAGCGGGCGGGGGGGCGGTGGATGCGGTGGGGGCCGTGATGGCCGTAAGGAACGACGCGGTTCCGCCCACCTTGAACTGCGACAATCCCAACGCCGAGTGCGTCTTCCCGATCGTGAGGGAGGCCCAGCGACGGCCGTTGCGGAACGTGCTGTGCAACGCCTCCAGTTTCGCCGGGCAGAACGCGAGCCTGGTGATCAGGAAATTCGAGTAAGTTTGGTTTTCTGAACAACGGCCCTAACTATGGCAAGACGAGTAGTGATCACAGGCATGGGGATTCTGACCCCGCTGGGGGCCGGCGTGGAGGAGAACTGGCGGGCGATGCTGGCGGGCAAGTCGGGGCTGGACTACATCCGGCTGTTCGACGCCTCAAACTTCCCCACCAAGATCGCCGGCGAGGTGAAGTCCTTCGACCTGGCGAATTTCGTGAAGGACGTGTCGCCCTATGCGCACGTGGGGCGCAACGCGAAGTTCGCCATCGCGGCGGCGCAGATGGCGTGGGACGACGCGGGGCTGAAGCAGGGCGCCTTCGACCCGGCCCGCGCCGGCGTGTACCTGGGATCGGGGGAGGGGACGCTGGATTTTGACAACCTGGTGAAGGTCATCTGCGACTCGTGGACCGGCGACCGGGCGAACATGGGGAAGTTCATGGAGCTGGGCGTCTGCGCGTTCCATCCCCTGAAAGAGCTTGAGCAGGAACCGAACATGCCGGCGGGGCATCTGGCCCATATTTTTGGTCTCAAGGGACACAACTCGAACTGTCTGACCGCGTGCGCGGCCAGTTCGCAGGCCATCGGAGAGGCGACCAAGCTGATCCAGAACGGGCACGCCGACTTCTTGATCGCAGGGGGCGCGCATTCGATGATTCATGCCCTGGGCCTGGCGGGCTTCAACCTGCTGACGGCGCTGTCCACCCAGAACGAAGAGCCGCAAAAGGCCAGCCGGCCCTTCGACCTGAAGCGCGACGGCTTCATCTTGGGCGAGGGGGCGGGGGTGCTGATCCTGGAGGAACTGGCGCACGCCCGGAAGCGGGGCGCGCACATCTACGCCGAGGTCATCGGTTACGGCAGCACGGCCGACGCCTTTCGGATCACGGATACCCACCCGGAAGGCCGCGGCGCCATCGAGGCGATGCGGTTGGCGCTGAAGGACGCGGGGGTGGCGTGCGACGAGGTGCAGTACATCAACGCGCATGGGACGTCCACGGTGGTCAACGACAAGATTGAGACGCTGGCGATCAAGAAGGTTTTCGGCGACAGGGCGTATCGGATCCCGGTGAGTTCCATCAAGTCCATGCTGGGGCATCTGATCGCGGCGGCCGGCGCGGTGGAGCTGGCGGTGTGCGCCCTGGCGATGCGCGACAATGTGGTGCCGCCCACCATCAACTACACGACGCCGGACCCGGATTGCGACCTGGACTACGTGCCGAACGAGGCTCGCGAGATGGAGGTCAAGGTCGCTCTCTCGAATTCGTTCGGCTTCGGCGGCCAGAACGTCGCCCTGCTGGCGCGCGAGTATGCGGGATAGCCGAGGCGGCGGGGAACGGCAACCGGGCATTCGAGGGGGCGGCGGTTCATGGGGAAAATCTATCGCCCTGACTGGGCAGCGGCAGAAATAACACGACCGACATGGAGACGTTCCACTCATTTGCCATTGTGCCTGCGATAGGCTTCTGGGGCGAGGTGATCCTCGCCGGGTTCGCGGGGATCGTTTTTTCCGTGGTCGCCGTCGCGGCCGCCTTGGCGATCCTGCTTCGGGGATATCTGAAGATCATCCTGGATCTGTTCCTGAACCGGTCGCAGATACCGGGGTCGCCGGACCCGGAGGTGCGGATCGCGGGGGAGCCGGTGAACCTGGAGACGGACGACGGCGTCAAGCTGCGGGGCGTTTTTTTTCCGGGAACGGGGGCCGAAGGGCGCACCGTCATCTTCTGCCATGAGTACGGCTCGGACATGAACTCGGTGGCCCCGTACGAGAGGTTCCTGAGGCCGGCGGGCCTGAACGTATTCGCGTTCGACTTTCGTGGCCACGGCCAGAGCGGGAACGCGAACGGCTACTCGCCCAAGCAATGGCTGACGCAGTACGAGGTGGCGGACCTGGAGGCGGCGATCCGGCACGTGCGGGGCCGGGCTGATGCGGAGGGGGGCAGGATCGGCCTGCTCGGTCTGTCGCGGGGGGCGTGTTCGTGCATCTGCGCGGCCAGCGGCGGCAGCCACGTGAAGGCGGTGGTGGCCGAAGGCGCCTTCGCGACGGCGGGGCTGCTGATCGAGGGCATCAAGCGGTGGATTTCGGTGTACGCCGTGCTGCCGTTCATCCACCCGTGGCTGCCGGAGCCTTTTTTCCGATGGCTGTCGAGGATTTCGATGCGCCGGGCGGAGCGTATGCTCAAGTGCCGGTTCGTGGCCGTGGAGGATCATCTGCGGCGACTGTCGCCGACGCCGCTGCTGATGATCCAAGGGGGGCGGGACAGTTACGTAACAGTGGAGCACGCACGGCGGCTGTTCGAACAGGCGCAGGACCCGAAAGAGTTTTGGGTCGTCGCCGGGGCCCGGCACAACGAGGGCGCCCGCGTGGCCGCAGCGGAGTATGAGCGGCGGGTGGTCGAGTTCTTCCGGAAACATCTGAACTGAAGGTTCCGTTCCCGGATGGGGGGGAATGGTCGGCAAGTTAGACGCAAGGTTGGGTATCCGGGCACACGGATTCTCTCAGGAGGTGCGGGATGAAGCTGGTGGAGAGGGACGGCATCCAGTTCGAGGTGTTCTCGTTGCGGCAGAAGATTCGGCACACGGTGACGAACCCCTTCAAGAACTGGCTGATGCCGGCGGGCCTGCTGCGTAAGATCATGGTCTGGAGCGGAAGCCCGATCGTGCTGGAGTCGCTGCACCGGCCGGGGGGGTGGAAGGCCATGGAGATCATCTACAAGAACGCGAAGCCGATCAACATCGTGGACGCCGTGGCGGTGCGGGACGGGTGCTTTCCGATCGCGATCCGGAACCGCAAGCGGCTCGTCACGAAGACCATCGCGGACCTGGTCAAGCAGTACGCCGGCCAGGGCTGCGTGGTGATCGTCGGCGTGGGGGCGGGGCCGGGCACGAACACCCAGGAGGGCATCCTTCTGTCGGGAGTGGAGAAGCAAAAGGTCGCGGCCTACCTGATTGACATGGACAGCGAGGCCTTCGAGTACGGCCGGGAGGCGGCCAAGCAGCGGGGACTTTCGGAGAGCGTGCACTTCATTCAGGGCGACGCGCGAGAAATTCACAAACACGTCCCCAACATCGCGCCCCACATCGTGAAGATGATCGGGATACTGGAGTACCTGAACGACGATCAGGTCGCGGAGCTGTTCCGCATCCTGCACGAAGCCATGGCCCCCGGCGGAGCCATCGTCACCCACAGCATTGAAGACGTCTACAACACGCGCCCGTTCCTGCAACGGGTGCTCAACTGGCACATTTACACCCGGACACCGGAACACGTCACGCAGATTTTGGAGCGCTCCGGATTCCGTGACACGTTCGCCAGGCCCGAGCCGATGGGCATCTACACCGTCCTCGTGGCCAAGAAGGCGTAGAGGAAAGACGCTCGCAGATGCGCGAGACAAGGTGAGGGCGCCCCCTTGCGTTTGGCCTCGCCCGGCGCGCCATTCTCATTGATCCTTCAGCTTTTGACTAAGGACAACATGACATGATCGGACAAATCATAGACCTGATACGGCTGTTCGGACTCCGCAAACTCCTCAAGATGAACAGCCGTCATGCGGAGGCGCTTCCGTTCATCAGAGGATACGCGTTCTCTCCGTGTTTCTGGACCCTCCTCAACGTCGGGTTTTTAGACGAACTGCTCCAGAAGAAAGCCGTCAACCTGGAGGCGTACGCGGCTGAGAAAGGACTCGATCCCCACGTCCTCCATAGCATCTGCGAATACCTGGACGGGCTGCGGTTCCTGCGCCTGGAGGGGCAGATCTGCCGCCTGGACGACAAGGGGCAGCGATTCCTGGAGGAACCGCGAGGCCTTTTTGACCTGCTCTACGGATACGAGCCGGTCTTCTACGCCCTGGGAGACCTGCTGGCCCGGCGCAAGGCCTACCAGCGCGACGTGGTCCGGCGGGGAGCGGCCGTGGCCCTGGGCAGCGGGGAACTGGGCCGGCAACTGCCCTTTCCGGTGATGCAGGACATGATCCGGCAACACGGCTTCAAGACGGTGCTCGACATCGGGTGCGGCGACGCCGAGTTTCTGGGCGTGCTGTGCGAAGATCCCGATGTCAAGTGCTGGGGATTCGATTCGTCGCCCGAAGCGGTGGAGTGCGCGCGGCAGTACATCGCCAAGGCGGGGCTGGAGGACCGGATATCCGTGTACCAGGGGGACATGTTCGAGCTGGCCGCCAAGCCCGACGAGTGGCCCAAGGCCGAGGTCTTCACGGCCGTGGACGTCTTTCACGAATATCTGTACGGCGGCAACGAGCGGATCGCGGCCCTGCTGGGGACGCTGAAGAAGAACTTTCCCGGCCAGGCCCTCATCGTGGCGGAGTTCTGCAAGCAGCCGCATGAACGCCTGCGGCGAAGGCCCACGGCCTTTCTGGAGCACCATCTGTTCCACAACCTCACGCACCAGGTGATCCTGAGCCAGGCGGGACTGGAGGAGCTGTTCGGCCAGGCCGGGTACGAGGTCGTAGACCGGCGCATCTTCGACCTGGTCGGGCACGGATATTTTCTGCTCAGATAGGATGTCATGGCTGGACCGGAATCCGCGAAAGAAGGGGCGGGGGCGGGCGTCCCGCCGGCGCGGGACAACCGCGTACTGATTCGCGACGCGGGGTACGAGGGGGGCCGCCTTGACGGGGCGGTGAGCGACATCTTGGATGCCAGCGGCCTGGACGTGCAGGGCCGCACAGTGCTGGTAAAGCCCAACATCCTGGGGCCGTTCGAGGTGGAGCGGGCCATCACGACCCATCCGGCCGTGGTCAAGGCCGTGGTCGGGAACCTCAAACGGCGCGGCGCGCGCGTGATGGTGGGCGACAACCCCGGGATGCGCGGCTACGGCCAGAACATACTGTCGGCGAAGCGGTGCGGCATCTACGACGTGTGCGCGGACGAGTTTGTGAACCTGAGCGAGGAGCCGACGTTCGTCGAGACGCGGTCGCGGTTCACGCGGCGGCTGCTGGTCTCGAAGCCGGCGCTGGCGGCGGACCTCTACATCACGCTCCCGAAATTCAAGACGCACCTGGTGACGACGCTGACGGGGGCGGTGAAGAACAGTTTCGGGCTTCTGGTGGGCGGGCAGAAGTCCGAGATGCACCGGCTGGCCCGCACGAACAAGGATTTCTGCGAGGCCGTGGTGGACGTGTTCGAGGTGCGGCCGCCGGACCTGGCGATCATGGACGCGGTGACCGGCATGGAGGGCATGGGGCCGTCGTCGAACGAGCTGCGCGAGGTGGGAAAAATTCTGGCATGCCGCAACGCCGTGACGCTGGATGCGGCGATGGCCCTGATGATGGGCACGCCGCCGGAATCGGTGGAGACGTTGAGGATCGCGTCCGAACGGGGGCTGGGGGAGATTCGCCCCGAAAAGATCGAGGCGGACGGAAGGCTGGAGCCGATCCCGGATTTCAAGCTGCCCTTCGCGCCGATGCGGGGGGCGATCTCGACGATGCTGGCGCGGTTGTTCGCGCACATCATGGTGAAGCGGCCGGAGGTGGATCGCGAGATTTGCATGCGGTGCGGCCTGTGCGCGACGCAGTGTCCGGTCGAGGCGATCGCCATGAATCCGTACCCGGTGATTGACACGGCGAAGTGTTTTTCTTGCTTTTGCTGCCATGAATTTTGTAAACATAATGCGGTGCGCGTGAGGCGGTCGGTGCGCTTCTGGCGGCGGCTGATTGACAGTTGACGGGCGGCGCAGGGAAGGCGAAGTTGCGGAGACACGCGCGGGACGGGATGGGCGGCGGTTTGAGCGTTACCGGGGAGACAGGTTTGCGGGAATTCAGTGGAAGGAGAATCGGCATGAAGCGTTGGTCAAGCGGGCGGGTGTGGATTCTGGCCGCCGCAGGCGGCCTGCTGCTGAGCGCGAGCGGCGTGCGGGCACAGGCGCCGGCAGGACGGGACTATACGAAAGACCCGATACAGCTCATCCTCGACTGCAAGGCCGCGCAGGACAAGGTGACCGGGTTCACGGCCATCTTCACGAAGCGCGAACGGATCAAGGATGACCTTCGCGACGCGGAGATCATGCTGATGAAGTGCCGGTATGCGCCTTTCAGCATCTACTTCAAGTGGCAAAAGGGGCCGAAGTCGGGGCGGGAAGTCATCTATAGCGAGGGCAAGTACGAAAACAAGCTGGTGGGGCATCAGTTCCCGCTGCCGGTGAATATCAAGCTGGTGCCGGACAGCGCGGATGCGCTGAAAGAGAGCCTGCGGCCGGTCACGATGGCGGGGTTCCGCACCACCGTGGACTCGATTCTGAAGGTCACGCAGCAAGCCAAGCAGGCGGGGGATGTCAGACTTCTCAACGTGAATGAAGACACCTACAACGGCCGACCGGCGTACTGCCTGGTGCGTATGCTGCCCAAGAAGACCAATTACCCCTCTTTTCTTCTCTACGCGTACATAGACAAGGAGACGATGGCGCCCGTGCACATCGCCACCTTCAACTGGGACGACGACCTGGTCTCCAGCTACACCTTTTCGGACGTGAAGCTGAATGCTCCGCTGACGGACGCCGACTTCGACATCAACAATCCGAGCTACGGGTTTGCCAAGGACATTTTCCAGGGCTTGTTCGGCGGCAAGAAGAAATAGGCGCGCAAACGCCGAGCACAGTAGCGTCTTCCAGGATAAACCACCAGGAGCCACAGGATGAAGATTCGGCCTACGGCAGGGAGGTGGGTCTGCGTTGCCGCGGGGATATTGATCGGGGCCATGAACGCCGGGGCGCAGTCCCCGCCGCCAAACGACTACGCGAAGGATCCTTTGCAGCTCCTGCGCGACTGCCAGGCGGCGCAGGAAAAGACGAGCGGCTTCACGGCCGTCTTCACCAAGCACGAGCGCATCAACAACTATCTGCGCGAACCGGAGACGATGTTCATGAAGTGCCGGTACGCGCCGCTGAGCTTCTACTTCAAATGGACGAAGCACCCGAACAAGGACCGGGAGGTCATTTACGCGGAGGGGAAGTACGACAACCTGGTGATCGGCCACCAGCCGCCCATTCCGCTGGAGATCAAGAAAGAACTGAACTCCGGCGACCTGATGAAAGAGAACCTTTACCCGGTGACCCAGGCGGGGATTCGCAGCGTCACCAAGATGCTCGTGGACGTGGCGGTCAAGGCGAAGGCGGCCGGCGACCTTCAGATGTTCTGCATCGAGAGCACGTCGTTCAACGGCCGGCCGTGCTGGCTGGTGATCCGGGTGCTGCCCCAGAAAGCGGCCTACCCGGCTTTTCTGTGCTGGACCCACGTGGACAAGGAGCTGATGGCGCCGGTGCGGGTCGTGAGCTTCGACTGGAACGACAACCTGATCTCCAGTTACACGTACAGCGACGTCAAGCTGAACGCGCTCCTGGCCGACAGCGACTTCGACCGCGAAAATCGAGACTACCGTTGGCCGGGCCTTCTGTTTCTTGGGAAGCTGCTGGCGACCGACGGGAAGAAGAGGAAGTGAATCCAGCGGCAGAGCGGCTCGGGCCAAAGTGAGGATGTGTCCGCCGACCGATGAAAGTCCGCGCCATTCATCTTTATCATGTGCGCATCCCCTTCCGGATGACCTTCCGTCATGCCAAGGCGGAGAGGTCGTATTCGGAGAACGTGGTGGCGGCCGTTGACCTGATCTCCGGCGAGCGGGGGTTCGGGGAGGCGGTCCCGCGCGATTACGTAACGGGCGAGACGCTGGCGTCGGCGATGGACGCCCTCAAGCAGGGCGCGCCCTCGGTCTTTCATCACACGTTCATCTCGCCCGCCTCGTTGATGGACTATCTGCAGCCGCCGGAGGGGACGGAGGAGGGGCGCCTTCGCGTGGCCGGAAACGCCGCGCGCTGCGCGCTCGAACTGGCGCTGCTGGACGCCGGCGGGAAGCACTTCCGCAAGTCCGTTGCGGAACTTCTCGGGTTGGCCTCGCCGCCGGAGACGCTGCCTCGCTACAGCGGCGTGATCTCGGCGGAAACGGTGGGCGCGGCGACGTGGTCGGCGGTGAAGATGCGCCTGTTCGGCTTTCCCCACGTGAAAGCGAAGGTGGGCTTCGGCTGGGAGGCGGACCTGGCGATGGTCCAGCGGTTGCGGCTGGCGCTGGGGCCGCGCAAAGACCTCCGCCTGGACGCCAACGGCGCCTGGGCGCCCGAAGAGGCGACTGAGATCATCCGAGCCTTGGAAGAGTTCAACATCAGCGCCGTCGAGCAGCCCCTGCCAAAGGGGGAGACGGCGCAGATGCCCGCCCTGCGGAGCCGCGTGAAGGCGCCGTTGATGCTCGACGAGTCGCTCTGCACGGTGGAGGACGCCCGTCGGGCCGCCGAGGAAGGCTGGGGCGACCTGTTCAACATCCGCATCTCCAAGTGCGGGGGCATGACGCCAAGCCTGAAGATCGCCGGTATAGCGCGGGACAAGAAGCTCGGTTTCCAGATCGGCTGCCAGGTCGGAGAGACGGGCATCCTGTCCGCCGCCGGCCGGCACCTTGCCGCGTTGCTGCCCGACGCCAGGTATCTGGAAGGCTCCTACGACCGTTTCCTGCTCGCCCATAACCTGACGGCGCGCGACGTGAGTTTCGGCTACGGCGGCCGGGCCAAGCCCTTGTCCGGTCCCGGTCTGGGCATCGCCGTCAGCGAGACGGCCCTCAACAGCACGACTCTGTCCAAGACACTCATAACGGCCTGAAGGACCGGACATCATGACGGACGCCCCGAAACAATACACTGCACGAGACGGAAGCAGGCTCTGGTATCGCGGATGGGTTCCGCCCTCGCCCCGGTCGGTGGTCGTGTACCTGCATGGCATCCAGAGCCATCTGGGATGGTTTACGGATTCGGCCGGCGCGCTGGCCGAACGCGGCCACGCCGTCTTCTCCCTGGATCGCCGGGGTTCGGGCCTGAACGAGCGCGAACGCGGCCACGTGGACCGCTGGCCGACGCTCATCAACGACATAGCCGACTTCTTCGGGGCGGCGGTCCTGCCGACACCGCTCAACGCCCTGCCCCGCCACCTTGTCGGCATCTCCTGGGGAGGGAAACTGGCGGCGTGTTTCGCGGCCCTGAGGCCGAGCAGCGTGGACAGCCTGATGCTGATTGCGCCCGGACTCGTGCCGCGCGTGGTTCACAGGCCCGGCGAGCTGGTACGCATCGGACTGGCGGCCCTGTTCAATCCGCGGGCGCGGTTTCGCATCCCGATTGACCGGCCCGAGATGTTCACGAACACCCCCGAACGAATCGAGTTCATCCGGACGGACCCCTTGACCCTTCGCGAATGCACGGCCCGATTCTTCCTGGAGAGCGTGCGCATGGACCGCTTTCTGCGCCGCCACACCCGCCGCGTGCAGACGCCGGCCCTCCTGCTGCTTGCAGAGAACGACCCGATCATTGATAATAGAGAGGTGGGGGAGTTGTTCGCAAAGTTCGGGGCGCCCGTCAAGAAAGGGCGGGCGTTTGCCGGCGCAGGGCACACGCTGGAGTTTGAGAAAGACATCGCTTTCCTTGTCGCGACGCTGGCGGAATGGATAGAAAAGGGCTATATAGACGGCGGGGCGGCGTACTCTTGTTCAGCCTCCTGACGGTCGTTCCGGGCTGCCTTCCGGGCAAGAAGGGGGGCAACCCGCTCGACGACGTGGCGCGCCTCATCGGGCCGCGGCCGGCCTACGTCAAGACCTATCTCGCGGAGACCGCCGACCACTGGCGGCTGGGGCTGCACCGCTACGCGCCGGAGAAGCTCGACCCCACGCGCATGCCCGTCGTGCTCTGCCACGGACTCGGCTACAACGGGCGGTTCTGGGACCTGGACAAGAAGACCAACTTCGCCGAGTTCCTCAGGAACGCCGGATGGGACACGTGGGTACTGGACCTGCGGGGGGGCGGTTCAAGCTCGCTGCCCATCTGGTACCTCTTCCGCGGCCTGGACCTCGACCTGGTCAAGAACCTCCAGGTGGATTTAACAAAATTCGGATGGACGGTGGACGACTACATCCTGCACGACGTGCCGACGGCGGTGGATTTTGTTTGCAAGGAGACCGGAGCGCCGGCGGCCGCCTGGATCGGCCACAGCATGGGGGGCATGATCGCCATGGCCCACCTGGAACGGGCGCAGGAACCGCGGTTGGGCTGTTTCGTGGCCGTGGCCTCGCCCATGATCATGCCGCGCCCGCTCACGCAGTTCGAGAAACAGGCCGAGGATTTCCAGTTCGCCATCCTGGCGATAAACAACCGCTGGTACGCCACGATCCGCACGCTGTCGCTGGGCGCGCTCAACACCCCCGTGGACGATTTCTTCTACAACAAGGCGAATCTCGACGCCGTGACGACGGCGCTTCTGTATCTGCGCGTGGCCGAGGACGTGCCCGCGCCGGTGCTGGACCAGTTCCTGAAGATGACCCAGACAGGACATTTTCTCTCCGCCGACGGCCAGTTCGACTATTCGGCCAACCTCTCGCGCCTGCAACTGCCCGTGCTTTTCATCGCGGGGAAGGTGGACGCCGCCGCCGACTCCGAGTCGGTGCGATACGCGTACGACCGCGTCTCCTCCCGCGACAAGACCTTCCGCATGTTCGGCCTGGCGTGGAAGGACGCGGTGGACTACGGCCACGACGACCTGATCCTCGGCGTGCACGCCGCGCGGGAGGTCTATCCCGTCATAGGCCGGTGGCTGGAGACGCGGGCCAGACTTACGCCTTCCCGACAAGGCCCTGCGTCCCCCCATGCCCCCAAGGATGCGCCCGATGAATGAAGACACGCTGCGAAAGCAAAAGATCAGATTGCAGGAACTGGTGGACGTCTCGATTTTGCAGCACATCCAGGACTGGTTCGTCCTGACGACGGGCGTGTCGGCCAGCATCCGCGACAACGAAGGCAAACTGGTCACCCGGCCGGCGGCCGCAAACGAATTCTGCGCCGTGGTGCGGGCGACGCCGGTCGGACGAGAGCTTTGCCAGACGTCCAACGTGCGAGCGGTGCGAAAGGCCGAAGAGATCAAGGGGCCGGTCAAGTACACGTGCCATGCGGGACTCTTGCAGTACGCCGCTCCCATCGAGGTTCACGGCCAGTACCTCGGCTCCATCGTGCTGGGGGACCGGCCCCAGGGGGCGCTCAGCGCCGAGTCGGTGGAACGACTGGCCCGACAGATCGGCGTCGCGCCCGAAAGCCTCAGAACGACGTCGGCGCGCATACCGGCCTGGTCGGACGAGCAGATGGGCATCTACGTGAAGTTCCTGCACGTCCTCGCCAACATGGTCGTCAGCCTGTGTTACCAGGGCTACGAACTGCGGGAGCGAGTCCGCGAGATGACGCTGCTCCAAGACGTGACGCGCCTGCTGGTGGCCTCGACGCTGGACTTGCAGGAGGTGTTGGACCTGATCGTGCGGAAGGTCACGGAGGTCCTGAGCGTCAAGGCCTGCTCGCTGCGGCTGCTCGACGCCACCGGGGCCGAGCTGCTCATCACGGCCAGGCACAACCTTTCGGCGGAGTACGTGAACAAGGGACCGGTGCTCGTGGAGCGCAGCGCGATAGACCGCGAGGCGCTGCAGGGCGAGATCGTCTTCGTGCGCGACATGCGGCAGGACCCGCGCATCCTCTACCCGAAGGAGAGCGAACGCGAGGGCCTGAGCTCCAGCATGGCCGTGGCGCTGCGGTACAAGGACCGGCCCATCGGCGTCCTTCACATCTACACGGCCGAACCGCACGACTTCGACGCGAACGAGGTGGCCCTTTTCCGCGCCCTGGCCGACGTGGCCGCCGTCGCCATCGAGAACGCGCGGCTGCATCAGGAGAGCGTCGAGAAGCAGTACCTCGAAAACGAGCTGACCATCGCCGCGAGCATCCAGAACCGGCTGCTGCCGGCGGCGCCGCCCCGGCTAGAGACCGTCGAGATAGACGCGCGCAGCGTGCAGTCCAAGCGCGTGGGCGGGGATTTCTACGACTTCATTCCGCTGAACGACACGCAAGTGGCGATCGCCATCGCCGACGTGTCGGGCAAGGGCGTGCCCGGCGCGATCCTGATGGCCACCGCCCGGTCGGCCCTGCGCGCGCTCATCGAGAACGGCGAGTTCGCCGGGTCCGGCCACGGCCTGGAGACGCAGCGGCTCGTCCGGCGGCTGAACCACTCCATGTGCCGCGACACGGGGTCGAACGAGTTCGTGACGCTCTTTTTCGGCGTGCTCGACGCGAAGCGCCTCGCCTTCACGTACACCAACGCGGGCCACAACAGCCCGATCCTGCTGCGGCAGGGCCAGATGTGCCTGCTGGAAAAGGGAGGCATGGTGCTCGGCGTACACGAACTCGCCCAATATGAGCACGACGGCTTCCGCCTGGAAGACGGCGACATGATCCTGTTGTACACCGACGGCGTAACCGAAGCGCGCAACAAGGCCGGCGAGATTTTCGGAGAAGAACGCCTGCGCAAGATCGTCCGCCGCCTGAGCGACTACGGCGCCGCGCAGGTCGTCGAGACCCTCCACCTGGAGGTCGAGGAATTCAGCGAGGCCGTCCCCCAGTTCGACGACCGGACGGTCATGGTCATCAAGGTCAGGCCGGAGGCGTGACCCGCGGGAAATCTTTCTGCGGGGTCGGCGGGCATGCGACGGCAGGGGCTGTTTGCGGCTATTCCGCCCCTACGTCGGCGGCGCAGCGGAAACCGATGTAGAAGGTCTTGCGGGGGGGCGGCTGGCAGAAGCGGGCCGAGCAGCGCAACAGCGCGGGGCCGTTGGCCCAGGAGCCGCCGCGCAGCGCCCTGGCCTCGCCCTCCCTGGGGCCAAGGGGAGAGATGAGGGGGCCGTATTGGTACGTGGTCTCCGCGTACCAGTCCAGACACCACTCCCAGACGTTGCCCGCCATGTCCATGCAGCCATAAGAGGACGCCCCGGCGGGGTGTCCGCCCACGATGGCCGGGAAGCCCGTTTCCTGGTCGAGACCGTAGCGCGCCTTGACCGATGAAGGCGCGGTGTTGCCCCAGGGATACGTCGAGGCGAAGAGACCCTTGGCGGCCTTCTCCCATTCCGCCTCGGTGGGGAGGCGGCGTCCGGCCCAGAGCGCATAGTCCATCGCGTCCTGCCAGCTTACGCAGACGACCGGCATGCGCGGATGATCAAAGCGCGAATCCTGCCACGGCCTGAAATCCTCGACAAAGTGTCCGTCCCTGTACCCGTACCCCACAGGCTCGGGCCTGCCTGTCTCCTGGACGAACTTCCTGTACTGGGCGTTGGTGACGGGATACTTGTCCAGGTAGAAGGACGGCAGGAATATCCGGCGCACGGGCTTCTCGTCGTTGTCGCCTTCCTCATGCCCCATCGGGAACTCGCCGGCGGGGATGAGGACGAGCGTGGCGCCGTCCCTGGGCGAGGCTTTCTCGATGGGCAGGTCGCCGCCGGCGGGAAGGGAAAACGGACGTGCCGGAGGCTCCGGGGCGGGGGGCGCTTTCTCGGCAGGGGGAGGTTCGGGAGCGGGTTCCGGCGCCCGCGAAACGCTCACTCGCCTCCAGACACTCGACCTGGGTTGCGGCGGCTCGGCGTCTTTGACGCAGCGGAAACCGATGTACCAGTGGCGGAAGTCCGGAGCGCCGCCGCTGCGGGCGGCGCAGCGAATGTCGCCTTCGACACTGCCCCAGGAGCCGCCTCGGATGACACGGAACTTCCCCTCGGCAGGCCCCTGCGGATCCGAGAGCGGGCTGCGGAAGTAGAAGTTAGGGTCGTACCAGTCGGCGCACCACTCGGCGACGTTGCCCGCCATGTCGAACGCCTCATAGGGACTCCGGCCGTCCCTGAACCGCCCGACGGGGGCCGTGAGCTCGTAGCCGTCGGCGTCGGCGGACGCGCCCTCGACGGTGGAAGAAGGATCGTAGTTGGCGAGGTAAGCGCCGCCGCGCAGAGGCCCGTCGTTGCCCCAGGGGAAGCCGAGCGCGAGCGGCCCGCGCGCCGCCTTCTCCCACTCCGCCTCCGTAGGGAGGCGCTTGCCGGCCCAAGCGGCATAGGCGGCGGCGTCCTCCCAGCTCACGCACACGACAGGCTGATCGGGCTTGTTGAAACGGCTGTCGCGCCAGGGCCTGAAATCGGTCACGCGCCGGTTGCCGTCGAACCCGAAGCCCTGCGGCTCGGGGCGTCCGGTGGCGGCGGCGAACTTGCGGTACTGGTCGTTCGTCACCTCGTACTTGTCAATGTAGAAGGCGCGCAGGGCGATGGCGCGCTGGGGGCGTTCAGGGTCGGGGCCGGTGTCCGAGCCGCGTCGGAACTCGCCGGCGGGGACGAGCGCCATCTGGGCGCGATCGTTCTTGTTGATAATCTCGCTGGGCGGGGGGGCCTGGCGGGGAAGACAGCCCGTCAAGACCCACAGGCACCACATGAGCGGCAGAAGCGGAACCGCCGCCAGAACAATGAGCCGGAAGCGAACCTGCATGAAGTCAACTCTCGCGGAAAATCAGACTAACAGTTTGTAGACCAGATAGATAACGAGCAGCGGCGCGGGCAGCGTGACGGCGAGCGTCCACAGGCCGTACTTCTGCGCCACGTTGCACCAGGGACGGCACATGCGCCCCTGGGTCAGACCGCCGCACGCTATTTTGCACCACCAGGAAAGAAGCGGCGAATTGGCCACCTTCATGTTCTTGCAGCGTTCGGGAATGGCCATGATGCCTCCTTAGGTTTATGGATCCGGCGCCACCAGGCGGTCGGCCGCGTGCGCCCAATAGGGCGGCAGGGCGGGGTCCAGGCCGATTCTGACATCCTCCAGCACGCCGCCTCCGCCCGGCTCGATGACGACGCGCCACGCCTTGCCGGCCAGACCGGGAGCAACGGCCGCTTCCAGGGCGACGCTTTTCTGAGTACCCGTCACGGCGGCCGCAACCTGTCTGCCTTCGGGATCGAGGATTTTCAGGCTTGCCGTCTCGCCCGGCGAGTCGGTCTGGAGCGAGAGCGAGAACTTCTGCGCGCCGTCAGGGACGAGAAAGAAGAGCGGGGCGGACTCGCCGAGGAGGTGGAGGTTGTGCCCGGTCAGCGCCGCATGGCGGTTCAACATCGTGACCGCCGCGACGTTGGCGCCGGCGTTGACCACCAGGCAGTAGACGCCCGGCCTTCCCCGGCCGGTCTCGACCAACGCTTCCTTACCCGGCTCGACGGCGCCCTGGGCCAGGGATTGATCGTCAGGGCCGAAGACGGTCCAGTCGCAGGCGGTCGTGTACTTTCCGATCTGGCGGCAGACGACGTTGGCCCTGAAACGTTCCCCCTCGCCGAGCAGGGCGACGAAGGTGTGGAGATGGCGCACCGGCATGACGGGCGCTCCCTTCAACTCCGCCGGGGCGGCGACGACGGCCTTGAGAGGTTCGCCGCCGTACCCCTGGGGGATTCTCCAGCCGCGCTGCTCCACGAAGGCGCAGAAGTTCAGGTTGGCGACATTGTCCATCTCGATGGTCTTGCGGAAGGCCTGCAACTCCGCCACGGCGCGCCCGCATACGGCAGGGCTGGGCCTTTGTTCTCTGCCCGCGACGACGGCGGCCACCTTCGCGCACAACTGGGCGTGCAACAGCCCCTTGCGCAGGAACTCGACCCGCCCCGCGCAGGCCGGATCGTCCGCGGCCGCCTTCGCCGCGGCGTCCAGGAATCCATACGCCGGCTCGAAAGACGCGGGGGGATAGATTTCGTGGGCCATCACGGCGTAGTTGGACCACTGTCCGCCGAGTTTCTGGGCGACCGCCTCATGCTGAACGCGGTTGTCCAGCATGTATTTCTCCCAGTAATCGAAATACGCCTTCACCGAGGCCGCCGCCGGGCCGAAGCCGGAGTAGTACTCGGCGAGCAGCTTCTCCACGTCCTCCTCCGGGCGCACGTGCAGGCGGCCGAGAAGATAGAGGTTCGGCCCCTGCGCCGACCACATCGCCGTGAGCGAATCGAAATCCGTGGCGACCATGGCGTGTTTGGCGTCGAACTGGAATTCCTCGGCGAACTGGCGCATGAAAAGGTGGGGCATGCAGTAGCCCTGAAGCGTGTAGTTCGGGCGCAGGAAGAGGCGGCAGCCGGTCTTGGCCCAACCAACCCACTGGTCGAAGACCCACTGGCGCTCCTCGGGCGAACGCGGAAAGAAGATGTCGGGCACGGCGCCGACGAGGATGTTCTGGTTGAGGCGGATGTCGGTGGCGGGCGGAGGAGCGTAGTTGACGTAGGCGTAGGCCATCACCAGCGCCTGAGGGTCCTCCCGCGCGGCCAGTTGCTGGACCGCCAGCCAGAAACGGGCGTAACGGTCGGAGACGCAGCGCATGGCGTAGCGCGGCGTGATGGCCGGGCGATCAGGGCCGTCCCAGGCGCGGCAGTTCTCGCAGACGCACAGGCCGTTGACGTCGTTCTCGCAGCAGTTGATGTTGATGAACTCGCCGGGGTTCTGGGCGCGCTGCTCCTTCCAGAGCCGGACGATCTGTTCGTGAAAGCCGGCGTTCGACACGCACATGGAGAAGCGGCCGTGCGAGGAGAAATCGCGCTTGCCGTTCTCCAGCAGGTTGAACCACTCCGGATGCTCCTGGCCGTAGCGGACGCCCCAGTCGGTGAAGGCGTGGCCGTAGCGGAGCTTCATGGACCTGCCCATGCGGTGGCGGCGGAGCCAGACGGCCTGGTCGTGCACGGCCTTGCGGAACGCCTCGTCGGAAAAGCCCTTCGCGCCCCTGGCGCCCAGGCCGCTGCGCAGATGGCGCTGGATGAAACGGGGGGCGACGGAGCGGTCCTGCTCGCGCAGGAGGACGTCCTTGGTCTTCGGCACGAACTCGCCGAGTTCGCCCGGCCACAGCCAGCGCACCCCCAGGGCCTCCTCAAGCGTCTCGTAGACGCCGAACAACGTGCCGGCAGGCGTGTCCGTATGAAGAGGCGAACCATCGGCGTCGCCGCCCGCGATGAAGAAGGCGTGGTCCCTGGAGCGCAGTTTGAGCGTTTCGGGTGGGAGCCTGCCGGCGTCAATGCCGGCGGCGCGGGTTGCTTTGGTGTTTCCGATGAAGATACGGGTCTTTGGAGTCGCGGGGGCGTCGCCTTCCAGGACGACGGCGAGCCGCGCGCCCGTCGCCTTCTCAACGTGATAGACGAACTCCTGCGCGGCATACTTGGCCACGGGCGTGGGGTCGTCGGCCACCACCACGACGGCCGCCGCCGCGCCGTCCCTGACGATCTGAACATCCGCCGCCAAGGCCGCGCCCGACGACGCAAGAACGACCAGCCACGCCAGGATTCCGCGTCTCATGTTCTTCATTTCCCCGGTTCGATAAGCACCTTGAGGCCCGTTCTCTCCTCCATCACCTTGAAGCCGTCCATGATGCGCGACAAGGGGAAGCGGTGGGTGATAATGGCCTTGTAGTTGATGCGCCCGGCGGCGATAAGACTCAAGGCCCATGCGACATGCTTGGGCGCCGACTCCGCCGCGCCCATCACCGAGACCTGGCTGTAGTGGATGATGCGGCTGTTGAGGCGCAGGAAAGGCGACTCCTTGGGCAGCGACGCGAAGAGGTTGACGACGCCGTTCTTGCGCGCCAGCAACAGCGCATCCTCCTGGGCCTGGGCGGTGGGCGCGGCCACCATGACGACGTCGGCCATGCGGCCGTTGGTCAGGCGCTTCACCTCCTCGGCCACGTTGTTGGCGGAGGCGTCAATCACCGCGTCCACATTGAGGCGGCGGGCAAGGCTCTGCCGGGCCTTGGAGCGCTGGGTGACGAAGACGCGCGTCGCTCCCAGGGCGCGGGCGGCCTCGACATTAAGGCATCCCAGCGGCCCCGCTCCGACCACGACCACGGTATGCCCCAGACGCACGCCGCTGACAAGCTGGGCGTTGAGGACGCAGCTCAACGGCTCCGCCAGCGCGGCGGCTTCATCGGGAACGTTATCGGGTATCTTGAACGTAAAGCCGCCCTTGATGCCCTTGCCGGGAATGGCCATCTTCTCGGCGTAGGCGCCGGGGTAGGCCGAGCTGATGGGCGTAAGGCAGTCGCACAGGTTCGTGTCGCCGCTCCGGCACCATTCGCAGTCCATGCACGAGATGCTCGTGGCCATGGTGATGCGGTCGCCGGGCGAAAAGCCCTTCACCTCCGGGCCGACCTCGATCACGGTCGCCGCGAACTCGTGCCCGATGATCTGCGGGGGCTTGATGCGCTGGTGGCCGGCGTGGAAAATCTTGACGTCCGATCCGCAGATAGCGCAACACTCCACGCGCGCGATCATGTTGTCGCGCTCAAGCTTCGGGTCCGGCGCGTCTTCCAACAACATCCGTTCCGGCCGGTGGAATACCGCTGCTTTCAACGGCGCCTCCTTAAGGGGGAATCTTTGCCGAGTGACATGTGGATTATAGTCGCGGGTTTCCTGCGAGTAAAGCGAAAAGGCGGGCGGCGTCTGGAGGCGCGACGGCCTTAAACGACGCAGGGGCGGGCCTGCGACCCGCCCCCGCGCAAACGGATACCAAGGGGTCTCACGCCTCTTTCGGCAGCCATTCCTTCATGCCGAAGCGACGCTCGTAACGCCGCCCGTTGAAGCAAATGGCCCCCTCCAACTCGCCGTCGCGACGGACCGTCACATCCTCAAAATAACCGCAGAGGATGCACTGGCGGCGGGTGTGCATCGGATAGCCGACGTCGTTGCGTCCTTTGATCAAGACGCTGAAGATCGGGTTCCTGCACTTCGGACAGAGCGCCGAGGAGAGCTTGGAGCGGGAAGTCTTGCCGAAACGCATATCGTCAACGAGGGAATAGCCGCCATAGCTTCGTCTGGGCATACCCCAGTCAATAAACCACTTATTGGCCGGTATGGGCTTGTGGGTAAACTGGACATGATGGGAGACCATCTCGAAGCGGGAGAACTCCTGCGCCCACCACCCCTGGGGGTCGCGGCGGATGCGCTCGGCCTCGGACCAAACCTCCTCCAAAGACCGCGCCGAACCGAGATTTGCCTGTTGGATCATAGCGAACGCCTCCAAGTAAGGATACAGACCGTCTCCCTGACTATCCTTATTAACGGCAATAATCGTGCCAAGAACTGCCGGTAGTTCAGACCGACATGAAATTAGTCATAACTAGCGCTACGGTAGGTTGTTACGGCTATGCTGGTGTGAGGATAGCGGCAGGCTGTGGGCGAGCGGACGGCCCAGAACATGTCGAAATAATGACACATGTCGGCAACATGACACCCCTGACAGGCTCTTTGACGGTATGACGGGCATGTGTCACATGTGCAGGAAGGCGACGGCGACAGTGTTCCCGCCGGAAGCGCACCCGGCGGAGAGGCCCAGGCTCGCGGGGCGTCAGTGTCTGTCCTTTCAGCGGCGGCTGTCGCGGGGGTCGAACCAAGCGGCGGCGCTCAGGGACAGGAAAGGCGGAACGCCGGTAAGGTCGCAGCCGATATCGCCTGCGGCGGCGAGCACGAGGCTCCACATCTTGCCGGTGTCCTCGGCGGAAGGCTTGACGATGATGTTGCCCGTCTCGGAGTGGTCGGGCGGCAGCGGTGTCTGCGCCTTCGGGGCGCCGGGAATGAGGGCCTGCCCCGCATTGAGGCCCTGATGGAAGCCCATGATCTTGTTCGAGGGCGAGAGGACCACGCCCGCGTAGAAACCGGAGTGCACGCCCAGAAGCTTCACACGGAACTCCTTCGTGCCGGCCGGCACAAAGAAGTGGAATCGTCCGCGGCCGACCGCACCGATGCGGAAATCCGGGGGCGCCTGCGCCACGATGCCGAGGCCTTCGCCGGCGAGGCTCCACACGCCGCGCTGGTCGTCCTGGATGACGACCTTGAAGACCGATCCCGCCGCGCCCTTGAGCGAACACGAGAATCTGTGCTTAGTGTCCGTGTCGAACGCGCCCTGCTGAACGACGGCGCCGGAGGCATCGAGCACGCGCACCGTGCCGGACTCGGCGCGTTTGGTCATGGCGCCGTGGGGACGGCGGTCCGCCTGAAGCACGGCCACCGGGCCGTTCAGCCGGACATAGAAGACTTTTTCATCCGGCGCGCGCACGGAATGCTCCTCCGCGTCGGGGGTCTTGGCGAGGTACTCCGCCATGCCTGCGCCCTTACCGTCGAGGACGGTCACGCCCTTGTCCGGACGACGTGTCTCGTACCATTTCTGCAGCAGGGCCATCGCGCCGGAGGTGAAGTGCATTTTCTGCGCCACGGACTTGCCGTCGGCGCTGTAGCCGCTCCGCACCGCCGCGGCGAAGGCGGTCTCGGCGATAGTAACGAACCGTTCGTCTCCGGTCAGGTGGCCGACGTAGGCAATCGGCTGGATAATCAACGGGTTGAGGCCCGTGCCGGGCTTGTAGAAGGGTTCGCCCGCCGTCGAGGCGGAGTAGGGCCAGCCCTCGGCGTTTTCGTTCCAGGATTTGACGACCCAGTTCGCACCGGCGATGAGCGACTTCTGCACGGCGGGGTCGGCCGTCTGCTCGTGGTACGCTTGCAGACCACCCAGCAGGATGCCGATGAGGAAGAGGTTGTTGCCGCGCGCGCCCGGGTGTCCGCCGGCATGATCCTGCGGCAACAGATGAGGCCAGGCGCCGCCCTCGTCGAATTTCTGCTCGCGGAGCGCGACAGCCGCGATGCGTTTGGCGGCGTCGAGGTAGACGGGGTCATAGGTGCTGCGATAGATGGCCATGATGGCCTGCAAGGACCAACCGGCCGAACGCTCGTGCGTGCCCAGTTGGGTGAAGTTGGGCGACATCGCCCACGCAATATGTTCGCCCAGGCCGATCACGGCCTCCATGATGCGCGGATCGCCGGCGAGGTGCCAGGCGTCTATCATGCCGCAGGCCCAGGTATGGCCGTTGGCGGCGCTGGTCATGGTGTCGTACCTGGCAGACCACGTGCCGTGAGAGGGGCGCTCCGACCACATTCCGGTGTGACCGATCGAGTGCGGATGGTTGCCGCCGACGAGACGAGGGTCCGGATAGGCATGGACGCAATCCACGTCGGCCTGGTGGCGGGCGGCGGCCAGGGCAAGACGGAAATAGCCGCGCTCTCCCGTGCGCGCAAACTGCATGAAGAAACCGTGAGCGGTATCGTACTCGTTGTTGCCCCAGTTGCGCCCGCGTTCGCCGTACCAGTCGCCGTAGTTGAAGAAGCCGAACTCGCGCTGCCGTTCCTTGTTCCGGAGGTAGGCGTCGTAAGATTTCGCGACGAAAGCGTCCCAGGCGGCGAACTGTTTCCCGACCGGCGCGGCCATCGCACCCAGGGCGTTCGTTTTCGCGTACCAGTCCGGGGGAATGACGGCGATGACGGGCGAATCGGCCTCGGCCAGCAATTCCTCGGGGCGGCTCTCAGGGTCGAAGTCAAACGTCATGCGCGTGGTGAAAGACATGCCCCACTTGAAACGGTAGAAACCGCTCACAAAAGGATAGAGCAGGTAATGCGGCAGGCCCTTGCCGTACTCCGCGTCCGGCTGTTTCGGCAGAAGCCCGATGCGCAGCTCGCCGGCGTCGGCGGAAAGGGCCTTCGGCCATCGCTGCCAGAACTCGTGCACAACCGCCGTAACCACACCGCGCGGCGTCTCGCAACGGATGAGGCCGGGCGAGCGGCCGGCCTTGATCTCTGCCTCCCCGGCGCGAAGCGAGGCGCTCAGTTCATCGGCCTGGAAAAGCGAGAGCGGAAGGCCCGCATGCGAGACCAGCGAACCGTCCTCCCTGGGAAGAAAAACGGAAGCTTTCCGGATGCCGGCCGCCGGGACAATCGGCACAACGAGCGACGTGATGTCCGTGAACTCCGTCTTGAGGTAATCGTTGATGTGAGTGTATACGACCGTGACGCGAGACGAACCGGCGCGGAAAATCGCGCGCGCCACGTGACGCATGTAGGTCTCGCCCTCGTTGGCGTATGGGCCTTCGACGCGAAGCACCGCCTTCTGCGGACCGTTCTCCTCGACGACGCCTGGACTTCCGGCCGTCGTGAACGACCTTCCCTTTTCGTCCACGAGCCGCACGCCGCCGGCCACCAAAGACGCGACGCATTCATCCGGACCGAACCGCCCGTCCTTGTCCGCGTCGAACCATATCCTCTCCCCCTCCACCTTGAGCGGCCCGGTGACGGCGGTCAGGTCCGGCTCCAGGATGATTTTCCGCGAGGAATCCCCGGCGGAGGACCGAACATCATTCCCGAATTCGACGGCGTAATCGGCGTCCTGTTTCGCCGCGAGCGGCGCTGTGAAGTCAATCAGCACCCACTTCAGACTGTCGTCGGGCCAGAAGCTCGTGGCCGTGAACTGAGCGGGAACCTCCTTTTCGTCGGACGAGAGCACGCGGATGTTGCGGAGGTCGAAGAGAGCGCCTTGCGGGAAAGGAAAGCCGAACGAGATCGCCGCCGCGCGCGCAACACCCGCCTCCTCCCGCAACCGGACCGGCACGCGCTCGCGCGCGACCGCCCCGGCCTGCCCCGGCTTGCGCGAGGCCGCGAACGGCACGCGCGGGCGAGGGCGGCCAAATTGGATGGGGTCGGCGGGCGCGACCTTCTCGAAGGTCAGCCCTTTGTCCTCGAGCTTCTCGTACTTCGCCAGGTTGTCGTGATAGCGGTAGTCGGAGAGGGGGCGCAGGTCAATACCCCCCTTGCGCGCCGTCTTCGGCGCCGGGCGTTCAGGGAACCAGGGCAGTTGCACGACGGCGGGCGGCGTCGAATCCCCTCGACCGTCCTTCCGCTGCGAAAGCAAGTGCAAGCCCATCAGGACCTTGCCGTCCCTGCCCTGCACGGGCGCATCCAGGGCAACGTACAGGACGTTTCCGTCCAGGGCCGCGCCCGCCGTATAGACTTCCTTGTCATTAAACGCGGGATTGTGAAGAGCCGTGCTCAGGAGGGTATCCCTGGCGGATAGCATCAGGTCCACGCCGCGATGCTCAGGGGCATCCTGTCGGCCGGTGGTCTTGTCGGCGTCCAGGTCAATATAGATGATGAACGAGGCGTTGGTGAAGACCGGACGCCGGGCAAACGTAACCTTCAGGAGAAAGCGCTGTCCGCCGACGTGACAGGCGTCGAGGGCGAGGATGTCCGGGGCGTTTTTCCGGGCGGCCTCGTCGCTGAACTTTTCATCCTTGCTCGTTGCGACGGAAATGAGCTGGAGTTTGGCGTCGGGGGGCAGGGCCAATTCCCGAACGAGGTCGGCGGAAAAGGTCTCCTCGGCGGCGCGGCCGGGGACCGCCCCAAGCAAGAGACTCGCAATCAGGCACAACATGGCCAACGCTGAAGAGCGAAGCGGCATATCGGTTCTTCCTCCAAAGAGGTCGCGGACCGGCGGCGTACCAAGTGGGAGATGCTATCGGGGCCGATGATACGCCAAGCCCAGGAGAAAGTCAAACGACGGACGCAAGCAGACAGATTCGCGCAATCATGCGCTCACCCAAGACACAGAGAGGGGTCGCCTATATCAGGAACGGATTGCTCTTCTGTTCGTCCTCGATGGTCGAATCGGGGCCGTGGCCGGGGAAGACGCGGGTTCCGGGCGGGAGGACGAGGAGCTTGTCGCGAATGCTCTTGATCAGGAGATCGCCGTCGCCGCCGGGGAAGTCCGACCGGCCGATGCCACCGGCGAAGAGGGCGTCGCCGGTGAAGACGAGGGGGGCTTCGGGGAGTCCCTCGGCGCAGTAGAGCGAGATGCCGCCGGGGGTGTGGCCGGGGGTGTGAATCACGCGAAAGCGGAGACGGCCGAGGGAGACCTCCTGCCCCTCCTCAACGACGAGGTCGGCGGGCGGAGACTTGTAGAGTCTGCCCTGAAGAAGCGAAAGGTTCTTGAGCGGCTTGGCCAGGCCGGCGGCGTCCTGCGAGTGCGCGACGATTTTGAGGTCGGGAAAGCGCTCCTTCAACTCGCGATTGCCCCCGATGTGGTCAATGTGGCAGTGGGTGTTGACGAGAAGCCTGGGGACGAGCCGCTCGGCCTCGATGGTGCGGATGATGTCATGGGCGTCATCGCCGGGGTCAATGATCATGAGGTCGGGCGAAGCGTCGTCCGAGACAAGATAGCAGTTGGACTGAAGGTCGCCGACAACGAGTAATTCGATGCCCATCGCCTGGTCTCGCGCTGAAAAAAGGAGGAATGGCCGACGAACTCGCCGAAGCAGAGCCGCAGAGGTCCGCCGGCATTCGGCCGGTCTCACAGGAACGGCTGGATTTCCCGGACGATCTCGGCGTCGTCGTGCCCGCGCCAGAGCTTGACGATCTTTCCCTCGCGCCTGGCGTTTTCCGGGGAGTCGGAGGCGTGGGCGCCGTTGCGCATGAGGTCGTAGCCGTAGATGCTGCGCACGGTGCCGTCGGCGGCCTTTTCGGGGTCGGTGCCGCCGAGGCGCTGGCGGATCTTGGTGACGGCGTTCTCGCCGCAATAGAGCAGAGCAAGGCACTTCTCGCGGCCGGGGACGTCGCGCATGAGCAGGAACCGGGAGACATCCCCCGCGCTGACGCCGGACATGTAGCGGACGATCTTGTTGAACTCGCACTCGGCGTACATGGCAATGACCTGCTCGCCCATCTGCTCGCACGCATCCCAGGGGATTCTGAACTCGAAAGACTTCTCCAGGGAGCGGTAGAGGATGGACGTGACGTTTTCGCGGAGTTTTTCGATGAAGACCTTGCGGAGGGGTTCGTAGAATTCCTCGGCCTGGGCGAAGCTCATGCGGAGCACCTTGGCGCCCACAATGAAGAGGCCGGCGCGCGAGAACAGGTCAATGATATTGCCGGGCCTGCTGCTGGGGCGCCTGAAGTTATCGGGCTTGAGGATGACCAGGGTGCGCTCCAACTTGGCCGGATGGGGCGCCTTGACGGCGTAGTCCACGATGCCGCCGTCGGTGCGG
Organism: uncultured Planctomycetota bacterium; assembly: GCA_964409935.1. GTDB lineage: Bacteria > Planctomycetota > Brocadiia > JAADGH01 > CAYPFP01 > CAYPFP01. Next base: position 38,462 of record CAYPFP010000010.1, on the reverse strand, counting down.
GCGTGTTCGGAGAAGAGGCGGAGCTGTTCGCGGTTGGATTCGGGACTGACCGCCGTGAGGACGGCCGGCTCGAAGTATTCGACCGTCTCATCGGGGCGGGTGACGAAATCGCCGTAGGTCCCCCGCACGGTGTCCCCGCGAATGTGCTCCGAGATCGGGCCGATAACCTCGTCGCGCAGAGAACGGATAGCGTCCTCGCCGCGGAAGAGCAGGAGCATCATGCGGTTGGAGATGCTGAACCGGTTCTTGGGCCGGAAGTAGGAGTCCACGTAGTCCATGAGGGCCTTCTTGATCTTCGGCGGGCCTTTCTGACCCTCGATGGTGGCCAGGTACTTGTCCACGAACTTATTGGAGGGGGCGTACATGCGCGCCCCGATGAAATCAAGCTTGGCCAGTGAGAGCAGCCGCCCGATGATGCCGCCAGTGCGGCTCTTCAGAAGGCTGTAGGGGGTGATTAACGCATAGGCAAGTTCGTCGGCCATATCCTTACCTCAAAATTGAGCGCCGCCTTGCAGCCGTTGAGGAGCGCTCCGGGCCTCAAGGCGTCAGAACCAGCTTCATCCCTTCCCGCTTCCTGGCCGCCGCCAAGGCAGCGGAAGCCTCGCGGAGCGGGAACTTGTGTGTGACGAGATCCGCGAATCTTTCCCGCAGTCTGCCCGCCAGCGCCAGGGCGGCATGCGTATGCCGCGCGTTGCTCACCCACACGCCCTGAAGCCGGAGGTTCTTGCGGACAACGTCCGTATAGAGATCCAGGCTCAGACTTCCGCCGGGCTGTCCGAAGCCGGTCAGGGCATACGCGCCGCCGTTGCGGATGAGGCCGATTCCCTCCGCGACGGCATCGGCCGTGCCGACGGCTTCGAAGGCGACGTCCACGCCTCTGCCGCACGTCGCATCCATTATAGCATTCCTGCGCTGCTGAGGCGAGACGTCGTTTCGGTTGAGCAGATGCGTTGCCCCGAATCTGCCGCAGAGCGCCAGGCGTTCGGGGGTTCCGCCGATCACGAAGATCTGGCGGGCGCCGGCGGCCGCGGCAAAGGCGACGAGATATAGACCCAACGGGCCGGGGCCTTGCACGAGCACGCTGTCGCCGGGGGAGACGGGCGCCAACTCGAAGGCGTGGGCCGCCGTCGCCCCGGAACACGAGGCCGAGACGGCGATCTCGGGGCGGTCGGCCAGTTCTTCGGGCAGAAGGAAGATGTCGGTGCCGGAGGCAAGGAGGATATGGTCGGCGTAACAGCCGTTGAGGTGCGGCGGTTTGTCGCACGGATGATGGATGCCGTAGACCCAACGGCGGGGGCACAACTCCGGGACGGCCTTGACGACGCAAAAGTAGCAGCGCCCGCAGGTGACGCCGCGGTTCCAGATGATCTTCCGGCCGACGCACAGGGGCCGGCCGTCCACGCTTTGCCGTTCGCCGCCGAGGGCGACGACCTCGCCGACACCCTCGTGCCCCAGGATGATGGGGCGCGGGGTACGGGGATCCTGCCCCTGCCACATATGAACGTCCGAGCCGCAGACGCCGGCGGCCAGGATTTTCACAAGCGCCTCGCCCGGCGCGGGTGTCGGCGTCGGGAACTCGCGCTCGACGAGGGGCGCATTGAACTGCTCAAGCACCATTGCGCGGGGCAAAGCGGTTCCTCCTCGCAAAACGGTTATGCCTCTCGCGCCCGCCGCCGTTGCCGTTTCCGTTGCCGGCCTTGAACGTGATGTGTCCTTCGCCGAGCAGCGCTTCGACCTCCGACGCGAACTTGGCCGTGGGCTTGACGCCCAGCCGCTGCCCGACGCGCAGGAATACGACCTGGTTCTTGGCCGTCGTGATCTGCATGAGGACGGGGCACGGTCCGGGGTGGGCCTGAAGGATGTTCTTGAGGTCCTCCAGCGTCTTCTCCTCGACGCCCGGACACCTGAGACGTATGGTGACGCTCTGGGTCAATTTCTCACTGGCTCCTTCGATGGGGATGACCTCGTCCACGGTGATGCACGGCTCTTCCATGCGCAGGTCGGCGCGGCCAAGCAGGTAGACGATGCGGTCCTGCTGCACGAGGTCTTTGTATTGGGCGTACTCGCGGAAGATGACGGCCTGGCACATGCCCGTCATGTCCTCAAAGGTGAAGCGGGCCATGTGGTCGCCGTTCTTGGTGACGCCGGGCTTCACGCTGACGATCATGCCGCCCAGCGTCACGCCCTGCCCGCCGGTCAGGTCCTTGAGGCCGGCCACCGCGCAAGTGGAGAAGCGCCGAATTTCGTCCACGTATCGCGCCAGCGGATGGCGGCTGACGTAGAAGCCGAGGGACTCGCGCTCGCCGGCCAGGAGCTGGTTCTCGGGCCATTCGTCCATGTCGGGCAGCGCGTGGGCGTCTTCGCGAAAGGCGTGCTGGGCCTCGAAGAAGTCGAAGAAGGTCTTCTGGCCGCGCTTGCGGTCCGACTGGGCCTGGCCGCCCTCCTGCATGGCCTTGTCCAGAACGGCCATCATCTGCGAACGCCTGGCCTTCAGGCCGTCCATGGCCCCCGCCTTGATGAAGGCCTCGACGGCGATGCGGTTGACGGCCCGCAGGTCCACGTGTTCGCAGAAGTGGAAGATGGACTCGAAGGCGCCGGCCTTGGCTCGGGCGCTCAGGACGCTCTCGATGGCCTTGTCGCCCACATTCTTTATGGCGCCGAGGCCGAACCGGATTTTTTTGTCGGCGACCACCGTGAATTCCGACTGGCTCTCGTTGATCGAGGGCGGGACGATCTCGACCCCCATCCTGCGGCATTCCTCGATGTGGCCGACGACCTTGTCGGAGTAAGCCATTTCGGCCGTCAGGAGGGCCGTCATGAACTCGGTGGGGTAATGGGCCTTGAGCCAGGCGGTCTGGTAGGAGACGTAGGCGTAGGCGGTGGCGTGGGACTTGTTGAAGCCGTAGCCGCCGAAGTATTCGATCTGTCCGAAGACCTCCTCGGCGACGCCTTCGGATATGCCGTTGGCCTTGCATCCGACGAGGAAGGCCTGGCGCCTGTCGGCGATGACGTCGGCCTTTTTCTTGCCGATCGCCTTGATGAGTTTGTAGGCGTCGCCCATCGAGAGGTTGCCCATCTCGTTGAGGATGCGCATGATCTGTTCCTGGTAGACGATCACGCCGTAGGTCGGCGACAGGATAGGCTCCATTTTGGAGTTCGGGTACTGTGCCTTCGAACGGCCGTGCTTGCGCTCGACGAAGCTCTCGACCAGACCCGACTGCAGAGGGCCGGGACGGTAGAGAGCCACGACGGCGATCACGTCTTCGATGTTTCCCGGCTTGAGACGCGCCAGGAGTTCGCGGATGCCCGACGAGCCGAGCTGGAAGACGCCCTTGGTCTCGCCGCGGCCCATGAGATCGTAGGTCGCCTTGTCGTCCGTGCCGATTTGGGCGAAATCGGGCCGCTTGCCCGTGCGCTGCTCGATGAGCTTGCAGGCCAGGTCCACCGCCGTGAGGGTGCGCACGCCCAGGAAGTCCATCTTCAACATCCCGATGGCCTCCAGGTCTTCCATGGCGAACTGCGTCATGACGATGGGGCTTTCGCTGGCCTTGTACAGCGGCAGGTAATCGGTGAGCGGGCGGTCGGCGATGACCATGCCGGCGGCGTGGGTGGAGGCGTGGCGCGCCAGACCTTCGAGCTTCCTCGATATGTCGAAGAGTTGCCGGATTTGGGGGTTCTGCTCGTACTGCTGCCGGAGTTCGGGTTCGGTCTCGAGCGCCTCTTTGAGCGTCGTGCCGGGAACGCCGGGGATCTTCTTGGCGATGGCGTCCACGTCGGGAAGGGGCATGCCCAGCACGCGCCCGACGTCGCGCACAACGGCGCGGGCGGCCATGGTGCCGAACGTGATGATCTGCGCCGTGCTGTCGTGGCCGTACTTGTCCTTGACGTAGTTGATGACGCGCTCGCGGCCGAGTTCGCACAGGTCAATGTCAATGTCGGGAGGCTCGCGGCGCTCGGGGTCCAGGAAGCGCCTGAAGAGCAGGTCGTGCTTCATCGGGTCAACGTCGGTAAGCTGCAGCGCAAAGGCCGCCAGACTGCTCGCGCCCGAACCGCGAAGCCACGAGGGAATGTGGTTGTCATGGGCGAATTTCACGAAGTCCCACACGATGAGGAAGTAACTGGTGTAACCCATCTCGTGGATGATCTTCAGCTCGGTGTCCAGACGCTCGCGGACCTCCCTGGGGACCTTGGGATAGGCGCGGCGAACGCCCTCGTCGCAGAGCTTGCGCAGAAGCTGTTCGGGCGTCACCCCTTTGGGCGGCGTGAACTTCGGGAAATGCCTGTCCTTGAAAGACATTTCCAGGTTGCACATCTCGGCGATCTTCAGGCTGTTGGCGAGGGCGTCGGGATGGTCGCGGAAGACGACGGCCATCTCCTCCGGCGACTTGAAATAGAACTCGCGCGACCCGAACTGCAGACGCTTCGAGTCGCCGAGGGTCTTGCCGGTGTTGATGCACAGCAGGACCTCGTGGGCATCGGCGTCGTCGGGACCCAGGTAGTGGATATCGTTCGTGGCCACCATCGGGATGCCCAATTCCTTGCTGAGCCTTACCGTACCTTCAAGCACCGGCTTCTGCTCAGGGATCTTGTTGTCCTGGAGTTCGAGGTAGAAGCGACCCTTGCCGAACATGTCGCTGTAGGCGGCGGCCACGGCCTTGGCCTCGTCGTAGGCCTCGCGGCCCAGCAGACAACTGATCTCGGACTTCAGGCAGCCGCTCAGCGCCACCAGGTCCCCCGCGTTTTCGGCCAGCACCTTCTTGTCAATGCGCGGCCTATAGTAGAAGCCGTCGAGGTAGGCGGTCGTGGCGAGGCGGATCAGATTCCTGTATCCCTGTTCGTTGCGGGCCAGCAGGGTCAGGTGGTAGGCCGCCTCCTTGATGCCCTTGCTATCCTTCTCGAGGCGGCTGCCGGGGGCCACATAAGCCTCGTAGCCGATGACGGGCTTCACGCCGTCCGCCAGGGCGCTCCGGTAGAACTCAATCGCGCCGAAGAGATTGCCGTGGTCGGTCAGGGCCAGCGCGCCCATGCCGTGCTTCTTGGCCGCGGCCAGCAGATCCGGGATTTTGCACGCGCCGTCGAGCAGGCTGTAGTGGCTATGGACGTGCAAGTGAATAAATTTCGCCTTGTTGTGCATGCCTGTCCCCTTGCTACCTCCGCGGCGAACAGCCCTTGCGGAAAGAATGTCTCTCGCACCGGATGACGTGCCACAGAGAGGTACCAACAACAACCGCTTGCCCCGTCAGACGGGGCTTGTGGTTGGGCATTGTACTCGCCACCGCCGGTCTTGTCAAAAACTTGTCGGGCGCGGGCCGGAAATTTGTTATAAGATCAACGGCTGCTGTCAAGTTATGAAGGAGAAGATTTCTGCTTTCCGGGAGAAAGCGCCCCCGATGGCCAGACAACCCAACATACTCTTCCTGATGACCGACCAGATGCAGGCCCGCGTGCTGGAGGCGGACCATCCGTGCCGCACGCCGAATTTCGACCGACTCGCGGCGACCGGCCTGCGCTTCCGACGCGCATACACCCCAAACGCCATCTGCTCGCCGGCGCGCGCCAGCCTCATGACCGGCCTTCTGCCCCACAACCACGGCGTGCTGGAGGTCACCCACTGCGTGGACGACGACCAGTGCTGCCTGCGCACGCAGTTTCCCCATTGGGCGCAGAAACTTGCCGAGGCCGGTTACCGCACCGGCTACTTCGGCAAGTGGCACGTCGAACGCACGGAAAACCTTCGGTCCTTCGGGTGGCAGACCGACGGCGGCTCCGCAGGCCCGCTCTGGAGAGAACATCGCGCCAAGACGGCGAGCGGCGCGAAGACATCGCACCGCTACTCGCTGTCCAAGACCGTGGAGCGCCCGCCCGGGTACAGAAACAGCGTGTTCTACGGCGTCACCGACCAGACACCCGAGACGCGGGGCATGGGCCTCACGACCGGACTCGCCCTGGAGTTTCTTGACACCGCCGCGCGGGGTTCGCAGCCCTGGTGCTGCTTCGCCAGCGTCAACGAACCGCACGACCCCTACATCGCCGGGCAAGACGCCTTCGCCCAATACGACGTGGACGCGATCAAGCTTCCGCCCAACGTGCACGACAACCTGGCAGGCCGCCCCGCCGTGTACCGCAAGATCGGCGTCACCTGGTCCGACATGACCGACCGCCAAAAACGCGAGGCCGCCGCCTGTTACTACGCCTGCATCACCGAGATAGACGCCCAGTTCGGGCGCATCCTCGACCTGCTGGAAAGGCTCGGACAACTGGAGAACACCGTAGTCATCCTCACCGCCGACCACGGCGACCTGCTGGGCGCGCACGGCCTGTACTGCAAGAACTACTCGGCCTTCGAAGAGGTGTACAACGTCCCGCTCGTCATGAGAGGGCCCGGCATCGCGCGCGGGGCCGCAAGCGAGGCGCGCGTCGGCCTTCACGACCTGTGCCAGACGATCCTGGAGCTTGCCGGCCTGCCCGCCTTCGCCGTGCCCGATTCGCGGTCCTTTGCGCCCGTGCTGAGCAATCCCCGCGAACAAGACCGCCATTTTCAGACCGGCTTTGCCGAATACAACGGCGGCCGCTACAACCTCACCCAGCGCATCCTCTGGGACGGCCCCTGGAAGTTCGTCCTCAACGGATTCGACTACGACGAACTCTACAACCTCGACGCCGATCCCTTCGAGATGCGCAACCTCGCCTCCGACCCCGCGCACCAGGGCAAAGTCCGCGACATGATGGCCAGGATATGGACGATCCTGCGCGACACCAAAGACCACAAACTCCTCAACTCCCACTACCCCGGCCTTCGCGCCGCGCCGTTCGGACCGATGATCATCGAGACGTAAGGTTTCAGGGTTCGCTTCCTGTTGCGCACATGAGACGAGCGTGATAGCATGTCCAGGCGTGTGGATTCGGCGCTCGCGCCGAGCGGCGGCGCTACGGACAAATCCCAGCACAGTACCGCGGAGAGAGCACCATGAACGAGAAGATTCAGCAAGCACGCGACACGGGGCTGAGCATCCTGAAGCCCAGCCCCAAGGACCTGGAGCACGGCCTCGAACTGCACAAGAACTCCGTCGTCTGCGAGGCGTACGGCTTCTCGCCCAACGCCGCCCTGGACGGCGACGTCATGAAGGCCGCCGTCGAGGCCGGCGCCTCGGAGCTGGAACTGCAAGACCTCACGGAGGACATGCACATGACGCGCCACGTCTCCAACGCCCGCGAGCGCGAGGAGTACATGGAGGCCTGGGAAGCCGCCGGCGTCACGTGCATCTTCCAGAACGCCGGCGAGGAAGGCCAGTCCATGTCGCGCATCATCAAGCGTCTGGCGCGATTCACCTACGTCACCGACATGATGCGCGATTTCGTCTCGAAGGCCGCCGCGCCCGACGACGTCCTGGCCGCGAAGAAACAGGGCCGTCACTGCCTGTGCATGCTCACCAACGGCGTCCCCCTTACGGAGCATTGGGTCTGCATCGAGGACGAACTGCGGTACGTAAAGATCTTCTTCCAGCTCGGCGTGCGCATGATGCACATGACCTACAACCGCCGCAACATGATCGGCGACGGCTGCGCCGAACCCGCCAACGCCGGCCTCAGCGACTTCGGACGCGCCGTCATCGCCGAGATGAACCGCGTCGGCGTCATCGTGGACGTCGCGCATTCGGGCTGGCAGACGAGCCTGGAGGCCGCCAAAGCCTCCGGCAAGCCCATGGTTGCCAGCCATTCGGGCTGCTGCGCCCTGAACGTCCACATCCGCTGCAAACCCGACGAGGTCATCCGCGCCATCGCGGACACCGGCGGCTTCATCGGCATCTGCTGCATCCCCGCCTTTCTGGGACGCAGCGGCGACATCGTCTCCATGCTCGATCACATTGATTACGTCGCGAGGAAGTTCGGCGTGGATCACGTCGCCATCGGCACCGACGTAGCGTATGTTTCCCGGAACGAGAAGGCGGAGTGGGCGAAGATTCCCAAGCGCGGCCCCTCGCGCAAGCGCTGGAACAACTTCTGGCCGGCCGACGACGCCATGTGGGACAAGAAATGGCAACAGCCCCAGCAGCGCGACAGCATGGCGTGGACCAACTGGCCCCTGTTTACCGTCGGGCTGGTGCAGCGCGGCTATTCCGACGAGGACATCCGGAAGATCCTCGGCGGGAACGTTTTACGCGTGGCGCGCGCAGCGCTGGGGTGAGGCCCTACTAGACCTCCCGGCTTTCTTGCCCTTGCCTCCCCCCTTGGTGCCAGGCACCAGTGGTGCCTGGCACCAAGAAAGAAGGAGGGGGAAAGGGCTTGACATTCTAATGGGCGTCCGGTCAAGATGTTTCGCGCCCTGAGAAGCTGACCGGGAGGCGGGCTATGCCAAGACTACCGAGATTCTCGTATGCGGGGGCAATCCACCATGCCACATTGCGTTGCAACAATCGAGAGTTCCTTTTCAGCGACGTTCCGTTCCAGTTGTTCGGCACCATCCTTCAAGAGGCTAGGCCAAGGTTTAAGATTTCGCTGTACAACTACTGCTTGATGACCAATCATGTTCACCTGCTGTTTGCGGTGCCGCAAGAAGATACTCTGTCAAGAGCCATGCACTGGATTGCGCACACCTTCAGCCGTAGGTTCAACAGGCTTTCGGGGCGGCATGGGCATCTGTGGGAAAATCGCTTCCAAAGCACCATCATCGAAGAAGAGACCTACTTTCTGAGGTGCATGACCTATCTTGATCTCAACCCAGTTCGCGCTGGGATGGTGTCTTCCCCACTGGACCACAAGTGGTGCGGACACCGAGCCTTGCGCGCGGAAGACCAGACGGAATTGGACTTCCATCCGTCATACCTGAGCTTGGGAAGCGAACCGGCCTCGCGCTATGAGCAATATGCGCGCCTGCTGCGGGAAGACGTCGCACGTCCGGCGGTTTCGCTGGCGAACGAGTATTTCATAGGCACAGCCCGTTTTGTCAGGCAGATGATGAAGAGGTTCGGCTTGGGCGCAGGCAAGGCCGTCCGCTACACAGAACTGGACGAGGGGATCATGTGTGTGGGCCACGTGCGTGGGGGGAGGCGGTAGTTCCTGGAGTTCCTGGTGCCTGGCACCAAGGGAGAAGGGAGGGCGCGTGGCCAAGAAGATTCTGTATTGGTCGGAAGTAAGCGCGTGGGAATCCTGCCCGGAGCAATATTGGTGGGCTTACGTTGAGGAGGCGGCGCCGGCGCCGCCGAGTATTGCGCTGTCGGTGGGGAGCAATACGCATGCGGTCATCGAGGCGCAGTTGAAGCACAAGATTGCGCACGACGTCCTGATGACGGAGGAGGCCATACGCAAGGTTTGCGCTGAGAAGGTGTGCCGCTACCATGAGAAGGAGGGGCTTTCTCTGTCGGCGAGGGAGCGCGAGGCGTTTCCCAGTAAGAAGCGGGCGGTGGCTCACGTCGAGGAAAGCGTGGTGGGCCTTTCGCTCTTGTTTCACAGGGAGTTTGCCCCCTCGATTGAGCCTACGCGGTCGCGGCGCGGGGTGGGCGTGGAGATCGAATGGAAGGCGGTCCTTGACGACTATCCCTTTGACGTGGGCGGCGTCATTGATATTAATGAAGGGGACTCGATCATTGACATCAAGACCTCTTCGCGGCTCATGTCGCAGCGCGAGGTGGACGAGAGCGGTCAACTGACCATCTACAGCCTTGGGCACAAGGCGTTGATGGGGCAATATCCCAGAGACGTGCGGATCATCAACCTGGTCCGCCGGAAAGTTCCGGTGCACCAGGTCTTTCATACGCACCGAGGCCCCAGGGACGTGGCCGCCCTGCTCGGGCGATATGCCCGCGCCTATAGAGGAATCATGGCGGGGCGCTTTGAGCCTTCGCCGAGCTGGCGGTGTTCTTGGTGTCGTTTCAAGAACCGGTGCTCGATAGGAGGCTGGGCGTGAGGCCGCTGTTGCCGGTTTCTGAACCTTGAACCCTGAATTCTGCAACGAAACGGCAACGGCCGATCACAAGCATGATGGCGGGACGATGACGGTCCACGCAGGAGAAACCAATGAAACGCAGATTCGCCGTCATCAAGGGCGACGGCGCCATTGCGGTTCATGAAGGCGACGTGAGGCCGCCGGGCGCGAACGAGGCGCTTGTCGAGGTTCGCGCCTCGCTCATCAGTTCCGGGACGGAGATGGGGGGGGTGAAGAACCGGCGGCTCAGGCCGAATCCGGCGGCGCCGGTCAGCGAGTTCGGCTACCAGAACGCGGGCGTCGTCATCGAGCTTGGCCCGGGATGCGACAACCTGCGGGTCGGCCAGCGCGTGGCGTGCATGGGCATCAAGGGCGCGGCCCCGCACGGCACGCACGGGTGGACGCCGAAGAATCTTTGTTTCCCGATCCCCGACGCCATGAGCTTCGAGGAGGCGGCATTCAACCATCTCGCCGCGACCTCGCTGCATGCCGTGCGCCGCGCGGAGCTGCAGATCGGCGAATACGCGGCGGTGGTGGGGCTGGGCGTGGTGGGCCAGATTGCGGCGCAACTGGCGACGCTCAGCGGCTGCCGCGTCATCGGGATAGACAAGCTTCCCCTGCGCCTGGACATCGCGAAGAAGAACGGCGCGGACCTCGTGGTGAACCCCGATGCGGGCGACCCGGTCCAGACCGTGCGCGACTTCACGCAAGGCAACGGTCTGGACGCCGCGATCATGGCGTTCGGAGGGGACGGGTCCGCTGCGTTTCAGATGGTCCTGAAGATGATGATGAAGTCGCCCGACACGCACCAGATGGGGCGCGTTGTGGTGGTGGGCGGGTGCGAGATCAAGGCGTCGTACGCCGCCGCGGCGGGCAACATTGATTTGCGCAGCGCGGCCCGCACCGGTCCCGGCTTCCTGGACCCCGACTGGGAGCACGGCAAGGACTATGCGCCCGTCTTCGTCCGCTGGAACACACGGCGGAACGTCCAGCTTTGTCTCGACCTCATCGCCGGGGGCCGCCTGAACGTCAAGTCGCTCATCACGCACCGCTTCCCTTTGTCGCGCGCTGCGGAGGCGTGCGAAGAACTGATTGCCCGGCCCGACAGGAGCATCGGGGTGATACTTCTGCCGCAGGAGGGATAGACCATGTCCACGGCGTCGCCGTGCACGATGATCATCTTCGGCGCATCGGGGGACCTCACGGTAAGAAAGCTGATACCGTCGCTGTACAACCTTGAGTGCGACGGCCTGCTCGCCGAGAAGTTCGCCGTCGTGGGTTTTGCCCGCAGCGCCAAAGACGACGCGCAGTTCCAGCGCGAGGTGGACGAGGCCATCCAGCGGTTTTCCCGGCGCAAGAACGTGGCGGGCGAGACACGGCGGCGTTTCCTCTCGCGCCTGCATTACGTAGCCGGGCGCTACGACGATGCGGAGGCCTTCGGCCGACTCAAGTCGCGCGTGGCCGAGGTCGGTTCCGGCGCGTCCTGCGCGGAGCACCTGCACTACCTGGCCCTCCCGCCCGGCGCGGCCGAAACCGTGCTGCACTCGATGAAGGCCTCCGGCCTCGTCGCTGCCGGCGGCGGGGCGCGCATCATGATGGAGAAGCCTTTCGGGGTGGACGTGCAGAGCGCGCAGCGCGTGAACCGGCTGCTGGGCGAGCTGTTCGGCGAGTCCCAGGTCTACCGCGTGGACCACTACGTGGCCAAGGACACGATCCAGAACCTGTCGGTCTTCCGGTTTGCCAACGCCATCTTCGAGCCTATATGGAATTACAAGTATATTGACCAGGTGCAGATCACGGCGGCGGAGGCGATCGGCGTGGAGGGGCGCGGCGGCTACTACGAGGGTTCCGGCGTGGTGCGCGACATGGTCCAGAACCACGTCCTGCAGGTTCTGTCGCTGATCGCGATGGAGCCGCCGGTGGCCGGCGACGCGGCCTCGATGCACAACAAGAAGCTGGAGGTCTTCAAGTCCATCGCGCCCATCCTGCCGGAGGACTTCGTGTTCGGACAGTACGAAGGATACCGCCGCGAACCCAACGTGGACGCCGGCTCCGCGACGCCCACCTACGTGGCGCTGCGTCTTTTCCTGAACAACTGGCGTTGGCGCGGGGTGCCCTTCTACGTGCGCGCCGGCAAGAGCATGGCGAAGAAGCTCACGGAGGTGGTGATCCAGTTCAGCCAGGCGCCCTTGTGCGTCCTGCCGTACGAGGAGGCGTGCCGGCAGATTCGGCCCAACATCCTCGCGATCCGGATTCAGCCCGACGAGGGGATCGCGCTTGAGTTCACGGCGAAGACGCCGGGGAGGGAGTTCAACATCGCCCAGGCCCGGCTGGCCTTCCGCTACTCGGATTTCGGGGTGGCGCTGCCGGATGCCTACGAGCAGATACTCCTGGACTGCATGCGCGGCATCCCCACGCTGTTCTGGAGGGACGACTGTGTCGAGGCCGCGTGGAAGGCCGTGACGCCGCTGCTTGCGGGACCTTCCGGCGAGGCCGCCGCCGCATTCCCAAACTACGCGCCGGGAAGCTGGGGACCCGCCGAGGCCGACGCCCTGCTGCAAAGCGACCTCCGCTCCTGGATAGCGACCGCGCCCCTCAACGCAGGCTGACCCGACACACCACGTAAACGGCCACTTCGGGGACCGTAAACCAGCACGCTCCTTCGCGCGCCTCAAAGTCCAGGGCGGACTCCGCGCCTTCGGGGCTGAGGGCGGCGACCGACGCCGCGAACCTGCCCTCCGGCAGCGGCACCCGCACGCGCACGTCCTTCTCCGGCAGGACGTCGGCGGTCCCCTCGACCGGACAGCCGTAATTGAGCAGGTGCACGATCCGCTCGTCGCGCCCCTCGTACATCATGACACGCAGCATGGGCCGCGCGCGCTTCCCCTCCTCGACAACCAGGCGCGTCGGGCCGGCGTTCGAGAGCAGGTCGCGCAGCTCGCTCGGCGGCGGCGCGGTCGGATATCGGATGACGAGTCCCTTACCGACGCGGCTTTCACCGTTGTCCTGCGGCAGCCAGGCAGGCGCCGCTCTCGGGCGGCACAGTTCGTCATGCGTCGCGAACTCTCCGACCACAAGCAACCTGCCGCCGGCGTTTGCGTAATCGCCCAGGAGGCGCAGATTCTCCTCGGACAGGTACTTCGTCTCCGGCGCGACGCACAGGGCATACGTTCGGAGCTTCGACATCTCCAGCCCGTTTTCGGAAAAGCAGTCGAAAGGCGCCTGCATCGCGCCGAGGCGGTCCTTCATGACGACGGCGGCCCCGCGGTGGCGCGAGCCGGGGTAGTGGTCCAGCATCGGGAAGAAAAGCATCGCGATTCGCGACGCCGAGACCTTGCCCTCGTACAGGCCCTTGTGTTTGAGGAAGAATTCGATGTAGGGCCGCTGCACGTCGCGCGTGTTCGGGCGAACGCCGTTGTAGGCGCCGCTGCCGAAGGCGGCGGCCTCGGCCAGGCAGAGCTTGCGCGAGGCGGGGGTTCTGCCGATGGCCAGGATCATCGGGCGGATATCGCCGGGCACATCGGCGCAGTAGCGGTACTCCAGGATGTTGTCAATGACCTGCCGGCGCATGACGCGGCCGATGATGGGCGTCTGCACGCAGCCGGCGCCCTCCGGACCTTGCCCGCTCCCCTCGAACATGATGTAGTCGGCGTGCCCGGCCAGGTACTCCGCCGAGTGGATCGGCGTGCCGAGGTTGGGGAAGAACAGAAAGCGCGGGTTGGCCCGCCGCCCTCCGGCGCGCATGGCGTCGAGGTGCCGCGCGAGGCTTGTCTGCCAGAAGCGATTCGCCTCCACCCACAGGAGGGTATTCCTGTCGTTGGGCAGCGCGATCACGGCCGCGTCGCGCGCGCCGAAAAGCTCCTGGAGCCGCTCCGGGGCAAACTTCCCGGCGAGATACTTCGAGAAGGCCGCCTGGCAATGGGGGGCGTAGCAACGCACGGGGCTGGAGTTGTCGGGGAAGGCCCCGTCGTAACCGGCGACGGCCACCAGCCGCGTCACCTCCTCCAGCCAACGCCGCCAGTCGGGGTGCTCGATGCAGGCCACGTAGCGGTTCATGCCCGCGTAGTAGGACGGGGCCAGTTCGTTGCCGAACGTCTGAAAGGAACCGTCGGCCTTCAGGGCGGCCCACTCGACCGGATCGCTCTTGGGCTTCGGCCCGATGCCGAACTCGGCGTACTCGTCCCAATGGTCGTAGAAGGCAAAGAACCCTTCGCGCGTCTTCGGGTCGCCCGCGTAGGTGATGGCGGAGATATACGGCATCACCATCCCGGCGCCCGCGCCGTGCAGAGCGGCATTCATTTTCTGCAATTTCGCGATGCGCTCGCGCACCTCAGCGGGCGAAAGTCGCCGGATGTCGGCGCGGTTTCTGCCGTGCGCCTGGTTCTCGCCGCCCACCGCCGCAATCGGCCCGAAGACGTGCGTCATCGGCACATCCTTCCCGAAGTGCAGAAGCTCGGGCGGCAGTTGCCGGACCCATTCGACGTACTCGGCGTTGTCCAGGTGGTTCCGCCCATAGTCAATCAGGTAGTAGACCGGCGGAACGGTCGGCTCGCGCGTGGCGAAAACCGGGCCTCCGGAAAAGACGAGGACCATCAGCAAGGCGGCGATCAGGCGATTGGTCGGGCGCATCTTTCATTTCCTCTCGAACATGGGGTTGTGATAGCGCCCCAACGCCGCCCGGCGGTCGTAGTCCTTCTCCGCAAACGCCGGTTTCAGCGTCCAGCACTGCAGGCGGAAATGCTTCACGATCTGGTCGGCGTGATAGCGCGGGCCGTGGATGGACCAGTCCTTGTAGCGCTTCACGTTACGGACCGCCTCGGCGACCCCCGGAACGGCCTCGATGTCGAGTCGCCGGGCATCGGGGGGCGGCAGTGTCCTGCCCAGCGCATGACAGGCCAGCAACAACAGCGCCAGTTCAAGCGAAACGCCGCCGGCAGCGCTCAGGCGGGAGGGCAGATACCCCGATGCCAGCGCCGCGCCGACGATCTCGTTCGCGATGGCCTGAATGTCGGGCGAATCGGGGAGCGAGTTGCTCCCCGGGGACTCCTCAACAGGTCCCATCACCTGGGGGACTTCGTAGCTCTGCGCCGGCGCCGACGCGCGGCGCGCCAGGAGATAAAGCAGTTCCGCCGCGCTCAGAAGCGGCGTGTGTGTCGGCCCGCCGTTTCTGGCCGCCTTTTCGGCGCCCGCCAGCACGTCGGCGTCGGTCACCCTCACGGGCCGTTGCCCGTAAAGCCTGTCAATGCCGGCGACCGTCGTCCACTCCACTTTGGGGTGTCTCGCGAGCGTTTCGATCAACCGCTCGAAGTTCCTCAGGATGAGCGGGATGGAGACGCCCTTCACCAGCGTCGGGGCGATCCAGTCCTTCGGGGCGGGCGTCGCGCCGTTCTTGAAGTTGATCGCGTCGCCGAACTTTTCCATGATCGTGATCACCGGATGGCATCCGAACATGGCGGTGAAGTCGTACGATTTGGCGCGTTCGTCCAGGTACGGATTCACTTTCGCCAGGTTCGCCTCGAACTTGGGCGTATCGCGATAGAATTGGTCGAAGTAGAAGTCGGCCTGGTAGCCGCCGATGAGGAGGTTGTTGCAGTACCACACCACGTTGCGGCCCGGCAGGCGGAAGGGGGAGTAGAAGAAGGGCTTGCCGAGCCTGCCGGCGGCGTAAACGATCTGCGCGGCGAACGTGCCGCCGTGCTGGGTGAGACCGCTGCACTGGCCGAAAATGCGCTCGAGGGCCTGGAAACCGGGCTGCTCGCGGAAGAGCGTCCGCTCCACGCCCTGGAACCAATCCAGCTCCGAGACCTCCTCGGCCGTCGTCGGATGGACCGACCCCCGGTCGTAGTGCAGACTGACGTCGTGCTGCCGGATGGCCTCGATCACGTCGCGCATCCGATGGCGTTCCCAGAATCGGGCGCGTTCGCCGTGGATGTGGAAGCTGCCCTGCAACCCGTGCCGCCGCATCACGTCGGCGAGCTGCGCCGGAAGCGTATGGCTCGGCGCCTCCGGCGGCGAGATGAAATCCTCGGTGTCGAAGTAGATCAGCGCGTACATGGCTTTGCTCCAGGTTGTCGGCGGCTCGACCGCCGATGAAGGCCGGTTCAGCTACGGCGAGACCGCCACGTCGTCCACGTAGTACACCGCCTCCGCCGGCTGCCCCGGCTCGTGGCCGATCTGGAGGACAAGGCTGATCTTTGGCCCGTCAATCTTCATGTTCCCGTCTCCGCCGCGCGCCACGACATCGCCGTGCTTGAAATCGGCGACGACCTCGCCCCAGCCCTTCCACAGGACTTCGCCGACGTTGCAGTAGTGATGCTCGTTGCCCTGATCCCGCGCGCGCACGACGAGCTTTCGCCCCGACCCGTCGCCATACAGCCAGAACTTCACGCGATCGAGGCCTGAGGCCGGAATCTCCTTCAAGAAGATCTTGAGTTGGTTCCTGCCGGCGTCCTTTTCGGGAAGCTTCATCTCGATGCGCAAGGACTGCTTTCCGGAGCGGGCCTGCTCGGCCGACAGCGAGAGCTTGAACGCCGGCGCCGCGGCCTCCTTTTCGCCGGCCTGATCCCATTGCGTCGTCGCGACGGGGGTTTCGGACTCGAAGTCCCACACCCGCCGCCACTCCGCCGCGAAGGGGCGGCTCAGCCGCTCGGCCCAGTCCGGCCTCGGCGACAGAACCCCCGGCAGAGTCCCGCCCATCCACAGCTTGCAGTCATCCAGCTTCCAGGCGGGATTCTTCGGGGCCGCCAGCGAGAGCGACCAGACCTTGCCGTCCTGCCCTTCGCGGACCTGGAAAGACACGGCGCCGGGGGTGTTGAAGTCGTCCTCGTTCTCATAGACGAGCCTGCCGTCGGGGTCGTGGATGAGGACTCGCGCCGCTTCGCCGACCGAGAAGGCGTGAAAGAAGAAGGTGCCGCCGTCCGCGCCCCTGGGCACGTAGAAGTAGAGCCGCTCAAAACCGTTCACGACGTTCAGGGGGGCGGCTTCCGTGGCCACGAACCCGTACGGGCCGTCGGGCCGGGCCAGGCAGTAGTTGTTCCCCGGCCTGGCCTCGATGAGCGCGAAGGGGCCGACCGCCGCCGGCACGTTCACGGCGAGTCGGGCGCCCAGGCTTGCGCACACATCGTCGTAGGTCTGGCCGTCCGCGCCGATCACGGCGAAAGAGGGCTGGTCCTTGTACGTGTAGTCCGCGTGGGCCGCGCCGTAGGGGCGCGACTCGAACTCGACTCTCGCCGGTTTGCCGGCCGTTTCGAGGATCACGTAGCTTGTGTAGCGCAGGATCGGCGGCTCGTCGGCGCGAGCCGGCGCGGCGCCGTACAGGGCCGCCATCGCAAGAAGCCAGACAACGAGTCCTCCGGCCAACAGGTTTGAGGTCATGGGGGTCCTTTCTCTCATCTGCGCTTGTATTTCGCCAGTTCGGCCTCGATGGTTGCGGCGGCCTTGCTGTCGCCGGTCTCCTCGTAGACGCCCTTGAGGCACGTCTGAAGCCGGTACCAGGCGGAGTGCTTGGCAAAGGCGTCGCCGTAGGGGGGCTTGACGGCATAGCGCAGGAGCGCGGCGAGGAGCGTGACGGCCTTTTTCGGCTCGTCGCCTTCGAGGCGCTTCTGCGAGACCTTGATCGCGATGTCGGTCACGAGCCGCGGATCGCTCATGTGCGCGCGGATCGTGTCATGGTAGACGTCGTACGCCTCGCGCTTCTTGCCGGTCTCCAGCAGATAGTCGCCGTACGCCGCTCCGATGGAAGAGGTAAGGTCCGGCCGCGCCTTGAAGAAATTCCGGGCCTGAAGGAAAAGGCGCTTCTGCCGTTGGGCCTGCTCCTTGGGCACCGTGGCCATCATGGCCGTGAAGACGCCGTAGCAGAAGTCCAGTTCGTCGGGGAACTTTTCGAGCGCCAGGTCCATGAGGCGGTCGGCGTAGGCGGCGTCGAAGACCCCCTCTTTGCACAAGCGGGTAGCCCGCTCCCACGCCGAGAGGTTGAAGCGGTTGTTCCTGAGCGCCTGTTCGACGGCCCATCTGACCAGCGGGAACTGTTTGCGCTGCTCCAGGAGGCCGGCCAGAAGCTCGTAGCCGCCGGCGATTCTGACCTTGTCCTCGCTCAGGCTGCAGCCCAGTGTGCGCATGCTCAACTCGTAGTCGTTGATGCGCTTGCGGGTCTGGGGGTCCCGCGTGGACCCCGTGTAGTAGCGGTCGTATTCGTAGCGGCCGCAGCCCAGTTCCCAAACGTAACGCCCTTGCGTACCGGGCCTGATGTAGCCCGTCCAGGCGTGTCCGCCGCGCTCCCCCACGCCCGAGATGCGGGCCGCCGGGATGCCCCACGAACGCGCGACATTCGCGCAGAAGTAGGCCCGGTCGCCGCAGACGCCGCCGTACTTGAGGAGATTCTCCAGCGTATACTCCTGCCGGTCAATCTTCTTGGGTTTGCCGAAGAGGAACTCCATGTCGTAGGGCGGACCATGATAGACCGCGCTCATGGTCCTGGGGCGCTTGTACTTCTGCGACGCCCACGCGCGCTCTTCGGGGGCCGCCTCGGCGCACGCCAGAAAGAGCGCCGGCTCGTAGGGCAGGTTCTGCACGTCGAACGCCATCGGCGAGCCGGGCGAGACGTAATAGGCGAAGCTGTCGCAGGCGTCGAACTTCTTCGAGACCGGCTCCTCACCGTCCCACACCACGGCGAAGGCGATGGCCAGGCCCGCGCAGTTCAGGAGTTTTCGTTCGCCGAATCGCTTCCGGAGCTGCCCCAACACACGAAACGCCCGCACCGGCGAGTCCTCCGGCGCGAAGGCGTCCAGCAGCGCCGCCGTGAACTTCGTCTCGCCCAGGAGCCATTCGGTGAGGGCCGTGGCGTCCTCGCCGTCCATCTGCCCGAAGAACCTGCCCAGGTTGTAGACCAGGGCCAGCCGTGCAAGCTCCTTGTCCGCCTTCGGGCCTTTGGCCTCGGCGAAGTCCAGGAGCTTCAGGGCGTAGGCGTCCTGCGCCTCTTTCCAGCGCCGCTCTTTGACAAGCGGCTCGTCCGCCGCGCCGCCCGCCGCGAGCGCCGTTGCGCCCGAAAGCAGCCATGCGCACGCCGCCGCACGGATCGCCTTGACCATATGACTCACCTGCCTTGCGCCGCCTCCAGCCGGGAGACGACGCCGATATCGCGCGGCCCTATCGTGATGGAGATGACATCCATCGCCCGCCCCCTGCCCGCCGCACGCAGGTCCGCGCCTTCTGCGCTGAAAACGCCCTCAAATTTCTCCGCCTTCTCCTTCGCCGCCGCCTCGACCCACGGCCGCCATGCGCCGTCCAACGGCAGGTCAACGTCGGCCGCCTCAGCCAGGCCGGACCCCAGGACAAACGCCGCGCAAACCCACCATCTTGCCCGATTCACAATTCCGCTCCGGTTCACTTGCGTTTGAACTTCGCGAACTCCGCCTCGATTTGCTGCGCCCCTTCCGTGTCCCCCGCCTTCTCGAAGACGCCTCGCAGGCATTTTTGCAGCCGGCGCCAGGCCGAATGGTTGGCCAGCGGGTCGCTGTACGCCGGCTTCCGGCTCCGCCCGATCAGGGTCTTCAACAGCTTCACGGACTTGTCGAGGTCGTCGCTCTCGGTCTGCTTGTCCGTGACCTTGATGGCCAGGTCCACCACGAGCCGGGGATCGTCCATGTACGTCCTGATCGTCTCATGATACACCTTGTACGCCTCATCCCTCTTGTCGGCTTCCAGCAGGTAGTCCCCATACGCGCGCGCCATGGCCACCGTCAGGTCGGGCCGGAACTTGAAGAAGGTCACGCCCTGCCGGTAGAGGCGGGAGCGCTGCGCGAACGCCTCCTTCGGCACCGCCTCCAGCAGCGCGGCGTACACCCCGAAGCAGAACTCCGCCTCGTCGGGGAACGTCTTGATCGCCTCCGCGATGATCTCGTCGGCGTACTCCGTCCCCAGGGCGCCCGCGCGGCACAGGCGGGTCAGGTGTCCCCACGCCGCCAGATTGAAACGATTGCTCTTGAGCGCCTGCGCCAGCGCCCCCTTCATCAGGTCGGGCTTGCCGGCCTTCTCCAGGACTTCGGCCAGACACAGCCAGGCGCCCGACGCCTTGAGCTTCTCGACCGGCAGGCGGCACTCGCGCGTTCTCATCGCCGCCTGATAATCGAAGATGCCCTTGCCCGTCTGGGGGTCGCGGGTGGAGCCCATGTAATAGCGCTCCGCGTCGTAGCGCCCGCAGCCCAGATTCCAGACATACTGGTTCGCGTCCAGGGATTGAATGTAACCCGTCCATACGTGCCCGACGCCGCTGAGGCCGCGACCGTACACCGTCACCGCCGGAATCCCCGCCGCGCGCGCCACGTTGGCGGCGTAGTAGGCCCGCTCCACGCACACCCCGCCGATCTTGCGCAGGTTGGGCAGCGTGTAATCGAACCGGGATATTTTCTTCGGGGCGCCCGCCACGTACCCCCAGTCGTATTCGAGCGAATGGTAGATCTGGGACAACTGCTGCGGCTCCATGCACTTGCCCAGCGCCCAGACCCGTTCCGCCGGCGTGGCCTCGGCGCACGCCAAAAAGATCGCCGCCTGGCACGGAAGCTGCGCCACGTCGAAGACCATTCGTCCCCCGTTCTTGATGTAATACTCGAAGCTGTCGGCGGCCTCAAAGCGGTGCGACGGTCCCTTCTCGGCGTCCCAAACCACCGCATGCGCGATCGCCAAGCCCTCATAGCGCAAAACGTCGTCCTCTCCGACTCTCCTGCGGAGCTGCCACAGCACGCGGGCGGCCCGCGCCGGCGAGTCCTCCGGCTTGAAGGCCTGCAGGAGCTTCGCCGTGAAGTCCCGCTTCGACAGCAGCCAGTCCCCCAGACTCGCCACATCGTCCGGCGACATCTGCCCGAAGTACCGCGCCACGTCGTAGGCGAAGACCAGGTTGGTCAACTGCGCCTCGGTCTTAGGCCCTTTGGCCTCGGCAAACTCCACCAGCCTTGCCGCGTAGTGCGCCTCCGCCTCCTTCCACTGCCGGTTCTTGATGAGCGCCGCCCCCCGGTCTTTCTCGGCCGCCGGCGCGGCTACCGCCGCCAGCCACAAACACATCAGAACCCCGACGCGCTTCATTGTTCGTTCCCGCACCCGTCGAATGCCTCAACGCGACGATCCTTATTTATGGTATACTCACGGCATCCCAAAAACAACCTGGAGTTGCCCATGCAAAAAATGAAGCGTGTGGCCAAACGCGAAGGCTTCGGCAACGTCGTCGTCGAGGAGGCCGATATCCCGCAGATCACCGATCGCGAGATCCTCGTGCGCATCCGCCGCTCGCTCATCAGCCGCGGCTCGGAGATCGGCGGCCGATACCGCAAGACAACCGCCGTGGACCCCTCCATCATGGGGTACTCCGCCGCCGGCGTCGTCGAAGCCGCTGGCAAGGACGTCCCCAACATTGCCGTGGGCGACCGCGCCATGGTCGTCGCCCCCCATGCCGAGTACGGCGTGGGCAAGAGGGACTGGCTCGACGGCGCCGCGTACGCCAAGCTGCCCGACGCCGTCAGCGACGACCACGCCGTCTTCATCCCCCTGGCCACCAGCGCCGTCGGCTGGGCACGCAGCGCCCAGATACAGCCCGGCGATACCGTCGTCGTCCTCGGCCAGGGACTCGTGGGACTCCTGTGCCTCCAGACCGTGCGCGAGATGAAGCCGGGAAAGGTCATCGCCGTGGATGCTCTGGACATGCGGTGCGCCCTCGCGCAGCGGCTCGGCGCCGACCTTGTTGTGAACGTCTCCGGGGAAGAACCCGTCAAGGCGGTCAAGGCCTCCACCGGCGGCAAGGGCGCCGACGTCGTCATGGACTGCGTGGGCGGCCCCGCCGGCGTGAAATCCTTCGCGCAGGCGCAGGACATGGTCAAGGCCAAAGGCGTCATCCAGGTCGTCGGCCTGTACCAGGAATCGCCGCTGCCCCTCGACGCCTCGAAGTCGCAGGGCAAGCTCATCGTCGGCGGCATCCGCTGCCCCGAGAGACGCGCCGAGCTTCTGCAGGCCGCCGTGGCCATGATGCTCGACGGGCGCGTGCGCGTCGCCGAGATGATCACGCACCGCTTCCCGCTATGCGCGGCCCCCGAAGCCTTCAGGCTCCTCCACGACCGGCTTGCCGAGGCCGTCGGCGTCATCCTGGAATACGAAGCAACCTCGTAGCGCCGGGCTCTCGATTCAAGGCGGCCCCTGTTCAGAAAAACATGCTCGTTGACGTGTGGCTCCCCGGTTTGATATCATCCGCAGTTAGGCAGGGCTTCACGATAATCTGCGCGAGTTTGTGGGCGGACCCGGCAATGCCAGCCAAATTCCGTCTATATCTTGAGTCAACGATCCCAAGTTACCTTGCGGCCAATCCCAGTCGAGACCTGATCGTCGCGGCCCATCAACAGGTCACGCATGTCTGGTGGCGGGACGTGCGGCCTGGTTTTGCGCTTTATATTTCCGAAGCCGTGATCGAGGAGATCAGCGCCGGCGATCGCGCGGGCGCCGCCAGGCGGATGCCGTTCGTCGAGGGCATCCCGCTTCTGGCCATCACGGAGGAAGTCGCCCTGTTGGCGGAGCGCTATGCCCACGGGTTGGGCTTGCCCGAGAAGGCCAGACTAGACACGATTCATCTGGCCTGCGCGGCAGTCTACGAGATGGACTATCTCCTGACATGGAACTGCGCCCATCTGGCGAATGGAGTCGTGATTCGCCGGTTGCAGACCCTGAATCAGGAAATAGGGCGGTGGACGCCGATTATCGTGACCCCGGAGGAACTCCTGGACGTCCCGTAAGGAGCCGATTATGTGGAAAGATCCGATCGTTGAGGAAATTCATGCGATCCGCCGGCAGATCGCAAAAGAGTGTTCATATGATATTCGCAAGATCGTGAAACGCCTGCAGCGAAAGGAGCGCGCGCATCGCGGACGACTTGTTCGGAAAGAAGACTTGGTCTGCCGCAGCAGCAAACCTGTCTCATGATGGTTTCAGACGAGATGGCATGGGTTTGCGTTTCCCCGCCATCTCCCCCTGTCCTCCGGCCCCCGAAGCCTTCAGGCTCCTCCACGACCGGCTTGCCGAGGCCGTCGGCGTCATCCTGGAGTACAATGTGGAAGCACCCAAGTGAGGGAACAGGTCATGCGTGTTTTTTGGAGTGCCCCGGCCATCATGATGCTCACCTCAATCTTCGCCCAGGCGGCGGATGTCTTCGATGTGGGCAGTCGAGCGCAACTCTTTGTAGACCGCGCCGTGGTGCGGTCCGCCGAGAACGTCTCCTTCACGCTCCACCCCGCCCGAAAGCACCCGCAGAACCCCCTCGTGAAAGCGGATCGCAAACTCGACGGCTGGCGCCTTGCCCTGTGCGGTTCGGTGATGTATGACGAGCGGGAAAAGCTCTTCAAGATGTGGTACCTCGGCGGCAACGGCACCCTGTACGCCGAGAGCAAGGACGGCCTGCAGTGGCGCAAGGACCCCGAAACGTTCTGGCGGGGATACATGTTCGTCAGCGTGATCAAGGACGAGGCGGATCCCGACCCGGCGCGGCGTTACAAGATCATCGCCTGGTGCCCCAACGCCCCGGGCGTCAACACCCCCGGCTACCCGCCGACCGTGCGATCGGGCTACAACACCAGCGTCTCGCCCGACGGAAGGCAGATCGCCCTTTTCAGCACGCAGAAAACCATCTGCACCAACGGCGACGTCATCACCGGCTACTATGACCGCCGCCGAAAACTCTACGTCGCATTTCCCAAGATCATGACGCAGGTGCGCGGCTTCAACCGGCGATGCTTCTACACCATCGTCAGCAAGGACTTCGTCGAGTGGTCCGACCCCAAGCCGGCGTTCGTTCCCGACGAACTCGACGACGCCGGCACCCTCGCCCGCATCGAGGAGGCGCGCCCGATTCTGGCCGCCCCCGACAACGCGAAGCTCATGCGCACCGAATTCTACGGCGTCGGCGTCTATCCGCACGAGAGCTGCGTCATCGCGTTTCCCTGGATGTTGAGCATCAACGCCACCAGCAGCATCGGCACGCACGAGGGTCCCGCAGAGGTGCAGCTCGCCGTCTCGCGCGACCTTGAGAAATGGGAGCGCCCGTTCCGCCGGCCCGTCATCCCGCGCGGCAAGCCGGACGAATGGGACGGCGGCTTTTTCTGGACCTCGAACGAGGCCGTGCGCGTCGGGGACGAGATATGGCTCTACTACGCCGCCGCCAACTTCGGCCACGGCAATCCCTGTCAGAAGCTGGAGGAGGGCCGCCTCACGCGCTACACCGCCAGCATCGGCCTGGCCTCCTGGAAGCTCGACCGCTTCGTGTCGGCCGACGGCGGCTGGGGCGGGGCGTCGGGCGCGCAGCCGCCCGACGGCGTTCTGACCACCGTTCCGCTCGCCTTCGCGGGCGGCCGCCTCGAGGTCAACGCCGCCACAAGGGCCGACGGGTTCCTCGGCGTCGAGATTCTGAACGCCGAAGGCCGGCCCGTCGCGAGGTCCAGGCCGTTTGCGGGAGACGAGTTGCGCCATGAGGTTCAGTGGGAGAGTCCGGTGGACCTGGCCGGCCACGCCAACGCCGCCATAGCCCTGCGCTTCACGCTCAGAGGCGCCCGCCTTTACTCTTTCGCCTTCCGTCGCTGAAGCGCGGGCAGGCCTGCCGGACTTCGGGCGCCGCCTCAGTCGCCGAACAGGTAGACCATGATGTCCCCGCCGGGGATGTCCGCGCAAAGACGCGGGTCTTGAACCGGCGCCTTCGAGAAGAAATCTTTCGCAGCGGCGGGGCATTCGACCTCGAAACGCGCCGGTTTGCCGGTCTCGTTGAGCAGACACAGGAGCTTGCGCGCGCCCAGCGAGAAGACGTACGCGTCGCTGTCCTTTCCGCTGATAATCCTGAATCCGGACCGGTCCGCGGCCCCGCGAACAAAAAATTCCTCGCACTCGGCCGCCACGCGGCTCGCCTTGGCGAAGGACAGAAGCGTCCTGGCGTCCGCGTTGGACAGGCAGTAGAACAAGACCCCGCCGGGCATCGCCCTGCGCGAGCCTGGCGCAACGGGCGAAGCGACGGCGTCGCACAGCCGCCGCAGGACTTCGGCCGCCGTGATGACGCTGGTCGCGCTGTCGTCGTCAAATTCATAGGGGTGCGTGATAGAGCCGAAGACGCACGGCGTGCTGCCGGCGGCCTTGCGCGTGGCGGCGACCTCGTCCTCGCGCCGTCCGTAACCGCACATCACGAGGTCGAGGTGGGGCGCGCACAGGCGCCAGTCCACGTTGTATATCTCCTTCGTCTCCGAGGACTGGTAGCCGCTGTACATGGAGAAGATCGCGGCCGGCCGATGTTTCCGGATGGATTCGGCGAACCGGCGCGCGACCTCGCTCGAACGGCCGGCCATGAAGTCCAGCCAGGTCTCCTTGTGCTCCTTCCTGACGACGTCGGGCGTCAACGGCGCGTTGTCGGGAAGCTTCGCGAACTTCCGGAACGCTTCGAGACACCGCTCGTCGTAACACACCAGGTACCCCGTGAAGGCGGAGGACTCGTAATCCCAGTTCACGTGGTCCGGCGCGACGCGGTCCAGCCAGGCGGCGATCGCCGAGTCCACAAAGCCGTCCCACGCCGGGCCGAGAAGCCGCGTCGTGCAGACGAACCGGGCGGCGGGCTTTCCGTTGGCGTCCAGCAGCGCCTCGCCGGGATGCTCCTTGACGTAGGGAGCAAGGTCGAGTATCCACGACTCGAAGCCGATAAGCGCGGTCGTGCGCAGGCGATGGCGGTGAGCGGCCGCGGCGTCGGCGCCCAGCGTCACGTCGTTGAAACCCGCCCGCGCAATGGTCTGAAGCAGGGCGTCCATTCCGGCGTCGCCGTCGTAAGTGGACAGCCAGCCCGGCCAGCACTGCAACGTGACGTGTTTCGGCTGAACGCCCCGCAAGGGTTCGGCGATCCGGACGGCCAGCGCGCGCGGAGGCTCGACGACGGCCCCGTCGCAGTCCTCCAGATGGTAGAAGAGGCGCGCCTCGCCGCCGGGCTTCAACGGCCCGTCTTCGCGCACGCGGACGACGACGCTGAAAAGATTCAGCACGCCG
Organism: uncultured Planctomycetota bacterium; assembly: GCA_964409935.1. GTDB lineage: Bacteria > Planctomycetota > Brocadiia > JAADGH01 > CAYPFP01 > CAYPFP01. The sequence goes on along the minus strand of CAYPFP010000010.1, from coordinate 12,502 downwards.
ACGCGCTCGGTCGTCCGCATCGGGAGGTCCGAACGGAAAGCGGTCCGCTCGAACGTCTCGTTACCGACGGTCGCCCGCCCGCGCGGCTCGCGCGTGAATCTCGGTTGTTCTTTGCGCTTCTTGCCGTAGAACCCCGCGCCGTCAACCAGTTCGATACCCTCGGGGACGTCCACGACGATGACGGGCTTCCGGGCCGCCGGCAGGCCGCGTATTCCCTTGAGCCGCAGGTGAAACCACTGGGCCGCGCCCTGGGCCAGATACATCGCTTCGCCGTAGTTCGGCCACGCGCGGGTGACGTTCATGGCGAGGGACTTCCGGAAGACCCCGCCGGACGCGGGAGCGCGGATCCCGTCTCCTTCGACGGCGACCTTTTGGAGCGTGTCAAGATCGAGGTCCTTTGAGACGGCTGAGGCCTCGGCCGTCCAGCGCCAGGTTGCGTCCACCGGATACTCAAACGCGCCCGCTCGAACCACCCCCGCGAGCGTCGCCCCGGAACACCTTACGGCCAGGGCGTTCAATCCATCCACCAGCGGCACGCCGGCCCGCGCCTCTCTGTCTGAGGGCGCCGACACGGCTTCGCCGTTGCAGAACACCTCGATGCCGCCGTCGCTCTTCAACGCGATCTGCGCCGACGTGCCCGCGACCTCGCCGGCGTACTGCGGCGAGCGGTAGAGCGGCATCCCGCCCGCGTTGTCCATCACAAGAAACTGCGAGACCGCGCGACCGGACTCCGCGAGCGTATATTTCAGTTCCAAGGGCGACGGTCCCGAAGCGAAAGAACGAACGGGCTTCTGGCGCTCGATGCGCGCCTCCGCAAAGGCCGTGATCGCGGCCTTTGCCCCTGCCGTGAAAGAGACGACGTTTTCACCGAAACGGAACAGGTCGCACTTGTCCACGCGAAGACCGGCGGCCGGCGCGGCCTCGACAAGGACCACGCGGCCAAAGCCCTCCGGCTCCGCGAAGCGCGTCAAGGGCGACCAGGAGGAGAGTTCCTTTTCGCCGTACCGTTCCCGCGCGAAGTTGACGCCCAGGACGACGCCTTTCGACGGCGCGCGGATGCCCAGGGACTTAAGGGGAACGGCAAGCTCCATCGTCCAGCGGCCTTCGCCCACGCGCGCCGCGGCGACGGCGCCGCTCTCGAACCGCGCGTCCTGTCCGCGCGCGTCGTAGATCGTGCCCAGGGCGTTCACCACGAACTGATAGTAGTCCCGCCCCTCGCAGGTCGGATCAATGAAGACCTCGATGCAGTCGTCGTTCCACACCGGCCCGTCGTGCTGGGCGACGGTCTTGCGGAAGTCGCCCAGGCGATTGCCGGCGGGGTCGAGGACGGGGTCGTGCAGTTGCGCGGCGATGTACAGGTTTGTGTCGTCCCACAGGGCCGAGACGCGCGTCTGCGCCGCCGCAAAGCGCGGCTGTCCGAGGCGCGCGAACGGAAATGCTTCGGGGGCCTGAGCGTAGCAGGCATCGTCCAGGAGGCCGTCAATGACGGGCGGGGCGGCCAGGCGCGGGGCGGCCAGGATGCCTGCGGGTTCGGGTGTCGCGCGCATGGCCTGGTCGAGCGTCTCCGGAGAGAGCGACGGGCTTCGCGCAATCACGATGCCGTCCAGCATGGTCCATTGAGAATGATTCTGCCCGCCGCCGTGCATGGCGAACCGCGAACCCACCGCCCCGGCGCTGAGGGGCGCAAATCTCACCCAGGTCCACTTGCCGGGCGGCGGAGGCGGGAGCGCCGCCACGATCTTCAGCTTCTCCTGCTGGAAGGTTCCCAGGTGAATGGGATTGTCCGCGCCCTCGCTCTTGGCGCGGACGTAGACGTGGTACTCGCCGTCGCCCTGGGGGAACGGCACGTCGCGGCAGAAAAAGTACCAGCGCGTCCCGCGAACGGCCTTGCCGCCGTAGGCCGTTTCATCCTGAACGACCGGCGCGTTGCTGGAAAAGCGCTCGGCGTGGAACATGATGCCCGGCAGTTCGGCGGCGCCCAGCGCGGGCGCAAAGGCCGTCGCCAGCAGGAGAAGGAGCGTCTTTGCGCCTGGAAGCTCGCGCCCTGCGACCATGTTGAGACCCTCCTATGCGGCGCACGGCAATGGGCGACGGCCCGTCATCGCGGATCCGGATCATGCGCCCGCGCGGCGACGGCGGAAGACGAGGCAAGGTTCTCGCCGGCGTTCGGCGGGGGGACATCGGCGACCGGCCGCCTGGACCAGAACTCCGCCAGGACCGACGTGACGAGCAGGCACCAGATGGCGAAAACGGCGTTGGGGAGGGCGGCTTCCGGCGAGAAATGCTTGACGGCCAGCACGGCGCCCAGCCCCGCGTTCTGCATGCCCACCTCGAAGGCCAGCGTGCGCCGGCGTTTGCGGTCGAAGCGGTAGAGGACCCCTGCCCAGTACCCCAGGAACAGCCCAAGCCCGCTGTGGAGGGCCACCGCCGCGAACACGATCAAACTCACCAGCGCAAGATTCTGCCTGTTCAGGGCGACCACCAGACCGCAGATGAGCGCGATGAATAACGCGGACAAGGCGGGGAATATCTTGATGACGCCGTCAATGCGTTCGCCCAGGACCCGTTTGATCCCCAGCCCCGCCAGCAGCGGCAGGATCACCATCTTGACGATGCTGAAAAACATCGGCCAGAACTCGATCTTGACGATAGCGTGCGCGAAGAGGTAGGTCAGCCCGGGCGTGAGCAGGGGCGCCAGAAACGTCGTCGCGCAGGTCAGGGCGGCCGAGTAGGCCACGTCGGCCTTGGCCAGGTAGGACATGACCGTGCTCGCCATGGCCGCGGGCGCCGCGCCGCACAGGATCACGCCGAGCGCCAGGTTGGGTTCCAGCCGCAACAGCTTGGCCACCAGGAACCCCAGCGCCGGCATGATTGCGAACTGCGCCAGCGTGCCGAGCAGGACCAGGTGCGGCCTGGTGAAGATCGGCGCGAAGTCGGACGGCCTGAGCACCAGGCCGATTCCGAGCATCGTGAGCGCGAAAAGCCACTCCATGTGGGGCTTCAGCAGCGTTAGATAAGCGGGGAAGATGTATCCCCCCACCGCGGCCAGGAGCACCCAGAGAATCAGGAGCCTGGTGACGCCGTCGCACAGTCTGCCGAACATGGTCTCTCCTCTTGCGGGCGTCCGACCATTATAGCCGGAACCGGCAAAAGCTCAAGGGCTTCGGCGCGCCTGCGCGCCATTTCCCTTGACTTCCATGCGCCCAGAACTTATATTAGAGGGCTTGTGCGCGCCGCGCGCGCCCGCACCACGGTGCGGATGCTCTTTTAGTGCGAGGTTGATCCATGCGTCAAGAACTGGAGCTGCTTAAAGAACTTCAGGATTATGATAAACGCTGCCGCGAACTGGAGCTGAGGCGTAGCGAGCACCCTCAACGCATCGCCGAGGAGCGCCGCGAACTGGAGGCCAAACAACACGCCCTCGAGGAGCAAAAAAAAGCCGTCATCACCCTCCAGAAGGCTGTGGACTTCAAGGACCTGACCCTCAAAGAGATCGAAGGCAAGATCGAGAAGATCACGGGCCAGCTCAACACCGTCAAGACGAACAAGGAGTACAGCGCGCTGCTTTCCCAACGCGGCGCCGAAGAGGCCGACAAGTCCCGCCTGGAAGACGAAATCCTGCAAGCCATGTCGCAAGTCGAAGACACCAAGCGGCAACTCCAGGCCGCGGCCCAACGCTTTGATGAGGACAAGAAGGCTCACGACGAGTTCATGCGCCAGGCCGAAGAGGCGCTTCGCTCGGCCGAGGCGCAGATCGCCGAACTGAGGGCGCAGCGCGAACGCATCAAGCAGCAGGTTCCGGCGGAGTGGCTGGCGCCGTACGAACGGCTTCTGACCCGGCGCGACGGCGTGGCCCTGACGATGGCCCTGAAGCGGGTGCCGGAGTCGCGCGCCTCCGACGCGACCGAGGTCTGGATCTGCCAGGGCTGCTACATGAGCCTCACGATGCAGACCATCGCCTCGCTCATGATCAGCGACAAGCCGACCTTCTGCAAGAGCTGCGGCCGCATGCTGTACCTGGAAGGCCTGCCCGAACAGGCCGAGGCCGAGGAAAAGACGTAAGCCGCGCCCGCCGCTTCCGCTCGCGCCCGCCCCGCCGTACGCCCCGACCTTCCGCCAGGCCCCTTTCCCTCTCCAAGCCGCTGGACTTTTCCTGATTCAGGGGCGAGAATTAAGGTATACAGGACCGTGGAACGGAGAGGCATTCCCCATGTACAGGAAGATACTTGTGCCCCTGGACTGCTCGCCCGTTGACGATGCGGTGCTCGAACATGTCGCGCAACTGGCCAGGATTCATCAGTCCGAGGTCATCCTCCTGCGCGCCGTCGCCGAAACCTCCGGCGCCCTTCGTCAGGACGGCGCGGCCAGGATCGAGGAACATCTCGAATCGGCCCGGCAGAAGCTGGCCGCCCTTGCGGTGAAATCCGCCACGGTGGTGGCCAAAGGCGATCCCGTTGCGGCCATCCTGCAAAACGCCGAAGCGCTCGGCTGCGACCTCATCGCGATGGCCACGCACGGGCACGGTCCGTTCAGGGACTTTCTCCTCGGCAGCGTCGCCACCTCGGTTCGCCACGCCACGACCATCCCCGTGCTTCTCATCCGCAGGCCAAAAAAATAAAGCCTGCCGGCGGGGCGCCCTTCTGGGGTATAATAAGAGTGTTGCCAAAGCGGACGAGGCGACCGCTCCCGCCTTCGGGCGGGGGAGGAAAGTCCGAGCTCCGCAGGGCGCGGTGGTCGCTAACGGCGACCGGGAGCGATCCCAGGGAAAGTGCCACAGAAAACACACAGCCGACTTCGCTTCGGCGAAGGGCAATGGTGAAATGGCGAGGTAAGAGCTCACCGCCTTTGTGGCGACACAAAGGGCACGGCAAACCCCACCGGGAGAAAGGCCAAATAGGGAAGGATGAGGCGGCCCGCCTCGCGTCCCGCGAAAGCGGGGCATGACTTCCGGGTAGGCCGTTGGAGCCGGGCGGCAACGTCCGGCCCAGATGGATGGCCGCCGCTCGCGCACGCGCAAGCGGGCGCGGGAACAGAACTCGGCTTACGGTCCGCTTTGGCAACGTCATATCCGAACCGCAAACCCTCATCGTGACAGCAGGACGGCCCGGTACAAATCCGCGGGCACGGTCAGGCTGACGGCATTGCCCTTCATCTCGACGGGCTGTCCCGTGACGGCATCCGAGGCCCGCGCGAACCTCCTGCCGAGTTTTAGCGTGATGGTTTCCTGCACGTCTTTCTTGCCGGTGTTGCCGATCAGGAGGAGCACTCTGTCCGGGCGCTGATAGTAGCTGACTTGGGTGGTCGGCAGTTTGGCCGATACGGTGTCCTGATTCCCCCAGTAGGGGTGGAAGACGACGGCGGCATCGAGGCGGCCGATCTTGTCCATGGCCAGCCAGGCTTCCGTCAGGGCGTCCTGATCCATGGCGCCGGCCCATTGCTCGATGCCCCGCAGCAGCGTGTACCGAAAGAGTTTGGCGCTGTAAAACTTGTACTCGACGGGATGTTGTTTCCAGTAATCCTCGATCAGGTATTTGACCTGCGGCAGGATGCGGTTCTGGAAGCCGAGGCTTTCGAGATAGTCGTAGTCGAACATGACGGTCGGAATCTTGTCGTAGTCGGGCACATAAGTTCCGGGGTTCTTGAGGACAGCGGCGCTGCTCGGGCTGTTGGCGAAGATGACGTTCATGGCTTCGCCTGTGATAACCACGTCCATGAAGGAGTCCATGCATTTCATGGCATGCGACTGGTGCTGCATGATGAGGAGGTCGGGCTTGCGCTGCTTGGCGGCGATCCAGAGGCGTTTCAGCAGTTCGCGCGCGGCGAAGATGCCGTAGTAAAACTTATGATCCTTGCCGGTTGCGCCCTCGTAGTGGGGGTGGTTGACGTTTCGGCACGAGTGGCTGACTTCCCCGTGGTCGAGGTAGATGCCGTCGAAGTCCTCTTTCTCCAGGGCATCGCAGTACATCCACACGAAGAAGTCGGCGTAGCTCGGGTCGGCCGCGCAGACGCGGTAGCCGTCCCAGTGGCCGCCGGCCTTGACGCCGAGGTCTTCGGATTCGCCGGCATCGTATTTCAGCCAGTTGCCGAGCGCCCGCTGGCCGGCAGGCTCGACGTACCACTTCTCGTAGAAGGATCGGGCGGCCGGATGGAAGGCGTTGGCGTACATCAGCGCGCCGTAAGGGATGTACTTGACGTTGTTCTGTTTCATTTTGTCGCGGTACGCCCGATAACCCCCGTCGTGGCGCGACCAGGGCAGCGAGACGTAGATCGGGCTGCTCTCGCCGGTAATGCCCGATATGGAGTAATAGTCGTACAGATTCCGGTCCACGCCGGCGGCGAACGCGCGGTAGATACGTCCGCCGGCCGCCAGGCGGATGCGGCGCAGGCGGGTGTCGGTCGGTTTGAGGGGGTTGGGGAACAGGGCGAACTCAATGGTCTTGGGCGCGTCGAGCGTTATGGGGTGGTCAACGATGGCGGCGATCAGTTCCACGGTCTTATCGCCGGGGATGACCGAGAGGGCCTGCTGTTCGTCGGCCACGTCCCACTGGACGTTGGTCTCGGCGGCGAAGGCAATGCCGACCTGGCGGTTGCCGAGCCAGATTTCGGGGTTGAAGGCGGTGTGAATGGGCTTGTCGGCGATGTACTGCATGCAGGCGGCCAGCGACATCTTGTCGGTGCGCATGGCCTTCATGTCGTATTCGAGGTGGCGGCCATAGACCTTCGCGACGTCCTTCTTCAGCGACAGGATGACGCGGTAGGCGGCGATGGGTGTCGGTCTGGACGGCGTCAGCGTCAGTTTGATGCGGATCATGCCGTCGAATTCGATCGTCGTGACGGCGGCGAGTTCCAGACGGTCTCGCCGCGCGGTCGTCTTCAAGACCACCTGGTCGTCGCGCTTTGACTCGACGCGCAGGTCGGCCTTGTCGAAAACCACGGGGCTGTGGCCGACCGTCACGGCCGCCGCCAAGGGGCTTGCGAACATCTCGACGCCCTGGTTGACGATCTGGGCGGGCAGCAGGTTGCCCTCGAAGCGGATGGTTCGGCCCCAGACGCTGACGTCGCTCCCGTTCAGGACGACGGGCGTCCACGGTTTGGGGACCTCGCGGCTGATGCCCAGGCGGTTGCCGAGCCATTCAAAATTCTCCGCCGTCGGCGCCAGGCGTTGCGCGGCGGCGCTCGTCGCTGTCAGGTGGACGGCCAGGGCCGCAACGGCGGCCAGGCGCAACACGCGACTCCGTACCATGACGTCTCCCTTTCTCCGGCGTCACCAACCCGCGCCTTGCGTGCGCTTTTCGCCGGGGTCGTACGTGCAACTGACGACGAAAAGGTCGTTCGTCCTTGAACGCTCAGGCGGCACGTTGACCTGAACGTAGGTGAACCCCCGCGCCACCCACGTCAAAGAGCCGTCGGTCTCGGAAGGCGCGACCGGATGGCCGTTCATGTGCAGGGACTTGATGCGCGCCTTGGGGTAGGGGATGCGCAGCCGCAGCGCCAGGCCGTTCTCGACGGGCGCGTCGCCCTCGGGTTTTCCGGCGCCGCTTTCCAGCCAGAGGTTGACGCTTGCGCCCCACTGGCCGGCCCCCGCGGGCTGCCGGGCCAAAGCCTCGCGGACCGGCTGGAGATTCATGTCGGCGCGTTCGCCGAGTCGGGCGAGCACCTTCCGGATGTCGTTCTCCGCCAGGCATGTGCGCGCTGCACCGGCCCTTGTGGCGCACACATACAGCGTCATGCCCTCGACGTGGGGATTGATGACGCCGTGCGCGAACTGGCGCTGCTTTTGCCACAGTTCGACGCGGCTGCGGCGGCGCGCCGCCGCCGTCCGGCCGTAGGGGGTCAGCATGTGGAAGGTGTTTCTCATCACGACGCGCACGGGGTAGCCGGCGTAATACTCGCCGGGCCAGGTCTCGTTCCCGATCTTCAGGAGTTCGCGGTGGCGCAGAAAACCGCTGCGCTCCCAGGCGACCTCGCTGGCCAGGGGCAGGGTGTGGTAACAATGGTAGCCGTAGATGGCGGCGTAAACGCGGGGACGGCCGAGCCAGGTCTTCTCGCGCATCGGCTCCAGGTCGGGGCCCCAGTAAACCTGCTCGGCGTCGTCGTCGCCCATGTCGGAGGGGAAACCCTCGGCCAGGGCCGCTTCGTCCATGCGGCGGCAGATCTCGCGGTGGTACGGACGCAGCGCGAGGTTGGAGTACGAGGCGCCGGAATTCTCGACGTGGACGTAGCCGTCGAAGCTCATGTCGTTGCCGTGGAAATCGGCGTGCGTCTCGGCCTGGTACTCGTCCATCACCTTCTGCACGGCAACGGCTTCGGGCTGTTTGTCGGGGTCCTTCGGACCGTCGAGGGTCCAGGCGGTGTAGGGGTCGAGCTTGTTGACGTTGAAGTGGCTGCCGGAGACGTAAGCGTCGGGGTTGACCACGGGCATGCAGACGACGACCTGCCTGCGCAGGATGTCGCGCGCGAGAGGGTCTTCCGAGAGCAACCACTCCATCAGGTACAAGAGGCCTGTGGCGCCGGAGCGTTCCAGGCCGGAGTGCTGCGCGGTGAGAAGGGCGTGTTCCTTGTGCTCGTCGGGGGCAGCGGGGTCGGTCAGACGGACGACATACACGGGCCGCCCCTGCACGCTCCTGCCGGCGACGCCCAGCTCGGCCCATCGCCGGAACCGGCGCTGCCAGTCCTCCAGGCGCGCCTGGACTTTCTCCAGCGAGGGCCACGTCGGTCTTGGGTCCATGCCGCGCTCCGGAAGAATAGCAATGGACAACGCCCCGTCCTTCCCGCATAGTATTGTAGGGATCAAACAGGACCGCCGCAAGGGCACGGCGCGCGCCGTCCGCCGACAGGAGGAGAGACGCTTGAAACTTCGCCCCGACCTGCTGGACGCCGATTCGCCCAAGGGCATCGAGGTGTTTCAACTCACCACGGAGACGGACGTCCCCGGTTCGCATATATATATGGAAGCGCAAATCTTCACATCGGACTCGCGGCGGTTCGTGCTTCACCGCGCGGCGACGGCGCACTGCGGCATCCAGGGCGACACGCGCCACCAGTACCTGCTGTGCGACCTGGCCGACAACGGCACGCTGCATCCGCTGACGCATGAGGCCGGCGTCACCGCGCCTGCGGTCTCGCCCGACGACAAGGGCCTTTACTACTTCGTGGACGAAACCGTCCCTGGCGGAGGACGCCTGCTCCTCAAGCGCGTCAACCTCGACGGCGCCGACCGGCGGACGATCCTGGCGCTGGACACGCCGCTGCCGGGCGTCAAGTTCCGGTGCAGCCGGATTTATCCGCTCTCGACGATTTCGTCCGACGGCAAGCGGCTGGCGGTCGCGGCCTTTCTGGGCGATGGCACGACGGAGGACGCGCCGTGGGGGCTGATGGTGTTCAACCTGGAGAAGGCGGCTGTGAACCTGGCGCTGCACGGCCAGACGTGGTGCAACATCCACCCGCAGTACTGCCGCTCCTGCGACGCGGCGGAAGCTCGCGACATCATGGTGCAGGAGAATCACGACAACGTCGCCGACGCGCAGGGAACCATCACGCGGCTCGTGGGCGGCGACGGGGCGGACATCCACCTCGTCCGCGACGACGGGTCGGATTTCCGCAACCTGCCGTGGGGCCGCGACGGGAACGAGTTCTGCCAGGGGCATCAATGCTGGCGCGGGCGCAGCGCCTGCGCGATCACGAGCACCAGCACGCGGAAACCGGCTGAGGCGCAGCTCATCCAGGGGCGCGGCGTCCCGCATGCGGGGCACGTCGGCCTGCGCTCCCCCGGCGGCCGGCGCGTAGATTTGTCGGCGGGGTTCAGGAGTCCGCAATTCCACCACTTCGCCACCGACATCGCCGGGAAGCGCCTCATCACCGACTCAAAGCCCTTTGACCGGGGCGGCAGGATTTACGCGGCGGAGTTCGGCCGCGGCGGCGAGGCGGCGCTGGAGAACTGGCGCTACCTCCTCACCCCGCGCTCGACCTGCCGGAAGGATACCCACATCCACCCCTTCCTCTCGCCCGACGGGACGACGGGCTTCTTCAATTCCGACGAATCGGGCCTCTTGCAGGCGTACATGGTGCGCGGCCTGTGACGGGCGGGCCGAGCCGTCGTTGCCGCCGGCCCGTAGAAAAATACTTGACCGAACGAAGGGAACAGGCCAAACTATCATCGGTTGGCGAAGCGGAAGCGGGCTGCGCTGGAGAGCGCCCCGCCAGGGATAACCGACCGGGACGACGAGCATTCGTCACGGGGGAGCCCACCGACTCCCCCACTCCCTGTGCGCCCTCAGCGGATGCTCAGAGTCCCCCTATGCCTCAGAAAACTCCGGGGTCTGGGGCGGAGCCCCAGCACCTCGTGATTGCTCTTGGTGAGAGGCGACTGTCCAGTTCACGTTGAACCAGCGCAGAACAAGGGACGTTGACATGCAGACATTCAGCATCCCGGACGATGTGATCAACGGTGTGGCGGCCGAGATCCACTCGAAAACCAACAAGGACTACAAAATCCCTGTCGTCGGAGTACCGGAAAACCTGGAAACGCCACAGATCTTCGAGATCATGCCCTTCGACCAGATCGACGCCCCGGAGGTACGCTTCTACGCTATTGATGGTAGCCGCAACAGCCATACGTTTTACAATGGAGTTTCGCTGTGCTTCTACCAGGCTGGGTACGTATGCTTCCGCAATGGCCAGCAAGTAAGACTGAACACCAGTGCCGATCCGGTGGTGTTGGGGAAGCTTTTCCACGCCACCAGGATGCTCGTGCTCAGCGAGCATGATTTGGCCCGCATCTATGACGAGTTTCTAGCGCTGCCGGTCGTGGCGTCGCTGATCAGCTTTTTCGGTGACAAACCGGAGGAGGTCTTTCCATACGGAAAGGACGTAATCATTGACAACAGTTCGACGCTGCTCGGCTTCTGCCAGGAGGTCCTCGAATGGGCCTCGCTTTGCGACATCATCATGAACGGTTCCGTGGACGCTGGTGATTTCATCCTTCGCGATGGCGCCCTTCGCAGCTTGAATATCAAGCAGGGGTACCTTGTCAAGCTTGGCCATCTGTTCCACACGAAGGGGGTGCGTGTGGTTGGCGTTACTAAGCAGAACCCCGTTAAGACCGAACTTGCTTATACCTATTCCAAGATTGATAACTACCTTCAGTCGAAACTAAAGCCGAGCTATCCGTTCAAGGCGGCAGACCCGAAACGCCAGAAGCTTTGCTGTTACTTCGAGGTGCGCGATGACGTACTGGAAGCTGCCTATTCGGGTGGTGGCAACAATATGTTCGCCAAGAAGGACATTATTGGGGGCCGCGGGTTCGGTCTATTCTTTTCGGCGCGCTTGGACTACGTTGAGAAGCTTCAGAACTACGATTGGCTTATATGCGACCTTAACATCTATGACTGCATCCCCGGAATCGCAAACAAGGACCTCACACGGGACACAAAGTTGGTTTCCGAGATCATGTATGCACTCACGGCAACTACGCAGGAACACTACATCTTAGGTTACCCATATCCGCTGGTCGAAGCCCACAACCTAGTGTCCTTGACCGGGGACTTCAAGAAGGAAGTCATAGCTCGCGTAAAGAATGCTCTCTATGCATCGCAGCAGATGGATCACACAGACATCGAGAATCTTTTCATAGACCTGCACTCGCGCTTCTGAAGGGAGACCCAACGTGGAGCGAAAAGATTTTGGCGTCCTTTACGGCCAGAAGACCACGGAGGATGCGCTCCTGATCTATTCTTCGTACGAGGACGCAAAGGCGTCCCCCAAGCTGGGGGACTTCATCGTCCTCACGCCGAAAAGTGAAGGAGGAACCAAGTACCTTGCGCGCGTCGAGGCCGAGGTCTATGACGAGGATCCCCTCTTCCGATCGCAAGACAAGACTCTCGTCGCTGTCCACTATGCGCGAATCGCCGAGCGCGAGATCTCCGACCGCGACAAGCAGAAAATGTTTAGCTACACGTACAAGGTGCGCATGCTCGGAACCTTCGAGCACACGGCTACGTCGTTCTCATTTACGACAGCGGTGCGAAAGCTCCCGGTCGTCTCCTACCACGCTCGCCACTTACTTCCAGTTGAAGTTGGCCACATCCTTAACAGGGGGAACGAGTCGGGGGTGGCGCTTGGCGACCTATGCATCGGGGAAGACGTGCAGAAAGAAAAGGGCAATATCCTTTTTGATACAAAGAGACTCAAATCAAAGCGCACGATGATTTTTGCTCAATCGGGATTTGGCAAAACGAATCTGATGAAGGTGCTCCTCTACCATGTCATCGGCGACACTTCTTTCGGCAAGCTGGTGTTCGACCTCAACGGCGAGTACTTCTCCAAGACCGCATCGGAAACGCTCGGACTCGGCGATGTGGATGACGAAAATATCCGGAAGAATCTGGTCGTCTACTCGGATCGCACCATTTCCAAGCCCAAAGGGTATGCCTTTGCAGGAAAAGTTCAGTGTAGTGTTTTCGGCTAAGCGGGACAAAAGGGCGGAATAAATAGTGGGTGCTTG
>CAYPFP010000009.1:53780-75723 GCA_964409935.1 uncultured Planctomycetota bacterium | reverse complement strand
AAGGAGGGTTCTTACATCTTCAGACGTTTCCAACCTCATAATCTTGACTTTCGTGCCCGCTGATCTTTCCTTCAAGGAGGGTTCTTACCGCCCGTTCGTAACCCGCAGAGCCACAGCGACATGGGCGACGGTTTGCGAGCGGCGAAGGGGCTGACAAGACTTACGGTATCCCAGACCCTTCGCCCATGTGATGCCGCCGCCACATCTCTGGCAGCCGCAAGACTTTATGTTACTGCGAGCAACCTCAGCGACCTTCACGTTTCATCCCCGCTCGAAGTTAGGATGCCAAAGAACCCTCTCCAAAGAAAAGAACAACGCGCAGAGTTGAATTGGGCTTTACACCCACCGAGGCACTTCTCTGCGATATTTCGTGCTCCTATAGAGCACAATGGAAATATACCACGCCTTCCACGATTGTCAAGCGGCTTCGCTAAAAAATCATCGTCTTCAAGTCCCGCACCGTTATCCCCCGGCCCAGGCTCTGCATCCGCTCCTGCACACTTTCACCGACGCCCTCGCTCGGCTCTATCAGACCCAAACGCACGAATACCACCTGGTCCTCCCGCTGGTTGATCCGGTCACGCAGTCGCTCCCGCAAGACCACCAGGTCCTTCTCAGACAACTGGCATAGGTACACCGAAAGCTGCAATCGCTCGCCGAAATCCCGCACCACCTTCATGACCTTGTTGAGCCTTCGCGGATGAGAGATGTCGTAGGCCACGAGATACAGGTGTCGCATGGATCACCTCGTGGTCAGGGGTTTGTACTCGGGAAGCTCCCCCTCGATGCGCCGGGCCAGCAGCCGCACCTCCAGTTCCAAGACCCTCCGGTAGCTCAAGCGGTACCCGAAGGAGGGATGGGTCACCATCTCGTCCATTCGCTGCTCATAGGCCCCGATGAACGCGCGCCGCCCCGCGTCGGTCAAGAGCACGTTGCCCGGCGATACGTGGAAGGACCCGGATCCCACCACCCCCGTGTTGGCCGCCCGCAAGGCCACCGAATCCACGATCAGGGGCCTGAAGGGTTCCATCAAGTCCAGGGCCAACGCGGGCCGGCCATGCTCCGTCGCGTGGAAGAAGCCGATCATCGGGTCCAACCCGGTCGTTGCACACGCCGCGACGAGGTCGCGCAGCAACAAGGCATAGCCAAATGACAGCATTGCGTTCACGGGGTCCTTCGGCGGCCGCTTACTCCGCCCTTGCATGCTCTGCTGAAACAAGGGGTCCTGAGTAAACAAGGCGGGGAGATTATCAAAGTACACGCGCGCCGCCCGACCCTCGTTCCCTCGCAGGGAGTCCATGTTTTGCGCCGACCCCGCCGCCTCCGCCATCTGCGCCATCTCTGCCAAGGCCGATTCCGGGGGGGGCCCGTTCCGCCTTAACAGCGTCCGTTGGTTGGCGATCTTCGCCGCGACCACCTCGCGAGCTAATGCCAGGGCCACATCGGGCTTCGCAAATTCCATCACCTGCTTACGCCGAAGTTCCGGGTTCTTCACCGTCAGCCCCCCCGCCGTGCCGATGAGCCGTCCCGCCGAGGTCAGGAAGCTGATGTGCCTTCCCGAGGCCATGAGTAGGTGAAGCGCCTGCGTCGTCACCTGGACGTTCCCGAAAAACGCCAGGGCCGCCACGTCCTTCACCGGCACCTGGACCTCCCCCGTCTCCTGCGTCCACACCGTCAAGGAATCGCCCTTCTTTCCCACCCGCGCGGCGTTAGCCACCACGTAGAGCACCCCCGCGTCGTCGCGGCCCGGGATTACTCGCCGCGGCTCCTCGATGCGATTCAGCTCAAAGTTTACCTCATCCGGCAGACAAGCCGAAACCAGCGAGCATCGGATGCACTTCATGGAGTCCACGAGAGGCAAGGGCATGGTCCCTTGGGCGCAAGCCCGCGCCGCCGCGATGACCCGCTGCGTAGCGTCCATCAACTCAGGCGTGAAAAGAACCTCTACCCGCTTGCGGCTGCCCCGGTAGTAGAGGTATCCCTTCTCCGACGTGTACCCGTTGGCGTTCAACACCAATCCTTGCCCGCAAAGCTGAACCTGGTCGTTGCCCCACGCACCCGCGCTCAGGGAAATGCCCTCGACCACGAATGGGCTTGTGCCGTCCGGGGCGGGGCCGTGCTTGGCCTCCACCGGCGCGAACCGCCCCGCACCCTCTTCTACCGCGTCCAGCTTCCCGATCAAGCCCAAAGACTGGTCCCCCAGGTAAAGTTCCTTGGGCACGCTCGGCCAAGTCGGGGGTTCCTGCGCCGCCTCCTCCCCGTTCTCGGAATCCGTTTCGGCAGGCCGGGGCCGACCATGCCGCTCTGCCCGCTCGTGCTGCGCCTTGCCCTCCACCGTGTCCGCGCTGGGCTGAAACAGCCCCTGCACGTACATCAGATAGAACAGTCTCGGACAATACACAAACTCATTCAGCGCCCGCAGCGGAAGTTGATCCATGCTACGCCCCCCGCTTTTGCTCCAACCGTTCGACGACGCTTTTCTCAACCCTCTGCCAGTAGTCCGTGAAGGATTCCCAAGGGCCTTCGTTGGCAGAAATAGGCCTGCTTGACGGGTCGCGCCAGAGGTTCACGATCTCTCTTGTCTTCTCCTCATGACGCCCTTTGTTTCGCTTGCCCTTGCTCGTGCAGGCGGTGTCCGACTTAAGTTCCATGGTTCTCAAGGCCGTGTCCATGTTGATTGCGGGACTGCCCGACACCCTATCCTTCGCGGGCTTCCCATCCTTTGCATTGCACGGCACATACCACCAACGTCCCGGCCAATCCGGATCCAGCAACGCCCGCAACCCGATGTTCGCGGCGGCGTTGAGGTCGGCCTGGATGCCGTTGCCCCCCGGCGACTCCGGATCGGCGGAGACGAAGATGTCCCCGCCCTTCATCGGGATACGTAGGGGTGGACTAGACTTCATCTTTTCCGCATCCTCACTCAACCCGGAGCAGTGGTCACGCAACGCGAGAATATAACGGTCGCGCTCAGTCCTTTTGTTTTTCGGTTTCTTCTCCGCCTGCGCCACCTGCCTTGACCAAAGCGGGGCGCTCAAGAATTCAGCAATCGGCACATCCTGGCACCGGATGCCCGGCCCGCCCGTCCGGGAATCCTGTCGGGAAGTGTACGCCGGGCTGACCTCGCGCAGGTGCAGCGCATGAAGCTGGCATGCCTCACCGAGATACTTCTTCACCTTACTGGACGACCAGGACATCAACTGGCAATTCTCACGGCGCGTCTGGGTCTGCTCTGGGCGATAGTGCGTAAGGTTCTCAACCACCACGGCATGGCAGGGCTTGTACTTCGGCTCCGAGTCCTCGCGCCAACGCCACGCCTTCAACCATCCCTCTTTCCCCTTGCGCTTCATGTACGGCTCCCAATGTCCCCCGATCCCCAATGCCGCCGCAGCAACACGGCTTGCCAGTTGCTTCACGCGGTTCTCCCGCAATTGGTCGCGAGCGTTCAAAAGCCGCTGGCTGAACCCCTCCTTAACCTCCGCGTGCGAACCGTCGGGCATCAGACGGGCGGCAAACGCCTTCTGAAGCTGATAGAGTGCTGTTAGGGTGTTGATTCGGTTCAAAGACAAACCGCCCACGTGACGAATCGCTGGACTATCCTTCTTGGGCAGTATCCATTCCGTGAGCCGCCCCAATCGCTTCGGCCATTCCGCGTCGTGTGTGGCCCAACAGGACTTCCACAAGCACTGAAGCTGCTGACGAAGCAACAAGTTGCCGGCAACATGCTGCGCCACCGCCGTGAGCTTCTCCCGGTTGGCCTCGCGTTTCTTCTTTCGTTCCTGCGCCGAGATCTCCTCCGCCACTTCGTCAGGCTTGGAATATCCGGGTAATGGTTCGATGTCTTGTCCCCAGAGCATCTTCGCCTCGTCATCCTTCCATCCCCTCCCGAAAGCCAAGTCGTGCCAGACCATGAGAATATCCTGCAGATACACCACATGCCTTTGGCGTCGCTCCGCCTTGTTCTGGTCTGTATCCCCTGGTTGGTCAGTGAACAGGTACTTTCTATCGCCGGGCATGGGCATGTAACTGCTTGTCATTGCGAACGCGATGCGGGCGCGGTCGCCGTGTCGTCGCAGCGCCAAACGCGCAGTGCGAACGGCGTTGAACATGAGTTCATCCACCTGGCAGGAACGATTCTTCGGCTCCTCACGCCCCACCGCCGCATCAAGCGCCTTCACCTCCTCCAATTCCCCCCTACTTGCCATCCGAGGGGCTGCTTCTTCTCCTTGAAGCTTGATAACGAATTGACGTTCAAGCCGGGCCCACGGGGCCGGATGGTGTTTGCCATCAAGTTGGTCCGGCCCGATGCGACGATAGAGCGTGGTTGGCCGGAACTTCCGAACCCTCCCGTCGGCGCGGGCCTTCTTCGTGGCCGCGTTGCTCTCCTTTTCCGGCCCAAGGATGAGCGCATAGAGGTCTTTCTCTATCAACTCGGACCCTGGAATCTGGCTTGCTTCCTCGATCTCTTTGCGGAACTCAACCGCCGTGAGTGTGCGCCACACCGCGCAAGCTGCAGCATAGCGGTGGCCCAAGTCCACGGAAAGCACGCGGAGACCAGCGAGCCGGGAAAGGATAATCTTGGCATCGCGTCCTGGCCGAACTTTATTTTCGCCTTCAAAAGTCCACCCAGCCCAAGCAACGTACTTTGTTTCCTGGCCTTTGCGCTTAAACGTTCGCTCAAAGGGCGTCTTGTCTGCCGATTCCCTCACGTACTGATACCACGGCCCCCGAGGCTCCAATTCAAGTGATACGATCAGCCACCAACTCATACGTTCTTTCAGTTCCGCCGCTTTCGTCGGACTGACCCGCTCTATCTCCCCGATCTTCTCCAGCACATCGCGGTCGCCCTTTAGTGCGCCATTCCATTGAGGCTCGCGTTCCTTCCTCTCGTCGCCGTTGCCGGGGCCGTCTGCGGCTTCCTCAGAATCAGATTGCCGAGACTTGACCTCTTGCCGGTCAAACACATGCGCCACCCGGACCTCACGTTTCTTGTCCGGATCGGGGATAGCCGCCATTGAGAGCTTGTTTCGGCGCGATACATCGGTCAACTTCGTTGCCCCTTTCTGAGCGGACTCGCATGAGGAGCCTATCTCTTCGTCGAACCGGTCGCTAACGGCATGGAGTATTCGAATGTCCGCCCTCGCCCCATCCCAGAGTTGCAGGCCGACGGCGCGGACGTCTTTGCCTCCCGGGTGCTTTGTGAAAGCCTTCAAGCGTCGAAACCGAATGTGCGGCCGTGAAGTCCCGAACTGGCAGAACACGGGATGGTAGTAAGGGTCAGGATGCCGGTAACAGTCAACCTTCAGCCGCGTCGAGTCTGACCGGGCTTTCGTCCCCTTTACATAAGTCTTAAGTACGGAGGCGTTCAGCTTCCCATCATGCCACCAAACGGGTTTGTACTTTCGTTCAGCCAAACGAATAAAGAGGTTGATGTCACCAAACTTCTTGTCGGGGTCCTCCTCCTGCAATCGCTTGGCTTCATCAACACGTTTCTCCCTCGCTTCGTCCTCATTCCCTTCCTGCACCTTTGACCATGCCGCAACGACGCGATCCCATCCATCTATCTGACGCGGTCGAATCAAGTAAGGCGCAAGAGCGCCTGTCTCAGTCCCGCGTTCAACACAGTACCGATTTAGCAGGCCAAGCGCTTCACTGTAACTGGGGTCACCTTCCAGCTTGGCAAGATCGTCCTGCGCGGCCTTGCGTTGAGTTCGTTCGAGCTCTTGTTGTTTCCGCTTCGTATTGATCTGCGCAACCCGCGAAGCGGCCTTTGAAAACATCTCCCGGTGGAGTTCGGCGGGCGAAGGGCCGCCGCCTTGCCGCCCCTTCTTCCCCGATGTCTCTACGGGGAAACTGATGACAGAAGCCAGGTGGTGCCGCCAAAACTTGCGCAACGCAAGGCTTTGCTTCGGCTTGCCGAAAGGCTTACCTTCGCCAAATATGTGGCAAGAAGGATGCCGACTTCTTTGCCCTGCCCCTTTTCCAGACTTTACAACCGCCTCTTGGCTTTCCTCCTGCTGCTCCTGCTTTGTCTCGCCCTCGGTCTTATCCTCGTCTTCTTCGCCCGCAGAGTCCGCCGCTTGCCCACCGGCTTTCCCCTCTTCTTTCGGGAGTTCCAGGTAGTCTTTGCCCAGGAGATACCAAAGCAGTGTCTTAGCGTCACTTCTTGCCGTCGTTAGATCCTCACTCCTGCAAACCCCCTCAAAGGTCCTGCTGCGATTCACCCAGACGGCATCGTCACGAATGGCGGATTGCAGCGAGTCGCTGCAATCCGAAACCCATGTTGATGCGTCGTTCGTCGAAAGCCCTCGTTCATTGAGTATCTCGTTAAACGCTTGTATCACGTTCTGCTTGCGGCTGGATTCGGGCTCCTTTCCAGTGGCCACTACGAAACTCGCGGGCGCTCCCCTCTCCGACTCGACCGAAAGCCACGAAAGCGCAAGAAGAACCCGGCGTTGCTGGCGTTCCTCAGAAGTCGGGTCCCGATCGGGTTTGTTCTTCCCTTGAGGCACTTTGGCATCAACCAGCATGTGCGAAAGCCCCCCTCGAAGCGTCAGCAGCCAATCCCCAAAGACCTGTGTGCCCTTGTTGACGGCCTCGTGGGTCTTCCACAGCATCTGCCAAACAGCCTTCTTCTCTTTCGGATCGGCCGGCTCGAGACGCATGGTGTACGCCCGTGCGCATACCTTTGGTTTAGATTGTTCTGCCATCGCGCCCTCCCTTCTGAAACGGAAACTCGACACGGAATCGCCGACGGCATCGGATAATACACCCGGCCCCCGAGCAGCGCAACCTAAAAATCAGATTTTTTTGCTGTATTGACCGCACCCACACGGCTGTCCCCACAGGTTGCCCGCCGTCCCTGCCACGCGAGAGCGCGCATGTTTCGGAATTCGCAGGTTGCAAGTCAGACACGGCGGTGTTTGCGTATACGGGCACCGCATTGCCCTACCCTTGCCCCGAAATTGTCTTGTGGCCGGGTCATAAGTCTCAGTCCGGCCCCGACAAGGAACATGGCGAAGCATGGAGGGATTTGCGGTGCGCGATGCAACAGCTTGGGGCGGCGATGGTTAGCGGGGTAAAAGGGGATCGCGAATCCTCCGTATACCCCTCTCTTTCCCACCAGTCTCCCGCCATCTGTCCGGATTTTTGCCCGTGACACACTCGGCGCGGACGTTGTAACCCTCACGTTACAAGTCGGATAGCCCATCCGAGGAAAAGCGCTGACGTGCTGCATATCGTAAGCGACTGCGCTAAAGCACGTTGAGACACGCACTCGGAGCGCACACCACACATTCCTGCCAGATTCCCCCACTGTTGCTTCATAACACGCGGAAAGGCATGACACATCATAAGCGAGTGACACACAGTAAGAAATGACCTGCTCCTGGCCCTCAATATCGTCGCATACGCGCTTTGAGCGAAACAGAGAAACACGCCGGAATTGCCCGCAAAACGCACATTTATTCCGGATAAAATGCGCTACGCCAGCCGCGACCCCTTCGGTTTCGCCGCCGCTTTATCTGCCCGCATGGAATATTCTGACATCGTCGAACCAGGCCCGGCCCTTTCCCTTCAACTGGAGGACGACGTATACCTGCTTTGCGCCCTGCGCCATGGTGAAGTCGAACGCCATCTCCTTCCACTCCGGCGCGGCGGCCTCGAGCGGCGGCACTTTGCCGGTGTAGAAGCGCTTGCCGTCGGCGCCTTCGACGTACACGCGCACCTCGCCCTGGCCCTTCATCCACGCCGAACAGCGGTACGGCCTGTCCGGGGCGATGTCGAGCTTGGACTGGATCCAGAGCGAGTTGGCGTCGTCTGCGTCGCCGGACAGCGAGACGGAGTAGCGGCCGGTGCGCCGCTCGGCCCGCGTGATCCCGCCTGAAAAGGGGACGCGCAGTTCCCATCCGTCGGGAAGCTCGTCGTCGTCCACGTCCTTCTCGAAAGAGCCGTTCGCGACGAGGTTGGTGACCGTCGTGTCGGTGGAGTAGACGTGGACGGCGTAGGGGCCGAAGGAGTCCTTGACCTTGCCGCCGACGACGGGCAGGTTGCGCGCCTCGCCGAAGACCGCAAGCTGGGACGCCCTCGCTTCGATGCCGGCGAAGGTCGCCGTCACCGTCTTTGCCGACTCGTTGACGGCGAACACGTAGCGGTCCGGCCCGACGTCTTTCACGAGGGCCTTTATCGGCGCATCCGGCGGCTCGATGGTCAGCGGGGTCTTGCTGTCGGGCGCCGTGAGGACGGGCGTGAGGTCGGAAAGCTCCGAGGCCACGCGCTTCACGTCGTTCAGGAAGCGCGAAGGCCGCTCCGTGTAGCGGGTTCCCCAGTAGAGGATTCCGCGCGCGCCGTGTACGATGGCGTCGTAGGCCATGAAGCGCGACTGCTCGTAGGTGGGGTAGACCGGTTCGGCTTTGCCGCCCTGTTTGACCCTCAACTCGGCCCACGCGAAGCCCTGCAGGACCATCCAGATGGGTTTGCGGTCGGCGACGGTCGTCTTTTGTTTCTGCGTCTCGTCGGCGACGACGGCGATGGTCTTGTTGGGCAGGTCGGACTGCGTCTGCGGTTCGGGCACGGGGTAGATGTCGCAGCCGGTGATGTCGGTCGCGGCGTTGAAGCGTGCGAGTTCGGCGATGGTGTTGCGGGGGGCGTGGTTGGTCCACACCGGATGGTCGGGGTCGAGCGCCTTGACGGCGCGGTAGCCTTCGAGCAGCCCCTCCGTGTTGGACCCCCACACCGGTTCGTCCACGCTCTCCCAGACCAGCAGCGCCTTCTCGTTCTTGAGCCTCTCGACGGTCTCTTTGAGTTTGGCGGCGCGGGCTTCCTTGTCCTGGTCGAGCTTCATCAGGCCGCCGATGGGCACCCAGGCCATCAGGCCGTACTCCTCGAATTTTTTCAAGGCCTTGGCCGCCATCGGGCCGCCCGGGCAGAGGGCGAGGTTGAACCCCGCCTTGGCCGCTTCGCTTAGACCCCGATCGGAGTACGGCACGTAATAGACCCCGATGGGGAAGAACGGCTTGCCGTCCACCAGGAGCATGTTATCTTCCCGAATGCTCACGCGGCCGGGTTTGGAACCGGGCGCCCGCAGGCGGGCGAAGGGGAGGCTCTCGCCGGCTGCCGGCTTGCCGTCCGGTCCGACGACGGCGGCCTTGAGCACGTAGTCGCCCGCCGGAAGCTTGGAGACGTCGAACGTAACGTCAAGGATGCTCTGCGTGAAGCGGCGTGCCGTCGCGACGGGCGTGGTGGCCGCCGGAGTTGGCGGGTGCAGCTCGGCGTTCAGGGCGTAGCCGGACGGCTTGCGGGCGTTCAGTTTCACGCGCAGAAGCGCGTCGTTTCGGTAGTAACTTTCCATCAGCACGAACTCGGCCAGCGGGGGCAGTTCCACCTTGCGCATGGCGGCGGCCAGGAGGCGCCCCGTTTCGGCCTCGACCGCCCGCACCGTCAGCGTCGTGAGGCCCGCCTGCGCGATGGAATACTTGAGCGCGACCGTCTTCTCAACGCCTGGCGCGAGACTGACCGGCTCGCTGCGGACCGTCCTGGGGTCGCCTGTTCCTTCGGCGACAATCAGCTCCAGGGAAACCCGGCGGGGTGCGGCGGCCGCGTTGGCCAGTTTGACCGCCAGCTCGTTCTCCCCCGCGAATGCCTGCACGTTCTTCTCTACTACAAGGGGCAGAAGGAACGGGCTGAAATCCACTTCCAGCCCGGCAAGCTTTCCGAAGACGGCGGGCTGCGCGAACTTGCCCTTGAGGGGCGACCACGAGCTTTGCTCGTTCTTTGGCCGCGCCTGGCGGCAGAAGTTCACGCCCCACACCGGGCCGACGCGCTTGTTGATGCCCAGGATCGCGAACGGAATCGCCATCTCCGCCGTCCATCCTTCCGCCGTGCGCGCGGCCGCCGAAAGCCACGGGGCATCCCAGCTTGTGTCCACGCCCGCGCCGTCGCCGACCTCGTCGTACTGCGCGCCAACGGGGTTGACGATGAAATGGAGATAGTTGAAACGGTCGTGCGCTATGTCGAGGAAAAGCTCCACGCAGTCATCCGAAGGCACCTTGCTGCCGTTGGCGGCGTGCCTGGCGACAATCTTGTCCGGCTCGGACTCGCGGCAGACAAAGGCGACGTAGAGGGCCTGGTCGTCATAGCACACCAACGCCGCGGTTTTCTCCGAGGCGGGGTTGTTGTTCGTGTTCAGCAGGAAGGTCTCGGCTTTTCCGGCCGTGCTCCAGCAGGCGTCGTCTAGTCTGCCGTCAATCCTGGGCGGGGGGGCCGCGCGCGAGGCGCGCACCTCAAGCTGCGCCGCCGCCGGTTGGACCGCCGCCAGGGAAACGACCGCCATCCACAGAACGATGTTCTTCACGCTTCATGCTCCTGTTTGGTTTCCGTCCTCTTGAGCAGCCGCCGCAGGTTGTCGCCGGCGATCTTGCGCTTGTCCCAGTCGGAAATTTCGGCGTAGGCGACCTGCGTGATCGCCGGGCCGGGCGTGTGGAAGGGCCACTTGGTGCCGAACAGCAGCCGCTCGGCCCCGAAGCGCCGGCACACGTCCTCCACCCCGCGATGCGGACAGTACGTCGAGGTGTCAAGGTGCAGGTTCTGGTACTTCTCGAAGAGCGGATACACGACGCGGTTGACCCGATAGCCCGTGCTCAACACGACGATGGGCAGGGAGGGGCGCCGCTCGCACACGCCCGCGATCTCCCGCCAGTCGGTCTGCTCCAGGTCCACGAAGGCGGGGACGCCGCGCTCCTCCAGGGCCTCGAACAGGTCGCCCGCGCACCACTCGTCCAACTGGAAACCTTGCAGCTTCGGGTACAGGCGCACGGCCTGCGCGCCCGCCTTGAGCATGGCGTCGAGCGCCGGTCCCGGCGCCGGCCCCTGCTCCCGCGTGCCGCCGGGCATGAAGGCGAAGCAGGCGCGCAGGCGGGGCTTGCCGCGGACCAGCTCGATCAGCCGCTCGTTGCCGATCTTGGGGTCGTACTCCTTCGAGAGCGTCGAGGCCACCAGCGCCTCGGCGATCCCGAAGTAATCCATGTCGGCCTCAAGCTGCGCCGGCGTGTACGGCTCCTTCTCGTCGCGCGTCATGCGCCGCCCGACCAGGCAGTTGCAGTCAAAGAAACTCAGCGCCTCTTTCATATGGCCCTCGTTCTGGAAAACCGGCTCAAGAATGATATGCCCGCTCCGCCCACCCGTCAAGCCCAAACTGGGCGAATACAATACTGTTGAAACGCCCTCCGCACAACCGGTATATTGTGGCCGTAAACGACAGTTTGTTAGGAGAGAATCAAGTGCCCAAGATCGCCCTCATCGGCGGCGGCAGTTACGGCTGGATGCCCGTGATCGTCTCGGACATGGTGATGGCCCCCGAACTCGGAGATTCGGAGGTCATCCTCATGGACATCGCCCCCGAAACTCTCGCCCTTACCGGCCCCCTGGCGAAGAAGTACGCCGAGAAGGCCGGCTCGAAGCTCCGATTCAGCACCACCACCTCTTACGAGGAGGCCCTGCGCGACGCCGACTACGTCGTCGTCACCATCTCCACCGGCGGCCTGGAGGCCACGCGCGCGGACCTGGAGGTCCCCGAGAAATACGGCATCTACCAGACGGTCGGCGACACGGTCGGCCCCGGCGGCTGGAGCCGCGCCCTGCGCAACGTGCCGGTCTTCCTCGACCTGGCCCGCAAGATGGAGCGCTATTGCCCGAAGGCCTGGATGCTCAACTGCTCCAACCCTCTTACGACCCTCACCCGCGCCGTCTGCCGCGAGACGAGCATCCGCGCCGTCGGCCTCTGCCATGGCGTCGTGGGGTTCATGCAGTCGCTGAAGCCGCTGCTCGGCTTCGAAACTCTGAAGGACGTGGACTTCGTCAGCAGCGGCATAGACCATTGCGGATGGCTGCTGAAGTGCCGCGTAAAGGGCAGCGACGCCTTCGCCATGCTGCGCGAGAAGGGCCTCGGCCCCGGCGGCAAGGCCGCCGTGACCCTCGAATCCATAGACCAGTTCATCCCCAACGAGCACATCCGCGTCGCCTTTCTCATCTTCGCGGAACTGGGGTATCTGCCGACCATCGGCGACCGCCACATCGTCGAGTTCTTCCCCCACTTCCTGACGGACCTCGACATGATGAAGCGCCTGGGCATCAAGCGTACGAGCGCCGACGACCGCATCAGGAACCGCGAAGCGGCCAGGGAGCGCATCCAGCGCGTGCTCGCGGGCCGCGAGGAGATCAAGCTCCGCAAGGCAAACGACGTCGTACTCGAATTCATCGTCGCGGCGTCCGGCAAGGGCGAGCAGACCATCATGCTGAACGTGCCCAACGAAGGCCAGATCCCGAACCTGCCGCCGGGCGCCATCGTGGACACGAAATGCTGCGTGAACACCGCGGGCATCGAGCCGCTCTGCACGGGGCCGCTGCCGCCGGCGCTGGAGTCCCTCATCGAGCCGCACCTTCTGCGGCAGGAGATGTGCATCGCCGCCGCGCTGTCCGGCGACAGGCAGACGGCCCTCGCGGCCCTCGTCACGGACCCGCTCGTGCGCGACATGACCACCGCGCGACGCATGATGGAAGAACTGCTGGCGGCAAACAAAGAACATCTTCCTGCGTTTTTCAAGTGAACGCTGCGCGAGGCGTGACAGGCGGCGGGCGCGAGGTGTGAAGGAGGCCATGTGAGTCCCATCGTTCTGCCCAAGGAACACTTCGGCGCGATGTTCGGCGGGAGGATACTCGCCCACACGCTCGTCGTCAAGGACGGGAAATTTCTTCTGCTTCAGAGGACGAAGGAAGGACAATCCGGGACGCGGGCGGGCCAGTGGGACCTCCCCGGCGGCAAGGCCAATGCCGCCGAGTCTCCCCAGGCCGCCGCCCGCCGCGCGACCAAGGGAGAGACGGGCCTCGACGTTCAGGTGCGCGAGCCGCTCAACATCATCACGCGCACGGAGTCCAAGATCGCGCTCGAGCCGGCGGTCATCATGGTGTTCCGCGCCGTGCCCGACTCGCCGGCGGAGGTCAGCCTCTCGACCGAGCACAAGGCGTACAGATGGGTGACGATAAAGGAGGCCGTCGGGCTGCCGCTGGCCTCCTACATTCCGGGGGCCGTGGAGGCGGCAGAGTCGCAAGGGTTGCTGTGATTCCGGAATTCCGATTGGGCGGCCACAGGACAAAAAGCACGGAGGCGCTCGCGGCGGGCCCCGTCCCTGGCGCAGCCAGGATCGGGGCGGGCCTTTTCCCGCCGGGAAGCCGATCGAGGGGAGAACCATGAACGACCAGAAGCCGAACGCCGCGCCGGGAGAGGCAAAGAACGTCGGCAGCACGCTGGGGAACATGCAGATCATCATCCTGGGCGTCTGTATCGCCGTGGCGACGATTGTGTCGAGCATCATCCTGTCGCAAGGGTACCTGCGGGTGATGCGTTTCACGAATGAAGTGATCAGCGTCACCGGCTCGGCCCAGAGATCCATCACGAGCGACCACGTGGTATGGACCGGCCGGTTCTCCCGGCGCGAGGCGGACCTGGCAACGGCCTACCAGAGGCTCAAGAGCGACCTGGAGAAGGTGAAGGCCCACCTGGTCTCAAGGAAGGTGGACGAGAAGGAGATCGTCGTCTCGCAGGTCTTCACGGCCACGCTGTTCAAGAAGAACGAGAAGGGGAACGACACGAACGAGATACAGGGCTACGAGCTGAGCCAGAACGTGGAGATTCGGTCGAATGACGTGGCCAAGATCGCCGTCCTCTCGCGCGAGTCCACGGAGCTAATCAACCAGGGGATACAATTCGAGTCGCTGGCGCCGTCGTACTTCTACACCAAGTTGGACGAACTGAAGATCGAGATGCTGGCGAAGGCGACGGAGAACGCGAAGCAGCGGGCGGAGAACATGGCGAAGTCCACGGGGAACCGGATCGGGTTCATGCGTTCGGCGAGGATGGGGGTGTTCCAGATCACGTCGCCGAACTCGACCGAGGTGTCGGACTGGGGCGTGAACGACACGACGTCGCTGGAGAAGAAGGTCACGGCGGTGGTCTCGGTGACGTTCTCCATCGAGTAAGCGCGCATGCGCGAGGGCCGATCTTGGCGCAGCCAGGATCGGGGCGGGCGACGGGCCGCAAGACGCACTCACACCCCCGCGAAGCAGACGCCCCCCACCCAGCCGCGCCGCAAGCCGCGAGGAGGGACTTTCAGGATTCAAGAGGCGCCCCCTTGTTGCGGCAACGGCAAGGCAACCGCCGATCCACGCCGATGAACGCAGATACAGCAGTATCAAGACATGCCAAAGCCATCTTAACGTTGATGCTGATATCGGCGTCTATTGGCGTCCATCGGCGGTTCCATCGCGCGATTCTGCTTGACAGGTCGGTGCCGTGGGGTATGGTGGTGTCGGGTTTCACGCCATGCCATGCACGCCTATCGGACCGGGAGGAACAGGGGCAGCGGGTAAGCCTCCCCGAGTCTTGGGGTCGCGCAAAGAACCAAGCCGGGGCAACTTTTGGAACTTGAAAGTCTCGTTCTCACACCCGCGCGTCACGCCGCTGGCGGCGCGCTTCCCGTTACTGCGTCAGGAGGAAGTTGACGAGGTCGTCTATCTGCTGAGGCGTAAGGTGCGAAGTGACGCCGTGCTTGTCGGCCTTGTTGTACGTGGTCAGCACCTCTTTGAGCGTGGCGGCGCGGCCGTCGTGCAGGTACGGACTCATGCGCCACTGTTCGACGAGGGTGGTGGTCTTGAAGTCGGAGCGGCCCGTCGTGGTGTCGGGGCCGGTGCCCACGTCGTGCAACAGCAGGTCGCTGCCGTAGGGCAGTTTGTGGCAGTTGGCGCAGGCGGTCTTGGCGTTATTGAAGAGGGCCTCGCCGCGCCTGGCGCTCTCGCTCATCTGGCCGTTCTCGTCGAGCGTCGGGGCCGGTTCGCGCTTCAGGCTCATCAGATACGCCATGACCGCCTTCACGTCTTCCTCCGAGGGCACGCAGAAGAGGATGAACTTGAAGCCCGCGCGCACGGCCGTCTCCATGTCCTCGCGCACGCCCAGCGACATCATGGGCGGCGTGCGGTCGGCGAAGACCATCGTGCGCGTGCGTTTCGGATTGCCCATGCCGTCGTTCAGCAGGTCCCACCGCAGACCGTCGGACCGCGCGGCGGGATGGCAGCTTGCGCAGCTCTGCCAGTGCTGGAAGCACTGAATGGCGTCGTGGAAGACGCGCTCGCCGCGGCGAACGGCGTCCTCGGCGGGCTGGTCGCCCACGGAGATCGTCGCGGCCAGTTTGCCGTTGGTCGTGTCAATGACGGATAGGTTTCCGGAGAAATAGTTCGCCAGATAGAGCCTCGACCCGTCCGGTGAAAGCGCCAGGCCGCGCGGCCCGACGCCGCCGCCGGCGTAGCGCTCGATCACGCCCGCCTGGTAGAGGGCGGCCAGGTCGTCGGTCAACAGTTGCCGTCCTTCGGCGGGAGATTTCTTGATGGTGAACCACGTGTTCTGGCTCGCCAGGTCGGGCGGGCCGGCCAGTTCGTCGGACACCTTGCCTTCGAGCAGCTCAAGCAGCTTGCCGACCTCCAGGAAAACCGCCTGGTGCGTGCCGCTGAGGGTAAGGTAGAGACGCTTCCCGTCCGGCGTTATCGCCATGCCCCACGGGTCGGCCGCGCCCTCGGTGGGATAGTCCAGGAGCATCGTCGCGTAGCGCTCATTCTTCGCCAGGTCAATGATCGTGATGGCGTTGGTGTTGACCCAGCCGCGCTCCAACTGCGTCGGCGGAACGTTGAAGCGGCCCAGGTTGTGCAGGACGTAGGCCCACTTCCCGTCCGGCGAGACCGCCGTCATGCGCAGATTCGTGCAGCCGGCCGGCAGCCTGATGTGCGCCGCCGGCTTCATCTGCTTGACGTCCAGAACGCTCACCGACGCCGCCAGCGTCGGGTCGGTGGCCGGGCCGACCGGCAGGGCGTTGCTCGCGACGATGCGCGACTCGTCCGGCGTCACGGCAGCGTACATGACTTCGCGCAAGGCCGGAATGCGGCCGACTTCCTTGAGATTCCCCAGATCAATGATGGAAACGTCGTTGGTGTCGCGATTGCAGACGGCCAGCCGGTTCGACTTGGGCATCAGAGCCAGCCCGATGGGCCGCACGCCCGCCTTCGCCCTGCCCGCGACCGCCAGGCCCTTGACATCCACAACCGCGACGCCGTTCGCCCCGTACTCGGCCACGTACAGCTTCGCCCCGTCCGGCGAAACGGCCAGGCCCGTCGGCCGGTTCAACTTGGCGATCTCGCCCGTCTTCTTGCCCGCCGCCGCATCAATGACGGCGACACAGCCCGCCGTCTCGTCAGAGGCAAAGACGGTCTTGCCGTCCGGCGAAACGACAACGTGGGAGAGGGAATGATAGGCAGGCCTTGCCGTTTCCTGCGCCTGCGCCGTTGCACAATGGAACAACAGGAACGCGGCAAGCCCGGTGTGCCATAGTCTCGTCTTCATCCTATTCCCTCTCAGTGAATCAGGCCTTGTCGTCCCATGGCGGAAGCCGCCCGCCGGGTACCATAGAAATCTACGGATACGACTTTCAAAAATCAATCCCAAATTCGGCGCGGGAATTTCTCCCTTGCGGCCCTCCTAAGATCGCGTCCCGGTCCCTTCGGCGTCCCGGTCGGCGGCGGCGACCAGCCGCTCAATCTCCTTTTTCTGCGAGTCCGAAAGCGGACACTGGTTCCTGGCGGCGCGGACCATCTGCCGGGCCTTGTCGCGGGCGCGCGCAATCATGTCGCTCGGATCCTTCGCCCAACCCAGGGGATTGCGGAAGTCGAGGAATTCCGGAAACCACATCTCATCGCGGAAGAACCGGGCGGTGTGGTCGGTGTCCAGGTAGTACGCCCCGCGCGGCGCGGTATTGACGATAGTGTCCAGGCCCACGCGGGCGTCGTCCACCGCCACTTCGCGGAAGAGGTGCCTGAAGTAAAGCCCCATCTCGTAGTCCAGCATGAGCTGCACCAGGCTGCCGACATCGCTGCAGGCCAGGCTGCCGATCCCGATGCTGCGGCCCCCGCCCGCGATGTCCAGCGCCGCGCCGATCGCCTTCTCGTAGATTGCCTGGGGCGAGACCACTTGCGCGCCCGCGTTGTGACCGGGCAGGGTCATGCGCCCGCCGAACAGGTAGGCGTTCATCTGCATCGCGGCCATCCGGTGGAGCAACACGTCCGGGCCGGACTGGCGGTGGCTGGCGTCGCGCATGTCCATCACGAGGGCGCCGCTCGAAATCCCCGTGAGGCGGTTCTCAACGGCCAGCGTGATCGCGCAAAGGGCGAGGCATTCGGCCGTGGTCTGGGCCAGCGCGCCGGCCACGGTCACGGGTGTTGCGGCGCCCGCCACCGGCATCACGCCCGGCGTCAGGGGCACGCCCAGGCGCCGCCGGGCCTCCATCGCGATCTCCACGTTCTCGCGCGTGATCATGAAGGGCGAATTCACCCACATCTTCGCCGCAAAGACCGGATCCTTCTTGACGGCCTCCAGGGACCCTTTGGCGATCGCGCACGCCTCGATGAAGTACGGCAGCATCTTCGCCGAGTACACCGAGACGCGATGCGGCTGCCGGCTGTTGAGAATGATAGCGGCAAAGGCGTGGAAGTCGGACGAACCCGACGGCGCGTCCGTCGGTATGAAGGTCGGGTGTGCGCGGCTCACGTTGTCCAGCGCGTCCACCACGTGACACCACTGGACCAGGTCGGCCTCGGTCGCCGGCCGGAGCCGGTTGGTCTCCAGGTCGCACGCCAGGAGCGACTGCCCATGCGTGTACATGGAGATTTCGGAGCGCGGCCATGCGGGGTGCGGGTCACGGTTCGCGGCCATCCATTGCTTCTTCTGGTCGCGTATTCGCGCCAGCGTCTTCTCGATCACCGCGTCGGGAAACCGCACCAATTCCCGGCTGATCCGGCACCCGAACTTCTGCAGGTAGTCGAAGAACTCGTCCGTGCCCTGGATTCGGAACGGCACCTGCCGCCAGATGCAAAGCGCGGACTGAAAGATTCTCTCGAGGTCGGCCTCGGACAGAAAATCCACATCCAACCGCATTCGGAATCGCATGACATTCCCATCCAATTCAGGACCCGGACATTGCGTTCCCTGTCAACGGCCGGACGATACTATATCACATCCGGCGCGAGGCGTACAGCGCGCGGCCGGGACCGCCGTGCCGGGCCGCCCCGCGCCGGCGCAGCGGCTCGAATGCCCTTGCCTTGCCCGCGCACATATAGTATAAGCACGGGGAATCTCCAAACACGGCGCGCGTGACACAAATAGCCGAAGGGAATGCACAAATGGGCCGGCGGCTCTCGATCATGGTGTTTGCGCTCCTGCTCACGGCCGGAATCGGGGCGACGGATTACCTCATGTCGCACGACGTCTCCATCGGCCTCGTCTATTTCATCCCCATCGGTCTGTGCGCCTGGTATTTCAATCGCGCGGTCACCCTCATTCTGTGCGCCGCGATCGCGATGCTCCGCTCGCTTTTCATGCCAAGCCCGTGTCCTGACCACATCGCAGGCGCACATGTCACCCCGCCGCATCTGTGCTACGAGTACATCTTCGGAGCGTTTCTGCGGTTCGTCTTCTACGGCCTGTGGGGGATCGTGATCGGCCTGGTGCGCGATCAGCGGTCCAGCATCGAGCGCCTCGGCTGGGAATCTCTCACCGACGACCTGACGGGGCTTTTCAACCGGCGCTACCTGCAGGCCAAGATAAAGGAAGAGAAAGCCCGCTGCGACCGCCACAAGCGCCCCTTTACAGTGCTCATGGTGGACATTGACCACTTCAAGCGCTACAACGACGAGCACGGCCATCAGAAAGGCGACCAGGCGCTGGCCAAGATCGCCGCGGTTCTCCGCCGAAGCGTGCGCGAGATTGACGTCGTGTGCCGCTACGGCGGCGAGGAGTTCCTCATCGTCCTGCCGGAGACCGAAGGTTCACAGGCGGAGAAGGTCGCCGAGCGGGTCCGGACCGCCGTGGCCGCCGCCGCCATCAACCCCGCTTCCCCCCTGACGGTCAGCGTCGGCGCAGCAACGTACCCGGACGACGCCCCCTCCCCCGAGCTAGCCATTCTGGAGGCCGACGGCGCGCTCTATCAGGCCAAGGCCGCCGGCCGCAACAAGGTTTGCAGAGCACAGGCAAAGACCGGCAGCGCAACGTGACCCGATCACGGCGCCCCTGGACAAGTCTGCGATGACACAGAACAAGACCGACACAAGACCCGCACACAAAGGAACAGGGCTTCGCTTACTGCCCGGCGCCGCCGGCGACTGGGCCTTCGCCGGCGACCTTTTCCTGCAGGATCGCCCCGGCGAACTCGCCGAGGTCTCCTCGGTCATTGCCGCCCACGAGGCCAACATCGAGCAATTCCACTACAACCGGTCCGAAGACGCCAGCCTCGTGCGCATCCGGACGCGCCTGGCGACGGCCAGGGCCGCCGGCGCCCTGGCGGAAGCGCTGCGCGCGCGCGGCTACCTGACCGCGCCCGAAACAAGTCAGGAGAAGTCGGAGATCACCGAGCTGGGCGGACTCCTGCGCATCAAAGTAACGCTCGAAGACCGCGTCAGCACACTGGCCGCCTTCGCGAGCGTCCTGAAAGCGCACCACGCCAACGTGATCTTCCTGTCCTATGACGGGGAAAAGACGCCGGGGCTGGTGGAGATGGCCATGGCCACCCGGTCGCCCGACGAAGTCGGCGTGCTGCTGCAAGACCTCAACCAGCGCGGGTACCACTACCATGTGGAATGGCAGGGCGCGAACGGCGCCTCGATTGACGACGTAATCGGCCTGAGCCTTGTCGAACGCTTCCTCCTCAAGCTCAAGACGCTCCTGCCCAAGGACAAGATCAACAAGCTGCGGGAACTGCTGGATTCCTCCGAGGACCTGCGCGAGACCCTCCTGAACTTCAAGCGCGAATCCGGCGAGAACGAGGAGACCATGGCGGCCTCGGCGGTCTTCTCGAGCATCCTGCAACTGGCCACGTCCTCGATCAGCAAGACGGGGCGCAATTTCGTCCTGCGCGTCACCGGGCCCCTGGCGCTCACCGACGCCGTATCGCTGTACGTTCTCGCCTGCCCGACCGGCGCGAACGGCTACCTCCTTCGCGCCGGAGACGACTACGCCCTCATTGATTCAAGCTACGGGCTTTACTACCCCGACGTGGCGGCACGCCTCCCAGACCACGGCATTGCGCCTTCGCGCATCCGGCACGGCCTCTTCACTCATCCCGATGCCGACCATGCCGGTTGGGCGGCGCCCTTGGAAGCCGACTTCGGCACGGAAATCTACATGCACCCCCACAGCATCGAAGTCCTGCGCCGCGAGAACCGCGCCTACGGCAGCTCCTCGCGCCTGATGGCCCTTAACGGGTACTACACCAAACTCATAAACCGCTTCACCGACATGCGCATGCCGAAAGGAATCCGCCCCTTCCCCGCCGCGTCCGGCGAGGCCGGCGGATTCAGGATTATCGGGAGATTCCAGATCGGCGACGTGGAGCTTCTGGTCCTCGAAAGTTACGGCGGACACGTCCCGGCTCAGGTCTTCTTCTACTCTCCCCGCCACGGCCTGCTCTTCTGCGGCGACTACCTCATAGACTTCCGCAGCCTCTCCGAACGCACCAAGTCCACGCTCAGCATCGCCCGAATCCTCATGACCAGCACCAACAGCGACAGCGGCGTCTTCGGCCGCGAGATGATCCAACTCGCCCGCCTCATGCTCGACACCGATGCCCGCCTTCGCCCCCTCGGCAGGTCGGCCCGCATCTTCCCCGGCCACGGCGAGTTCTACTCCGTCGAAGAGGCCGATTGGCTCCAGGGCCTCGTAAGCGGGAAAGCGGACGACGAGAACCCCGTTCCGAAAAAATAGGCTTATCTTCCCCCCGTCAGCGTCCGGTACGCAACGGGCGCCATCCTCCACAGCACGTACCCCGCCAGGAGTGTCAGCACAATGGCGACAACCGGCGCCAGGAGAAACACCGCCAGAGAAACAAAGGAGGTGCAGGAGGGAATCAGCTTGAGCGCTATCTTCTTCAAACCGTCCAGCAACGGTTCATGCGCCGCATAGACAAAAAAGCTGAACGGCGCCAGCCACAAGAGCAGCGACCTCGCCCCGACTACGGCCTCCGCCTTTCCCGATAAATACCAGGCCGACGCAATCCCCAGCAGAACCAGCGGCGCACCCAGCCATGCGGCGATCAGCGGCGTCCAGCCCATGCTCCCCGTGTTCACCAGCAGCAGCAGCGCAAACGCCGCCAGCAGCTTCCTGCCGTGCCGGTCTATCCAGGACAGATCCCAGTCTTCCACCGACATCAACGCCCCAAGAAAGAAAAAGAACACCGCCACATACGAAAGATTGAAAACCCGGCCGGGATCGAGAAACCACAGGACAAAGAACACGGCCAATCCGAGTTTCGGAATGCCCCTCGCAATCAGCCAGACCAACGGAGACAGCAGCACAAGAACCATAAGGTCCCGTATGAACCAGAACTGGAACGCGACCGGATACCCCTCAAAAGCCAGAAAGGCATTCAGGTAGTCGTACCAGCCGAAGTCCGACACAGGCTTGCGCGACCCGCTGAAATACGCGGACAACCCGGGAAGGGACTGCATGACGAAAAACAGCGCCAACACGCCCGCGTTCCACAGCAAGTAAGGCAACAGCAACGTTCGCGCCCGCCTTGTGAACTTCTCTGCGATGCAGCCCGCCGTAAACGAAAAGTTCCTGAAGAACAGCAGCCCCGACATAACGAAGAAGAGCGGCACGGCCGTGCTTCCGGCCAGCCGGACAATGGCATCCTGTATGAAGGCCGCGACACCCCACACATCCGCGACGGCCTCGGTCCCGGCCAGATGCACCGTCCTCAAGGGCGCGTGAATATACACCACCCCCACGATGAGCGGGAACCGCAGCAAGTCCAACCGGCAGGAAACATCCGCCGTAATCTTCATCCACAGGCTCCTGTCA
>CAYPFP010000009.1:6330-53680 GCA_964409935.1 uncultured Planctomycetota bacterium | reverse complement strand
AAAAGCCCTACAGTACTATATAATGTCCGCCGGTTCAACGGGGAGATCAACCGGCGGGAGGACTCGCGTGGGAAGCGTCATCAAGAAGCTGGCCGCATGCCGGCGGAGCCTGATCCTTGCGCTCGTCATCGCGGCATATGCGCCGGCGCCGTCCTTGTCGGAACCGACCCGGGAACCCTTCGGCACTTTGGAGGATGGCACGCGCGTGGACATCTTTACTCTGACAAATGCGAACGGCGTCGAGACGAGAATCACCAATTACGGCGGCATTGTAATCTCCATCAAGGTCCCGGACCGCAGCGGACGATTCGGCGACGTGACGCTCGGCTATGACAAACTCGCCGATTATGTGAAGCAGAACCCTTACTTCGGGTGCCTCGTCGGCCGGTACGGCAACCGCATCGCCAAAGGCAGGTTCACACTGGACGGAAAGGAGTACCAGCTTGCGGTGAACAACGGTCCAAACCATCTGCACGGCGGCGTGAAGGGCTTCGACAAGGTCGTGTGGACGGCCAAGCCTGTGCAGACCAAAGACGGCCAGGCTCTCGAACTTGCGTATGTGAGCAAAGACGGTGAAGAGGGCTACCCCGGCAACCTCTCGGTGACGGCCGTCTACACATTGACGCACGCCAATGAGCTGCGTCTCGACTACACCGCCGTTACCGACAAGCCCACCATCGTGAACCTCACGCAACATTCCTACTTCAACCTCGCCGGCGACGGCGATATTCTGAATCACGAGGTCATGATCGCGGCCGACCGCTTCGCGCCCATCAACGCCGACCTCATCCCGACCGGCGAGCTGCTCCCGGTGGCCGGGACACCGTTCGACTTCACGAAGTCCACGCCTATCGGCGCGCGCATCAAGGACGGCGACGAGCCGGGCGTGCGGACTCAGGACCCCGCCATTCGGCAGCTTGTATTCGGCAGGGGTTACGACCATTGCTGGGCTTTCAACAAGCCGCCGGGCCGGCTCGACCTGGCCGCGCGCGTGTATGAGCCGACCTCCGGCCGCGTCCTGGAGGTGCTAACGACCGAACCCGGCATGCAGTTCTACTCCGGCAACTTCCTGGACGGCACTATCGTCGGCAAGGGCGGCAGGATTTACCGGTTCCGCACGGGCTTTTGCATGGAGCCGCAGCACTTTCCCGATTCCCCCAACAAGCCCGGGTTCCCCTCGGTCGTCCTGCGCCCCGGCGAGGTCTACACGAACACCATCATCTACAAGTTCTCCGTTCGCTAGCCGCTGCTGCGTGTCGGCGCTGGTTATTTGGGAGGCAAAGACAATGAAGCGGACGCTTTCTCTCGTTGCGCTGTTCCTGCTGATGTTCGCATTGGCCGTTCCCGCCGCCGCCCAGGAGCCGGAGAAAAAGGAGGAGGCGAAGAAGGAGGAGGCAAAGGCCGATGACGGCCTGCCGCCTCCGCCCGAACGTCCCAAGAGCCTTGAGGAAGCCGTGAAGAAGGCGGACATCATCTTCATCGGCGCGGTGGATTTCGTAGGCGACAAGCCCGGTTCGTGGGGCAGGCCGCCCTACCGGCCCAGCAGCCAGTTCATCCGGTACGATGTGCTGAAGTTCCTGAAGGGACACTATGATGTGAAGAAGATCACGGTCATCCATGAGCTGGCCCAGGGCGCCAAGCTCGTCTCGGAGCCGCCGGCGCTCAATCCCACCATCTTCGACATAGACCGGAAGGTGATCGTTCTGGTCACGATGCCGCCGCTCCACAGGGACCCCGTCACTTTCCACACGCAAGACCCCAACTTCAGCGCGGCGGCCTGGTCCGAAGAGACGGAGAAGCAGATCGCCGGCATGGCCGGCAAGTAAGCGTCCGCCGGAAGGAGCATCGGTCTGTGCAGGGGGCTAGAGAGGACCGAAGGAAATGCGACTCAACGCCTTGATGCTTGCAGGGCTTTGCCTTTTGGGGTACGGCTGTCAGCAATCCCAGTCACAGGAATCCTCGCGACAAGTGGACATTGACAACGGTTTCGCGTACCGCGTCGGCCCGGCCCAGTCGCGGGACGAACTCACGGAAACTGCCTCGTGGACCACGGCCGACGGGGGCGAAGTCACGCGGGACGCTGACCAGGCGAAGGTTGGCAAGTACTCCCTGGCCTTTCGCGCAAAGATAGACTTCTCCAACGGCGCGGGCTGGCCGCACATGCGCCATGTCTTCGAGCCGCCGGACAACTGGCGCGGCCATAACGCGATTCGTTTCTGGCTGAAGGTCGAAGCTCGCGGGCCCAAAGCCGACCCGGCGCGTACCTACCCCATCCGATGCCACATCCGCCTGAGCGGAAGCAACTGCGCGGGCCTGTACGTCCCGCGCCCCGCTCCCGGCGAGTGGCGGCAGTTCATCGTCTCGCTCTCCCGCTACGCCGACAAGGTGGGCGTTGTGAACCACATCGGCTGGTTCATCTGCGAGTCCGATTTCTTCGACGGCGACGACATCACCTGGCACATTGACGGAGTGGAGCTTGTTCCAGCGGAACGTCAACCCTCGCCGCCCGCACCGGACGGCGCGCAGGTTCTGCTCCGCCTGGGCGAACCCGACTGGGCGACCCTCGTGGATTCCGACGCCCGCGAACTGACGGGCGTCGCCCACATCCGCACCGGCAGCGATTGCCGCCTGAGGGCCGACGACACGCTCCTGGCCGTGTTTCACGACGTCTTTGGAAGCTTCGCCCGACGCCCCGCTTCATGGAAGCGTCAGAAGAAGGGCGGCCTGAATATCCCGACGCGCATGGTCCAACTGCCGTTGGGAACGGCGTGTCCGCCGGACAGCACGACGGCCGTGCCCGTGCGGATCCCGGTGAGCGACAGCCGGATCACTCCGGGGTTTTTCTATGTGACTCTCGATCTGCAGCGTCAAGGCCGTTCCCTTCTGAACGGATGGGTCGGGTGCGACGACTTCTATCTCCGGTCCGCCGGCGAAACGATGCTCCACACGGCGATGGGGCACCGGCTCGGCACGGCCCTGTATGCGCGCGACCTCCTCTTCGGCGGCCCGCTGGCCAAGGCCCGTCTCGGTTTGCCGGGCACGTTCGACCCGCTGCGCGAGAAGACCTATCTGGCCTTTGCCGAGCGCCACTTCCTTGACCTGGCCAAGTACGGCGAGCACATCGAGATGGGCCTCAGCCCCCTGCCCTTTGCGGCCCAGGCCCTTCGGCGTTGCGGCCAGGACGACCGCCTGGCCTTTCTGAACTGGTACATCAAGGTCTGCGCGGATTACATCATTGAGAAGCAAATGCGCCCCGACGGCGCCTGCTACGACGCCACGTGCGAACTGCTCGCGAACTACGGCGCCGTCCTGACAGGGCGCGAGGAATGCGGACTCCATCCCTTGCCGATCTCCACGCCCCAGACCGCCCAGCGTCTGAAACCGCTGGCCCGCGTCATCCTCTACCTTCAGACTGTGCCCGGAGAGCAGGAGTCGGTCCGCCGCTACCTCGAAGCCGGACGCCGCATCACCGATTTTCTCGTCAGGAATTCTACCGCGAGCCTCGATGGCGTGGATCACGTCTTCGCGCACCACAGTATTACCGGTCCGCCCGAAAACCCCATGCCCAAACTCCTTCGCCCCGACGCGGCGCGTCGGGCCGACGCGGGCGGGGGCGAAGCGCCCGTCTATTACCCCTGGATTCACAGCGCCGTCGCCTACTTCGCCGCCGCCTGGGCGGCCTCCGGTCGAAACGTTCCCCCGGACTGGGACCGCGCCCTGCGCAACACCGCGACGTGGACGGCCATGCGCATGGCCGGGCACGGCGGTTTCTTCGACCACAAGTGCGACACCGATGTCCGCCGCTTCCTGGGCCAGTACTACGCCGGAGAGGCGTTGGTAGGTCACGTCCTTTACGCCAATCAGATCGGCGACGAGGCGGAGGCCCGCCGCGCCGCCGACGCCGCCAAGGAGGCCTACGACTTTCTCCTCGAGCGCGGCGGCCGCGGCGGCACGCCCTTCTACACCGAAAGCCTCTGGGCCGGGCCGTACCTGTACTGGCTCTTCTGGGAATATTTCACGCACGTCGGCGACCATCCGGGGATGCGCGCCTGGATGGCCCGCAAGGACGCCGACATCGAGGTCAACCGCAAATGGCGGGACTATTTCGCACGCGGCGCAAACGCCGACCCCACCAGCCCGGCGGGCCATACACGCCTGAGTCTTCTGGGGTACACCGGCTGCCGCCTGCTATCATCCCCTGACAGATGATCTTGAGGAGTACCCATCATGAGGTTTCTTTTTGGTCTGGCGCCGGCGCTCTTCGCTTCCTGCGTCCTGGCGCAACAGGGAGGTCCCGCCATGCCCACGCCGGTTCACGACCGTTGGGTCAAGATCACCGACAAAGCCGCCTTCAGCCCGCGCGACACCGCCGAGGACCTCGTTTACGACGGCAAGATGTGGATCAGGAACGGCTACTATCACGGCGGAAAGCTCACGCGCGACCTCTGGTCCTCCACGGACGGCGCGAACTGGACGCTCGTGAACGCCGCCACCCCCTACGACGGCTACAGCGAGATGGTCGTCTTTGACGGCAAGATGTGGGCTATCAAGGGCAGCGTGTGGAACTCCACCGATGGCGTGAACTGGACGCAGGTCCTGGCCAAGACGCCTTTCGGCGCTCGCGGCTACGGGGAAGTGGTCGTCCATCAGGGGATTAGTGCCTGGCTCCCGCGAATCCGTCTGCGCGGGTGCCTGGCACGCCTGCGGGTGCCTGGCACGCGGCAAACGGTGCCAGGCACGCGGCAAACGTCCGCCGCGAGCCAGGCACTAACGCCGCCGTCACGGTCTACTCGCCCCGACGCGGCGCGTCGGGGCGCAAGGACAAGCTCTGGCTGATGGGCGGCGACATCGGGCAACCCAACACGCCCCCCGAAAAGGGCTATCCCAAACTCACCACCTTCAACGACGTCTGGTCCTCGCCCGACGGCGCGAACTGGACGCGCTGCCTGGAACGCGCCCCCTGGGCGCCGCGCATGTGGTTTATCTCGAAGGTCTATGCCGGCAAGATGTGGATCATCGGCGGGTTCGACAACGTCCACCACCTCAACTTCGCCGACGTCTGGCACACGGAGGACGGCGTCACGTGGCGGGAGTTCGTTTCCGAGACGAAGTTCTCGCCGCGTCACGAACCCACCTGCTATATCTACGATAACAGTCTGTGGGTCGTCGCGGGCAACATGTGGCCCGTGCTGAACGACGCCTGGCGGCTCACGCTGTCTTCGGGGCGGTAGGATGCGCCGGGACGGTCAGCCCTTGATCCCTTCCTTACGTATCCTCAGAAGGCTGTGCCGGCGGCTGTAGCCGAAGTAGATCACGAAGCCGATGCCCATCCAGATGATGAGGCGCAGCCACGTATCCAGCGGAAGGCTGATCATCTGGGCAAGCGCCAGGACCGCGCCCAGAATGGGAACGAAGGGCATCAGCGGGGTCTTGAAGGCGCGCGGGAACTCCGGATGCGTCCGCCGCAGCACGAGCACCCCCAGGCACACGATCACGAACGCG
This sequence comes from uncultured Planctomycetota bacterium, assembly GCA_964409935.1. GTDB lineage: Bacteria > Planctomycetota > Brocadiia > JAADGH01 > CAYPFP01 > CAYPFP01. Next base: position 48,178 of record CAYPFP010000009.1, on the reverse strand, counting down.
AGGAGGGTGCCGATTGAGACCAACTCGCCCAGAAGCTGGATCGGCGCCATGCCGGCGAACACGGCGGCCGCGCCGCCCGTGGCCAGGGTCGTGATGTAAGGGGTCTGGAATCGCGGATGGACCCGCGAGAACAGGGGCGGCAGCAGTCCGTCTCTGGACATGGAGTAGAAGATGCGGGGCTGGCCCAGCAGGAGCACCAGGATCACCGAGGTCAGCCCTGCGATGGCCCCGATCTTGATCAGCGGGCGCAGCCAGTACAGGCCGGGGCCGGCGGCGTCCACCGCCACCGCCATGGGGTCCGGCACGGAGAGTTGGGTGTACTTCACCATCCCCGTCATGACGATGGCCACCAGCACGTACAGCACCGAACAGATGGCGAGCGATCCCAGGATTCCTATCGGCATGTCGCGGCGCGGGTTCTTGGCCTCCTGGGCCGTGGTCGAGACGGCGTCAAATCCGATGTAGGCGAAGAAGATCACGCCCGCCCCGCGCAGTACCCCGCTCCATCCGTAATGTCCGTACTCCCCGGTGTTCTGCGGCAGGAACGGCGTCCAGTTCTCGGCGCGCACGTACATGAACCCGCAGCAGATGAAAAGCAGGATCACGGTCACTTTGACGAAGACGATGAAGTTGTTGAATCCCGCCGACTCGCGGATTCCGACCATGAGCAGCCCCGTGATGGCCGCAATAATCAGGACGGCAGGCAGGTTGAAGATGGCCGTCGCGTGGGGCAGCGAGGCGGCGTCAACGCCCTTGGCGGCCAGGTCCTTCAGCAACGCGGCGGTCGCCGGCGTCCAGGCGCCGTCGGGAAGGCAGATGAGCGTGGTCCCCGTCGCCGCCGTCAACTGCGGCGGAACGATGATGCCGAAGTCGCGCAGAAAACTTACGACGTACCCCGACCAGCCGACCGCCACCGTCGAGGCCCCGAAAAGGTACTCCAGGATCAGGTCCCACCCGATGATCCAGGCGATGAACTCGCCCATGGTGGCGTACGCGTAGGTGTACGCGCTGCCGGCGATCGGGATCATCGAGGCGAACTCGGCGTAGCACAGCCCCGCAAAGGCGCACGCGCCGGCCGAGAAGAGGAACGACAGGATGATGGCCGGACCGGCGTATTGGGCCGCTGCATGGCCCGTCAGGACGAAGATGCCCGCTCCGATGATGCCGCCGACGCCGATGCTCACGAGGTTGGCGGCCCCCAGCACCCGTCGAAGCCCGTGGGCGCCGTCGGCCTCCTGCAAGAGCTGCTCAAGGGGTTTTCTGGTCAGCACGCGGGAATCGCACCTCCGTCAAGGGTCACATGGGCCGGATTCTCTGGAACCCGCGCGCATACATCATATCATAGTTCGTGCGCGCTGCGGCAAATCAGGACTGTCCGCCGGAACGTTCCTGGGCGGGGGCGCGCTCCGCGGCCGGTGGGGCCGGTGGGGCCGGCACAGCAGCGACCTCCGGTTTCGGCATGGGGGCCGGCCCGACCTGGTGGGCCTCCGGGATAACCGTGTGCTCCACCCGCTCGACCAGGGCCACGTCGTCCACATTCATGTGCGCCACCACGCGCCCGTCGTCCAGCACGCTCCGTTTCAGCGCGGCCAACCGGCGGAACATGTCTCTGAGACCGAACACTCCGCCGATGGTGAACCACACCGACGTCACCGCCCCCACCGCCATGCCGACCACCAGGTTCATGATGAAGAAGTAGTTCGCCCAGCCCCGGCTCGACCAGCGGGAGATGAAGATGTTCCAGAACACCACGCCCAGGAAGACGGCGAAGTTCGCCATTGTCCACAGGAAGACCGACCAGGACAGGATCTTGTCGCCTCTGGTGAACTGCTCGTCCAGGCCGAGCAGTCTCTTGAAAACGCCGGGGCGCGCGCCGGGCTGGGCCACCTGCCGCTCGCCCCGCGCGTACTTGCCGCGGTGGAGCATGCGGTCCATGTTGAAGTCCTCCCGGCACGTCAACAGCGACAACCCGACGTAGGTCGAAATGGCGCTCACCATCGTCACGAAGTAGATTTCCTGCCCGCTCAGGGGGAAGTTCTTCGCCGTCACTTCCCACTGCACGAAGGGCAGCACCTCGCCCAGCCATTCCAGCCATGCCTTGAACGACTGCAGGAAGCCCGGCGCGTGCGCGGCCAGCGCCGGATAGATGTGGCTGGCCCAGTAATGCTCGCCCAGAAATCCCATCAGCGCCAGCGACGAGCCGACGATCATGGCCCCCCACGCCCCCGCCGCCGTGCCTTTTTTCCAGTAAAGGCCGCCAAGAATGCACGACCCCGCCCCGCCCAAAAAGATGCTGCCGGTCAGGGCGAAGAACATCAGGATGTACGTGGTCTGGGCGAAGTACATGCTGAAGAACCAGGCGAAGACCGCCACGAAGGTGATCGAGAGCCGCAGCAGCAGCAACTGGGTCTTGGGCCGGAACGGTTTCTTGCGCAGCGGCAGCACGCAATCCTGCACGAAGATGGTTCCCCACGAGTGCAGATAGCTTGTGTCCGTGCTTACAAGCAGGAAGATCATCAGCGCGACAAAGATGCCGGTTACTCCGACGGGCAGGAAGTGTTTCAGGGCCAGCGGAAGTTGCATCTGGTCGCGAATTGCGTCGGTCGTCACCGGGTTATCCAGGACGATCTTCGCGCCGATCTCGGCGCGGACCTCGGCGGCCTGCGTCGCGAAGTCCGGATGGTTCAGGTAGGTGTAGCCGGCGACGGCCAGCAGGATGATCATGAGCGCCGCATACCCCCCCCGCCACCGCCCCAGCACGCCGCCCATCTTCTGCTCATGCGGGCTGGCCGCCGAACAGTTGAACGCCGACGTCCCCTGCCACGCCATCATGCTGTAGACCGAACTCAGGATGCCGACCAGCACGTAGAACACGTTGAAGTCCGTCAGCTTCCCGGTGTCGAAAGGATCGAGCATGGACTTGCCCGGCGGCCGGTTCAGCAAGGCGCTGGACATCTGGTCCCAACTAAACAGGCACAGGATCGTTATCACGACGACGGCGTAGCCGACGTAGCTGAAGATGCCCTGCACGCAGTCGGTCACCATCGTCGTGATCTGTCCGCCCATGTTCACGATCACGAGGGCCACAAACAGGAACACGCACATCGTCAGGCCGTATGTGGACAGGGGGAGGCCGAAGACCTCGACGGTCGGCGGCAGGTCCAGGTAGTACACGAGAAACCGCCCCCCCACCGCCGGGAAGACCGCGTAGTTGATCGTGCCCGCCAGCCACCCCAGCATTCCCGCAAACACGCGGAAGCCCTTGGAGTAGCGTATCTCGAAGAACTGCGCCAGCGTCATGCACCGCGTCTCGCGGTACCGGTAGATCACGAACCCCGTCAACGTCATCAGCAGACCGATGGGTACGCTGAGGCTTCCCCAGAATCCGATCGCAAAGCCGGACTTGTAGTACATCTGGAAGATGGCGATAACGCTCACCAGCCCCAGCCCCGCCTCCATGCCCGCCACGGCCACCACGTACCTGTTGGCCACCCGCCCCGCCGCCAGGAAGTCCGAAACCCCCTCCACGTACTTTTGGGCCTTCACGCCGATGCTGATCACGATCAGCGTCGGGATGACAAGGATCATCCAGTCAATCCAGTGCATGCTTACGTCTCCGTGGTGCGGGTGGTTCCGGCTCGCGCACGCCCCGCCCTGGCTCGGCAGGCGTCGCTGGTGAAAAAAAGACTCGGCTATTGGAGCATAATGGCCGCGCGACTGCAAGGCCAGAATCGCCCCTCACCACGTCCGCGTATCGGGCACCTTCACCCACTCTCCTTCCCGGCTGATGGACTCCTGGCTCAGGATTCCCGGCAGCGTCATGTCCATCGCCTCGTGCACGCCGATGGGCGGCTGGCGGTCGTTCAGGATCGCTTCCACGAAGTCGGCGACCTCGAAGTAGTCGCTGCCGGCATGCCCGGCCTTCAGGGCGGCTTCCGGGGGGTGTTTCCAACATTCGGGCAGGAACTGCTCCTCGAACTCTTTGAGTTCGCGCCAATCGTTGGCGTTGGCGCAGAAGTCCTTCAGCCAGATGCGATGGCGCTCCCCCGGCGCGCGGGCGCTTTCGTAGGCGCCCTTGGTGCCCTGCAGGGCGAAGTTCAGCATCGCGTGAGGACGCTTCGACAACATGTCCACGCGTATCTTGATGAGCTTGCCCGCCCGGGTCTTGCACAGCATGAGCACGGTGTCCTCCATCGCGTGTTCGGGGTCGGTCCACCGCCCCGTCCCGATGCAGCTTACGCGCTCGACGCGCTCCTTCGTCCACTGCAGGCACGGCCCCAGGCTGTGCGAACCGTAGGTGCAGCCGTTGACGCCCACCTGCCAGTAGTACCGCCACGTGGGCTTCCCATCCGCCGTGTGATGCAGCGCCGAAAGCTCGTGCAGGTACTCGCCCTCGGCGAAGTACACGTCGCCGAAGACGCCCGCCTCGACCATGGCGCGCAGCAGGACGTTGTTCTTCATGTACGTCGTGTTCTCGGCCATCATGTACTTAGCCTTGCTGCGTTTGGCGGCGCCCACGAGCCAGCGGCATTCGTCCATGCACACGGCCGCCGTCACCTCGCTCAGGACGTGCACGTTTCTGGCCAGCGCCGCCGCCGACTGCGGCACGTGGAACTGCATCGGCGAGGCCACGATCAGGATATCCAGCCCCGCCTTGTCCAGCATCGTCTCGCAATCGGCGTAGGTCTGCACACCCTCTCCGCACTTCGCCGCCGTCCCCCGCGCGGCCTCCTCGCGCACATCGCACACCGCCACGATCTTCGTGTTCGGGTTCGCGTTCAACGCCCCGATGAAACTCGCCGACCGTCTCGCGCCCGACAGCCCGACCTTCAGGTCCTTCGCCATTCGGTTCTCTCCTCAGGATGACACCGAAAAAAAAGACGGGAGTCCGCCCCGTCCCTGGCGGCGCCAGGAACGGGGGCCGCGCCAAGAGAGACTCCCGTCCCCTCACCAAGAGCGTCACAGCGGATTCTTCCACACGCCGGGGATCGCGGTGCTGCACTTCGCACACTTGCCGTCTTTGAGGCCGTTTTCGATGATGTAGAAGCCGGCGCGGCGGATCACGGGCGTCTTGCAGCCGGGGCAGTAGGTGTGCTCGCCTTCGTGGCCGGGGATGTTTCCGACGTAGGCGTACCGCACGCCGTTCTCCAGGGCGGTACGGCGCGCCATCTCCAAAGTCTCGACCGGCGTCGGCGGCAGGTTCTTGATCTTGTACGTCGGGTGGAAGCGCGTGAAGTGCATGGGCACGTCCGGCCCGAGGTTCTTTACGACCCACTGCGTCATCTCCCGGAATTCCTGCTCGCCGTCGTTAAGGGTCGGAATGACCAGGATCACCAGTTCCAGCCACATCCCGACCTCGCGGATCTTCACCAGCGCGTCGAGCACCGGCTTCAGTTCTCCGCTGCATGTCTCCTTGTAGAACTTCTCCGTGAACGCCTTCAGGTCCACCTTCACCGCCGTCAACACCTTGCACAGTTCCTCGATCGGTTTGAGGTGAATGTAACCGTTCGAGATGATTACGCTCCCGATGCCCCGCTCCCGAGCGTAGACCGCCGCGTCGTACACGTACTCGTAGAACACCACCGGCTCCGTGTACGTATACGCGATGGTCGGACACGCCTTGCTCTTGCAGACCTCGGCGATCCTTTCCGGCGGCAGATAGATCGAGCGCACCTGTTCCGGCCGGAACTGGGAGATGTTCCAATTCTGACAGTGCCGGCACTCGATGTTACAGCCGGCGGTGGCCAGGGAGAACGTCGTCGTGCCGGGCAGGTAGTGAAAAAGAGGTTTCTTCTCGACGGGATCAATGGCGACGGAGCAGGCGCGGGAGTGGACCAGCGTGTAGTACGTGCCGCCCCGGTTCTCGCGCACGCCGCAGTAGCCGCGTTCCAGATCGGCCACCCTGCACTCGCGCGGACACAGGATGCACTTGACCCGCAGCGATCCGAGCTTTTCGTAATACAAAGCCTCCTTGACGAACTGCGCGTCTTCGGGGGGCGCGTCGTCGGCGAAAAGGCTTGGGCCGACGGCCGCAAACGGACAAGCCAACGGCGCGGCGCAGGCCGCGCCGAGGGCGGAGCGAAGAAAGCCTCGACGGGTCAGATTTGCGGACATGGCACACCTCGGCATAACGGCTGAACGACATCTCCCTGAAGTCTATATCTCAAGAATCCGGGTCTTTACGGGGTCTTCGATCCCCAGGCGCAGTTTAGCCGCCGTAGCGATCCACTTGGGTTCGCGATCGGCGACCTTGAGCGGCGGCAGGTTGACCTCGCGCCGACGGGCCTCGATGATGCCGGCCCCGACCCAGTCGAGGGCCACCGGGTCGAGGCCCACGAGCAGGCCGTTGTACCTCCACGCATGGCGCGGCTTGTAGGCGGGGCCGCCGTCGCACTGGGCCGTGGCGGCGTCGCACACGATGAGGCGCAGCTTGTCCTTGACGTACGGGTGCGCGCTCAGGTGCGCCACGTAGGGGTCGCAGTTGTTATCGTGATACTTGTTGGGGTTGTGGATGCCGCCGTACAGGTTCTTCATGCCCACGCAGACCCCCGACAGGTCGTGGTCTTTGAGGACGGGCACGTTGATGAGGGCCGTGCATTCGGTCGAGAGGACGCGCGCGAAACAGGAGCCGATCTCGCCGCTGAACTCGGGTTCGTCATCAAAACCGTACACGTCGTTGCCTGCGCAGCGCACGCCGGCGCTGCCGGCGTTCAGGACGAATCCCGCCGCCGCCAATTCGCGGCTGGTGCGCTCCCAGATGACGATGTTGGAGTCGGGCACGCCGGCCATCTTCAGGCCGGCGATGATGCCCTTGACCAGCTCGGGATGGGGCGACAGGTTCCTGCCCGCGAGGCAGTTGGGCTTGATGCCGACCACGTCGCGCGGCCGGAAAAGCGACTTCCACGCCGCCTCGGCGTCTTTTGTTCCCAGAAGAGCCGCGAGGGACCTGTTCAGCATGTCGGCCGCAATGTCGGAATTGTAGACGCCGTCGGCTACCAGTTTCTCGTTGCGGGCCACGGCCGCGACCCCCAGGGCTTTTTGCGCAAAGCGTCCGGGACCGGCCGCGACCGACTGCGCCAGCGCCTTGCGGTCGAGCCCGAGCAAACGACAGACGGGCCATACGGCCAGACCGCCCACTGCGGTTTTCAGGAAACTGCGTTTGGTGCAGCGATCGCGCGCCATCACATCCTCCAGGGCGAAACGCATTGGCCTGATCGTGGACGACCCCGCTCCCCAAGGCCTTAGTTTCCAGAATAACACAAATCGCCGAATGTGTCAAAACACCTGTCGCCGGGGACGTTGGGGCAGGAAGCCGCCGGCGGGAACGGCCCGGAGGCTCAGTCGTTGAGACGTTTTCCGCAGTGGGGACACACGCGGGAGGGGGCCTTGTGACGCCCCATTTCTTCCGTGAAGCCGGCCGCGATGATCCCGGCGGGCAGGGCAAACATCGCGATGCCGAACACGGCGATGATCGCCCCGAAGAACTTCCCCAGCGGCGTGATGGGGCAAATGTCGCCGTAGCCCACCGTGGTGAGTGTGGCGATGCTCCACCACATCGCCGCCGGGATGCTGGAGAACCGCTCGGGCTGGGCGGGGTTCTCCACATAGTAGACCAGACTGGACGACACCACCAGAAGCATGGCGAGCACCGAGACCGCAATGAGCAGTTCTTCCCTTTTCGCGTTGACAACGGCGCCGAGAAGCTTGAGGGAATGCGAGTACCGGCTTAGCTTGAACAGCACCAATATTCTGTAGAGGCGGACGGCGCGCAAAAATCGGAAGTCTCCGGCGGCAAAAAACGGCAGGTAAAAAGGGGCAATGACCAGCAGGTCTATGAGGGCGAACGGCGTCATCGCGAACCGGATACGGCCCCAGAACGGGTCTGCGAACCTCGGATGCAGCGTGCACACCCAAAGCCGCAGGACGTACTCTGCGGTAAAGACGATGATCGAGAAGATCTCAAAGGCCGCGAAAACGGGGGAGTACGCCGCCTCCAGGTCTCTGACCGTCTCCAGGACGACGGCGACAACGTTCAGGAATATCAGGGCCATGATGGCGAGGCTGAAGGCGCTGCTTTTCCATCCGCTGCGAGGATCGCCCTCGAGCACTTCGAAGACCCGCATCTTGATGTTCATTGCCTTTGTCCCATCTCCGCTCGGGGAACGGCGGCGCCGATGGTTGTGCCCGTGGAGAGACGCGCGCATTGTCGCACTGCGGTGCGGATGTGTCAAGGGCCTGGGCGGGCAGGCCCCGCATGCAGGAAACCCTCCTCGCTCGCCAAGATAGTGCTTGCAGCGAAGCTTTGTTGGAAGTAGAATATCTGCGTTTCAGTTCCTGGAGGCACACATGAGACTACTGGCAGCCGCGTTGGCGCTCGCGCCAATCTGGACGTTGGCGGCACAAGACAAGGAGGGCGCGGTGAACATCGGCGGGCGGCTTGAGTTGTTCGTGGACACTTACCTGGTGGAGACGCTGTCGGGCGGGGCGCGCCTGCAGTTGCGCCATCCCGTCCCGCGGGAGGTGGCGCTGAGGACGGATGCGCCGTGGGAAGGGAACGCCAGCGCGTTCCAGAGCGTCTTCAAGGACGGCGCCCTGTACCGCATGTACTATCGCGGTCTGCACTACCGCCACAGCGGCGAGCCGGCCCAGGCGCTGGCGGATCATCCCTGGTTCCTGTGCTACGCCGAGAGCGACGACGGCATCCGCTGGCGCAAGCCCAACCTGGGCCTGTTCGAGTTCAACGGCTCCAAAGACAACAACATCATCCTGACGCCGCAGTACCTGACCAAGGTCGGCGGCGACCCCGCCCACACCGCCGCCTTCCTCGACTCCAATCCCGACTGTCCCCCCGACGCAAAGTACAAGATCATCGTCATCGGCTCCAAGCCCCACGGCATGTACGTCCTGAAGTCGGCGGACGGCGTTCGCTTCTCCCTCATGAGCGAGAAGCCGGCGCAGACCAGGGGCGCGTTCGACTCGCAGAACCTGGCCTTCTGGGACCCCGTGAACAAGTTCTACCGCGAGTACCACCGGGGCTTCCGGGACGGGGTGCGGGACATCATGACGGCCTCATCGCCCGACATACTCAGCTTTCCGGAGCCGCAGTGGCTTCAGTTTCCGGGCGCGCCCAGGGAGCACCTGTACACCAACCAGATTCAGCCGTACTACCGCGCCCCGCACATCTTCATGGGCTTTCCGCTGCGCTACGTTGACCGCGGCTGGTCGGAGCCGATGATGCAGTTGCCCGAACTCGACGAACGCCTCGTGCGGGCCAAGTCGCACCGGCGTTACGGCACGGCCATCACCGACGGCCTCTTCATGACCAGCCGCGACGGCCTGGTCTTCAACCGCTGGAAGGAGGCCTTCCTGCGACCCGGCCAGCGCGAGAAACCCACGTGGGTCTATGGCGACAACTTCATCTTCTGGGGCATGGTCGAGACGGCGTCGGACCTCGGAAACTCGCCCAACGATATCTCGCTGTACGCCACCGAAGGCTACTGGCGCGGCACGGGCGTCAACGTGCGGCGGTACACGCTGCGCCTGGACGGATTTGTGTCGCTCAACGCGCTCGCCGACGGGGGCGAAGTGGTGACGAAACCCCTCGTCTTCGAGGGCGGCAACCTCGTCATCAACGCCAGCGTCTCGGCGGCGGGGAGCATACAGGTCGAGCTTCAGGACGCGGCGGGCAATCCCGTGGAGGGATACTCGCTGGACGATTGCCCTGAGATTTTCTGCGACGACGTGCGTCATGTGGTCCGCTGGCGGCACGTCGGCGGGGATGTGCGGCCTCTGGCCGGCAAACCGGTGAGACTGCGGTTCGCGCTGAAGGACGCGGACCTATATTCGTTCCAGTTCGCGCCCCACGCGCCCGACCCCGAACGGCCCGACCTGGCCGGCTACGGCGACCTGCCCAAGAAGTCCGCGAAGCGGGAGGCGTTCGTCGCGTTCCAGGATGATTTTCCGGCGGACAAGGCGGGCAGCGGCTGGAGCATTCGCGCCGGTTCCCCCGAACTTGTGAAGGTGGTCAACGCCGAAGCCCTGGGGAGCGGAAAGGCGGGGTCGAAGCATTGCCTGAAGGTCGAGCGCGACGCCACCCAAACGGCGCAGGCGTGGGTGCGCCTGGCGCCCCAGGACGCGGCTGATACCGAGAACGGCGTGGTCGAGCTTAGCGCGCGGATACTGATCCCGTCGTCGTCCAAGAGCTGCGTGGACATTGATGCCTTCGACAACGTGCCCGCCAGCTACGAGCGCCGAGCCTTTCACGCGCGCTTCTACCCCAACGGCGCGGTGAAGTATTTCTGCGACACGGACATCGAGGTCCCGGGCCTGCGTGTGAAACCGGACGAGTGGCAGGACGTCGTGATCCGCGCCGAGATGAAGCGCGCGCTCTTCGCCCTGACCGTCGGGGGGCAGACCGCCAAGGACCTGCCCTTCGCCGACAACGGCGTCAGGCGAATTCAGAGCATCTTTTTCGGCCCGAACACCAGGAACGGAACCATGTACGTGGCCGCCGTCACCGTGCGCGTGATCCCGTAGCGGGGCCGCACCCACCTTTTAGTCGGGCCGCGCGCATGACGGCGGCCGGAATCCGAAGGATCACGCCGATTCCGAGAGCGAACCCCGTCGGCTGAGGCGCGGCAGGTTTTTGGCGGCCTCGCCGATGCGACGGGCGGCGTCGGCGCCGCGAGCGAGTCCGGCCTGTACGCCGGCGGCCGCCTGTACGCCGGCGGCTTGAAGGACGGCGCCGGCCCGTTTTTCGGCCTTCTGGGCCAGGTTCTTGAGCTTGTCGAGGAAGCCGCGATTGGACTTCTCCCACTGGCGAATCGCCCGGATTCCCGTGGAGCGCAGAATCGCGGTGAGGAACCGCAGACGCCACATGGCGCGCAGGCAGTGGCTGTAGGAATAGAACCGGCGCATGGCGTGATAAGAGGCAAGCTGCAGTTCGAGGGGGCTCATGTGCCTGGGCCAGAACACGACGTGATGCCCGTCGTAGAGCGACCAGTCCTTCGAGAAGATGCGGCCCTCGGCGTTGAGATTCTCATAGAAAATCGTCCCCGGCTGGGGTGTCAGGATCATGAACTGCACGGTGTCAATGCGGTTGGTCTTGACGAACTGTACGGTTTGTTCGATGGTGTCCGGCGTGTCGGTGTCGGAGCCGAAGATGAACATGCCGTGGATGCTGATCTTGTGCTTGTGAAGGGCCTTGATGCAGCGCACGATGTCCTCGACGGACTGTTTTTTGTTCATGGCTTCGAGGGCGGCGGGGTTGATGGATTCGAAGCCGATGCACAGGGCGCGGCAGCGGGCGCGCCGCAGCAGCGAGACCAGTTCGGGGTCTCTCGCAACATCGGCCCGGACCTGCGCCGTCCATGAGGGCAGGACGTTGCGCTTGATCATGAGCCGCAGGATTTCCTTGGCGCGCTGCTTGTTGGCGGTGAAGTTGTCGTCGTAGATGAAGACGTGCTTGTTCCGGTAAGGCTCCAGGGCCGCGACGGCCTGTTCGGGGTCGAGGCAGCGGTAGCGGGCGCCGAACATGGGCGTCACCGAACAGAAGCTGCAATTGTAGGGGCAGCCGCGCGACGTGCACACCGGCGACAGCGAGATGCGCCCGTGTCCCTTCACCATGCTGAAATCCGGCGCCGGCAGCGACGCCAGGTCCTTCAAGAGCGGGCGGGCCGGATTGTGGCGAACCTCGCCGTCCTGCCGGTACGTCAGCCCCGCAATGTCCTTCAACTCCCGCCGGCCCTGCAGCGCCTCCGTCAGCTCGACCATCGTGGCTTCGCCTTCGCCGCGCACGACGTAGTCGGCGTGCTGCACGGCTTCATCGGGCAGATAGCTCGGATGGACGCCCCCCATGGCGACGCGCTTCTTCGCCTTGCGAAACAGCGACGCAAGGAAGTAGGCCCGCGGCGCCGTGGTCGTGATCGTCGAGATGCCGATGAGGTCGGCGTTGAGAATCTCCCAGTAGTCGCGCGGATGCAGGCGGCGCAGGTCCTCGCAGTAGACCGTGACGCTGTGGCCGGCGTTGCGCAGGAGCGTACCGATGAGCGGAAGCCCAAGGCGAGGCATGGGGAACTTGGAGAAGACATTCACATCCGCCGAACGCGGCTCTATCAAGGCGATCTTCATACACGCTCCTACAGAAGCACACCGCGCACCGGATATGAATCGCCGCCGCGCAAAAAAATCCTGAAGTAGTATTTTACGCCTTTTTGCGCCTCGGCTGCAAGCGCCAATTCTCCCCGCGCAAAAAAAGCTTAGAGCCGTTGCCATTTTCGCGGCCCATGCTATAATCGAGTCGCCTTGGTTTCCCCCATTACTTTTTGAGGCCCGCGAGTCGGACAATGCCGAGACGCCGCGCCCAACTCACGTTCCTGAAGCTGCTGGCGATCTCCGTCATGCTGGCGGGGCTGGCGGCGGGGGCCTACTACGGCGGCATTTACATTGACATCCTGCGCGTCAGGTGGCGCCTGCCCGAACTCATTTCCAAGGCCGCCGCCGCCCACGGCCTTGACCCCCTCCTGGTGAAGTCGGTCATCATCGAAGAGAGCCGCATGAACTACCGCGCGATCAGCCACAAAGGCGCCGCCGGCCTTATGCAGATCATGCCGGCCGCCGTCGAGGATTACTGCCGGGCCACCGGCAAGGTGGTGTTGCCGGAGCAGTTCTACACCCCCGAAATCAATCTCGACGTCGGCTGCTGGTATCTGGCGCGCATGCTGCGGCGTTTCCGCGAACAGAAGGACCCCGTCTACTTCGCGCTGGCCGCGTACAACGCCGGACCGTCCAACGTCGAACGCTGGATCGCCAACTCGAAGGGCCTGACCGGCGAGGAGTTCCTGTCGAAGATCGGCATCAGGGGCACGCGCGCCTACGTCTCGCGCATCATCAAGCGATGGTCGCTCATGACGCAGCTTGAGGCAATCTCTTGAATCTTTTTTCGGAGTGGCACACATGAAATTGGGACTTGCGACGAACGGCTTCCAGAACCTCACCAACGACGAGACGGCGCAACTGGCGGCCGAGGCCGGTCTGGCGTGCGTGCAGCTTTTCCTCTGCCAGAAGGACTCCAACTATTGGAAGTATAATGGGCGCGTGGCCCTGTCGAACCTCACGCCCGCCGAGTGCAAGCGCATCGCCAACGCCTACCGCAGCCGCGGCCTCGACATCCCCTCCATCGGCGTCTACACCAACCTCATCGAGCCTGACGCCGCCGAACGCGAGAAGAATCTGCAGTTCTTCGCCGACATGATGCGCGTGGCCAACGAGATGGGCATCGGCATCCTGGCCACCGAGTGCGGCTCGGTCATCGTGCCCGGCAAGGGGCGCGACCTGTCGGCCTCGCTGACCGAAGCGGCGTACCCCCGCCTCATCGAGTCCACCGGCAAGCTCGTTGACCTGGCGGCCAGGCACGGCGTGGTCGTCGTCTTCGAGCCGTACTTCCAGGACCTGCTCGGCTCCGCCACCGCCACCCGCTACTTCATCGAAGAGATCAACAACCCGCGAATCCGCGTCCAACTGGACCCCGCGAACCTTCTGCCGCATAACAGCCTTGAGGAGATGTTCGACGCGCTCGGCCCCTATGTCGCCGCCCTCCACGCCAAGGACCGCAAGCTGCACGTCACGCGCGGCGTGGCCGCCGGCGAGGGCGATGTCAACTACTGGAAGTTTGTGGCCCTGTCGCGCCGCCACTGCCCGCACCTGCCGCTCGTCATCGAGTACGTGAATCCGCAGACCTACAAGGCCGCCGTCGCCCATCTGCGCTCCTACCTGTGAGGCAAAACAAGTGAATCCCCTTCCCCGCAAACCGGCGCGCCTCGCCTTCAAGCCCGACCTCGAAGAGGCTGCCAGGCGATGGGACGCCTTCTACGCCGGACAGATCATTGACCGCCCCCTCGTCTGCGTCACCGCGCCGCGACCGGGGGCCAAGTTCGCCCCCCGCGTCACCTATCGCGACAAGGTCTTCGGCGACATGGACGACGTCATCGCGCGGGCGCTCGCCAACGCCGAAGCCATCCACTGGGGCGGCGAGGCCGTCCCCGCCTTCATCCCCAGTTTCGGCCCCGACGAGATCGCCGTCTTCTGCGGCGCCGAGCTCAAGTGGAGTCCCGACTCGCCCGACACCAACTGGTCCGTGCCCTTCGTCGAAGACTGGGAAAAATCGCTGCCCCTGCGCCTGAACCAGAACCACCCCCTCTGGCGGCGCATGATCGAGCTGTGCCGCCGCGCCGCCGACCGCATGGCCGGCAAGATGATCGTCGGTTCGCTCGACCTTCACACCAACATGGACATCGTGGCCCCCGTCCGCGGCCCGCAGCGTCTGTGCCTCGACCTCCTGGATCAACCCGAAATGATTGACCGCGCCATGGCCGACGCCCGCGCCATCTTTCCCACGGTCTGGAACGAGATCGCGAAGGCCGCCCGCATGGAGGAGTCCGGCTACTGCCACGCGTACTACTCCATGGAAGGCGCAGCCATCCTGCAATGCGACTTCTCCTGCATGATCAGCCCGCCGATGTTCCGCCGCTGGGTGCTCCCCGCGCTGGAGGAGGAGGCCGCCATCGTCAAGCACGCCCTCTATCACTGGGACGGCCCCGGCGCGCTTGTCCACACCGACGACCTGATCGCGAGTAAGGAGCTGCATGCCCTGTCCTACGTGCCGGGGGCGGGGCACGGAAGCCACATAGACTACCTCGACCTCATGAAGCGCGTCCAGGCGGGCGGCAAGGCCGTGCAGTTCGGCGGCAGTCCCGATCAGATCAAGCAGGCGCACCGAACGCTTCGCCCCGAAAAGGTCTACTACTCGACCAACTGCAAGACCCCGCAGGAGGCCGACGAACTCCTCAAGTGGTTCGTCGCCAATACGTGACTCGGAGGAACTGAATGTACTCCTTGAGGCCCGCGAAGCTGTACATGCTCGACTCGGTCGAAAACGACCCCGCCGCCCTTGCGCGCGTGCGCGGGATGGTGGCCGCGCTGGGGAGGAAGATGGACGAGGTCGTCCGCTTTTCGCTCGAGACGGCGGGGCGAGTCGCGCAGGAGATACAGGCGATGTCGCTCCCCGACAAAGTTCCAAACAAGGAGCACACGCGCTGCCTGGCCTTCACGAAACTCCATTACGGGGAAAAGCGACCCGACATCGAGAAGCTCGCCCGCCAGACTTCGGCCTGGGGGGCGCGCAGCCTGATGGCCGACCTGCTGGGTTGTTTCCCGGCGATCTCGCGCCGCTTGCGCGAAAACGACCAGCAGTTGAACCACGTCTGCTGGTGCGCCTACGAGTTCGGCACCATGGCCGGCTGCCCGCACGGCTGTCAGTACTGCGGCACGGGCAAAAGCTCGAAGGTCATCAGCCTGGCCGTCAACGTCGAGGAGTTCGTCGCCAACACCGTCGAGCCTGCCCTGCGCAACTACCCCTGGCAGAAATCCTACCGCATGATCGGCTGGGGCGCCGACCAGATCGCGTTTGAGCCGGAGTACGACCTGTTCGACCCCCTCACCCGCGCCATGGCGAAGTTCCCCGAACGCTACGCCATCTTCCACACCAAGAGCGGCAACGTGCGCTGGATGAAGGACCTGCCGCACCGCGACCGCCTCTTCGGCGTCTGGAGCCTCATGAGCGACGACGTGACCCGCCAGGTCGAGCCGGGCGCGCCCTCCGGCTCCGACCGCGTCAACGCCGCCCGCTTCTGCCAGGAGATCGGCCTTCATGTGCGGGTCAAGTTCAAGCCCATCGTCCCCATCCGCAATTGGCGCGAGGGCTACGCCAGGATCATTGCCGACCTTTTCCGTCAGACCCGGCCCGAGTCCGTCGGCTTCTGCGTCCTCATGTGGATGAAGGCCGAGGATCTGAAGAAGAAGATTGACCCCGCCCTGCTCGACCCCGACTGCGTGGCCGCCATGGACGAAGCGGCGCCCTGGATGAAAGACGTCCACACCGGCCCCTTCCCCCCGGCCGTGCGCGCGGAAATTTACGACTTCTTCATCACCGAGGTGCGCCGCCGCGACCCCCGCGTGCCCATCTACATCAGCACCGAAACCCGCGAGATGTGGGACTTGCTCGGCGCAAGGCTCGGCCAAAACAAACGCGCTTTCCTGTGCGGCTGCGGGCCGTACGCCGTCCCCGGCCGGCGCCTGCTCGTCTCGCCGGAGATAAAGTTCACCACCTACGAGGCCGCCGACAGATAGTCTGGAGCAGACATGGACCGCTTCGCGCTGGTTTACAAGGGCGTCCCGCCGGACCTGTGCGTCTGCGACCAGGCCCTGCGCCCCCTGCCCGACGGCGAGTGGGCCGTCTTTTTCATGACCGGCGGCGACACCGAGCCGCGCAAGGACAACCACATCGCCGTCTGCCGCTCCAAGGACCGCGGCAGGACGTGGTCCAGAAAGGAGACGGTGCTGCGCTACGACGACCGCGCCTGCACCCTCACCGAAGTCCTCGTACAAGGCCGCGAGGTGCGGATATGGGTCAATATCCATCGCGGATTCTTCGAGGAGTGGCGCAACTACGTCATCACCAGCCGCGATGCCGGCCGCACGTGGGATGCCCCCGCGCCTTTCGATCCCCTGCCCCGCCGCGGCTTTGTCCGCAACTTCTACGCGGCGACGTGGGGCGAATCGTTCCTGCCCTTTCAGTCCTACGACACCGTGCCCGACCCGGCGGTCTCGCCCTTGCGCGACGGCTCGCACAAGCTCGCCCGCAACGGCGTCCTGATCAGCGGCGACGAGGGGCGTACGCCCCTCTCCGCTCCGCGGAGAGGGGCATGGACGCGCTCCGCCGACACCGGCCCGGTCGCCGGCTGGGCCGAGAACAACGTCGTCGAACTCCGCGACGGGCGCATGGTGATGTTCATCCGCGAGGACCACGGTCGCGGCTGCATCATGCGCAGCGACTCCGGCGACAGGGGCCGCACCTGGTCGCCCCCCGCCCCCACCGATATCCCGAACCCCGGCTCCAAGTTCCGCCTCCATCGCCTGCGCAGCGGACGCATCATCCTCATCCACAACCCCAACCCCCGCGCCCGCAACCCGCTCGCCCTGTGGGCCTCCGACGACGACATGAAGACCTGGCCGCACAAGCGCGTCCTGACCGATTTCCCCGGCGCCCTGCAGTACCCCGACGGCTTCGTGGACGAGGACGAAGGCTGCGTCCACTTCACCTTCGACTACAATCGCCACGACCTCATTTATGTAGGCGCAAAGCTCCCATGAAAAGACCCAACATCCTCATCCTATACACCGATCAGCAGCGATGGGACGCCCTGGGCGTCAACGCCAATCCCGAAATCAAGACCCCCCGCCTCGACCGCCTGGCCGCCGAGGGTATCAACTACGACCGCTTCTTCGTGCAGAACCCGGTCTGCATGCCCAGCCGCGTCAGTTTTCTGAGCGGGCAGTACCCGTCGCAACTGAGAATCACCCACATGGCGGTCCCCGTGCCGGAGGACCTCGTCACGCTGCCGCATCTCGTGCGCAACTACGGCTACACGACCGCCAACATCGGGAAGCTCCATTTCCTGCCCCACGCAAACCGCGACCACCGCGATGTGCATCCCGCGTACGGCTTCGATCATCTCGAGATCTCCGACGAGCCGGGCTGCTACGAGGACGCCTACCGCGCGTGGGTGCGGCGCAAGGCTCCGGCCGAGTTGGACAAGATCAGTTGCGGTCTGCCGCCGGCCACGGCGGTCTGGCAGAAGACGATGGGCCTGCGCGACGGCATAAAACACCCCGATGTCCGGGAACCTCGAACTTCGCCCTTCGCCTCGCGCAGCGACCTCACGCACACGGCCTTCGTCGCCGAGCAGACCATCGAGTACGTCCGCAGGCATCGCGAGGGGCCGTTCCTGTGCGTGGCGGGCTTTTACTCGCCCCATTCCCCCTGGGTCGCCCCGCAGGAGTTCCTCGACCTGTACGATCCGCGCGCCTTGTCGGCGCCCCGTTTTCCGGAGGGTCTCAAGCGCGATGCCCGCTTCACCGACGAGGCCCTCCGCCTGGTAAAGCAAGGCTACTACGCGATGATTACCGAGGTGGACCGCCACGTCGGCAGGATACTGGACAGCCTCGAAGAACTCGGCCTGGCCGACGACACCATCATCGTCTTCACCAGCGACCACGGCGAGTACCTCGGCGAGTTCCTGAGGTTCGGCAAGTGGTTTCCGGGCGAGGACTGCATCAGCCGCGTGCCCATGATCATGCGCTGGCGCAAGGGACTGGGCGCGTCCGGCCAGACGATCCATCACATCGTCGAAGCGGTGGACGTCGCGCCTTCCCTCTTACAGTGGGCCGGCATCCCCATCCCCGGCCGAATCCAGGGCACGCCCCTGCCCGTGAGCAACGACCCCGCCGCCCGAACGAAAATCTCCGCCCTCCTGGAGTCCACGCAGGGCAAGAGTCTGCGCACCGACCGTTACCGCTACGTGGCTCGCGAGGGCGGGCGCGAAGAACTGTACGACCTGCACAGGGACCTGGGGGAATACTACAACATCGCAGACGATCCGTCCTGCGCCGCCGTCCTCTCCGAGATGCGCGGGGAGTTGGTGCGCCGCATGATCCGGATGGAGCGGCCCATCCCCCGCGTCTGGCCGTACTGACGCAAACTTCCGCGAAAGGAAAGATTCGATGAAGCTCCTGCTGACCCTTTCGGTCCTTTGCCCCCTCTTGGCAGGCCTTGCCGCCTGCGCGGCCGAAGCGCCGTTCCTGAAACCCACATGGGACGCGAGCCGCCTTCGCGAGGAGTTCAAAGGCAGGACGTCGGCCATGATGCTCGCCTACTGGCTCATGGATCGCAACCACCGGGAAGGAAAAGGAAACTCCGACAGGCAATCTTCGGGCGACCTGGCCTGGGGCGAAAGCCCCTGCCTCATGGATTACGTCATGTGTTACAGGGCCTTCGAGGATTCCTACTGGCTCGACAAGATCGTGGACCACTTCGACCGGATGATCGGGAATCTGAGCGACCCCGAAGGGGACGGGTTCCTCTCGTGGCGCGACCGCAAGTACTCCGTCGGCATCGTCAGCCTGACCTCCAGCCGCAACACCGAAGGGCTTACCCTGGATCCCGTAACGAGCAGGCTCTCGGTCGTTCGCCCGGGCGACCAGGTCACCGGACACAAGTACTCCCTCGCCTTCACGACGCCCAACACCCTTGAGGTGCGGGACGAGACGGAGAAAAAACTCCTCGCAACAAAAGAGTACAAGGACAAGATCGTTCTGACCGATATCCCCGGCGCCCAGTTCACCATCGCCGGCGCGGCCTCCGCCGGCGCAAGGTTCGATTTCGACTCCACGCCGGGCGAGGAGATCGAGTACCAGGTTCACGACGGCATGATTACGTATCCCATCGCCCAGTTCATCGAGATCGTCTACAACGACCCCCGCCTCCACGCGAAGCACAAGAAGAAGGCCGACGAGTACCTCGCCTTCATTGACAAGCATATCCGGCAGAAATGGGAGTCCACGTGGGTCGAATTGCCCGACAACGCCGGGGCCTACGTCTTCACGTCGCACAAGACCCAGCGCTTTGCCGGCGGCTTACTGCCGCACAACCAGTACCTCGCCCTGGCGCGAACGTACATCGTCCTGAAGGACGTCGAAGGCGTCCCGAGTCGGCGCGTCTATCTCGAAAAAGCGGAGAAGATGGCGCGGTACTTCAAGAACAGCCTCCGCCTGCAGGACGACGCCTACGTGTGGAATTACTGGGACCCATACCCGCCCATCCCCGACGTGAAACTCAGGATCGAGGACACCGGCCACGGTTCGATTGACACCGGCTTCGCCGCGGAGGCCTGCAACCGCAACGTCGTCTTCACGCCCGAAGACCTTCGGAGATTTTCGAACACCTACACCGAGGTGATGTGGAACAAATCCCCCGACGACCCCAAGATTGCCGGGCTTGTGGACGGCCGTTCCACCCGCAAGGACGGCCGAGTCATTCGCGAGTACGCCAAACTCGCCCAGTGGAACCCCAAGGTTTGGGATATCGTGATGCTCATGCAAAAGAACGACGGCGGCGCAGGCGTCGTCCCGTCCATCCTTTACATGGTCGCGGGAATGACGGGCATGGACGCCGAGGAAGCCCGGCGTTTCCACGCCATGCGCTCGGAACTCGAAAAAGGATTCGTCGCCGGCCGGCACATCAACGGCGACTTTGAACTGGGCGGGTCCCCCGCCCTGCCGCCCCTGGGCTGGAGTTTCGGCGTCTGGAGCCAATGCAAAGGCCGTGGCGTCTGGGTCGAAGGCGGGCGCGACAGCAAACGCGCCATCCTGCTGGAGGGCGCCGAAGGCGAAGTCAACATCGTGGCGTATCCCGTCATCCGAACGAAGGTGAAGAAGCCCACGCTTTTCAAGATGAGCGTGTTTTACCGAACCGAGGGCGAGGCCAAACCCAGTTTCTCCTTCATAGGCCACGGGGCCGACGCCTCGCGGCCAAAACAGTACGACAATTCGCCCCCCCTTGAAAAGTCGGCGGATTGGAAGAAGGCGGAGTGGGCAATCACCAGCGCGGAAGGGATGGGAGAGGTCTACTTCATCCTCCGTAACCACGGGGCTGGAAAGGTGTTCTACGACGACTTCCATATGGAAAAAGTCGAGGAGTGAGAGGACATGACGCGGCGAGGCCTTTTCGTCCTTTTCCTGCTTCTTCCCGCCTTCGGCCTGCCCTGCCTGGCGCAATCTCCGGCCGTTTTCGAGTTTACCGCCCTCGACAGCTTCGAGGATGCCTCCGCCTGGCTCAAGGGCGACCCCAAGACCGACCTCGTCCAGAAGGACACGGCGGTCGCCGCGAACACCGAGTTCGTGAAGGAAGGCAGGCAGTCCCTCGCCTTCCTGAACCGCATCAACTGGACGCCCCGCGCGGGCGAGCAATACCCCAAGGGCTGGCCGATGATCTCGCGCAAGTTCCCCGAGCCGCAGGACTGGTCGCGCTACGACTATGTTTGTTTCTGGGTCTACACACGCGCCAGCCGCAAGATGCTGCCCGAACCCGCCCTCAAGATCGGGTTTCTCACCGGCGACCAGAAGACGGTCCAGAACTACTACTCGATCCCCAACATCGAGCATGACCGTTGGGTGGAGGTCGCCGTTCCTCTCGCCATCGAGAGCGATCGCCGCCGCGTGAAAGCGATTTACATCTACATCGCCGAGGCGTGGTACGCGCACGGCGATCAGGTGGACTTCTACCTCGACGATATGCGTCTGGCCCGGCGCACCATCCCGGTTGTGCACAGCAGTATCGTCTCGGCGCGCATCTTGCCGCGAGGGCAGGCCGTCTTCTTCAACGTCAAGATTGAGGGGCCGTTCGAGGAGGCCGCCGTGCGTTGCACGATCACGGACCTGGCTGGTCGCGAGGAGGCTGCCCTGACCGAAAAGCTCAAGGCCAGAGAGCAGGACTTCTTCGTCCCCGCCAAGGGGCTGGCGCCGGGCGGCCATTACGGTGTGCTGGAGATCCTGGACTCCAACGCAAAGGTCGTGGACTCCAAGAAGCACTACTTCCGCAGTCTGCAGCCCGGCAAGCGCTGTTACCTGAAACTGATCACGTTCTACACCAAGCCGCTCGCGGAGTCCGATCCTCAGACCCTGGCCGTGCTGAACGAGTCGGCCTATGCCGGCGTGGCGATTCCGGTCGCAGGCAGCTATAAGAGCGACCTCCCGCCCGATCTCGACGCCCTGAAGCCGCGTCTCAAGGCGGTGCGCGAGGCGCTCAAGATAGACCCCTGGCCCTGGGTCGCCCTGAACCGCCTCTTCGGCGCCCCCGCCGACCGCCAGGGCCATGCCGCCAGCCGCGCCCCCGATCTCAAGTACTTCGAGGCCATCAAGGCCATGGACCTCGGCGCGGAAGGCCGCGCCCGCGCCGACTACCTGAAGCTGTGGCGCCTGGCCGTCTGCGCCGCCCGCGAGTGGAAGTCGCCGGGCGTCATGTGGGACCCCGAAGCCTACAACGACTACCGCGCCTATCACGTCCCTTACGTCGCGGAAGCCCGCGGCGAGAGCGTGGATGACGTTATCCGGCAGTGCGAGCAGCTCGGCGCCGAGATGGCGAAGATTATCGCCGAAGAATACCCCCAGTGCCTGGTCTGGAGCCTCTTTAGCCGCCTTGAGCTCTCCCAATCGCTCCCCGGCCGCAAGGACAAAATCTACACTACACCCACCCACATTACCCTCGGCCTCCTGAAGTACGCCAAAGAGAACAAGGTCCCTTTGAGGTATCTGTGCGGCGGCGAGACGACTCCCGGCTACTGCAACAAGAGCGTCGAGGCCCTCAAGGAGAAAATCCTGGCCCGCGACGCCGCCGTCGCCTCCTTCCTCGAGGAATTTCCCGACCATCTCTCCCTGGCCGGCACGATCTCGCCCTTCCACGATTACGCCCTGTGCACAAGCTGGATACAGAAGGGCTATCAGGACGCGCCCTTTAAAACCATCGGCGACTTCGAGCCGATGTTCAAGACCCTCTTTGACGCCTATGACTGGGTCTGGATATACGCCTCCAGCGCCGCCAGGACCTTGCCTTACGACCCGAAGAACAGTCAAATGTACGGCGCCGTCTTGCGCGCGGCCCTCGATGCCGCCGCAAAAGGCCGGTAATTGTCCAGGAGGGCCTTGCCATGGCAACCGTCTACGTCCTGTATTGGTTCGACGTCGAGGATTGCACCGTCCCGCAGAGCGACGACACCAACAAGCGCCTCGCCGCCATCCTCGACAAATACAACGTGCGCGGCACCTTCAAGGTCGTCGGCCAGAAGGCGCGAATTCTTGAGCAGCACGTCCGCTACGACGTCGTTGACGCCCTGATGAAACACGACATCGGTTTCCACTCCAACTGGCACGGTCTGCGCCCGCAGATCGCCGAGTACCTCGGTCCGCTCGACTGGGACGAGGGCGTCGCGGAGTTTGAGCGTCGCGAGTTCCCCGGCCTGCGCGACGTGCGCCGTCTTTTCCGCATCCAAACCCCCGTCACCTACGGCCAGCCCGGCTCCAACTGGGCGCCCCACGTCTTTCCCGTCCTGCGCAAGTGGGGGATACCCACCTATGTCAGCGGCTTCGGTTACGTCGGCGTGGACTGCCAGCCCTTCTGGTACGGCGGCGTCCTGTGCACCTCGCACATGTACGGCAAGCGCTTCACCGGCGAGGCCCAGCGCCACCTCATGGGCCTCAACTTCGAACTGGGCAAACCCGGCGAGTTGGAGAAACACAAGGAGACCTTCTCGCGTTCCCTCGAACAGTTGTCCGGCTCGGGCGGGCTTATCAGCATCATCAACCACCCCTGCACCCTTGTGCTGGAGCAGTGGTTCAGCACCAACATGAAGTCCCGCGAACTCACCGAGGCCGGCTACAGGCACTTCGAGGACTTCGTCTCCTGGTCGCTCTCCCATGCCAACGTGAAGCCCACCTGCGCGAGCGAACTGACACAACTCTATCCCGATCGCGCGCGCCCCATGCTCGACATGGGGCGCGGACACCGCTTTGGCCCCGCCGAATTCCTCCACCTTGCCCTGAACCTCTCCAATGAAATCCAGTTCCAGCGGCTCGGCGACATCACGCTTTCAGCCGCCGAGGCCTTTGGCCTGCTCGTGCGCTGCCTCGAAGGCTACGTCTCCTCGCGCGAGATGCCGACCGGCGTCCCGTACGCACCCGTCTATAACCCCTCCGCCCGTCCCGCAAAGGCGGTTCGGGGGTTGTCGGTTCCGTGGCCGGAGTTCTGCGAGACGCTCGCCGCCGTCTCCCGCCACCTCAACGAAAAACAAGCCGTCCCGAACGGTGTGCCCTTCAGAAAGGGTCTGGCGCCGCCGGAAGATTTTCTGGGCGCTGTGGCGCGGGTCACGGCGCGTCTGCTCAAGGGCCAGAATCCGCCCGACACCGTCGAGTTGCCTTCCATGATCTGCTCGTTCGAATCGTATGTGGACGAGGAGGCCGGAAAATCCGCCTGGAAAGGCTCCATGATGCCGCCCGACTTCTCCGCCCCCAAGCTGATCGAACTGGCCAAACTGGAGGCGTGGACGCTGAAGCCGGCGATTCTCAAAGCATGATCGCCATCATTTCTTGACAGCGCAAGTCCCCCTTTGGTAACTTACCGAACAGCCGTAACGCCGATTCAGGTCCTGTTTCTTTCCACAGAAAGGATAGCCCCGTGAGACTGAAACCCCTGCCGTCCTCAGAGTTTGCGTCCAGAATCGCCAGGTTGCAGGCGGAGTTGCGCAAGGAAGGGCTGGACGTTTTCGTCGGGTACAGCAGCGAGAGCGAGTCGGGCACGACGCGCTACCTCGCCGGCTTCTGGCCTTTCTTCGATTTCGCCGGCGTCATCGTCCCCGCCAGGGGAAAGGCCGTGCTCGTCACGGGCGGGCCGGAGTCGCTCTGGTTCGCGCGCAAGTTCGCCAACGCCCCCGAAATCCGCGTGAACCCCCTCTTCGTCGAGACCTCCGCCCCCGAGTGGGTTCCTCAGGTCTCCGGCGAGAGCTTCAAGACCCTCATCCCCCGCGCCTGCGGCAAAACCCCCAAGCGCATCGGCCTGGCCAACTGGAAC
Organism: uncultured Planctomycetota bacterium; assembly: GCA_964409935.1. Taxonomy (GTDB): domain Bacteria; phylum Planctomycetota; class Brocadiia; order JAADGH01; family CAYPFP01; genus CAYPFP01. Next base: position 23,664 of record CAYPFP010000009.1, on the reverse strand, counting down.
ATCGTCCCCTTCCCGATCTTCGAAGACCTCCGCAAGGCCGCGCCGAAGGCCGCGATCGTCCCGGCCGACGACGTTCTCCTGCGCGTCCAGATGATCAAGACCGAGAAGGAAATCCCCTACGTCGTCGAGTCCTACCGCGTCACCGAGCAGGGCATGAAGGCCGCCCTCGAGTCCGTCAAGCCCGGCAAGCGCGAATACGAGATGGAGGCCCTGGCCCGCAAGGTCTTCCTCGACAAGGGCGCCGAGGGCCTGGGATATCCCGCGTGGGTCTGCTCCGGCCCCAACACGCCCTTGAGCCTTTGCCGCTCGACCGACCGCCCCATCAGGAAGAATGAGCTGGTCCAGTTCACGTTCGGCGCGAAGTACATGGGCTATTGCGGCAACATGTGCCGCCCCTTCTCCATCGGCAAGATGCCGGCCCCCGCCCGCAAACTCGCCGAGGTCGCGCTGGAAGCCATGAACTACGCCATCGCCACCATCCGCCCCGGCGTGCGCGGCTGCGACATCTTCCAGGGCTATTTCGACATCCTCGCGCGTTACGGCTACGAGGAGTTCACGCTCTACGGTCCCGCCCACGGCACGGGCAGTTCTGAAGTCGAGGGGCTTTGGCTCTCCAAGGCCGCCAACTTCAAAATCCAGCCCGGCATGCTCTTCAACGTGGACATCTGGCTCTCCGACGGCAAGTACGGCCTGCGCTACGAGGACGGCGTGCTCGTCACCAAGACCGGCCTGCGCGAGCTGTCCAGCTACCGGAGGGAGGTCATCGAGCTGTGAGCCACATCACGGCCGACAAGCTTCGCGCCGCCGTCAAGGCCCGCGCGAATGAGATCATCGAGTGGACCAAGTCGCTGATGCGTTTTCCCAGCGAAAACCGTCCACCCGACGGCACGGAGGCCGATGCCCAGGAATTCATCGCCGCCGAGTGCCGGAAGCTCGGGCTGGAATTGGACGTCTTCTCGCCCGAGGAGATTCCGGATATTCAAAAACATCCAGGCTGGCTCGTGGGGCGCAAGTACGGCATCGGGCGCAGGAACGTCGTCGCACGCTGGAAAGGCCAGGGGGGCGGCAAGTCTCTTCTGCTCAGCGGCCACGTGGACGTCGCCCCTTTCGAACCGGACAACTGGAAGGTCTGCCGCCCCTACGAGCCGGTCGTCAAGGAGGGCCGCCTATACGGCCGCGGCGCCGCCGACATGAAAGGCGCGCAGGCCGCCGCCTTCTGGGCCTTGCGCGTCCTGCGCGACCTCGGCTTCACTCCGCGCGGCGATATCCTCTACGAGAGCGTCGTGGATGAGGAGTTCGCCAGCGGCAACGGAACCCTGGCCGCGCGCCTTCGCGGCCACAACGCCGACCTCGCCGTCGTCGGCGAACCGACCCGCCTGGAGGTCTGCCCCGCCTGCATCGGCGCTTTTCTCGGCAACCTGACCCTCGGCGGCAAGGCCGGCATGCCCTTCATGGGCGCGGCCATCGCCAACCCCATCGTCGGCGCGGCCCGCGCCGTCCGCTTCTTCGAGGAGTGGCAGGAAAAATGGCGCGCCCAGAACCATCACCCGCTCTTCACCGATGCCGGCAAGGAACTGAACTGCCTCCTGTGGCGCATTGACTCCACGAAACCCGGCGAGTTCACGCAGATGGGCACGCCGCTGCTCGCCAAGATATCCTGGATCGTCTGGTGTCATCCCGGCATGACCGAGGAGGAGTTTTACAGGCGCTTCCGCGCCTTCTGGCAGGAGCGCGTCGCCTCCGACCCGGCCCTGGCCGCGCTGGAATTCAAGCTCGAACCCGACTACCATTTCGTCAAGCCGTGGGAGACCCCGTCTTCCGACCCCGCCGTGCAGGCCGTCGTCAAGGCCTTCGGCGAATATCAAGGCGCGGCGCCCAAGGTCGGCGGCGCGCCCTTTTCCTGCGACCTGGCCGTCTACGGCGAAACCGGCAAGATGCCCGCCGTCCTCCTCGGACCTCGCGGCGACAACCTCCACGCGCCCGACGAATGGACGCCCGTCGAGGATATCCTCGCGCTCACCGGCATCTATGCGAACATCGCCGCGCGTTGGTGCGGGATTTCGTCGTAGCGTTCGCCGTCGCAGGCCCTGTGTCTGCCGTTTGGAGCGACGACACGGCCAGTACGACTGTCTATGAGGAGTGACCCACTCCCATGCTCGGCAAACGCAAGCCCAAGGTCCTTGTTTACGCCGAATACGCGGTCTTCCGCCTGACGATCTTTTTCATCCGGGCGCTGCCCATTCAACTGGTGCACCTCCTGATGCGCTTGCTGGGGAACCTCGCATGGTTCCTGGACTGGTGGCATCGCCGCATCATCATGCAGAACCTCCAGCAGGCCTTCGGCGACACCCTGTCCCCGCGCCGCAAACGGCAGATCGGCCGCGCTTCGCTCCGGCACTTCCTCATGATGGCCGCCGAGATCGTCAAACTTCCCCAACTCGTCAACAAGGACAACTGGCGGGACTATTTTGAGTCCGAAGACAGACAACGGATGTCCCAGATCCTGAACATCCCCGGCGGCATGATCTTCGTCACCGGCCACATCGGCAATTTCGAGCTGGGGTCCTACCTGCTCTGCCTGTCCGGCCACCCGGTTCACGGCGTGGCTCGGCGGCTCGACAATCCTCTCATTGACCAGTGGGTGCGCGATTTCCGCACCGGCATCGGCGAACGCGTGATCCCCTCCAAGCTCGGCGCGCTCGCCCAGATGCTCGCGGTTCTCAGCCAGGGCGGACGCATCGGCATGATCGTGGATCAGGACGCCGGCAAAAGCGGGTTCTTTGTGGAGTTCTTCGGCCGAAAGGCGTCCACGCAGCCGTCTTTCGCGGGGCTGTCGCTCAGCGCCAACGTGCCCGTCGTTCCCATCTATTGCTATCGCGTGGGGCGCGGTTTCAAGTATCGCGGCTTCGTGGACGACCCCATATACCCCGTCAACACCGGCGATTACCACAAGGACGTGGAGCGCATCCTCCTGGAGTTCAACCGTCGTCTCGAAGGCTATATCCGCCGCCACCCCGAACAGTACCTCTGGGCGCATCGGCGATGGAAGACGCTTTCACGCGAACAACTCCTCGACCTTGCCGTCGCCGAGGTGCTCCGCCGCCGGCCCTGAGCAGACCCGCGCGGTTGGTTTTTGCCTTGACATCCCCTCCGGAATCCGCCATCCTGCTTTTGCCTTCCTCGTCAATCGGCGCAACCGCTCAAGGAGGACGACGATGCGTTACCGTCCGCTCTGGATGAGTGCGATTCTCCTGATGTGCGCTGCGGAAAGGATGGGCCTTGCCATGGATGCAACCCAAATTTCCGACATGGTCTACATTCCCGCCGGCGAGTTCGTCATGGGCGCCACGGCCGAGGAAGCCGCCAGGCTCGCCGCCGAGTACCAGGTTCACCCCTCGCTCTTCGCCTTCGAGTGTCCTCAGCGAAAAGTCAACATCCCCGCCTTCTACATTGACCGCTACCCGGTCACCAACGCGCAGTACAAGAAGTTCGTTGACGCCGCCGGCCATCGCCCCCCTTTGGGGTGGCGGAACAGGACCTTTCCCGATGGAAAGGCCGACTACCCCGTCGTCAACGTGGACTGGAAGGACGCCGACGCCTACGCCCGTTGGGCCGGCAAACGCCTGCCCACCGAAGAGGAATGGGAGAAGGCGGCCCGCGGCGCTGACGGGCGCACCTATCCTTGGGGAAACGAGTGGAACGACCGCGCCTGCCTCATGGATGACGGCAAGTCGCCCCAAGTCCCGGGCACGATTCCCGTGGGCTGCTTCCCCGAAGGCGCCGGCCCCTACGGCGTTTACGACCTGGTCGGCAACGTCGCCCAGTGGACGGCCACTGAGGCCTCTGCCCCCGACTTGAAGAAGAACTGGGCTTGGTATGTTATCAAGGGGGCAGGGCGGGCGCATCAAATGCGCTTTAATTTCCGATGCGCCGCCAAGGCGTTCAGCGCCCACCAGAGCCGATTGCACGAGTGGTTGGGTTTCCGCGGCGCGCTCTCGGCCCCTGAGCCGCCGCCTGCCGACTGGAAATCGGAACCCCGCCCCCCGGCATCCCTCCCTGCGGCGCCCCCGCCTTCCGGTCCCAACGCCGCCGCATTCGGCAGAGAGCCGATAAAGATCGTCGTCGGCAAGACCAACCCCAGCGCGTCCTTCCAAGTCCCCTATTTCCCGGAGGGCAGCTTCGGTTTCAGCATCCCCGAACAGGCCGGCGTCCGCGATTTTCCGTTTGCGTGGTCGGAGCGGCCCCCCTTCGAGTGGAAGACCGACGACAAAGGAACCTACGCCCATTACGAATGCAACTTCCAGAACAAGGCCGTCATGAGCGTTACCCTGAAATCCGGCGCGGACTTCGTGGACTTCACCATCGCCATCCGCAACCTCACCGGCGAGACCTTCAAGACGCCTTCGAGCAACTCCTGTTTCAACAACCGCTCGCCCTATTTCCTCGATCCGGAGCGCGCCCGCACCATGGTCTGGACCGACGACGGTCCCGTGCGTCTGCTCGATATGCCCGTAGCCAATCGGGGCGAGATCCTGCACAACGGCTGGGCCGTGGCCGCCCCCGACGAAAAGGCCCCGAAAGGCGGCAACTTCGTGCGCCTGCCCCTTATCTTCCTGTGCTCGCGCGACGGGCAATGGGTCATCGCCGAGGCCTACGGCGAGGGTGTCACCGTGGCCAGCAACGCCCACTACTCCTGTCTCCATACCCGGCCCTTCTGGCCCGATATCCCCCCCGGCGAGGAACGTTCCGTGACCGGCAAACTCTACTGGCTCAAAGGCGGCCCCCAGGACCTCTTGACCCGCTGGAAAAAAGACTTCGCAAAACCATGAAGAACGACGCTCTCTTGCAGGAGGAACGCTGTGGACCGTTCCGGCCTTCTCTTGGATGTCCTGAATCAGGCCTTCGGCTCCGGCCAGGACAAGCTGGATGATGCGCTGTACCGCACCGTCGAACAGCATCTCCAATGGATTCGCTTGCGCGGCAAGGAAGTGCTCTTCCGCGAGGGCGACCCCAGCGACAGCATGTACGTCGTGGTGAGCGGCCGGTTGCGGGTCGTGGGGCTGGACCAGTCCGGAAACACGATGTCGCGCGACATTGCCCGCGGCGAACTCCTCGGCGAAATGGGCGTGATCTCCGGCGAACCGCGAAGCATGACCGTCTACGCCGTGCGGGACAGCGCGCTGGCCATGCTCCCCAAGTCCGCCTTTCAGGCGTTGATGTCGCAGCATCCGCAGGTGATGATGGGTATCTTGCGAACCCTCGTCCTGCGCCTCCGACGCCCGCCCTCCACCGGACCGGGGCCGACGGCTTCCTCTGCCGTCGCCGTGGTGCCTCTGGGGAGCGAACCCCTCGATGCGGCGCGTCGAGGCCCCGACGCGGACTTTGCCGGCCGTTTGGCCGCCGCCCTGAAGGTCCTGGGACCGACCCTGCTGTTGGAACGCCGGCTCGTGGAGGAACGACTCCAGTCTCCGGGGGCCGCCGACGCCCCCCCCGAATCCCCCGAAGGCGCCAGATTGGCGGCATGGCTGGACGAGCAGGAGCTTGCCCACCGGTTCCTGGTCTACCAGGCCGACGCCGAGGCCGGCGCGTGGACGCGCCGCTGCATTCGCCAGGCCGACCACGTTCTCTTGGCGGCGATGGCCACAAGCGACCCCGCGTCGCCGGAACGACGCGCCGCGTCGCTGGAACGACGCGCCGCGCTTCGCGAGGCGGAACGCGCCCTCATATGGACGGATGAGGGCATCGCCTCCCCCCAGCGAAGCCTGGCCCTGCTGCACCCCGACGGTCGTTCCCTGCCCACAGGCACGGCGCGCTGGCTGGAGTCGCGTCCCGTGCACCGCCACTATCACGTTCGGTGCGATTTGGAGGCCGATTTTGGCCGTCTTGCCCGCTCGCTCACCGAGCGGGGCGTGGGTCTGGTGCTCGGCGGGGGCGGGGCCAGGAGCTTTTCCCAGGTCGGCGTGATCCGGGCCTTGCGCGAGCACAACATCCCCATTGACTTCGTCGGCGGCACGAGCATGGGCGCCATCGTGTCCGCCGCCTGCGCCATGGGCTGGGATCATGCCACCATGGTGCGCCTGGGCCGCCAGGCCTTCGTCGAGTCCAAGGCCTTCAGCGAATACACCCTCCCTCTCATCTCGATCATTCGCGGGCGCCGGCTCGACCGCGTAAACCGGACGTTCTTCGGCGACACCCAGATCGAGGACCTGTGGATACCGCAGTTCAGCGTCTCGTGCAATCTGACCACGGGCGAACTGGTCGTCCACCGCCGGGGGTCGTTGTTGACGGCCGTGCGCGCCAGCGGCTCGCTGCCGGGCGTCCTGGCGCCCGTCGTGGACAAGGGAGAACTTCTCGTGGACGGCGGCGTGCTCGACAATCTGCCCGGCGACATCATGCGCTCGATGTCGGGCGGCCCCATGATCGTCGTGAACACCACCCCGGAAGAAGACCTGCGCGCCGAATGCGACAGCGTGCCGTCGCCCTGGCAGATGCTCTGGAGACGCCTGCGGTCCGGCCCTGGCGCCGCCGGCATGCCGGGCATCCTTCCCATCCTGATGCGGGCCTCCACTCTAGGCAGTCTTCGCGCCGCCAAAGCCGCCAAGAGCGACGCCGACCTCTACCTTCATCCGCCCATCCAGCAGTTCGGTCTAATGGACTTCGAGGCGATTGACCAGATCGTCGAGGTCGGCTATCGGTATGCCCTTCGCCACATCGAGGTATCCGGCGGAAGGAAAAAATTATGCCCCGCCTCATCCTGAACTTGAACGTGCAAGCGCCCTTGGCGCCTTCCAGTCACCTTGACACACAGAGAGGAGCAGCCCATCCATGCAGGAAAAGACGATCACGCCTAAGGAACTCGGCATCCCGGAGGCGATTCCGCTTCCCCGCCGCAAGGACTGGCGCATCGGCATGGTGGGTTATGGGCGCATCGCTCAGTCGCACACCGCCGCCTACAAGGCCGCCGGCTGGAACATCGTCGCCGTGGCAGACCCCGATCCCGCCGCCCGCCAACGCGCCAAAGAGTTGACGGGCGCCAGGCACATCTGCGAGGACTACCGCGACGTCATCCAGGACGACGCCGTCGAGATCGTCTCGCTCCTCACCCACCCCACCCTTCGCGAGCCTGTCATCGCCCTGGCGGCCGAGGCGCGTAAGCCCATCCAGACCGAAAAGCCCCTGGCCTCCACCGTCGAGGAATGCGACCGCATGGTGGCCCTGGCCCAAAAGGCCGGCATCCCCTTCGCCGTCAGTCAGAATCGGCGATGGGCCGCCGCCAACTTCTTCGCCCACCACATCCTCCGCAAGGGCCTCATCGGCCGCCCGTTCTACGCCTTCATCGAGATCCATGGCACACAGGACGTCCATCTCGCCCAGCACCCCTTCTACGCCAAGTGCACGGACTTCCTCACCATCCAATGGAACAATCATATGGCCGACCTGCTGCGCTACTGGACCGGCAGAGACGCGAAACGCGTGCTCGCCTGCACGCGTCGCATGAACGGCCAGAACTTCGTGAGCGACAACCTGCTCATGTCCATCGCCGATTTTGGCGAGGGTCTCACCGGTCAGATCATCCACAGCGAACTCCTGCGCAGCGCCCTGCGGAGCCAGCGTTGCCGCGTGGACGGAGACGAGGGGTCCGTTGTGTTCGACCTCGACGGCCCCACGCTGCGCCTTCAGTCCAAACAACTTGGCGAAGGGACGTATCTGCTCGACGCCGGCCCGCTCAAATGGGCCAGTTCGTTCTGCGGACCGATGGGCGACCTGCTCCTGTCCATCGAGGAGGGCCGCGAGCCGCTCGTCAGCGCCCGCCGCAACGCCGCCACGATCCGCCACATCCTCGCCGAAGACAAGAGCGTCCGCTCCGGCGGCGTGTGGGTGGAGGTGTAGCGGCAGAGCTCGCTCTCGAGGGCTATTGTGGAAGGGGACGTTGGCTCCCGCCGCGTTCCTCGCAGAAGATTGACTCGCGCTATGGCTATGACTATACTACAGGAAGTCGGTTTTCTGGAGGAACGCCATGAGCAAAATTATGACAAAAGAGCAGGCCCACAAGTTGGTGGACCAGATGCCTAAGGATGCGACCTGGGACGATCTGATTCACCAGATATACGTGCGCCAAGTCATCGAGGACGGCCTGGCCGATAGCCAGGCGGGACGAACCAAAGACGTGAGGGAGATTCGGGCCAAGTATGGACTCCCTGAATGAAAGTTCACTGGACAGACACCGCCCAAGCGCATCTTGCGGCCATCCACAATTACATCGCCCGGGACTCTCCGGTTTACGCCAAGCGCGTTGTTGACCGCCTGACTCGCCGTTCTCAGCAGATCGCCGCTTTCCCCCTTTCGGGCCGCGTTGTTCGCGAATATCAGATTGACCGGATTCGAGAAGTCCTCGAAGGCCCGTACCGCATCATCTACCACATCAAGTCCGACCAGATAGACGTCCTTGCCGTGCTGCACGCAGCCCAGGATGCACTAAGGGATGAGTGAACTCGAGACTGCGAAGTCTGTACTTGTCGGACTTCGCCCGCCCCCCTGGCAGAAAAGGACGTCTTTTCCGAAAGGCGTTGTGTCGCACTCATCGAGGAAGGCGGTGCGCTTGACATGGACGCACATCTTCTCATAAAACATACCCCATGAAGACAAGACTTACACTCCAAGATGGACGAGGGCCTCATCCGCACGACGGAGATAGAGGCGCGGCGGAGAAGGAAATTCGTTTCCCGAATGGTCGAGGAGTTTATCCGCTTTCCGTTCCCAAGTTTCAGTGAACAGGAACTGTCATGACATCGAAAGACCGCGTGAAGATGGCGTTGGCCCACAAGGAGCCGGATCGCGTGCCGACCGGCGAGTTCGCCATTGACTACAAGATCATCGAACAAGCCCTGGGCCGCGAGACTTTCCTTCGCGCCAAGACCAAGTACATCATGGCCTTATGGCAGGGACGGCGCGACGAGGTCGTCGAGACGATGAAGAGGGACACCGTCGAGTTCACCCTCAAGACCGGCCTCGACATGGTGAGCGTGGGGCTGGTGCCGGGGAAGCATCAGAAGTTCGACGTGCCCAAACAACTCGACGACAACACCTGGGAGGACCGCGCCGGCAACATCCTGCGCTATTCCGAGGCCACCGAGGACATCATGGTCCTCGAAGAGGGCAGCAAGCCCGTCCCGCCCGAAGCGCGCAAGGAGTTTGCGCCCGACCCGAACGACGAATCGCGCTGGGAGCTTCTCAGGCACGTCGTGGAGAAGTTCGGCAAGACCCATTACGTCTTCGCCCGCCCCGGCGGCGACGCCATCGGCTTCGGCTCGGCCCTCGGCATTCAACGCCAGTGGCTCGCCCTGGCCGACAACCCGCAGGCCGTCGCCGAGTCGCGCCTTCGCGGCGCCAAAGGCTGCGGCCAGCGGCTCAAACGGTTCCTGGACGAGGGCTGCGACGCTCTCTTTCTGGGGGAGGACTACGGGCACAATCTCGGCCCCTTCATGTCGCCCAGACAGTTCCGCGACATCTTCTTCCCCGCTCTGAAGATTCAGTGCGAGGAGATCAAGGCCGTCGGCTCGCCGATGCTCTTTCACTCCTGCGGCAACAACCGCCTCATCCTCGACCAGATGGTCGAGGCCGGTATTGACCTGTACCAGGCCATCCAGGCGGTGGAGAGAATTGACGAGATCAAGAAGCTCTACGGCGACAAAATCACGCTGATGGGCGGCGTGGACTCCGACACGCTCTGCCGCGGCACAGTGGAGGACGTGCGCCGCGAGGCCCGCTTCGCCATCCGCCACTGCGCCCCCGGCGGCGGCTTCATCCTGGCCTCCAGCCACTCCGTCATGATCGCGGCGAAGTACGACAACTTCATGGCGATGCTGGACATGGCCCGCACGGAAGGCAAGTACCCGATCGGATAGCGCAGGCTCGGTCACCCGGAGGCGCACGCCCGCACAAGCACGGGCCTCTGGCTGTTGGCGACCAACACGATTCGCCGCCCGCCGGTGATCTCCATCGCTCGTTCAACCGTCATCTTTGCGCTGGGGCACAGATAGATGATCTGGTCGGGGCGGAGTTCCTTGAAGTAGATCTCCATGTCGTCGGCGGCCCGGTCGTTGACCTGCACGGCGCGCAACGATTTCATCTCGCGCCAGACGGGAATGTGATGGGTGTGCGCGCCGCAGAGGTGGATCATCCCGCCGTGGGGGTAGACCGAGAGCAGCGCGTCGTCGAGCGGGGCGACAAATTCCCCATACATCTTCGCCGAGAGCAGGTGCGTGGCGCAGCCGCATAGCTGCCCGAAGCCGGGCGGCTGGCATCGCCCCGTCGAGGCCACGGCCTGCAACTGCCGCAACGGAATCCTTTCGAGGTACCATCGGTGCAGGCGGCACAGCAGGTCGTTGACCACCCGCAGGTCGCTCAGCGCGGCGTCCGGTTCGGTAATTAAAGCGGCCAGGAACTCCTCGCTGTAGAGATTGACGGCGATGTTCAGGGCGCTGGCGATGGTGGGCAGCGTGAAGATCGGCACGCTGACTTTCTGCGCCACAAAGGCCTCGGCCATGGTCCTGGCCGTCCGCCATGTCTCGTTGCGCTCCAGGTCGGGAGGCTCCAGGCGGCCCACGGGTCTCGCCAGAAGCTCGGACCACCACTGCCCTTCGTACTGCCGGACGCGCGCGCCGAAAATGCGGTCAATGAAATGAACGCCGTAGAAGTCGAAGACGACGCAAAGGGGGCGAAAGACAACGGGGTCTTGGAGGGCTTTCGCGTTCTGGGCCAGATTTCGGAGCGCCTCGCCCAGGGCCTGCTCAGGGTCGCGGTAGGGGTCCGCCGTCGGCTTTCCTGAGACCCCCTGCAGGAAGAAAGCCTGATCGAGCGGCTTGCCGGCAAAGAGCGCGCTCAACCGCGCGTAGTAGGCGTCCCGCGCGTTCGTGAATACAGGGTCGCGAAGCGGTGCCGTTTCCGCCATGGGCATTCTACCACCGGTTATACCGATACGGGTCGTCGAGCGGCGCGGGTTCGTCGAGGTAGTACGAGCGGAGCCAGCGCGACGGGACGCGAATGCGGACCGGCCCCTTCATGATCCCTCCCGACTGCCGCAGGTCGCGCACCTTGACCACGAGGACGTTCCGCCCGGCCTTCAGCGCTCCCGGCGCCAGCGTATACGACCGTTCCGCCGACCAGTAATCGTTGGGATGGGTGTCCTGTCCGATGTGGCCGACCAACCGTCCGTTCAGGTACGTCCAGTCCTCGTCGTCAATCGGGCCGAGGTCCAGGAGTGTCTCTTCCGAAGCCTGCGTCTGCGGCGCGTCGAAGACAAGCCGGTACCAGAACACGCCGTTATACGCCGCCCATTCCGGCCGCTGCTTCTCCCACTCGCCGGGAACGGCGATGGGTTTCCAGTCCGCCGTGTCGAACTCCGGCGCGCTGAGCGCGTCCGCCTTCAGCGTTTCGGCGGGGTCGGGCGTGCCCATCCATTGCCCGCCGATCGGGAGATCGGCCGGCGCCTGCGTGGTCCAGTAGCGCAGGAGCGGCGTCTCAAAGGCCGCATTCTGATTCGCCAGCAGCCGCGAAGCCAGGAACGCCGCGCGCTTGTGCGTGAGCTTCAGGTAGATTCTGTTCGGAGCGCCGTAGTCGAAGCGGTCGGGCGTCACGGCGCAGGCGACGACCTTTCCCTTGCCGACCGTCGCGGCGGCCAGCGCGCCCGTCGAGACGCTTTCCCCGACGCCGCGCACGGTATTCACCGTCGTGCGTCCGCGCCAATGCAGGTCGCTCGGCCCGACCCCGCGCCAGGCCGCCGACGACGCCAGAGGCGGCGGCGTGTGCGTGAGTTTCTGTTCCGTCACGGCGGCGCCCTGGGGCAGCGCGGCCTTCAGGACCTCGGCGCTGCCGTCAAACACAAAGGCCGTTCCCCCCGCTTCGGCATGACGGCGCACGAGTCCGGCGTCTTTCTGATCGCGTCCGGCGACAAGGATGTCCGACGGCTGCGGCGTCGCGCCGTCCGCCGTCACCACACCAAGCCCTTTCAGCAGTTTCTTCGCCGTCTCGTCGGCGCCCCATGCCTTGACGGCCGGCGCGGGCGGCGCCGCCGACTGCGCGTATCTGACCAGGTTGACCAGCAACCGGTCGGCGGCGGGGTCAGGCTCCGTGCGTCCGCTGACGTCCATCTGGCAGAAGAGTATGCGCCCGGCACCGAGACGCATCTCCAACAGCGGCGCGTATTGCAGGTCGAACCCGCCGTCGAGTATCGGCAGGAAGTCGCCTTTTTGCGGCTTCTCGATCACGACGCTGGCGACCTGCCCCTGATTTCCCCACTTCCACGCCCGGCTGTTCTGGAAGCCGAGCCAGTCCACCATCGGGTAACCGGCCTCCCAGGCGGGAAGGTCATACTGAGTGGGGATGAGCGCGGCCTCGCCGCGCCAGTCGCGAAGGAGTTCGTTGTTCAGTCCTTCGACAACGGGATGATCCGGAACGCGCGTGAACGCGCGCCGCAGCGAGGGGACGTTGGTTCGGAAACCCAGACGCCCGCTCAAGACCGCCTCGTCCTGTTCCATGACCAGGACCGTCCCGCCCCTCGACAGGACGGGAGCGACGTCGGGAAATTCGCCCGGCCCGCTCAACGCCTGCCGGCCGATGACCAGGCAGCCCGCGTCCGGCGGGACCGTGCGGACCTCCTTGACGCGGATTTTCAACCGCTTCAGGTCGGCCGTCGTCTTCCCGACGGGGTCAAGAACCGCCGCTTCGCCCGTCGCGGCCGCCGGCCTGGCTACGACATGAAACCCGAACGACTCCTCGACGGTCGCGCCGACGTCCGGTACGACGGCCAGCCGCACGCGGCCCGCGCCGATGGTCTCGTCCGGCAGGCGGAATCTTATCGGCCACCGGCGGACTTCGCCGGCCTTGACGTCGAACGTGCCGCCGCCCCGCCCTGCTTCCTTTCCGGCGGCCGTCGCGATCCACTCGAAACGTCCTTTGCACGGCGCGCGGCGGTCGTTGATGATCACAACCTGTTTCTCCACCGTTTCGCGCGGGTGAAAGATGTGCCCCTGTTCCGTGAAGCGCTTCTCGCGCCCCGCGATGTACGCAACGAAGTCGGCGTTCACGCGGCGGAACGTCTCGCCGAGCGACGACAGTTCCAGCGCCGCCAGGTCGCCGAACTGGAAGTAGTCGCCGCGGTTGGGGACAAAATCGGGATGGATTCCCGGCGCGCGAGCCTCGTCGGCTTTCCGGGCCGCGTCCATGCGTGGCGGAACATCGGTCTTGCGGCGGGCGACGTTGCCCTGGTCCCAGGGCAGCATGGCCGAGATGCCCCACGTGCGGAAGGCGGGCCAGACATGGCGCGTGAACTCGCTCTGTATCTCGACCATGTTGTGTTCGCGGGCGTTGGCCCAGTAATCGCCCAGGACCTCGCTGATGTGGAAGGGCGTGCCGCGCGCATAGACGCGCTCGTAGTTGTCAATGTGCCTTTCCTCGTCTTCGTTGAGCCGGTAGGCCGCGTCGCCGGTGACGGCGGCGCCGAACTCGACGGCCAGCGGCTCGGAGTTCACTTTGTTGCGCCAGATGAACGGCCCGATCCGGTGGCCGCCCCAGCTTGCGATGTGGGGCAGGCCCCACTCCACGAAGAAGAGCGGTTTGACGCCCGCCTTCGCCCAGTGCGAGAGCCATTCCATGCGTTCCTGCATCGGCGCCCAGCACAGGTAGATGTTGACCGTATGCCAGTCGCCCATGTGGCCGCTCTGGTGGTGGTAGACGGGGCGCGTTGGGTCGAGCGCCCGAACATAAGCCTCGGCGCCCGCGGCGACCTCGCGTTTCTCGACGAAGCTCTTTCGCTGTTTCTCGTCCGGGGGGACGGGCTGGTACCGGCCGTCCATCTTTGCGGGGTTCTGGTCGGCTCCGTAGCCCAGGACGTTGTGGCTCATGGCGTAGGCGAGCACGGACGGGTGATTCTGGGCCTTGCGCACGCAGTACTCGGCCAACGTCTTCCATTCGTCGGAAAGTCCCCGCTTCGTGTCGTAACCGGCCAGCGACCGCAGCGGATGGGGCGTGGAAAACGAGATCATGAAGCCCGCGTCGTCCGCGGCGCGGAGCAGGTCCTCAAACGTCATCGTCTCGCCGGGATCGAAGCCGTAGTTGCCCAGGATGGCGAAGTTGAAGCCGAGCGAGCGCATCCGCCGGAACGTCTCTCGACATCTTTCGTAGGAAGCGGCTCCCGCGTTCCCCACATGATTGGTGAAGTCCAGCGCGCGCCAGTGGATGGGCGTGCCGTTCAGAATGATGTTGCGCCCCTCCAGCCGGACCTCTCGGAAGCCCATGCGTTCGACGCGCTCATCGAGGACGGCGGCGTCGCCCGCGCGCCGGAGTTGCAGGCGTACGTCGTAGAGGTTTGGCTGGTCGAGGTCCCACAGTTTCCGGGCCAGCCAGGGCATGGCCAGCGCAAGCCCTTCCGCGGCATCCTCGGCCTTGAAGGGGGGACTCGTCCATGTCGTCTCGGCCGCGCCGGCTATGGCCGGCTCGACGCTCAGCGTGTAGGCGTCGCCGTCGAGGAGGCCTTCCATCCGCATCTGCAGGCCGAGTTGTTTCTTGTGCACCGACGGCCGGAACTGCGCCCCCGCGATGCGCGGGCCGGTCGGCTCGCTCTCCAGGTACACGTCTCCGCACAGCCCCTTGAAACGCACCTCGGATTTCGCTTTGAAGATCATGTCCTCGCGCATGGCGACCATCTTCTCGGCCTCGAAGGGAAGAGCGGTGACGAAGACCGTGACGACGGCCTTCTGCCCCGGCTTCACGACGCCGGTCAGGTCGAGGCGGCCTTCCGGCCAGCGTACGGCGTTCAGGAACTTGCCGTCCACGAGGACGGCCGCCTGCGTCTGGGGCATGTCGAAACTCAGGAGGATGCGGCGCCCGCGCCACTCCTGCGGGACCGCGATCTCGCGCTGGTACCAGGCGGCCTCCGGCTGTTTGCCTTCGAGCGTCACCGCCCAGATATCCGGCGCGACGGCGTTGTGTCCGGCTTGGGGGGTCCAGGGCCAGCACGAGGGCGCTTTCAGCCAGCCCCATCCCGGCGACTTCGGGATGGGCGGGGGTGTCTTGAGCATCTCCGGCTTGATCTCCAATACGTCGTCGCCGAGTCCGATGGGCCGGAACCGCCAGTATCCGTTGAGGCAGACGCGGCCCCGCGTGGCGGTGTCGGATACCCACATTGGGCCGTCGGCGTCGGCCGGACGCGCCGCGTCTTCGAGGCGGGGTCGCAGCCTGACCGCCGCAACGCCGACCTCCGCAAAATCAATCTCGCCGCTTTGGACGTAAAAGAGGGCCAGGCTGATGTCCACCGACACTGCGCCTTCGGGGATGAGGAACTCGCGGCTCTCGTCCTTCCAGCCTTCGGACGTGCCGGCCCAGTGGAGCACGTTCGGCCAGGGGCCGACGCGCTGCCCTTTGGCGTCTTTGAACGTCATGGCGATGCGTCCGTCGTGCCAGCCTTCAGCGCCCCTGACGATGTTGCGATAGCGGACCCGACAGGAGACGCGGAGGAAGCCCCAGTCGGGTTCCAGCTTTACGTTTTGGATCGCGGTGGCGGCGGCGCCCGGTTTTGCGGGCCGCAGCCGGAGAAAGCGGGTGGCGTCTTCCTTCTCCAGCGTTGCTCCGTTGACGGTCCAGCCGTGGGGGCGTGGTTCGCCCTTCTCAAAGCGGCCGTTGACGAGCAGGTCCCTGGGCTGGAAATCGGCGGCAGAGCAAGACGCCCAGACGCCGAGCGCAAGAAACAGGATTGTCAACCTCATGGTCGCCGGACCCCTCCTGGGTATGAGAACAAACGAAAAAAATCCGTCTACGGCACGACGGCGGGGATTCCGGGCGCCGCGGTCTTGCCGAACCTTTCCATCACGCGCCGGTCGCCGTAGGTCTGCTGGATATCGAATTCGGGGCTTTGCTCGGTTTTCTCCGGATGCCCCAGCACGAACCAGTCGCCCGTGCCGGCGTCAATGAAGACCTGCGCGAACTGCCCGCCGCGCATGAACGAAGCGCCCATCGAGTGATACGCCACGCCGTTCTGCTTCTTGACGAGGCTTGCGTGTTTGTGTCCCTCGAACACGCCCAGGATCTTCGACGCGGCGCGTCCGCCCGACGGCTTCGCGGACGCGTTGGCCTCGATGGTCTTTTCGAAGAAGTTGCCCGGCGGCCAGAACTTGCGGTTGTTGGTATCCACCCAGTACTTGCAGTCCTGCTGCTGGAAGCCGATGGCGTCGTGGATGAAGACGATCGTCTTGCGGTCGGTGGAGCGCAGGTCCTGCTCGAACCATTCCTGCTGCCGCCGGAAGTCGGCGGCGAAGCGCGCGCTGCCGAGCGATACCCATCCGTCGAGGACGCAGACGTGCACGCCCTTCACGTCGAAGCTGTACCAACGGCTCTTCATGTTCCACGCGCCGAGGAGCTGCTCCCAGGTGAGGAGATTGTAAATCTCGACGGGGATGCACTCATGGTTGCCGATGACGTAGTAATGGGGGGCGCGCAGCCGCGAGACGCAGGCCTGGTAGGCCGCGGCGTCGTCCAGCACCTTGTGGTCCGGGCCTCCGGCGACGTTGTCGCCCAGGGAGGCCACGAAGTCGGGCTGCGGCTTGAGGGCGTTGATGCCCCCGACGTCGGGGGCGCGCTCAACGATGGAGGGCAGATGCCCGATGTGGCCCGTGTACGTGTGGGCGTCGGGGATGACGCGGCGCGTCGTTCCAGCGCCGACGAAGCTCAGGGTTTGTTCGGCGGGCGCGGGGCCGGCCGCCGCCCATAGCAGAAACGCCAACGCCGCGACGCTGGAACGACACGCCGCGACGCTCCGCCGCGCGAGGCTCTTCATGTTTTTTCCTCGGATTGGCCCCGCCCTACTCCACCGCGTACCTGTGCTTGATGCGCAGTTTCTCGCCCGGCGCGAGGTCCTTCTTGGGCGAGAACAGTTCGAGGTTGAAGAACTCCGGCCCGACGTAAAGGAGGCACGTCGCCACTTGCGCGGGGTCGAATTCGTTCACGATGCTCAGCCCGCGCTTCGGGAGTTTTGCCATCCACTTGCCGCGAGGCAGCCGTTTTCCGGACAGGTAGTTCTCGCCTTTCGCGGGCGCGAACTTTTCGGGGCCGGCCTCGCCCTGCGCGAAGAACTCCGCGCCGCTCTCGGCGACCTTGAAATTGAACTCCGGATGGACGCGGAGCATGGCGTCCTTGATCGGCTGTGCCGTCGTGTTCTCCAGCGTCGAGTCAATCTCGATCCCGTTGGGAACCAGCGACACGGTCCGCGTGAGTCTCAGTCCGCCGCCCAGGACGACCGACATCGTCAACGTCTTCGCGTCGCTGAAACGACGCGCCGCGTCG
>CAYPFP010000009.1:0-6230 GCA_964409935.1 uncultured Planctomycetota bacterium | reverse complement strand
AACGACGCGCCGCGTCGGGCGTTGGTCGGACCTCGTAGACCTCGGCCCAACCGGCCGACCCGAATTTCTCGCCGGCGTACTCTTCGTACCCGCCGATGTTCGCGTAGGGGTCCGGCGACAGCCCTTTCTGGACCGCCGATATCGGCACGACGCCGCGCCAGAAGAGGTCCTGCTTTGACTTCTTGTCATACAGCCGCCAGATTCGCCCGCCAAGCCGCGGAATGACCGTCGCCTTGATGGCCTCGTTCTCCAGCGTGATGAAGCCCCGCTCAAGCTCCTGTCCCATCTGCGCCTGCTTCCGGTGCGCGGCCTGCGGGTCCTCCATCAACTCGCGGATCATGGGGCACGTCCACCACGGCTCGCGCGTCGGCTCGAACCCGACCATGCTGGTGAGCGTGAACCGGCGCCGAGGCTCCATGTTCCACGGCCGATTGAACAGACGGCCGATCTGGAGGAGTTCGGCCAGCTTGACGTAATCTTCGAGCGTGGCGGTCTTTCGCTCGATACCGGCGTCCGTCGGGACCGGGACGAGGTCGCCGCCTTTCTGCCCGTACAGGAAGAGGTCCACGAAGAGCAGCCCCCACTTCTCCTTCTGTATCCGGCGCGCGACGAGAGGGGAGTCCGCCTTGGCTTGCGCGGCGGCGAAGAACGCGTACGCCCTGTCCAGGAAATCCCGCGTGTAGAGTTCGCGGAAATACTTCTGTCCCGGCCCCGCGTGGCAGTCCATCACCCCCCCGCTTGTCGAATCCATGGCGCCGCGATGCAGCATCTCGACGTACTCCTGCATCGGCAGTCCGGCCGCGCCGTACCAGGCCCTGCAGAATTCGTCAATGAGCGCGTTCATGTTGGCGTCGGGGTTCCACATGATGCGCGGGATCACGTAGGAATAGACGTGCTCGAGATGCTTCCAGCTTCCCAGCCCGCAGACGTAGACACCGCGCAGGCCGACCTTCCGGTAGTAGCGGATGTTCTCGACAAACGCGTAGAGGGCCGGATAGGGAAATCCCGCATAGTGATAGGTGGTCGGGTAGTCGAACGACATGATGCCCTTGGCCCCCAGCGGATGGACGCGCGCCCAGTCTTCGAGGTCCTTGCAGACGTTCTTCTTCAGGTTGATGGGCGCCGTCCACGGTCGCCCCTGGCACTCGACGATGGCGCAGAAGATGATGAGCAGGTTCGGCTCGGGCTTGACCTTGAGCGGGGCCGTGCGCGTGCTGTGATAGGCGAGGATGGTGACGAACTTGCCGGGGTGTTTCTGCGCGACCTCTTTGGCGATCTGATTGTCGAACCAGATCACGGCGTCAGTGAGGCTGCCCTTTTCGGCGTAGAGCGCCCGGCACTTCTCGCACTCGCAGAACTTCACCACGTCGCCGTAGTGGACCGGATAGTAGTCCTTGTCGGGGTCGGCGGCGATCCAGTCGAGCACGGCCGTCGTCATGGCCTTGAGCAGATCGGGATTCGACAGGCAGTACTGCTGCACGGCGGGGCCGACGGCCTTGCGCTGTCCGCCGATCAGGGCGAGCCAGTCGGGATGTTCCTTCTCCAGCGGTTCGGCCGGAAGCAGGTACCCCATCGTGTGATGCCAGAAGCCGCCCTTGGGGTAGGCCATCATCTTGGGAACCGGCGTCTGACCGACGGAGGCCTCCCACTCGCCCGGCGACAGCCCGCACTTCATCGGCGCGATCGTGCCCCCCATGGCCCGCCACTCGAACGCCGCCTCGTCCTTGAGCGCGAAGGGGCCGGGTATTTCCACTGGGAAGATCGCCGGCACTGTCTCCAGTTCGCGGGCGTAAAACCGGCAGCCCAGCTTTTCCAGGAGGCGGTACACCGCATAGACGGTCCCGCGAGGGTTCTTGCCGGCGGCGATCACGTTGCCGCCTGCCGAGCGCAGGACGTACCCGTCGTAACCCAACGTCTCCAGCTCGTTGTCCTCGACCAGTTTGGGTTGCAGGAAACCGGGCCGCCGCGCCGCCGGTCCCGCGCCGACGTAAATGACGCCCTTGTCGGAGGGCCGCTCTCCGCCGCCTTCGACCAGCGACAGAGCGCGTCCGGTGATCCTTGCCATATACTTGCCCAGCTCCTGCGCCGCCGCCTTCTCAACGGGGTGTGCCTGGCCGTCCACGAAGATGCATTTCACCGGCGATCGGTCGCCCCCGTCGCAGATCAACGCCGCCGGCGTCGTGGACGGGCCGAGGCCCGCGCCAGGTCCGGCCTCTGCGGTCTCGCCGGCCGCGACGGCGCGCGCCGTGATCCGCGCCTGCACCAGCATCTCTCCCTTTCCCGCCGGCCACGAATAGAGCAACCAGAAATTTTTCTCCGCCGGCGGGTATTCCCGCGAACGCATGTCGTAGAAGGACGGTGCGGGGCCTTGCAGGCACTCTATCCTCACCGCCGCGTCCTTCCCCACGATCTCCAGGCCGAGCAGGCCGGACATGATGTGCTTGGTTCCCGGCCCTGTCTCCCGCGGCATTTCCGACGGGATCGGCTGCCATTCCGGCGTGCCCAACAGGCCCATCGGTCTGTATCGGCCGCCGGCGAACTGGTCGGCCGGAAACACCGCCAGCACACACTCGCCGGGACTGGCCGGGATGTCCTTCGAAATGCTCAACTTCACCGAGACCAGAATCCCTTTCTCGTCCACCTGGAATTCCTGCGATATCTGCCCCTCGATCTGCGGGGCCGTGTCGGTCACGGCGATACGCCCCTCCGAGAGGGTGACGACGGCCGTCTTGCTCGCGGCATAATCGCGTCCCAGGTACAGAAGCCCCTTCCATTCCGGCTTCTGGACGGCCAGATGGCTGGCGCAGATGATGGGCGTGCCCTGGAACCTGGCCTCCAGGCCGTCCTGGGTCAGCGCAATCTCGTAAGGCCCCTTCGCGACGCGCGGGGCTTCGGCGAGACCCGCCGTTATCAGGAGAAAAGGCAGAAGCGTGGTCAGGAGGGAAAGGCCGTTTCGCATGGCTGTTTCCTTTCGATTAGAGAGACGCGACCCAAATAGCATGTATCACCCGCCGCCCGGCGCGACTCCCGCCTGCGTGACGATGTTGCCTTCGACCACAACCCGCGCGGCGCCGCGAACGTCTATGGCCTCGCGCACGTCGAAGCCCGACTTCGAGCCGGCCTCCGGCGCGTTGGCGTAGTTGGTGTGCGAGATCGTGTTCCGGCGCACGGCGACGTCGCCGGCGCACCGAACGTACACGCCCGCCACCGTGCATCCCAGAATCGTGTTGTCCTCGATGGTCACGCGCCGGTTGCCCTCATAGAAGAGTTCGGGCGAGCGGGGGTCTTCTCTCTGGCCGCAGACACTGATCGCGCCCAGGGCGTGCTTCGTCGCCGCGTAGGTGTCGGGCGCCCGGCCGACGTCTTCGAGTCGGTTGCGGCAGCCGATGAAGTCCAGGCCCATGCCCTCGTGGTCGGCGATGACGAGCGTGGTGCCGGCGCCCTCGACGGTCAGCCCTTCGGCCTTGGCGATCTTCAGCCCGACGTCCAGACGGACGACTCCCGCCGGCAGCCGGAAGACCGGGCTTTTCTCTCGAACGGCCTCATCGAGCCGCGCCTGCAACGCCGGCGTCCCCGCCAGGCCCTCTGCCGCCAGCCACAGCGCCGCCAGCGCTCCACACATCCACGCCCGCGTCATCACGTTCACCTCTTGGCAAAGCCCGTCGGCGGCTACTTCAAGGCCACGGTTTTCCCGCCCTTCCGGGCCGAGGCCAGCGCCTGCTCGATGAAGCCGATGACCTCCACCGACTCCTCGATGGGCACGGGCGACACCTTGGTCTCGAAGAACTTCGCCACCTGCTTGAGCAGTTCGCGGTAGATGTAGCGGGAGTCAATGGGCGAAATCACCAGTTTCTTCTCGCAACTGGCCGCAAAACCGAACCCGCCCGCGCCCTTGTTGAGGCCGACGACGGCGCCCAGCCGCCCCTCCGGCCACGTCCCCGCCGCCACCTCGCCCATCTCCGTCGCCGAACAGCTTACGCTCTGGCACCCGCCGCGCATGATCCCGAAGAGCGTTTCCACGCCGTGAATGCCGTAGTTCATGAGTCCCGGCACTTCGTTCAGGGGCTTCGAAGGCGTGTACGCCCACGCCATGACGACCTTGCCGTTGATCTCGACGTCCGCGTGCAGCTTCTGCACCTCCAGCGCGAAACGCAGCGACGAGGCCGACATCATCGGCGCGTTGTACTTGGCCGCCATCGCCGCCAGTTTGCGCGCGTCCTTGTACGTGCTGGCGAAGGGCTTGTCAATCCAAACCGTCCGGCCCTTCTTGATGTAGGGCGCGGCATGCTCGATGTGCATGTTGCCGTCCACGGACTCGACCATCACCACGTCCGCGCTCGACATCAGTTCCTTGTCGCTGTCCACGATCTTCACGCCCCAGGCGCGGAGCTGTTCGGCGTACTTGCCCTGGCGCTCTTCGTTACCCGCCGCCGGCGTGCGCGGGAACGCCGCCACCACCTGGCACCCCTCCACCCACTGCTCCTCCGGGATCTCGATGTGGTTGAACCGCTTGGTGAACTCCACGCAATGGGACGTGTCCATAGCCACAATGCCGACCTTGACCATCGCTTCGCTTCCTTTCAAAAAACCCTTCACGCCGGCCTCTCAACCGGAGGCCGGCCCCATGAGACGCAAGACAATATCATGATTCGGGAGCGGGGAGTCAACCGAAAAACGCCGCGATTCGTGGGGTTCGCCGGGCCGCAGGGCGATTTCGCGCTCCACGTGTGTTTTCCCTTGACACCCTATGCGGCCTATCGTATATTTCGGCCTGATAATGGTGAAGTCCCGTTCCTTATGCCAGTACGGAATCGCGCATGGCCGATAAATCGCACGCATCCGCAAACCCCGCAAGCAACCACAAGAAAAGGCAACCTATCGCGTTTTTCGATTACCACCACGGCTCGCTCTACTGCGAAAACGCCAACGTCTCGCAGATCGCCGTGAAGGTGGGGACGCCGGCGTATGTCTACAGCTCGGCCTCCGTCCTGAAGTCCTATCGCGACCTGGCCAGGGCCTTCGCCCCCGCCAAGCCCATCCTCTGCTATTCGGTCAAGGCCAACGCCAACCTGGGCCTGCTGAAGCTCATGGCCGCCGAAGGCGCCGGGTTCGACGTGGTCTCGGGCGGCGAACTGTTCCGCGCCCTCAAAGCCGGCGCCGACCCGCGAAAGATCGTCTACGCCGGGGTGGGCAAGACCGACGACGAGATCGAGTACGCCCTGCGCTGCGGCATCCTGATGTTCAACGTCGAATCCGAACCCGAACTGGAGAACATCAACCTGATCGCGCACCGCATGGGCGTCGTCGCCGGCGTCGCGCTCCGGCTTAATCCGGACGTGGACCCCAAGACCCACCGCTATATCACCACCGGCAAGCGCGAAAACAAGTTCGGCATTGACCTGGAGCGCGCAGGCCGCATCGTGAGCGACCTGCCGCGTCTGCGCAACGTGCGCCTGACCGGCCTGCACATGCATATCGGCTCGCAGATCATAAAAACGGCCCCCCACGCCCAGGCCCTGGCGAAGGTCGGAAAGTTCATCGCGGCCCGCCGCAGCCGCCTGCCCCACCTGAAGTTCCTCAACATGGGCGGCGGCATGGGCATCCTGTACGACCTGGAAAAACCCCCGCCGGCCCAGGACTTTGCGGCCAGACTTCTGCCCTTGGTGCGCAAGACCGGCCTGCGCCTCGTCATGGAACCTGGCCGTTTCATCGTCGGCAACGCCGGCATTCTCCTGACCCGCGTCCTTTACGTCAAGGAGTCCGGCGGCGACAAGCGGTTCGTCATCTGCGACGCCGCCATGAACGACCTGGTCCGCCCGACGCTCTACGAGGCCTATCACCGCATCTGGCCCGTCGAGACCAACGTCTCGCTTTGCCGGCCTCCCCGAAACGGCCTGCAACTTGTGGACGTGGTCGGCCCCGTCTGCGAGAGCGGCGACTTCCTGGCCAAGGAACGCCTGCTGCCGCCCGTGCAGCGCGGCGACATCCTGGCCGTCTTCAGCGCCGGCGCCTACGGCCAGACGATGAGTTCCAATTACAACGCGCGCCCCCGCGCCTGCGAAGTGCTGGTGGAGGGCGACGGTTTCAAGGTGGTTCGGCGACGGGAGTCCTACGACGACCTTGTCGCCGCCGAAGTGGACCATTGATCCCTGTTCCGTTACTGCCGTTCGTCGCGTCCTAGTCTAGTGTCTCATAAATAGCCTTGATGATGAACTGCGCATCGGTTAGAC
>CAYPFP010000008.1:75279-76513 GCA_964409935.1 uncultured Planctomycetota bacterium | reverse complement strand
CCTTTGGCCTCATCAGCCTCTTACCGGCATGCCTGTAAATTTGGGTAATCTCCAGTACAGGGCGATTTCGTCCGCGCCGATGGATTTGATATAATCTCGGCGCCAAGATGCCCTTGAGTGCTTACTTGCGAAAGGCATGTCCATGCGAAAGTGCGGTTGTCAGGCTGTAATAGCCGTGTTCCTGATGCTCTTGATCCCCATGATCGCTAAGGCCCAAGGCGCGGCGGCTGTGAAAGACTACGCGATTCCGACGGAAGCGGGGCGGTGGACGGGCGTGGAGGAGACAGAACCGGGCGCAATCCGGTGGGAATTCGCCAAGGCGAAAGGCGTGACCATCAGGGACATTGTTCATGACTGGTCGGCGTATAACAGCCTGGTCTTTACACTCAGGTGTTCGAAGGCTTCGGAATCCAAACTGTACATCATCATTCCGTCCGAAGATAAACAAAAGGATGGGATGGACTATTTCGCTACGAGCCTGAAGCTGGACTTTGAGGGAGAGCGGAGGTTCGAGATCCCCTTTGACGAGATGAACCGGACGCGGAATCCGGTCGGATGGAGCAAGATTGACGCCCTCAGTCTCCACTCCAACTGGAATCCGGCGGACCAGCCTGACCCCCAGGTTATCCTCACCTTGAGCGGTTTGCGGCTGCGGGCGGGCAAGGTCGTCAAGGGGCCGCGAATGACCGACGAGGATTTGTTTGCAGCCCTCGATCTGGGTAGGGCTGGACTCGAGAAGGTCAAGGAGTCGGTCGGACGGAACGACTTCGCCTCGGCGCGACACGGAATGGCCGAGTACATACGGAAGCGAACGTCGCCGAGATGGTTTACAGATCCGAGCAGAAGACCCACCATCGGCGTGGCGCCGATTACGGCGCGAGCCGAGAAGGGGAAGGGAGGACGGTTTGCGGCGAAGCTTCCTCTCGACGCGGCGGGGTGGCGGCGGGTTGCGCTGCCCAAGGACGTTTTTGTCACACAGGGGAACTCGATGGGGTGGCATCATATCACCGGACTTCGCATGCAGGTGTCCGGGCAGAGTGCGGTGCGGGAGCCGGGTCTGGTGGTGTACTTCGACGACATGAAGCTTGCCGGCGCATCCGGGTCCGTCGGGATTGGGGATTTCGAGCGCGAGCCGATCGGCTGGAAGGGCCTGGAACAGTCTGCCGATCAGTCCGGGCAGGGAAGGCATTCGGGCAAGTGGTGGTTGATGAACCTCACGCCGACTGTCACGTGC
>CAYPFP010000008.1:73939-75179 GCA_964409935.1 uncultured Planctomycetota bacterium | reverse complement strand
TGGAACGCGCAGCTCAACCGGCACTTCCACTTCAACTCGCTTATGAAAGCATACTGGCAGACCGGCGACGAGAAATACGCGAAGGAACTGGCCGGCCAGATCGTCGCCTGGGTGGAGGATTGTCCGGTCCTCCTGTTCAGGTCCGGCAACAGTCCCTACCATCACGCATGGGAGACGTTGAACACGGCTGTGCGGTTGGAGTACGCGTGGCCCGATGCCCTTTACCACTGCCTGTTGTCCCCTTCGTTTACGGACGACGTCATCATAACAATGATAAAGTCCATGGCGGAACAGGCGCGCCACCTCGTGCGGTGGCCGACATCGGGGAATTGGCTCACGGCCGAGTCCACGGGCATCTTTACCGTCGGTACGATCTTCCCTGAATTCAAGGAGGCGCCGGAGTGGCGAAGGCTGGCCCTGGAGCGGCTTCATAAACAACTCAACGATGAAGTCTATCCGGACGGACTGGAGTACGAAGTCGCGTTGGGTTACAACCTGTGGGTGTTGTCGGAATTCATTCGCATTCTTGAGATCGCCAAACTCAACGATGCAGCGAACGAGATTCCGGCAGACTACCTGGCGCGCATCGAGAAGATGTATAACTACCTCATGTACAACTGCATGCCGGACGGAGTGGCAGTGGGCCTGAACGATTCGGGGAACGCTCCCGTTCGCGCTCAATTGATCGAGGGATACCGGTACTTCCCGCACCGAAAGGATTTCCCTTATGTGGCGAGCAACGGCCTTCAGGGGGAACCTCCCGCGCATCTTTCATACGCCTTTCCGTACTCGGGCCATTACGTCATGCGCAGCGGGTGGGACAAGGACGCGCGAATGCTGCACCTGGATGCGGGACTCTACGGCGCCAGCCACCAGCATGAGGACATGTTGCACTTTGTCGTATGCGGCTATGGGCGGCAGCTCCTGCTGGATGCCGGAAATTACATGTACGACGCATCGCGCTGGCGCAGGTACGTGCTCTCGACGCGGGGGCACAATACCGTGCTGGTGGACGGCGAGGGGCAGAACCGTCGGCGGCAGAAGGAAACACACGTATGGCCGAAGCCGTGGGACGCGCCGGCGCCGAATACCGATACTAGGTTCGTGAGCACGGCAGGTTTCGACTATGCCGTCGGCCACTACCGCGATGGATATGGTCCCGACGCGGACAAGAGCGTCACTCACACGCGGCAGGTCTATTTTGTCAAGCCGGACTATTGGATAGTGGCGGATACCCTCG
>CAYPFP010000008.1:61491-73839 GCA_964409935.1 uncultured Planctomycetota bacterium | reverse complement strand
GTGCCGACAGCCGTGATCTCGAAGGAGTGGAAAGGAACAACGCGGATTCTATATGTGATCTTCCCTGTCGCGGCGGACACGCAGGGGGGGCATCCCAAAGTTTCGCAGCTCGTGGCCAGGGGTGAGCAGGCCGTTGCGGCTCGCATAGAGCAGCCCGGACACCCGGCGGGGATCTTCGTGGCGCAGGCGGGCGGAAGGATGCCGGTCGAGGCGGACGGGCTGAGCGCCGACGCCGAGGCGGCCTTTGCGCGCTCCGAGGCCGCCACCGGGCTTGTGTTGTGCATGGCGAATGGAACGCGGCTGGTGACGAAGGATGGCGCGGTGAGATTGACAAGGCTGGGTAACATCTCCGTCGAAGGAACGGCGAGTGGCGCGTATCTGCTGAGCTACGAAGGGGAAGCGGACAATGTGTGCGAGGTGCGGCTGCCGGGCGCAACAGACAAGACGCGCGTCTACCTTCTCGACCGTAATCTGAACAGAAAAGCGGAGGTGGAGATTGCGCGGACTGCGGAAGGTTTGCGCTTTGCTGTGGCGCGCAGTTCGCTCTACGAGATGGCTTCGGAAGGGGCGAAGTCGTGGAAGGAGATGAAAGAGGAAAGGGCGGAATCGGAGAAAAGACAAAAAACAGGGACGGATTTTCCTGTGCGGCCACATCCGCCGCTTGCGCCCGCGAAGAACGTCATGGTGGTGGTGCAGGCGGAGGATTTCTCGGGGCAGGGCGGCGGAGCGGTCACCGTGACGGACAAGAAGGTCGGCGCGCAGGGGAAGGCCTTCCTGAATTGGGATCACCCCGGTCACTGGATCGAGTGGAAGTTCGCCGTTCCGCAGGACGGAGCGTACCACATCGCCGTGAAGTGTTGTAGCGAGCAGTTGGCCCCGCATCGGGCGTTGATCCTTGACGGCGCCTTTCCCAACGAAGAATCGCGGTGTCTTGATTTCCCTTCGACCGGCGGATGGAGCAACGATCGCGACGACTGGAGCGTAGTGACGCTGTCGAACCCGGAGACGAAGCAGCCCCTGCAATTCCACCTGCGCGCGGGGGAGCACACGCTGCGGCTCGTGAACCTGCAGGACAGCATGAACTTGGATTACGTCTGCATTTTCTCGCCCGACGTGCGGCCCTGATCGCCGACGCGCTGCGCGCATCGGGCAGGGGGCTGCTTCGCGGCTGCCGGATCGCGCGGCATCCCGCTTAAGCCTTCGCCTCCGACTCAGGCGATCTCCTTCGCCGCGGCCTTGATGGCGGCAATGCGTCTTCTGACATCGTCGGGCTTCCAGAAGGGCGAGATCCCGAAAGTGATTGTGCGCGCGAGGATGTCAAGTGTCTTGGGGCACATGCTTGCGGAATACTCAATCTTGCCTTTGTAGTGCGGGCACGTCCACGGGCAACCGTCTTTCGAGGCGGAGCTTTTCTCCAGGATGTACTCCCAGTGCCGGTAGACGTGGCGGCCGGAGTTGATGGGCGAGGCATTGCCCAGGCCGTTGCTGGACAGAGCGCGGCTGAACCGCTTGGCGGTCTCGACGTCGGGCGCCAGCAGGCACATCGTGGTGCCGCAATCGCCCTCGGCATCGTTGACGGGAGATGGTCTGATCCCCTTGCAGTCCCGGATCGCCCGTGTGATCTGGCGTTTGAACCTGTTCATCGGTTGGATGAAGCCGTCCATGCGTCGGAGCTGCGTGAGGGCGAGGGCGCCGAGAAATTCGCTCATGCGGAAGTTCGAGCCGGCAAAGTAGGGGAGGGTCTGCGTGAGGCCGCGGTACGGCAGGCCCTGGTCGTGGTAGATGCAGGCACGCTGGTAGCGCTCGTAGTTGTCCGTGACGAGCGCGCCGCCTTCGCCGGTGGTGATGATCTTGTAGTAGTTCAGGCTGTACGCTCCCATGTGGCCCCATGTGCCGAGACGCTTGCCCCGGTAGCGCCCGCCGTCGGCCTGACAGCAGTCCTCGACCACCTTCAGCTTGTGTCTGCGCGCAATCTTCAGAATGGCCGCCAGGTTGGAGGGAAGGCCGAGCATGTGAACCGGCATGATGGCTTTCGTATGCCGGGTGATTTTCTTCTCCACGTCGGCCGGGTCTAGGGTGAGCGATTCGTCAATCTCGGCAATGACGGGAATGGCTTTGCATTGGACCACCGCCGTGGCGCTGGCGATGAAGGTATAGCCCGGGATGATGACCTCGTCGCCGGGACCCACGCCGCAGGCAATGAGACTGCAGATCAGCGCAGCGGTGCCGGACGTCACCCCCAGCGCGAACTTGGCGTCCATCTTCTGTGCGAATTCCTTCTCAAAGGTCTCAACCATGCGGAGGTGTTTGGGATTGTCGCCTGCGTAGCGGATGAGAAGCTGGGCGTCAATGACCTTGCAGAGGGCTTCCTTTTCCTCTTTCCCGATGAAGTACATCGTTCATGTCTCCTTTCAAGCATATCTGCGTCGGCTTACTGGCGCTATTTGTGAAGGTCGTTACATAGGGGGAGCGCGTATATCAAAGGATGGTGATCTGGACCTCGTGCTGGCCGTGCGGGACGGCGACGAAGACCCAATTCTGGCCGAACTCGCGGGCCGATTTGAAGGAAACGGCGGCGCCGTCCACGCTCGCGGCGTGGGCGATGCGATTGCCGACGGGCGTTTTGAGTACCATGCCTTCTGCGTACTCGGCGGCGCAATGAATGGAGATTACGCTATCGGATGCACAAACGGACTCGACGCTCGACGCAGAGCGGGCGTTCCACCACCGGCAGAGCTCGTCATTGCCCATGTGCTTGGCGAGGATGTTCCGTTGTCGAAGAAGTCGCATGAACTCGTCTATGGCCAGGCGACACGAGGAGAACCGGTGTATGTTGACGGGGTGATAGAACATTTCTGTGGTCAGGTGGTACTTTGCGGCCAGGTCGAGGACTCTCGGCAGGTGCTCGAAATCGGGCTGGTTCGTCCGGTTGTTGTAGCCGACTTCGTAGGCCATGATAGGCTGCAAGAGGAAGGCGAGCCTCCGGTTTGCATTGCGCCAGTCGTCGTAAACGTAATAGGGGAAGGCTGTTCCAAACGAGAAACCGATCATGTTGGTCGGGTTGAGCGGAGGCGAGCTGGCATGAATGCGGCTGTTGTCTCCCCTGCCGCCGCAGTTGCCGAACCATTTGGCCGGTTCGGCCCAGCCCGTCCATGTGCACCAGTGGTTGACGGACACGACGGACTGTTTGCCGAAGGTCTTTCGGAAGGCCTCCATCTGCTGGCGCACGTCGGTTTCTGTGAAATGATGCGGGTGCTGGTGGCCTTCAATGACGTTAAGGTGAAGGGCAAGTTCGTGGCCGTTGGCCTCGATGGCGCGCGCCTCCTCCGGCGTGAGCGCAAACTTCCCGTCTCTGGGCATGATGTTCATGTGATAGGGCAGGCCCCGATCTTTCATGAACATCGAGGAGAACAGTTGGGCATGGGGCGCGCCCTCGTCGTCGCCGCCCCAGAAGAAGAGCGCCTCGGGTATCTTCTCACCGATGGGGGGGATGGGGTAGATGAACGGGACGGGTCGGCTTGCGACCATGTTCTGCACGAGCCACTTGATCTCGTCTGCGTACTGCACCTCGATCTCGTGGGGGCGGATAACGCAGGCGTCGCTGACGCGAAGGTAGCCGTCGCCGTCGTGGTCCTTGTCAACAGGGCGGCCTTGCTGCAAAGCCCAGACGGTCTTGGAAACGTTGAAGGCGAAGTAGAAGGCGGTGCCGGCGCCGGCGTCGCGGCGAGTGATGGCGGCTGAATTCATGTACACGCCGTTGGGTCCGAAGAACTTGGCGAGCGCTTTCGACGCTTGGGGACTGACGAGGCGCACGTCGGACAGAATGAGGAGCTTGTGGGACGGATGTAGCGGAGAGTGCACGTCGGCGGTGACCGGATCGTGCAGCAGCGAAAAGAAGCCGGATATGGTGAAGTCGTCCACAGGCTGGCTTGATACGCCGGAGCAGGCGTTGCCGAAGAGCGCATCCAGACCCTCCGTGCCCATGCCGATGAGCACTCCCCCGCACCTTACCCAGGTCTCGAGCGCGCCGGTTGTGCCCTCGGGCATCTGCGCGGCCGTCAGATCGCCGACGATGAGCACGCTGAATCTGCTCAGGGCGTTGCCGTCGGAAAGGACCGTGCGCGAGACCTCCTGCGCGCGCAGTCCGACATTGTCCAGTATCTCTCGGATGTATTCATGCCAGTAGTTACGCATCCCGCGGTTGGCTTGTTCGCGCAGGTCGGAGTCATATACGAAGGCAATGGGAAGGCTTCTCATGGATTGCCGATGACCTCTTCGTAGACGCGGATGGTGCGCAGGGCCAGAGATGTGAGGCCGAAGCTTTGCTCCACGAAACGGCGGGCGTTTTCGGCGATCCTCAGCGCTTGAGAGCGGTTCTTGACAAGCTCAAGCACTCGGCGGGCGATCTCGCCCGCATCGCCGCGGCCGACGAGATACCCCGTTTCCTCGTTCTTGACGAGCACATAAACGCCCCCGATGCTGGATGCGATGACGACCTTGCCCATGGCCATCGCCTCCATGATGGAAAAACTGATCCCGTCCCGCACCGCAGGCATGACGAGGACGTCCACGACCTCCAGGAACGGGCGATGGTCTCCGATGCGCGAGGCGAAGACGACGTTCTTGGCCAGGCCGAGCGCAGCGGCCTGGCGGCGCAGGTCATCCTCGATACTGCCGTCGCCCGCAATAAGGAACTGTACCTCCGGGGCGCTGGCGTGGATCAACTTCGCGGCTGCCAGAAAGTGGTCGTGCCCGTAAGGCGGCTCAAGAGGAGCGACGATGCCGACGGTCGGGACCGATCCGGAGGCCGAAGCCGAACGGGTGTGGTACTCGGAGACGTCAAGGCCTTCGGGGACCACGGCGATGCGGTCCTTCGCGACTCGCATAACATTGACAAGGTCCTCACGCACGGCTTCGTTGACGGCGATGTAACGCCGCACCTCCGGGGCAAGAAGCCAGCGTTGCTGAGCAGTCTTGGGTCGTTTGAAGGGGGAATGATGCGCCGTGGCGACGAGGGGAAGATGGGTGGCGAGGCTGAGCCTGACGCCCACGCGGACGAGGTCGAGGTCCTGCACATGGATGACCTGAGGTTGGGCCTCGCCCATGGCATTCAGGAGAGACCGGCGCCCAAGGCGGAAGAGCACTGGATGATCGAGATAACGGATGGCGTCCACCGAGATATGCGCGTCGCGGAAGGGCTCCAGGCGGCTGCCGCGAGCGCAGATCACGTGGGTGGAGACCTCGCGTTGGCTGAGCGCCTTCGCCAGCGCAAGGGTGTAGCGCGTGGAGACGTGAGAGGCCATGACGCCTGCAAGCAGAAGAACGCGCCTGACCTCGGTCTTGGCCATGACCTGTGATCTCGGTAGTTGCCTCGTGGGCGGTCCGCAGGGGCAGCCGTGTGCGAAACTCAACGGCTGCGAACGATGAGAGGTTAGCAGTAGACGTGTGAGCCGTCAAGGGCAAAAACCGGCATCATTTCCCGGCCCAACTCACACGCCAACAGGCGGGAACTTGTAATGTGCGCCGGCCTGTGGAACAATTGTGGCCGCTCGCTTGGTATTGTGCGGACCCGCAGGGCAGGACGCTATGAACAGACACGAGTTGGTCCAGCTTCTCGGCCTCTCCAACGAGTTCAAAGAGGGCGATCTCGCCATTGGCATTGGGACAGCCGACGAAGCTCAGAGAAGGAGCGCCCGACGGGAGCTTGGGCGCATCAGGATGGCCGACATCTTCGCCTGCGACGTCGTCGAAGACGAACTTTCGGGGGTCATGAAGGCCCAGCTTGTCGAAGACAAGCGCTGTCTGGCGGCCTTCAACAGGATTCGCCGTCTGCACGTGGACAGGGTTCGAGACGCCGTGGTTGCCGCGAGCGACGCTGAGGCTGTCAGCGAGATGACCGTCGGCATGACGAGCGAGATGATCGCGGCGGTTGCGAAGACCATGAGCTCACAGCAACTGCTCCGCGTTTCTTCCCTTCTGTTCAATCCTCTGGGCGACGCGGGGCGTCTTTCCAGCGACGCGGCGTCCGTGGGGGCGCGCGAGTGTTTCGGCTCCAGGATACAGCCGAACAGCCCGACCGACGATCCGACGGAAATCCTCTACTCCGTCTTCGAGGGTCTGTCGTATGGTTGCGGCGACGTGATCCTCGGCATCAACCCCGCCAACGACACGGTGGATGAGGTGCGGGAACTCGAAAATCTCCTGGCGCGCGTCGTGGAACGACTGAAGCTCCCGACGCGTTGGAGCGTCCTCTCCGACATGAAGAAACAGAAGGAGGCGATGGCCAGGGGCGCCAGAGTGGATGTCGGATTCCAGAGCCTGGCGGGGACTTCTAAGGCGGTATACGGGATGCTTGAGTGCAATGTCGGCGAGCTGCTGGACCTGTGCCGTTCGTTCAAGGGCCTCTATTTCGAGACGGGGCAAGGCTCGGAATTCACCAATGGCGCTGACGGCGGCGTGGACATGGTGACGCTCGAGTCGCGCACATATGGTCTGGCGCGGCTTATCGCGCCCCAGGGCATGCCCTGGGGCGCAAGACCGGAAAGTGGATGATCGTCAATGATGTGGCCGGTTTTATTGGTCCAGAGGTGTTCAGGACCACAGAACAGTTGATGAGGGCCTGTCTTGAGGACCTCTTCATGGGCAAGATGCACGGACTGGCGATGGGGCTGGATGTCTGCAGCACATATCACATGGGCATCGCTCCCGCCCAACTCGACGAACTGAACGAAAGCCTTGTTCATGCGGCGCCCGCTTATCTGATGGCCGTGGCGGGAAAGTCCGATCCCATGCTCGGCTACCTGACGACGGACTTCCGCAGTCACCCCCGGCTGCGGAATCTGTCCGGCAGGTCCGTTACGACACCTTTCAGGCGAAGGTTGATCGAGCTGGGCGTGATGCGTAACGACGGCAGTCTTACGGATGCTGCCGGCGAACCTGCGCCTCTGGCGCGCGAATTCGGGGAGGATGAGTCCGATATTCGCAGGACAACCAAGCGGTTGCAGGAACGGGGAATGGATGTCGGCCATGGCTATGAGAAGGACTTCCGCCCCCCGGCGCCGATGCAGGCGCATCTCGCGCTGATTTTCAAACATGCGCGGAAGGCGCTTTACCGAACAATTGCGCCTGAGACCATGAAGGCTTCCAGCAAGGCCTTCGTGAGGGTGCGATCCATGTCAAGGGATAGGGACGAATACATCGGCAGGCCGCGTAGTGCCAAGCACGCGCCAAACGGCAGGCGCGAGCCAGGCACTGGCGGGTGCGGGATACCATATCGGGGCGATCCTGGAGGTCCCGCTGGTCGTTCACCTCATCGGCGAACGGCCTGGGACAGGGACGAACAATCTTTCGGCCTACATCACGTATGGACTGACGCCGGAAGGCGTGTCGCGATGGCGCCGCCATCGCGATGGCGCCGCATCGAGCATTCAAGCACTACGGCCCTGTGCAGCATCAACAGGAATGTGGGCGTGAAGCCCGCTCAGGCGGCGGTCCGGATCGCGAATCTGGTGAAGCTGATGGCGCGACACCGGGGTTCTGGCATCGCGCTGGTCCCGCACCTTCATGCGAAAGACAAGCGACTCGTCTGAGTGCCCGCCATTCCGGTGTCACGCGTTCCGAACAACTCCTGCTGCGACGATCTCCTCGACCCCCGGCATGAGGGGGCCTGTCCAGGGCTGGAAGAGGTAGCTCTGGGTCTCATAGCCCCCGCGTTTTAGCTCGGCGGTGTCGGGGAGGTACGAGATGCATCCGTTCACGTAGCCCAGCAGCATCGCCTGGCGCGGCGCGACGGCTGCCTCCAACCGGCGGCCAAGCCCGACGAGCGGCTCCACGTCGAGGCCGATCAGGGCGAACTCGCGACTCAGCCACAGGGTTTGCACCCGGTATTCCACATGATCGGGAACCTGTCTGCCGTCGGCGAGACGGGCCAGTCCTTCCTCCGCGTACATCTTCTCGTAACCGCTCGCGGTCTTCAGCATCTCCTCAAACTGTTCGCGCCGCGTGTACAGCTTCTCGCAGGGCGCCTTCACGACGTGGGTTGTGCCCCGAAGGACCAGGTCCTTGATCTCGATCAACCGGCCGCTTGTGAGAATATCGAGCGTCTCGCGCATGAGCTGCCGGCCGATGATCGGCAACTCGGAGTGCTTCAGGGCGCGCCACGCGGGGGCGACGGCCGCCGTTCGCGCGCTTGCGGAGGGTTCCGGTGCGTCGGGTCTGTTCATGACGGCGACCTGGCAGGGGCGCGCGTCGGCCCCGGCCCCCTGAAGGAAGAAGGGGACGATGCCGGGGCCGAAGGCGTGCTCAAATTCTGCGCGCCACGCGCCGGGGAAGTCGGCCGTGATGCGATGCTGAGCGCCGGTGGAAACGGGATGGCAGGATATTTTCATCCCGGCGGCGGCGATATCTCCTTGTGCATTTCGCAGCAGAAGGACCTGCATGCGGTCGTCTACAGGGCCGGCGGGGTTGGGCGCATTCTCCACGCGTCCGTTGCGTTCGAGGCGGCGGTTCATCGGAACGCCGGTCTTTCCTTCGCCGTACCAGAGTGTGCCTTCTATCAGGTTATCGGCGGCCTCGCGCGCCGCTTCGGTCACGCGCTCGCACAGCCACTGCGCGTAGCGCTTGGGAGAGCTTGTGTCGCGCATGCGGCGGTAATAAAGCGAGCGGCTGGGATTCTGCGGTCCGCCGTGGGTGTGCGAGGCATTCAGCATGATATGGTCCGGCGTGCATTGCACGATGCCGGCGAGACGATCCAGCAGTGCCGGCGTCGTCTCGTCATTGGGGAAGTTGCAGAGGTCCGCTGCTCCCAGGAGTGCGCGGCGTCCGCTTTCCTCCAAGACGACGGCCGTGAACGTCAATGGGTCGTTGACGTCGTCAAAGACGTCCGTGCGCGCGCCGTATCCGCCCATGGGCATCGGGAACGGCGGCGTGATCTCGCGGACGGCGATTCCGAGACGCATTTGATGTCCTCCGGGTCCAGTGCGTCGCTTGTATGCCGAGAAAACTTCGCTCTCCGGCCTGCGTGCTCATATGGATATATGTATACCGAAGACGCAATAAGCGGAAAAGCCCTTGCGCCGCGTCGTTTCATCTCCTAAACTGGCGCCTCAAGAAAGGAGACAATCATGCGCAACCTGCACAAATGGGAGGATCTGCGTCCGGAGGAATTCTACGCCGAGTTCGAGCGAAAGCCAATAGTGTACTGGGCCTGCGGGGCAATGGAGGAGCACGGCCTGCACAACGCGCTGGGCACTGATCCGCATACGGGATACGAGATCGGGATGCGGGCGGTCAAAATTTCAGGCGGAATCCTGTTCCCTATCGTGCCTCTTGCGCCTGCCTATTTTCCGGGTCTTTCGCGGGACCAGTTGAGGGCGCGTACGCACGAACTGTTTCCGCCGAGCCTCTGGACGAGCCGTGAGCTGTGCGAACGGGTCTACCTGGAACTCATGGAGTCCCTGTCGGACCTGGGGTTCAAGGTATGCATTGCCATCGGGGGTCATGCGCCGGCGGAGGGGCTGCTTCATTACATGGAAAAGAAGCACGCCGGGCGCGTCGGGAAGATGAAGTTCTGGGGCGGTGGAACCCTCCGGGCGATGCGCGATGCGCTTGCGGAGTATGTGAAGTCCGATCCCAAGAGCGGCGGACACGGCATGATGTGGGAAACATCCCTGGTGATGGGCTTCCGGCCGGAGTGGGTGGACGTGAGTCGCGCGCCTGATATTGGAACCAGCCCGCTGCCTTCGCAGTTGAAGAATGCGGCGATTCGAACCCCGGAGATCATCGCTCACATCGCCAACGCAAATCCCGAACTGGGTAACCGGCTTCTCGACACCGCCGCCGGGTTTCTGGCGAAAACGGCGGAGGAAATGTTGCGGGACTGACTTCTGGTCGCGAGATGTCGTGTCGTTGCCGTTTTCTGCGGGCGCCTTAGTACCCCCAGTTCGGGCTATAGCGGCCGTCCATGATGACGTCGGCAAGTTTGCGGAACCTCAATGTGGATGGCGGGGGAGCGCCCGCCCGCTCCCGAAGTTCCTCAATGTGCCCCATTCTTGAGATGACGGACCAGCGCGGGGTTTGGTCGGCTCCGGAGTTTCCGTCCCAGAACGTGATCCCGTCGGCTCCGGCTTCATAGAGTTCGCGAGCGCGTTCCATCGCGGCATTTATGTCGGTAATCGTCCACGCGACGATGGTCGGTCTCACGCGCACCTTTTTTGCCTTGCAGGCGTCATTGAAGAATCTCATGTCGTAGTCCTTGGCTGTGGTGCCCCCTGCGCGAACGTAGGGGAACACCTGGTCAACAAGTCGTTCGGCCGCCCATCGCCGCACATCAATCCCGTACTTCGCATTGTCCTCTTCATTGGCCAGGACGAAGGCGCTCAATTCCAGCCGCTTGCCGCCTGGGCGGCGTGCGGCCTCTTCGTCGAGCATGGCGCGCGCTTCGCGCATGAAGGTGGTGAGCAGATCAGCCCGGAGTTGGAGGATTCTCGGGTCGTTCTCGTCCACGCTGGTTGCTTCGGCGCCATGTCGTTGGCGAAAGAGGTCGCCGAAGGGTTTCTCGAAGAGGACAAGGGGAACTCCACGCGCATAGATGATGTTTGCGCCGTCCGCGCCGAACCGGACGGCCTCGCGGAGGACCTCGATCAGATGTGCGCGAACCTGCGGCACGGCCAGGCTCATCCGTACGACGGGCGTTCCATCGCGGTCCACGCATCGCCATTCGGGATGCCGCTGGTAGAAGCGGCTGTTGAAGAATTCGGATAGCGGCTCGCTGTGCATCCATGCCGCAGGGCGTATGGCGACGTGGACCTTCATGCCGGCGTCGTGCGCCCCGTCAATGAGCGTCTTGGTGGGGTTGATGCCCTTGTATGCGAGGTTGCGAATTGCTTCGGCATAGAATCGGTCGCCTTTACGGCCGAAAACATCCGTGTCCTGTCCTCGCATCTCGCCGACCTTGGAGGGATAGTTCACCATGTCGGCGCCGCCCATCTGCAGTATGAGCGTGTCGAAATCGCTGTTGCGGTACGTTTCGACCTCGGGAAGCAGAGCCCCCTGGCTCGTTGGGCGTCGCGAGTAGATGAAGCTGAAACCGTCAATGGTGGTGGCCAGGCGGCGGTGCGAAGCGTCGCGCCTCTCGTTCTGCACCAGCGCAACCTCTGCGGGTGTGAGGGGCACCAGTTTGACGTACGCGATTCCGCAGCCGGTGGCATGCCCCCCTGAGGCCTGAGCGATCTGCAGGGATTGTCCGCTGAGGTCTGCAACTTTGAAAAAGATCTCTTCTATCTGGCCCGCTGTGCGGGCGCGCGGGACGAAGGCGGCGTCGTTCGTCAACTTGAGCATTGCCCGACATCCGAGATGGGCCGGATCGGCCAGCCCTACGTAGACCGCGTGCCAACCTTGCGTGTTCAGGGGCAGTGTAAGTGTCGGCGCGCTGGCTTCGTCGGCGGCCCAGATGAGTGTTCCGGCAAGATCGCCTGCTTCGTAGCGGATGGTCTTCCAATGCCCGCTCTTGGCCGTGGCTGCGAGGGCATTGGCAGGTTGGCATTGCGCCATATCGCTGAGGACAACGGTCTTCAGGCCGTTGGTCCACTCGAGGGCGTTCGCGCCTCCCTGATAGGCCCCGATGCCGAGGGAAATGTCGTCGAAGTCGAGCGTGCCTTCTGTGAAACGCGTGGCGACGGTTACGCGGATTGTGTCTATCGGCCACTGCACCTGCGGAACAAGGCGGACGGTCATTCGCTTCCAATCATACGTTCCGGGGGGAATGTCTGCGTAGACGTGCGTGGTATCGGCGTAGGGGCGGTCCTTGTACAGGATATGAAAATAGAAGCGGGCATATTCGTCACTTCCTTTGATCTTGAGTCCGCGCGCTCGGAACCAGCCGGTGGATTGGTAAATGCGCGTGGCCGGTGCGTGGCTCTCCTGACGCCAGGCGCGCGGTTTACCATCGCCGACGATTCGCGCCGCCCTCTTGCCGCCGTGTGGCGTGTCCTCCGTGAGCGCGCCGGGTTGATGACCTTCGGCAAGTATCCATCCCTCCGGTTTGTTGTCGGCCGTCACGGTCTCGAACCCGCCGTTTCTCAACATGTCTGCGGCGCTCCTCTCTGCGATTGCCAAGCCGAACAGTAAGGCGGCGAGAAGAAACGAAACTGAATGATCTCTTGCGCGCATGTTATCTCCCCATAGTGGTTGCCGGCGTTCCCGCAGACAAGAAACGCAGGGCCTGCCTTGAGGCGCAGGAACGACACTTGGCTAGATCCCGCGAAGAAGGGCGTCGAGACGGGCCTGCCAGACTGCCGTAGCCAGTTGCTGGCGCAGGGTTGAGAGGTCCCTGTCTGTTGTCAGCCACTC
>CAYPFP010000008.1:0-61391 GCA_964409935.1 uncultured Planctomycetota bacterium | reverse complement strand
CCGTAGCCAGTTGCTGGCGCAGGGTTGAGAGGTCCCTGTCTGTTGTCAGCCACTCGGCGGCGTCGAAGGGTTTTCCGGCCTTGACCTTGTCGGCCACGGGTGCGATGGCCTGGCGCGTTTGGGTAATGCGCTTTTCCAGCGCGGAGGCGACCTCGGGCGATCTCTCGGCCTGGCGCAACGCCTCCAGCTCTTCAAGGGCTTCGTTCATCTTCTTGAGGCTCTCGGAGGCAAGCGCCAGGTAGGTCGTTCCTGAGAATCCCTCCGTTCCGAAGACCTGGATCGGGCCGTCAAGTCCGCCTTTGCGGAACTCGCTCGAGAGCTTGCCGATCATGTCCGGTGTGCCGGACAGCACGATGTGGCCGAAATTGGGAGGATCATGAAAATTCGCGGCGATGTAGGACCACGAAGTCCATTCGCAGTCGCCCACGTTGCGGTCGCGGCAGACGTTCAGGCCCATGACGGTTCCGGCTTGCGGTGACTGGACGCCGATGTCGGCCCACGGAATGACGACCTCAAGGGTCCACCGACCGGTTTCAAGAGCGCCCGCAGCCTTTGCCGTGCCGTTCCAGGACGAATCCGATCCTCGGCCGTCGAAGATCGTTCCGCTGATGTTCGCGGCGATCTGGAAGTAGTTGAGATGGTCGTGGCGGGGCTCGATGAATATCTCGACGGCCTCGGAACGAAAGACACCAGGGTGATCATCGCGCATGCCCGGCTGACCGACGATGAGCTTCTGCCACATCGGTTCCTCGCACTGAACGCTGAGGTACAAGGCGTGGTCGTCGTAGACGGCTCGAAAGGCCGTCTGTACCTTTGCCGTTTCGTGCTTGTCGTAGGTGGTGAGGCCGCTGACCAGCGGGGCGTTCTTCCACGCCGGATCGTCGAGGCGGCCGTCCAGCTTGGGGGGCGTTTCGGCTCGCGGGCAGGGATAGACGAGGACGGGATGCTTTTCCGCGCCTTGAACGTTCGCCGTCAGAAGGCAGAACAATGCGGCCATGAGCCACTTCATGCGTGTCCCTCCCTGGCTACTTCACAACGAAGGTGGCGGCGGTTGTCTTGTTTGAGAACAGTTCGGTCGCGCGCAGTGTCCACTGCCCGGCAGGATCGTTGAACGCGATGGGTAGTGGGATGCTTGCGCCGTCCGGCGGGACCATGACGACGCGGCGGAGCCAGTCGGCCTCCTTGCCGTCGGGCGTTGTTGCTGTTACGAGAGTTGCGGACAATCCGTTCGACATCCCGCAGCGAAGATGTGCTTTCCCCAGAAGGCCGCGTTCGAGGGATGGCGGAGCAAGAGAGAACTCAGCCGGCCGGACCTCCGTCGGCGTCAGGGCAAAGAAGGTTGCACGGCAGGGAAGTATGTCTGTGTCAAATGCATTTGTATTGCCGAGGTATTGCCGGCTGCGCAAGTCGTATACGTGCATCTTTCTGGGAAGCGTGACTCGCGCCTTGCCCGGGTCGCCCGTTTCTCGGAATACGGCCAGGAGACGCGCATCTCCGTTAGCCCAGCGTACGATCTGGAGGTTGCGGGCGCGTTCGCCATTTTCGTCCAGCGCGTTGACGTCCGCCTCTACGCCGGCGGCGGCGAACAGCCCGCCCAGGAAACCTTCGGCTGTTCGGGGTGTTTCGGGCAGCTTGAGGGCTGGAAAAGACGTGATCGAGAAATTCAGCAGAACCGCGCGGCCTTTTCCATACTTATGACTGATGGCGAGGGGGACTTTGCCGAAATGCCCCGATGCTTCGGCGCCTGCGAGGACTGTTGTAGGGTCGCAGATCGCGTCTGCGATCTTCATCTCAGGCGCGCCTTCGCCGATCTGCGCCTCGCCTCGTTCGGGATTCGCGTTGGCGGCCGTGCGCGTAATGCCGAACACGTCGTCGAGTGCGCCGCGTTGAAGCGCCTTGCAGTGGCCGTCGAAGATTCCGGGGCGGAGGTCGGCGATTAACGTGCCGCCGTTCTGGACGAACTGGCGGAGCGTTTGGGCCTCTTGGGGGCCGATGGCCTCGGTGCGCGGCAGAACGACGACCTTGAATTCGGATGCCCTGAATTCTCCGAGCCGCAGCATGCGATCGGTGACGTAACGGTATTGAAGGCCCAACTCGCGGATAATCTGCGACCAGGTTTCGTGGGCGGAGACGTAGGTGCCGTAAGCCGGCCCTTGCTCGACGCGGCTGGCGTATGCCGAAGGCATGGAATAGAGAATGGCGATGCCGTCATCGAGCATCGTGGACTTGATGACCAGCGTCCCTAGCCCGTCGCGCACGACCTGCGTGTCCTTGACGATCTCCGCCGTGGCCTTGTAGGGGCCCAGGTGAGGGGCCAGGTAGCCGTGGAATCGGGCGACGCCGTCCCACCGCCACCACCATACGCTGTCGCACCCGCGCGTGATCATGCGCCAGTACTTCGACAGCAGGGACTCGGCGTCTCTGGTGTAGCCCATCCAGTTGGAGCGCGGGAAGTCTCGCGGCGCTATGGAGCGGATGATTTCGTCGCCCAGGCCGGGGTAGGGCGACCAGAATGCGTTCGTGCGGACGATCAGGTCGTAGTCGTCCCCGGCGGCGAAGGATCCGGCCCCCTCGAAACCCACTCGGGCCTGGGGGTCGAGTTTTGCAAAGGCGTCCACAAAACGCTTGCACAGGCGGGTGAAGTTGTAGCACTGGAAGGCCTGCCGGTCGTACCATCGGGGGTGATTGCCCTTTGCCTTGGCGGCATTGGCGTTATTGTCGTCGGGCGGATCCAGGTTGACCTGATCGAAACTGGCATAGGTTGACCCCCACGAGGCATTAAGGGCCTCGATGGTCTTGTATTCGTCGCGCAGGTAGTTGCGGAAGGCAACGAGGCATGCGGGGTGTATGCATGATCCGCGCGTGGCGATCTCGTCGCCGAGCGAGTAGACGAAGACGCCGCTCTGCCGGTCCAGTTCGCACTTGGACACAATGTCGTTGACGTGCCGGGTGATATTGGCTTCATCGTTCCAGCAGTGCGGCGTCATGATGCCCTTTTCGTCGTGTTTAGCGGCGATGTGCGTGGTGTAGGGTACCCAGCCGAAGTCGAAAGCGCGCGCCTCAAGCGGGGGCCTTCCGCCGAGCAGGGCGAGGGTCACCCCGTTTCTCCAGAGGCTCTCGACGCCGTACGCCGCGAGGGTTCCGCGTGGCAGGTCCCACATGAGGAAATTGAACTGGCCGCGTTGGCGCTTGGTGACGTTGAAATAGGTGTGGGCTGCATGGCACGGGATGCTGCCGGCCGGCTCTCCGGCGTAAAGCGTTGCCTCCACGCGGACGAGCATGGGTAGCCATTCCTCGACCGGAAACGTGAACGCAACGGCGTTGTCGGCCACGGGCGCCTCGTGGCGCATGAGGGCGCGATTGCGCCGGTCGAGCAGTTCGATGCGGACGCGTTCATTGGCCGGGGCGGGGGCGCCGTCAATGATCGCCTTGCCGGAGAGCTGTCCGCCGATCTCGCTGAAGGGCGTCGCGAGGACGATCTCCTTGACGGTTCTCGGATTCGTGACCAGGAACGGTGTGCTCGCCCAGGTGACGACTCCTTGCGTGCTCTTGAGGAGAGCGTCCACGTAGTACTGACCGGCGGGAAGGGCGGGGATGGGCGCGGATGTCTGCCCGTTGGCTGTTGTCACGGCGCGTTCCGGCAGGATTTGGGAGGGTCCTCTCGCGCTTCGCAGCGTGAGGCACAGACGCGCGGGCAAGGCGGCCGCGTTGTTCCAGGAGATAACGACGCCCTCTGTGTGCGGCAGAATGCTTCTCTCAAGCGCGGGCGACCCGGTCATTACGTTCAGGATTGTCTTCGGTTCTTTTCCCGCCGCCCAGAATATCGCGCGGC
This sequence comes from uncultured Planctomycetota bacterium, assembly GCA_964409935.1. Lineage (GTDB taxonomy): Bacteria > Planctomycetota > Brocadiia > JAADGH01 > CAYPFP01 > CAYPFP01. The sequence goes on along the minus strand of CAYPFP010000008.1, from coordinate 57,559 downwards.
CGAAAAGGGATTGCCAATAGTCGTACTCGGTCTCCCACCCCGGGCGGTAGTCTATGTTAGGGCGCGCCGGCAGCAAGACCCCTCGGCCGGCCTTTATCTTGTACGCCGATACGATGCGCTGCGCGACCTCGGCGGGCGTGCGTTTTTCGGGGGGCATCTTCTCTATGAACAAGGTTTGCGCGAAGGGAAGCCCCATCAGGGGCACGCCGCTCTCCAGGAAGGGCGGCGTTGGGAGTCTGCGCTCAGGTTTCATCACGCGGGGGTCGCTGATGCCTGTCAGCACGAGGCCGGCGCCTTTCGTGACTGCCTCAAGCATGCGGTACTGTTCCTCGAGCCCCATCCGTTCGATCGGGAGTCCGAAGAACACGTAGCAGTCCCACGGTTTCTCAAGCAGACGCCGCATGCGCGCTTCGCCGGCGGCGTCGCCGTGCCAGTGTTCTTTGGTGGTGTCTATGATCCTTGCCCAGAAGACCATCTCGGCCTCGAGGCCGAACCGCTGTTTAAGCTCGACGACCTCGCGGGGGATGGTGCCGCAGTACTGCATGTTCAGAAAGAACAATGCGCGCAGCTTTCCGCCGGCGTAGGGCTTGGCCCATGGGGTGTGGGGTGTCTCAAACTCGGTCGAGACCGAATGCTCTTCTTCGAATTCGTCGGCGATGTTTGTATCGCCCCGGCTGGTCGCTCCGCACAAGGCCAGTCCGGCGATGACCGCCAGCGTCCACACGACGTCCCGAGCTCTGTCCTGAATCATCGCGTCTTACTCCTACTTGGGGTGCGGCCGGCTCAAATGTTTGTGCAGGAATTGGAACGTTTCCTGCCCGTGAATCGTGTGTGGGCCGACGAAGACCTCCATCTCCGTGCGATCGCCGATCCCGAACAGATCGTACCGGCGGCGTGTGCGCGCGTATTCGTAAGCGACCCACTCGTCGGGCGCCACGCCGTCGTGGTGTCCGCGTTCGACCATGAATGGCCGGGGGCAGATGAGCCAGCTCATCTCGGCGTAGTTGAACGTGTTGCCGAGGTCGAACTCGAACATCTCGTACTCCCCCGTAAACATATAGCTGTACCGGCTGCGCGTGGACGAATTCTTCCATATCCACTCGTTGTAATCCGCCGAGCAGATGGAGAGGCAATACTTCTCGATCATCGCAGGTAGCCGCATGGCGGATTTGCCGCCGTAGCTGAGTCCGTAGAAGGCGATGCGCGCGGGATCTACAGAGGGCAGCGAGGAGAGCCATTCCAGCGTGCGTTCGTGTTGGCGGACGATGACGGCGAAGAGCGACTTTTTCAGCGGATTCAGTTTGCGCTGGAGCACTCGGAACTTGTCCATCCCGATGTACGGGTTCTGCGGCGCATACGTGATGAACCCCCGCTCGGCAAGCCGGCAGGCATATTGGTTGTACGATGGATTGTTGGTCTTGGGGTCGGCCACGTCCTGGGGCCGGCCTTCGAGACCGTGTTGGCAGACGACGACGGGACGCCGCTCGCCTTCGCCGATATTCTTGGGAAGAAGCAGAATGCCGTAGGCGATGACGTCCGGGTACACGTCGAGCACGACCTCGTACCCGCGGTACTTGGGTTCGTCATAGATCAGGCGGGTGCGCGGGTTCGCCGGGATCGCGGCGGCCGGCAGGCGGCCGATGACTTCGTCGCAGAAGTAATCGCGGTACCAGCGGGAACGTTCCGGCCATTGTTCGAGCTTCGATTCCTCGGGTTTAGCCTTGGCCCAGAACTCAACGCGCCGGTACTCGGCCTCTCGCAGGTGGTGTTGGGTGAGTTCCACAAGCTGGTCGAACTGGCGTTTCATGCGTGCAGCGGGGTCGGGCAGAGCGCTCACAGCGCTGGCGGGGGAGGCTGCCGGAGCGAGCCGCCGCGTTGTCCCGAGGCCGGCGGCGAGTGCCTTCAGGGTTTCGTCGGCGCCGGCGGGGCCGGTCCCGTCACCGCTCTTTACAAGGGTGAGAACCGGCCGGGGTTTCAGCTCTGCGACAAAGGCCTGCGCTCGTTTGAATTCGGCCTCGACCGAATCAGGAGACGGCGTCGCGATGACGCCGGGCGCTGCGCCGGCGCGGCCTTGGGCCACGGGCGGGGGACCGGCGATTGCCGGATGCGCGCACGCTTCGACGATAAGCGCGCGCGGCGCGATGAGCCGGGCGATGCCGGCGTCGCCGAACTCGTCCAGGAGTCCGAACACGTTGCGGTAGATCGGCTCGCGCCACACTTGTTCGCGTGCTTGGAAATAGCCGCTGACGGCGGCGGCATCAATGCGCGTATCGGCTGCAGCGGCGTAGAACGCGATGAGGCCGCCTTCGCCGTATGCCATCACGCCGAGGGGCAAGGCGTCCGCCTCCTTCATCCAGTCTACGGCGGCAAGGACCTTCTGTACCTCGAAACCGATGAGGTGGCGGCCCAGCTCGAATGCCGCTCGATAGATGAACTCGCGGTGCGGCTGGTTGGTCATGCGTACTTGCGGGTTGCCCGAGTAAGTGTCGCGGCGGTCTATCAAGACTGGAACCACCACGCGGAACCCGCTCTCGGCAAGACGCCGCGCAAACTGCGCTTCGGGCGGAATGCCGGGCGCCAGTCCGGCGAGCATCTCCGGCGTGCTGTCGCAGTCGGGCAGTGCGACAACACTCGCCCGGGGCTTTCGGTTCGGCTCGAGCAGCAGCCCTTCGCCGTCCGCGCCTTTGAGGGCGTTCCATCGGACGGCATGAACTTTGTAGCGGTTTGATCTGGCAATGAGCGACGACCGGCGCGGCGTTGACTCAAAACGCATCTCGACCTTCTCGCGTGTGTCTCTCGCGCCGATGTATCTCAGGAATCTTTGCCGATTGGCCTCGATGCTTTTGACGTAGCTTTCGTGCGACGCAAAGTCCGCGTTCCAGTAGCGAGACCGTCCGGCGACGGACTCTGAAATCGCGCGGTCGAGAAACCTGCCGATGCCTTCCACCATCTGCGCGGCGAGGTCTCCCTGCATCTCCAGGGGGGTTGTTGCCGGTATCGTGTGGTTCACCGGAGCGCCTCCTGCAACTGCATAATCATTGAAGCCAGGAGCCAACGATAGGCGTCAAAATCGGCCCCGTTCCATAGGTCGTCGTACTTGTATTTTTCCTGGACCTGGATGGCGTCCCAGACGTACTTGAGTTCATTCTCGCCTTTCTGCGCAAGGGCGGCTGCGTTGCCGCCTTTTTTCTTGGCCTCCGCCGCGACTTTCTCCAGCGTGTAAATGTAGCGCCCGTCGTCAATGCCCTCGCGGTAGGCCTCCCAAAGTGTTACGGGAACCGGTTCGCCGTCGGGCGTAAAGCGGTTCATGAAGTCCATTGAGGTGCCGTCGAGGTAGTTCCACGGGTCGCCGATGCTGGCCTGGTAAATCCACGGGATCAATGTCCGGAACCCGGACTTCCAGAAGCCGAACCCCCACGTCATGCGCGCGCCCCGGACGGGGGTGTGGTCGTTCTCGCCGCTGATGTGATTGGGATAGCACCAGAACTCGATCTTCTTTTCCTTGCTCAGTTGCCTGATCTTGTCGCAGTTGAAGACGAAGGGCTGGCAGCACCAGACGTCCACGAAGGGCCATAGAGGCGCGAAGTTGTCCTCGCTGGGATCGGCTGTCAGGTACGTGCGTACGCCGGGCACTTTCTTGACGGCCTTGAGAATGTTGACCATGAATCTCACGGACTTGGGTTCGCCGCTCGGTTCGTCAATCGGGTAGTAGAGGAACTCGGGCCAATTGCGTTTCTTCCTTTCCTTCTCGATCACCGCGACCATCTTCGTCACTTCGTCGAAGTAGGCCTGCGGAACCTCTTCCGGAAGCAGGCGCAGATGGCTGCCCATGCCTCGCTTGTCCACGAGCTTGGCGTACGGTGTGCTTACGGGGAAGTGGACAATCAGCGGCTTGTCGGCCATGCCGTACTTGCGATCCAGGGCGATGCGGCGCTCGGTTTCGGTGCCGTCTATCGTCCAATTGCCTTCTTCGTCGCGCGTCAACCCCGACACGCCCGAGGTGTGTGAATTCATTCCGTGCTCGACCATATCCTGCCGCTCGAGCTCGGCCTTGCGCTGAAAATATTCGTTGGCTTGCTTGGTGTTCTTTTCGTCAATCTCGCTCAGCGGGTCGCGGTAATACATCGCGTAAATGTGGTCGGGATTCTTCTGAAGCTTGATGGGGAGCACGCGCACTTTGATCGCAACGTCGGCGGGCTTTCCGCCGGCTGGAGTGAATGAGAGCTTCCCTTCATAGATGCCCGGCCTGGCGTCTTCGGGGACTTTCACGGTGGCCCATACCGTCTGGTTTGAGCCTCTCTTGATGTCCACGGAATCGCGGCGCTCCAGGGCGTCGGGGGCGATGTGGTACGTGAAGTACGAGGAGTAGTTGGGCCGTACGAGCATGTAGCGGACGTACCGGATGTCCACGTTCTTGGCGGGGATGGCGGCGTCCGCCGAACGCAGGTCGCTGGCCGTCACGTTGACCCCAGGCAGGTCCTTAAGCGGATGAATGGTGAAGGTAACCGGTTCGTGCTCCCCCAGGGACGCGAAAATCTTCAGCTCCGGGTTCAACTCGATCTGGCGGGGGACGGTGTTCGGATAGATGACCTCAGACCAATGCCGCGCAAACACGGCATAGCCCCGGCTACGGTCTTCGGCGCTGAAGTCCGGGAGGGGACGGTTGTCTTCGTGTTTGGTCTCTTTCCATTTCTCGGCGACATCGGGGGGCAGAAACCATATCTCTTTCTCCAGGGCATCGAGAAAGTCCTTGCGCACCTTTTCTTCGTCGTTTGTTGGATACACGATGAGGGCGGCAAGCAGCCAGTCGGTTTGCGGCACCAGGTCAATGCTGAGCTGTCCGCCCTTGCTCTCGGCCTTCAGCACGCGTTTCTCAAAAATCCAGGCCCCCGGAATCTTCACCGTGGAAGCCGCCCCTCCCGCCTTCACCTCGAACACGTGATACTCTCGGGGCGATCCGGCGCTGCGCCCGCACAGTACGTACACGGTGTATGGCCCATCCGGTGCGTCAATGAGGAAGGAGTTGGGCTTGTCGCCGATCACGCTGTCGCACGTGATTTCGTTTGCGTAGATGGGAGGCGGTTGGGCTGATCCGCGGCTCTCGTTGAATTTCCACTCGCGGGTATATGGCTCATAGTGCTCCTTCAGCCCTTCGAGCGACCTCCACCCGTGCCCGGCTTCTTTTGTGTACTGGCTCTTTGCGGTGACCTGTGTGAAGCCTGGCCGTAACTCGGACTTCGCCGTTCCCATGTCGAAGAGAAATGTCTTGGCCTGGGCGATGTGAGTCGCGGCAAGTGACAGCACGCATGTCAAGACTGTCAGCGATCCTCTCATGTCTTGCTCCTTGTTTCAGAAAGGTCCGGAAACGATCCTGAGCGTGTTCTCTTTCCGGTCGAGCAGCGCCCCCGTTGGATCGCGCAGGCTGAGCATGACTCGATACATTCCGGGGTCGAGGGGTTGTGCTATATCGAGCAAAATGTCGCCCTTTCTCGATGCCTTGCCGGCCGTCCTCGCGCTAGGCGGCTCCGATCCGCGTTGGATCGTTATCTCCGCGCTCGCCTCGTCCATCCCCTTGTGTCCCACCAGGGAATACGTGGCCGTGATGTGACGGTCGTTGGAATAGGCGATGTTCCTGTCCAGGCTCACGGCGGCGATTGCAGGCTCCACGAAACGGGTCAGGGCCATGTCGGAAATGTAGAAGTCCACGCGGTCCTGGTGCTTGTAGCTGGATTCGGAAATGTTGAATCGGATGGACAGTACGTCTCTTGCGTCCTGAAGTTTCGGGATGGGAATGACGATGTGTGCCCAGCCGTCCTTCTTGATTTCCTTCAGAGCGAAGTTTGTGCTGCGTTTATGGCCGGTGTGCGTAAAACCGAGGTTGAGGGGACTTGTGGGGAGGTCATCGCGGCTGGTCTCGGTGTATATCCAGCACTCGAAGAAGTCATAGGCGGACCACTCGCTCATCTGAATCTTGGCCATGTCCTTGTATGTCCGCGGCCAGCCTATCGGGTAGTTCTTCTCCCCCTTGGTGTAGTCAACCACATTGGCAAAAAGGAGTGCGGGTCGGCCGTCCCTGGGGTGTTTGCCGCTGCTGGAGAGTTTGGTCTCTTCAGGGGACCCGTTCGTCCAGTCCGAAACGTCGGCCATGTCGTCAATGACGAGGCGTTCTTTGTTCGCCTCGCTCATGCCCTTGCCGCGCGGGACTTCCTGGGGCAAAGTACGGCAACCGGCGGGCAGGGCCAAAGACAGTGTGAGCAGTGCAAGTATGAGCTTTTTCATCGCCTGGACTCCCTGTTGTGTACGCGGGGTCTCGGAACCGACTGGCAGGAATTGTATCTCCACGGAATCGCAAGGTCAATCATTGCTATCTTCTTGTCGTTCAAGTATTGTGGGTCCGAACATTCTGCGGGACCTGGTTGAGGAGAATGACATGGCTACGGAATTGCGGGCAGGCGCCGCTCAGAAGACGATTACGCCCCCTGTCGGCGTGAGCCTGGCGGGATATTTTCACGATCGAGTTGCCGCCACGGTGCGCGATGAGTTGTCGGCAAAGTGCGTTGTCTTTGAGTCGGACGGGCAGCGTGTGGCGTTTGTGGCCTGCGACCTGATCTCCGTTCACTCCGAGATTACGGACTCGGCCCGTTCTCTCATCGAGAAAGAAACGGGCATCAGGTCCGACCATGTCATGGTGTCGGCGACTCACACGCACACGGGTCCTGAGGTGCGTCCGGGGCGCGTGGTGCCGGTTCATGCCGACTGGCTCAAGCGGCTGCCCCGCCTCATCGCCGATGCGGCGCGCGAGGCGGCCTCGGGCATGTTCAAAGCCAGGTTGCATCCGGGCCGCGCTGAAGAGCGGGACCTCGCTAATAATCGGCTCTTTCGTCTACGTGACGGCACGGAGAAATTCGGGCCTTCCGGCGACCCGGCGATGACGGCCGGCGTGGCGGGTCCGATAGACCCGGAAGTCCTCGCCATGAAAGTCGTTGACGAGACCGGCCAGGTGCGCGCCGTTCTCGTTAATTATGCGTTGCATGTGGACGTGATCGGCGGGGGCAGCGCGAACTTCATCTCGGCCGATTGGCCCGGCGAGATGGCCAACGCGGTCGCGGGGGTCTACGGCCGGCAGTGCGTGACGCTTTTCCTGAACGGCTGCTGCGGCGACATTAACCATGCGCCCTATCTCAAGCAGACCGCGCTTCCGCGCGGCGGTCCGGCCAAGGCCGTTCAACTGGGCCGCGCCATCGGCGGCGTCGCCGTCAACGCGGCGGAGAAGGGCGAACCCGTCGCCGACGGGAACGTTGCCTCCATGCTGACCCGTTTGAGCGTTCCTTACTACATCGTGGACGACAATATGCGCGCCTATGCGGACGAGCTGGCCCGGAAGGAAAAGCCCTCGGACTTCGAGCGCTATGTGGTCAAGACCGTTTCCACATGGGGACAGGATTTTGAGGGCAGGTCCGAGGATGTTCCCGTGCATGCCCTGCGCGTCGGCAATTGTGCCTTTGTGGGTCTGCCGGGGGAGATCTTCTGTCAATGGGGTCTTGAGATCAAGAAGTGGTCTCCGGCTCCGTTCACGTTCGTCGTCGAGTTGGCGAACCATTGGGTCGGCTACGTTCCGACCATCGAGCAGGCGGTGCGGGGAGGCTACGGCGCCATGCCCATCCTCTCGCGCCGGCTTGCGGCCGACGCCGGTCAGCGGATGGCGGACTCCGCGTTTGTCATGTTGCAGAAGCTGTGGCGATAGTCCCGGCTTACGGTGAAAACCGAATGCACTCTCCGGCGCCTACCGTGACCGTTTTCTCGAACTCGCCCAGCAGGTCAAATCCGGGGCCGGGCCGGATGGTGCATTTCATCGGTTTGTCGGTTGGGTTGTTGACGGCGATGATGCGCTTGCCCGGCCTTGTATCGTCCAGAGACAGGAACGCCTCCGGCTGATCGCAGATGAGCAGGTTCCCGATGTACACGTCTTTGTCGCCGAATGCGGTGTCTACCTGCAGCATCCCTGTCCCATTCAGCACGGCGAAGCGGTGCAGTTGGTTCTCGCCGGGCGTCTTCACCCGCTCCACATGCCGGTTCCCGACCTTGCTCATTCGCCACACCGGAACGACAAGCGCGTTCCTGCCTCTATAGAGGATGCCCGCTGCCCAGCGGGGATTGAGTCCCTCGATAAAAACAGGCAGGCTCATCGGCAGGTCAGCCTGCGTGATGAGGCCCGCGAAACCAAAGTTCTCGGCTTGGAGGCGAAGCGCGAAGGTCGTGTCGAGCACTTTTCCTTGCCGTGGCGCAACGGTGTAGGCCGTCTTGTTTCGAAGTCCGAGCTTCTCGCACACCTCCTCGACGAAACCGTTGTCGGGCGGGGGGTTGATGCCGCTCCAGACCGCAAGGTAGCGATAGCGAAGTGTTTCGCCCTTGCGCACGTTGGGCCTGCCCACGTCGATGGAACAGATCATGGTGCTGCGCTCTTCGGGGCCGAACATCAGGCTGTAAGCCATGTTCGGCGCCAGTGGGATGATTGCGCGCGAGCCGCCTATTGGTGCAAGGTTGGCCGCGTACTCCACTTGGTCCATCGGCCCGAAATAGTGGGGTTTGTGTCTTGTCAGTTTGCCGCAGAATCCATGTCCATCTTTGCGCGAGATGTAGCAGATCTCGGCGTCTCTCACCCATTGTCCGCGATAGACGGGAATGGTGCTCTTGGGCGTTTCGTGATCCTGCAGGACGCGGTATTCGCCCTCAACCAGGTACACGGAAGTCGCATCGGCCCTGGGGGCGAACATTGTTACGGTGGTTGCCCCTTGAATGACAGTCAGGGGTTGGGCCAGCTCTGGCGCATCGGTCAGGTTCCAGTTGGCCGAAGCGCTTGGCGGATAGGAATGGTTTACCACGTCCTTTCGGACATAACCGAACCGGCTGACCAGCGGCAGTTGCTGTTCGACGGCAAGGCGCTCGGTCTCCGGAATGCCAGGCGCGGGGAAGTAGTTGAAGTTCCCGGCTTGTCGGTCAATGTAGGATTCGAGTCCGCGTAGAGGATGGAAATTAACGGCCGTGTATTTACCGCTCGTGTACGTGTTGAGATTGTCGGTGCAGCGTACGAGCAGCACTTCCTGCACGCTTGTCCCGCAGACCGCGCTGTAGGCCGTTCCTCCTTCGTTGTCTGTCGTGACGGCGACAAAATGGCGGTTCTTGTCCTGGTACCCCTCCACGTCGCACGTCCATTCTTTTTCGCCCTTGAGCAGGAAGCGGCGGTACATCTCTTCGCCGTCCATGAGGCGCACTTCTTTCAACCCTCCGGGGGACGAGACGGCCAGATGAATCCGGTAGCGATCATTCTGGGGCACCGCCAGGTCTGCCGTGCCGAAGTTGTACACCTGGAAGTTCTCGATTCTTGGCCCTGCTGAGGCGAATGCCGTGCGGTGGAAAACGTAATTCCCTTTGTACATCGCTGTGTTGCCGGACAGCGCGCTGATGACGTTCGAAAGTTCGTGCCATCGCACATAGGTTTGAAACGGCGCGGCGGCGGCGGTCCGAATCTCCTGCGCCGAGCGCGTTTCGTGGACGACGGCCGGGAAAAGGTTGAAGCCGTTGGCCTGCAGGTAGAGGTAAAGTCTGCTCGAATCGTCCACAACCTTGCCGTTTTCGTACGTGTATAACGCGATTCCTTTGAAGTTCCCCTGGAAGCATGCGGGTTCGGGGTTCTGGCCGGCCTTGATCATGATGACGGGCGGGAACTGGTACCCGCGGAAAACCATGTTGTTTTTCACGATGGCGCCGGGCCGCTTCCGGCTCCACCAGTCTTCCTTTGGCCACGTGATCTGGGGGCCGAAGGTGACCCACGTGTTGCCGGATTCGTCATGGTAGGTGAAGCCGGGATAGGCCTGGAATGTCTCTCCCGATTCTTCTGCGCAGAGCTTTCTGAGGTTGTCCAGTTCCTCGGCTGTCAGTTCCTCCAAATTCTCCGCGAACGCCGCAAAGTGATAGCGGGCTTCTCTTGCGGCTGCGATCATCTCGCGGGGAGAAGATTGTCCTGAGGTCAGACTGCTTCTCATGCCGATCAGGCCCTTGTAGCAGTTTGGAAATGGCTTCCCTTTGATCTGGACTTTGTCCCAGTCTACGGGCTGGAAGCCTGGCTCATTCCCGAGTTCCTCCATGGGCCGCGCGGCGTAGCCGCCGAACTGGCCCCTCGTCGGCGCTGCCAGCCAGTCCAGCAAGTTGAACAGCAGGCGTCTGCCGTCGGAGGGCAAGTCCTTGTCCGTCCCTTCCATCACGAGGCCGCTTCCCCAGAAGGGGTGGTACGCGTCTACGAAGAAAGTGGTGGGGGCAACCGGCCACAGCGCAATACGTCCCCGCCCGCTCTGGCGTACGGCCACGATGGGCGGCTCGGAGGTATAGGAGCCTGGCTTCTTCGTCGAAAGGTCTCCGGTTCCGAGTCGCACGGAGTAGGTATGCGCCGTTCCGGATCCCTTGATGAGCGTTTGCCAGTCGTTTCCCAGTCGGAGCGGATGGGTCGTATAGGCCCAGGGGAACTCGGTTGGGTAAATCAGCCCGCGCACCCCGTCCGTCAACGGGTGCTTGCAGACGTTGCCGGTCCAGGCCATGCGGCCTGCCCCCCTCGAGGGCAAAGCGTAGGCGGCGTTCTTGTCGTCTACTTGCTCATGGAGGACCGTGGCGTTGTACGGTTCCAGGAAGCGGTTGAGTTCCTCGATATTTCGTTCGAGTCCCCACATTCCGTGCTCTGTCACGCCCGTAACCAGCAGCCCGCCGCCTTCCTCCACAAACCGCGCGAGCAGTTTCTCTGTTGCGCGGATTGCGTCTCTGATCGTTTCGTGTCTCTCAATGATCGGAAAATCGAGTGTCATAATGACGTTGAACTGCTTTAGGTAATCCCATGTCATCTGTGTGGAAAAGCGCTCCGCTCCGAAGACGATCCCGCGCTCAGCCATTCTCTTCTGAAGTGTCTCATCGGGCAGGAATCCGCGCATGCTGAGCACGGAGTCTTTTCCCGGCGGATGTTCGGTGACGGCGCCGCTCAGGCAGAGCAGGTAAGTCTTGTCCTCGCCGGCGGTATCCGGCCCGACCAGCAAAGACAGCGCGAGTGCGACGGCGATGAAGAGGTCCCTTGACACGCCCATGGCATCTTCTCCTCGTGGCTCAAGGCATGACGCCAGAGCATTATATCCATTTGGAAAACGATTGTAAAAGCGGCCCTGTTCCCCTAAAATGTCGGCGTGTCGTCGTGCGCATTGCGTGTAATCCGCTGCCTTTGGAGGTCCAATGACCGGTCAACAGCGATTTCTTGCCGCCCTTCAGCGCCGTCAACCCGACCGTGTGCCGATATGGGAATTGATCGTCAATCGCCCCGTCATTGATGCCCTCTACGGCGATATCTCCTATTTGGACTTCTCCGAAAAGGAGAACCTGGACGGCGTCACGATTTTCGAGACCGGCAAACGCGAGGACTTGGGCAACAATGTCGTGCGGGACGAATGGGGCATTGTCTGGACCATCGAGCCTAACGGCGTTCCCTACCCCTGCGGTGGTCCCATCAAGGACGAACGCGACCTTGATAAGTTCCGCCCCCCGGATCCCGACGCGGATCACCGTCTTGACGACTTGAAGGCTGCCGTAAAACGTTTTCGAGGCAACAAAGCCATCGTCTTCCTCGGCCACGAAACGTTCGAGTTTTCGCACTATCTCCTTGGCGGAATGGACAAGCTCTTTCTGGCCTACGTCGAGAACCCTGGTTTCGTGGAGCGCCTTTCGCAGATAATCTGGTCCTACAAGCGCCGTGTTCTCGAACGGGCCGGACAGGAGGGCGCCGATGTCCTGCTCACAGGCGATGACTATGCGACTCGCCACGGCACGTTGATGTCTCCCGATCACTTTCGCCGCTTTGTGGTTCCGTACATCCGCAAGGCCGTTGAGGTCGCCAAAGCCTGCGGTAAGCCGTTCATCAAACACACCGACGGCAAACTGTGGGCTGTCATGGACGATATCGTGAATACAGGCATCAGCGCGCTCGATCCCATCGAGCCGATTGCTGAGATGGATATGGGCGAAGTGAAACGCAGATACGGCGGCCGCATTGCGGTGTGCGGGAACGTGGACTGCTCCGTTATTCTGCCGTACGGTACGAAGGATCAGGTAGAAGACGCCGTTAAGGAAACCATTGCGAAGGCCTCTCCCGGTGGCGGCCATATCCTGGCGTCGTCCAACAGTATTCATCCCGGCGTGAAGCCGGAGAACTACCGTACGATGTTGGGGGCGGCGCGGTGTTGGGGCGTTTACCCTCTCGATCCGAAAATGGTCGCGGAGTATTCTAGTCGAAACTACGTGGCCCAATTGGGGCTTTGAGGCGTCGGCCTGGTTTCAGGGTTGCATTGCGGCGCAAATCCTTTAAGATAATGCGGTGGGCGCCGCGTCTGTTCACGAAATCACGCTTCGAACGAGAAAGAAGGAATGGCAACAAACTCTGAGGCAATGATAAGAAAGCTTGTCAAGGCTCATGGGACCCCCCTGGCCGTCATCCGGCGGTCGCGACTGAAGGTCGCCATCGAGAGATTCCGCCGGCTGCTCCCGCGCGTGAAGCCCTATTACGCCATTAAGGCCAATCCGGATCCGCAGATCCTCAAGTTCTTCGTCGGCATGGGCTTGGGGTTCGACGTTGCCTCGATGCAGGAAATTGACATGTGTCTTAAGGCGGGTGCGAAGCCTCAGGACTTGATCTTCGCCAACACCATCAAGCGCCGGGAGGCGCTCGAGTATGCCGTGCAGAAGAAAGTCATGACGATGACGTTCGACTCGGGCTACGAACTGAACAAGATTGCGAAGTACGCTCCCGGCGCGCGGGTGCTGGTTCGCATCAAGGTCCCCAACGTCGGCAGTCTTGTCGAACTGTCGTTGAAGTTCGGTGTGGACCCCGCCGACGCGATGCCGCTCCTGATCAAGGCCAAACAGGTCGGCCTTGAGCCTGTGGGCGTGAGCTTGCACGTCGGCTCGCAGTGCACGCACGTGGAGAACTTCGTCGAGGCCTTCGAAATGGCGGCCATCCTTCTGAACGACTCGCGCCTCAAGCAGTTGCCGATGCGCATCATTGACATCGGCGGCGGCTTCCCTATCCGCCATTTCGATCATGAAAAGAAGGACCCCTTTGAAAACATGGCCCCTACGCTCAATCGCGAGATCAACAGGCTCTTCGACTCCTCGGTGGAGTTGATCGCCGAACCCGGCCGCTCCCTCGTCGGACCGTCGGTCACGTTGGTCACGCGCGTCATCGGCAAGGCCATTCGCGAGAACAAACACTGGTATTACCTCGACGACGGCGTCTACGGCGGCTTTTCCGGCATTGTCTTCGACCACTGCAAGTACCAGTTCAAGGTTCTCAAGAAAGGCGAGACGCAGATCAGCACCCTTGCCGGCCCCACATGCGACTCCTTCGACATTATCTCCCGCAGCGAGGAACTGCCCGAACTGGACATTGACGACATCGTTTACGTTGACAACATCGGCGCCTACTCCGTCGCGAGCGCCACATATTTCAACGGCTTTCCCCCGGCGAAGTGCGTGATGGTGGAATGAAGAGGGTAAGCGATGCCCACGTTACACAGGAGGTATGGATGAAGAGAAATCATCGAGTGGAGGCCCGGGTGGAGAAACCCGAATGGCTGACGCGAAAGCCCACGAAGGAAAAAAAACGCTTTTTGTGCGGTAAGCGTATCCTTCCCAGGGGAATCACCGGCTCGGAGTCCCTTGAGGACATGATAGAGTCCTGCTTCCTGGCCTATAACGCCGCTCGCCTGCGGGAAGCCTGCCGCTTGTTCACGGAAAAAATGCTCGAACCGGACGTGACGGTGGGCATGAGCCTTGCCGGCGCGCTGACGCCGGCCGGTATCGGCTCTTCGTGCATCGTGCCTCTTATCAAGGCCGGCTTTGTGGACTGGATCGTCGCCACCGGCGCCAACCTCTACCACGATCTTCATCATGCCTTCAACATGCCTCTGCATGTGGGTTCGCACCTCGTGGATGACGCGGCCCTGCGCAAGGCCGGCGTGGTGCGTATCTACGACGTCCTGCTCGACTACGACAGCGTGCTGATGGCGACCGATGACATCATCCGCAAGATCATCGTGCAACCGGAATTCCAGAAGGAAATGGGAACCGCTGAACTGCATTACTGCCTCGGCAAGTATGCCGCAGAGTGGGAGCAAAAGGCGGGTCTCAAAGACGTCTCGATTCTCGCCGCCGCGTACCGCGCCGGTGTGCCCCTCTACACTTCCTCGCCCGGCGACTCGACCATTGGTATGAACATTGCGGGTGTGGAACTGCGCGGTAACAAGCTTCGCCTCAACCCCAGCATTGACGTGAATGAAACCACCTCGTTAGTCCTTGAAGCCAAGCGCGCCAACGGTATGAGCGCCGTCGTGCTCGTGGGCGGCGGCTCGCCGAAAAACTTCATGCTCCAGACAGAACCTCAGATTCAGGAAGTGCTCAGGATCAAGGAGGTCGGTCAGGACTTCTTCCTCCAGTTCACCGACGCGCGGCCGGATACCGGCGGCCTGTCGGGTGCGACGCCTCACGAGGCCGTCAGTTGGGGAAAGGTGGATCCAAACCGCCTGCCCGACGCCGTGGTCTGCTACCTCGATGCGACCGTGGCCGTGCCCGTCCTCACGCACTACGCTCTCGCCCGGCACAAGCGCCGCCATCTTCGCAAGTTGTACTTCCGGCGCGACGAGTATATGAAGAAACTTATTCGCGAATACTTCGCGCATAACAAGTAAGGGCAGGAAAAGGCTGAATCTGGAGGGTATGCGATGGCTAAGGGCAAAGGGAAGAGAGCGGCAAAGAAAGGGACGAAAGCGGTGTATACGTGCTCGACCTGCGGGAAGGTTGCGAGCACGCGCATGCACCTGTGCTCCCCCGCGAAGACGAAGGAGGTTTATGTCTGCGCCTTCTGCGGCAAGGCGTCGGGGGATCCGTATCATGTGTGTATGCCGATGGCGGCCGAGATGAAGTACTCGTGCAAGACCTGCGGGCGTGTGACGCCCTTCAGGGGTAGCGTCTGCAATCCGAGGGAGATAAAGTAGGTTCTTGCTGGCTCAAGCGCATTGAATTATCCTGATGCCGCTCTGGTACGCCGGGGCGGCATCTGTTTTTGTGGATTGGCAAGAGGAGGGGAGTCGCCATGAGACTTCTGGCCGTCGCGCTCTTGGGTCTGGTCTCCATCTGCGCCGATGCGCAGGACCAGGGCAGGTTGCTGTTCCAACTGCCGCGCGGTGAGGAAATCAGCCCGAAGCCTCTCCGGCAGCAGAATGCCCAGCTCGTGCAGGGCCGGAATGGCAAGGCCCTGCGATTTGGGGACGCATCTCTGCTGGAGTTCCCGACCGAAGGGAACCTCGACCGCGCGCGCGGCACCGTCTGCCTTTGGCTCAAGCTCAATTGGGACGCAGCGGAGCCGTCCAGTCACGCTCTCTTTTCGGACGACCGAAAGTTCGAAAAGGGCAACAATTCGCTCACGCTCTGGGAATGGCATGTCGGGCTTCTGCGCTTCGACGTGCGCGACGACAGCGACCAGTACCTGACGGCCGACGTGAAAGGTTGGGTCAAGGGCGAGTGGCATCATGTTGCTGCCGCGTGGGACTGTCAGGCGGGATCGTTCCTCTTTGTGGATGGCGACCTGAAGGCCTCGAAACGATTCACCTGGGCCCCCAAACCGAGCCAGACATTCCAGTTCGGCTGTGCGCGCGGCGGTCAATGGCCCGCAGATGCCGACATCGAGGACGTCCGAATCTATAACTGTGTTCTGACTCCCGGCCAGGTCCGGCACGTCATGAGCGGGTCGAAAATACAGCCGGTTCAGTACGTGGGTCTGGAATGTCCCGACAGTATCACAGTGGGGGAGGAGTTTGAGTCCACACTCCTCTTCGAGACGCCTGAGGAGCTTGAGGGCGAGTGCAAGGTCGTGTTGATCCTTGACTCCACTGAGATTGGACATGTTCTTCCGCGTCTTGATACATCCTCGACATCGCACCGGGCACGGATCAGGACGGTCGTTCCGGCGCACCTCTATTTTGCGCCGGGCAAACATAGACTGCGGATGGAGATAACGGGGGCCTTCGGCGCGAACGCGCAACGCGCGGAAAAAAACCTTGTGCTTCGCGTTCCGCCGCACAAGTCCGTGTCCCCCGCATTGTCGGAACCCCGATCCCTGCCTCTTCAGGCGGAAACCTTTCTCGCGGGTGGCAGAATCGTGGGAAGGGAGGAGGCGTTGCGGAGTGTTGACGCCGTTCCCGTGAGGCTTGTGGACGACGTGGATTGTGCGAAGACCGACCACGGGTACTGGGAGAACTCGCCTGCAACCGTCGAAGAGATCGCCGGGACGAGGTTCCGGTGCGTGGGGCCGCAGGACAAGGTGACGCGTCTCCGCAAGCGGAACAAGCACGAGGCGAAGGAGTTGGCGGCTTTCTCCTACCGTCTGAAAGTTGTTCCCCGTCCGACGCCTCACCTGCTCGTCATCGAGTCCGTCAACGACGCCGAGCGGTACCTGGAGGTGGCCGTTGATCACCCCCGCGATAGCGCCGTGGCTCCGCATCTTCTGGCCGCGGGTACGGGCGACCCGACCGCCATTCATCTGAGCGTCACCTACACGGGACGTGAGTATGCCGCTGACGGAAAGACTTTTCGCCAGGCATTCATGATCTTCCCCAAGTCGGATGTCGTCGAAGTCATGATTTCTGGAACCGCTCGCGCCAACTGGCCGGAGGCCAGGCCCGCTGCGGTTTCAAGAATGTGGATGTACGAAGTCGCTGCGTCCCTGGGCGAGCTTGCCAACCCTATCCTGGAGCCGGAGGGACAGCCCAAGCGCACGGTGTCCATCTTCTTTCCCGCGATCAATCTGCTGTTCGAGAAGTACGGCTTTGCCGACACCGGCGCGGAGATGCGCGCGCAGACTCTGCGATTGTTTATGGACTATATGCGGTTCATGGGTCTTAACCGTTTTGAACTTCGGCCGTTTCAACTCGGACCGCGCTGCTATTTCAAGACCGACAATTTTGAGCAGGCCGGCGATTTGGACTTTTTCGCGGAAGCCCTTCCCATTATGAAGGAGGCCGGTGTCGCTTGTGTTCCGCGGGTGATGTACCTGCACAGTTATCACAAGCTTCTCCAGGAGGACGAGGATAACTTCCAGTGGGCGACCAGCGGCAAGATCATGGGTTTTGGCCGTGAGGGGCCGTTGCCCGATCCCCTCAGGCCCCAGACGCAGAAGATTGTGCTGGACTCCATCGCTGCGATGCTCGGCGCGTGTAAGGGCTACGACAATGTCCCTGAGGTGGGCTTCGATACCTCCATCGGCGGTCTCTACGGTTGGGAGTTTCGAGACCCTTCTTCGCTTACGGGCTACAGCAAGTGGGACATGGCGGAGTTTGCGAAGGAAACCGGTGTCAGGGTTCCCGACGATTTGGACACGCCGGCCAGGCGGCATGAGTGGGTCAAGGCCAATTGCTGGCAAAAGTGGATTCAGTGGAGATGCGTTTCTTGGGGCCGGTTCATTTCGCGGATTCGTGACCTTGTGGCGGCGGAGGGCAAGAAGCTGGAACTCAGCGTTCGCATCATGCCGCGAGAGGAGTTCCAGACCGAGCGCATCTCGATCAGGGACATTTATCTCCAGACTGGATACGATGCTGCCCTGTTTCGCAGCGAACCTGGAATCATAATGGACTATTTCATTCGCATCAACTCCGACCGTTACTTTGGCCGGCCCTGGTGGAAGCCCTGGTTCTATGACTCGCAGCAGCTTGGCCTTTTCGACTCGCCGGAGCTGCGGCACGCAGAGTTGTACTTCAACTACTGGGAAATACCGTGGCACCCGTGGGGGTTCCGGGTGGGGCCTGGGTCGCCGGTTGGCCGCAACTTCTTCGAGCCGATTACATATCTGCTGCGCAACTTCAACCCTTGTGATCTCACGTTTTTCAACTGGTTCGCCGGCACTATCGGCCGTGAGTTCGAGGTGCGCGAATTCTGCCGTGTTTTCCGCGCGCTGCCGGCTGTCGCGCCGCGCGACTTCGACGGTACGGTTCTTCCCGCTCCGGCGGATGAAGGCCTTTGGATCAAGTGGTTTGGAGACCGCCTTGCTGTCGTGAACGACTCTCCGCAGGAGCGAGAGGTAACCTTGCGCCTCCCGAACAAGACCGGACGTGTGGCGGATATCGCGCTGGGCTGCCTCGCAGATGCGCGCCCGGATGTTGGCGGAGTGTCCGTAAGGCTCAGGCTGCGCGCGTTTGATACTAGGGCGTTAGTCCTTCTGCCACAGTAGACTATGACGTCGTCTCTGGGCTTGCGTTGGGCGCTCCTTCCGGCTTGAGTTGTGCTGGAGCCGGCCAGAAGAAAACTCCCAAAAAAGTTCTTGACTCGGCCCCGCCAGCAATATTATATTGCTGAACACAGTTCAATAAGGTGGAAACGTGCTCTCGGCGAACCATACGGCGCATATCCAGTCGGTCGCGCGCGCTCTCGATATCCTCGAGTGTCTGGCGGCGGCGGAGGGCGGCATCGCTCTCAGCGAGATTGCCAGGCGCCTCGGTCTGCGCCCCAGCACGATCCACAACATTCTCAAGACCATGCGGCTGCGCGGCTATGTGGATCAGGACCCCCAGAGTTCCCGCTATCGTCTTGGGCTTCATTGCTACGACCTTGCGCGCGGCGCCCTGCGCGGCCGCAATCTCCCCGAACTGGCGCGGCCCCTGGTGCAGATTCTTGCCGCCGATGTGGACGAGACCATCCTCCTCAGCGTGATCGAGCAATCCGAAATCTATTTCATCGCCAATGTACCGAGCCGCCAGATACTTGCGGTAACTTACAACCGGACCTGGGCCAAGGACGGATACAATACGGCCTCTGGCCGCGTTCTCCTGGCCTTTTCCGACGCCCATGTCGTGGACCGTTATGTTGCCGCTCACCCGCTTGCGGAATCCACCAACAGCGAGATTCGAAGCCGAGAGGACCTGGACCGCGAGCTGTTGAAAATCCGCCGTGAAGGTTACGCGGTGCTCCGGCGGGAGGCCGATACGGCCGTCTGCGCCGTGGCCGCGCCCATCCGCGACTTCTCGGACGAGGTCGTTGCCGGTATCGGTCTGTCGTTGCCGGCCGTGCGTTTCCACGGCGACCACCGCAAGAAGGTGATTGACTCGCTGCTTCGCACGGCGGATGCTATCTCGCGTCAGTTGGGCGCTCTTTCCGGCGCCAAAGGGGTTCAGCCATGATGCAGTTGCGTGCTCCGGCCGTCTATTACACCGAAGAGGTCGAGCGGGATGCCGCCTCCCGCGCGAGGATGGACCGGATGATGCCGTTCATCCACGCGGAACGCGTGCAGAAGGTCACTGATGAGGAACTGTGTCGGGTCATTCTCGCCAACGGTTGGCACATGACGCGGCTGAAGGGCGAGATGCGCCCTTACCAGCCTCCTCCCATCCTTTTCAGCACGTTCAGGTGGCCTGAGGAAGAGGAAAAGAAGAAACGGCTGGCGAAGTTCCCGGCGCTTGCCATGGGGGACTTTCCGCAGGGGAAACTTGCGGGCTACATGGGCTTTGACTGGCGTGGTGCGCCGAAGCAGTTCTCGCCTGGTGTGCGGGTTTGCCAGCCCGGTCACGAAATGCACACGATCGCGGGTTGTCCGTTCCGCTGCGATTACTGTGCCCATCTCGGCGAGGTCATTGTCGTCCTTGTCAATCTGGAGGACTTTGTCAGTCGCATGGACGGCTGGCTGGCGAAATGTCCGGACCAGACGCTCTTCAAATGGGACAACGCGACGGACGCTCCCTGTTTCGAGCCGGAATATGGCGGCACGAAACTCTTCGTGGACTATTTCGCCCGCAGACCCGGCAAGTACCTGCTTCTGTACCTGGGCAAGTGTGCGGACATTGACTACCTTCTCGATTACGACCATCGGGGCAAGACGATTGTGGCTTTCAGCATCAGCGGCGAGACCCAGAGCACGGTGATTGAGAAAGGGGCGGCTCCGACGGAGGCTCGCATCGAGGCCGCGCGGAAATGTCAGGAGGCCGGCTACCTGGTGCGCGTGCGGTTCAGTCCTGTCATCCCGGTCAGGAACTGGCGCGATGAAAACAGGCGCATGGTGCGCTCTCTTCTTTCCAGGGTACGGCCGGACGTGATCTCGTTGTGCCTCTTCGGCTGGATGGACACGTGGCTGGCCAAGCGTTCGCTCGACCTTTCGCTCTGGGACGGGGAGTTCCTCCGGGCGATGGACGACGCTTCGGTCGAGATGTTCGGGAAGAAGTTTGGTCCCCTGCCGCACGAGGCGCGCGCGAAGTTGATCCGGTTCCTCATTGACGAGATTCGCGGAGTGAGTCCGGAGGTGCCCATCGCGCTGTGTCTTGAGTCCCTCGAAATGTGGCAGCAGTTCGGGCCGGAGCTTGGCATGAGACCCGAACGATATTTCTGTAACTGCGGTCCGCAGTGCACTCCGGGCACCGACCTTTATCGCGAGTTCGCTCGACAAACCGTCTGAGACAGGAGCGCTTTCATGAAGGTGATCACCGAGCCGTCCCGTCAGACTCCGGTTGTGCGTGAAGTGGACGTGGTCGTGGCGGGGGGAGGTCCCGCCGGCGTGGCCGCCGCGATCGCCGCCGCCAGAAATGGCGCAAAGACTCTCCTTGTCGAGAGATATGGCTACCTCGGCGGTATGATGACCGGCTCTTGGATCACCTGGTTCCTGGGTTTCGGCGATGGGCGCAAGCAGGTTGTCCGAGGACTGGCCGAGGAGTTCGTCTGCCGGCTTGCGAAGGTCGGCGGCCTGGTCAACGAACGTAATAAGTCCGGCGACGTCAACTCCGACGTGGAGTCCATCAAGTGGCTCTCCATCGTGATGCTCGAGGAGGCCGGCGTCGAGATGCTTCTGCATTCGCTGGTCGTGTCGGCGCCGGTTGAGGATGGTGTCGTCAAGGGCATCATTATCGAGAGCAAGTCCGGCCGGCAGGCGATAATGGCGAAGGTTGTCATTGACGCTACGGCGGACGGCGACGTGGCGCATTTCGCCGGCGCGAAAACCACCGTGCACAATCATGACATATCGTTGTGTCTGCGGTTTGAGGGCGTTGATCGCGCGAGGGTCGAGCAATTCAAGAAAGCGGACCCCGCCGGATACCAGAGGCTTCTTGAGACGCTCAAGGCGCAGGGCGGTTTCGAGCTTTCCGGCGCCCCCAAGTTCTCCGGCAAGTCGGCCGTTGACGTGGGCGACCTTACGCTCATCGAGAACGAGGCGCGTAAACGCTCCATGCAGGGCCTGCTCTTCATGAAGCAGAACGTTCCTGGTCACGAGAACGCCAGGCTGGCGCGCTCTGCGCCGCAACTGGGTGTCCGCGAGAGCCGCAAGATCGTCGGTGAATACACCCTCACGGAGGAGGACATCCTGGCCGGCCGGAAGTTCCCGGACACCATCGGGCGCTGCGGCGCGCACATGTTGGGGTACCAACTGTACGACGTGCCGGGACTCGACTACGACATCCCATACCGTTGTCTTGTTCCGGAGAAAATTGAGAACCTGTTGGCTTCCGGGCGCTGCGTCTCCGCCACGCACGGCGCGATCAACACGCTTCGCCTTATCGTCCCGTGTATGATTACAGCCGAAGCGGCGGGCGTTGCCGCGGCCCTGGCCGTGGCTGAGGGCGTCTATCCGCGCAAAATCGTTGTGTCGGAATTGCAGGACAGGCTGAGGAAGCAGGACAATAATCTGGGTTGACTGAACCTGAAGTGTGGAGTGCTTGAATGATCATCAAAGAGCCGGCTCGTGATGTGCCTGTGTTGATGGAAGCCGATGTGGTGGTGGCCGGCGGCGGTCCGGCGGGCGTTGCAGCGGCCTTGGCGGCTGCGCGGGGCGGGGCGAAAACCGTTCTGATCGAGCGGTACTCGCACTTGGGCGGACTTGCGACCGGCGGCCTTGTCCTTATCCTCTCCGGCTTCGATGATGGAAAGCAGTCGCTGTTCGGCGGCATCCCCATGGACATGTTGATGCGCCTTCGGGAGACGAACGGTTGCTTGTCTACCCGCGGGGGCTGGTGCGACACGGTGGATGCCGAGGCGCTGAAGTACCTTAGCCTGAGGGTTCTCGAAGATGCCGCCGTTACGGTGCTCTTCCACATGTGGGTGGCAAATGCTGCGACGCTCCCTGATGGACGCATCGCCGTGATCGCCGAGACCAAGTCGGGCCGCCAGGCCGTGGTGGGGCGTATTGCCGTTGACGGCACCGGCGACGCCGATGTGGCTCATTTTCTCGGCGCGGAGTGCGAGCGCGCCCACAAGGGCATCGGGATGGTGTTTCGCCTGGGGAATGTGGACTTCGCCAGGATGCTCGACTTCCGCCGGTCAGAACCCGAGAAGTTCAAGGCTCTGGCAGCCGAGCAGCAGAAGCTGTGGGGCGGGGGATGGGTGTCTGTGGGCAACCGCGAACTTCGTTCGGGCGTCGAGTGGGTCAACAACTCGATTCTTCCTCCCTCGGATGCGCTTGATCCCATGAATCTGTCTCGTGTCCAGTCGCTGCTCCAGCGGAAGGCCAACGAGATTGCGGAGTTCCGCAGGCGGAGCATGCCGGGATACGAGAATTCCTACTTGCTGGAAACCGCTTCGCAACTTGGTGTGCGGGAGGCGCGCCGCGTCGTGGGCCAGTACATGCTGACGCTCAAGGACGTGGAGCATCAGCGCACGTTCCCGGACGTCGTCTGCAAGAGTGGCGCCTTCTTTCACAGGGGGGTCTCCTACGACGTGCCGTATGCGACCCTCGTTCCAAAACGTGTGGACAACTTGCTCGTCGCCGGTCGCTGCATCTCTGTCACGACCGAGGCGCAGGAGTGTATACGCGTGATCCCGCCCTGTCTGGGCACGGGTCAGGCTGCGGGTGCGGCGGCGGCTCTGGCGCTGAGGAAGGGCGTCTCCCCTCGCGCCCTGAACGTGGGAGAATTGCAGGACAGGCTGCGCAGCGACGGCGTCATCCTGGAGATGCAAAGCTCGGAGCCGGGCAAGGTGTTTGACCTTTCCTATATGTTCAAGTCCGCGCAGGAGTAGGAGGCGTTGTCATGTACGACCTCAATCCGCCGCATGTCTTTGTTCACAAGCGCGTCTACAAGAACGCGAAGGCCGTCAAGCGGTTGGAGCGGATGCTTGCGGGGCTGCGCAACCCTCCCATCACCGAGGTGGACGTGAATGACACGGACAAGGTCATTGAGGCCTGCGGCGCGACCGAGGACGTCCCCGTCATGTCGGGCCGTGTGAGGCAGGGCATCGAGAGGCGTCCGCACGATCCCGTCTTCCTTTTCAACACCTTCGTCTGGGATCGAAGCGAGGTCGCGCCTCTTCAGAAAAAATACCAGAATGTCCGTGCGGCCGGCATTGCTCGGCTTATGGCAGGTGCGGGCGAGGATTTTGTCTTTAGCAAGAGGGAGGCGGCCATGCCCGGTTCGGGCCGCCCCTACGTGTGCCAGGGCGGGTGGGGGATTCACAGTCTTCTGGGCTGCGTTCACAAGTGCAACTACTGCGGCCAGGGCTACGTCGTCAATCTCATGTTGAACCTTGACGAGTTTGCGGACGTCGTCGAGCAGAACTTCCAGCGTCGTCCGGAGCAGAAGCTGTACCGCTACGACCTCTACAGCGACAGCATCTGCTTCGAGCCGGAATACGGGGCCTCGGAAACCCTCAGCGAACGTTTCGACCGCTCCGGCGACAAGTATCTGCTCTATTACACGAAGAGCGACAACGTTGACCACCTGCTCGACCTTCCGTACAAGAAGCACAGCATCTTCTACCTCACGCTCTCGACGGACACGGTCAGCCGCGAGATCGAGCGCGACACTCCCTCCACCGATGAACGCATTGAGGCCTTGCGCAGGTGTCAGGAGGCGGGATACCGCGTGCGCGTGGGCTTCTCTCCCATCATCCCCGTGAGAGATTGGCGCAGGGAGACCACGTCTACGCTCGAAAGACTTTTTGCGAAGGTCAAGCCGGAAACGATCCGCCTGTGGGTCGTCTCCATGATGAATGCGGAAGAGGCGGAAATGTTGTTCGATGTCCCGCTCCTCGACGAGGAGTACGTCGCCGCCATGCGCCGCGCCGCCCCCGAGATGAACGGAAAGCACAGCGCGCCTTTTCCGTCCGACGTGCGGGCGGAAATCTACAGCTATTACATTGACGAGATCAAACGCATCGGCCCCGACACGCCGGTCTCTCTCTGCACGGAGGAGGCTCAGCAATGGGAGATTTTGGGCCCTAAGTTGGGAATGACGCCGGGTCGGATGTTTTGCTGTTGCGGCGGTACGAGCGTTCCCCGTTGCTAGTGTGGCCGATTGAGTCACGCACCAACGACAGGTCCCGGAATTTGACGAGGTGTGCATAATGTACAGAATCAAAGCGGATGGCGTTTATGTTACCGAGGCGGCGGCCAGCGACCCCCGTTGCGTGGCGCGCATGCGCCGCATGCTCCCGAACATTGACGGTCCCGAACTGCGCACCGTGAGCTACGAGGAGTTGAACAGGCTTGTTAGTGAGGAGCGCTGGTTTTCCGCCGGGCGTCGCGGCCAAATCAAGGACGGCGGCAACGCCAAAGTCCTCTTTAACAAGTTCGTCTGGCGTTCCCCCGACGAGCAGAAGAGCGTCTTCGCCAAGTACCCCAACCTTCGTTCCCACCTGTTCCTCGGCAATGGCGCCTGGGGCTTCCGCGACAAGGAGCCTCTGCGGCAGATGGGCGGGGTTTGCCAGTCGGCTTGGGAGATTCATGCGGCCTACGGCTGTCTGCACGCCTGCGAGTATTGCCACGTCCAGAAGTTCCTCAACATCATGCTTAACCTCGAAGAATTTGTCGAACGTCTGGCCGAGTTCTCCAAGACCATTCCTTGGCAGCGGCTTTACAAGTACGACAACATGACCGACACCATCTGCTTCGAGCCGGAGTATGGGGCGTCCGACATCATGGTGAAGTGGTTTGCCGGCCAGCCGGACAAGTTCCTCATGCTCTACACCAAGAGCGATAATGTGGAACATCTCCTGAACCTCGATCATCGCGGCCACACCATCGTCAACTGGAGTCTTTCCTGCGATACGGTCAGCCGCCGCATCGAGCACAACGCCCCGACCATGGACCAGCGTATCCGCGCCATCCAGCTCTGTCAGCAGGCCGGTTACACCGTGCGCGTGCGGGTCTCTCCCATTGTCCCGATCAAGAACTGGCGCGAGGAATACCGCACCATGTTGCGCCGCCTCCTGCGCGTTGCGCAACCCGACGTTATCACGATTGACGTTCTTGGCTGGATGAAACCGCAGCAAGTCCGCACCGGCATGGACTTGTCGCTCTGGGATGACGAATACCGGCGCATCTTCGAGGAGATCGAAAAATTGGGCGACGTGCGGCGCGGCAAGCCCTTCCATCCCGATGGCAAGCAGCTCTTTCCTCACGAGGCGCGCGAGAAAATCTACTTGTTCTTCATGGACGAAATCCGCCGCGTGAGTCCGGAAACGCCCGTGGCGATCTGTATGGAAACCCCTGAGATGTGGAATGCCCTGGGTGCCGAATTAGGGATGTCGCCCGACTCTTATTTCTGCTGCTGTGGTCCAAAGAGCGGGGCAGGGGGGTGTTCCGACGGTGTATAGCTATCATCCTCCCAAGACCTACGTGACCTCCTGGGCCGACCGCGATCCCCGCTGTCGCCGCCGCATGTTGACTATGCTTTCCGCGATGGGCGTTGCCGAGGAGTCTGTCGTTCGAATCTCCGAAGACGACATCCCGCGCGTCATGCGCGAGAACGACTGGACAGACTTCGATGTGCGGCAGGGCCGCTATGAAAGCCCCGTGACGCCTTCGCTTCTCTTCAGCGCCTTTCGCTGGCCCACAGCGGAGCAGCGGGCGCGTCTCATGCGTGAACCGCTCTTCCAGCAGTGCCAGGGGTGGTACACCCGCGGCTTCCTGCTCATGGTTTACGGCTACGCCGATTTCTTCCACTACGAAGACCGGGAGCAGAAGGCCAGGGGCGGGGCGATGTGTTTCAACCTCTATGACCTTCATTCCCTGAACGGCTGCCTTCACGGCTGCAACTACTGCCGTCGCGGCCGCCTCATCGCCATGATGTTGAACGTGGAGGAGTTTGTCGAACAGGTGGATCGTCTCTTGGAGGAGAACCCGTGGCAGAAGGTCATCCGCTATGACGTGGAATCGGACATCTTGCCTTTCGAGCCTGAATACGGCGCCTCCAAACTGCTCGTTGACCATTTCGCGCGGCTGAAGGACCGTTACATCATCCTCTTCTCCAAGAGCGCGAACGTGGACTTCCTCATGGACCTCGACCATCGCGGCCACACGATCATCATGTGGACCCTTTCTCCGCACACGGTGAGCACTCAAATCGAGAAGGCGACTGCCAGCATGCGCGAACGCATCGAGGCGGCGCGCCGCTGTCAGGAAGCCGGCTACCACGTGCGCTTCAAGTTCAAACCGGTCATACCCATCAGGAACTGGCGCGCGGAGTATCGCGAGATGCTGGAGTTGCTTTTTTCCTCCGTTCGCCCCAACAACCTGAGCATGGACCTGCTGTTCACCCACGAGTTGGACACCAAAGAGCTTTTCGCGATTGCGCCCCCCGAACTCCTGGATCCCGAATACATCCGCAACATCGAAGAGGCCAAACATCGCCCCTGGCTGGACACGGTCACCCATATGCCCTTCTCGCACGAGGCGCGGGCGGAGATGTACGACTTTATCATCTCGGAGGCCCGCCGTATCTGTCCCGGCGCGTCGGTTTCGCTCTGCGCCGAAACGCAGCGCATGTGGGACCTGTTTGGGCGTCGTCTCGGCTCCACGCCCAGGAACTTCGCCTGCAACTGCGGCCCGCAATCGGTTCCCGGTCTGAGGCGTCTTTCCGCAAAGTACCAGTCTCTGGAGAACAAGTCATGAAGCTTATTCGTCCCGAAAAGGTCTACGTCACCAAATCGGTCGAGGAGGACCCGCGCGGGCTGCGCCGCGCCGACCGCCTTATCGGCGGGATGCAACCGGGCGAGGTCGTCCGCGGGGTGTCCGACGAGCAGCTCAACCGCATCGTTGTCCAGCGCGGCTGGAATAATGTCCCTCTCTGGGGGCAGGTGAAGGACAAGAAGGACCCTGACATCCTCCTCGATACCTTCAAATTCGATGATGCCCCGGAGCAGCGAAAGGCGCGTCTGGAGAAATTCCCCAATCTGAAAGTCCGCAACCTCGCCGGCTATGCGGGGTTCGACTTCCGCTCCGACGGCAGCGCCGAATTCCGCCGCAAGAGCAACGTCATCTGCCAGTCCGCCTGGGAGTTCCACACCATCAGCGGTTGTCCCTTTCGTTGCGCCTACTGTTGGTTCGGCGGCGTCAACAACGTCAAGGTCAACATCGAGTACTTCCTCGAATACGCCGGCCGCAAGATCCGGGAATTGAACCCGCCTCAGACCATCTACAAGTGGGACAACCAGACCGATATCAATTGCTTCGAACCCGAGTACGACGCCACTCGTCTCATGGTCGGGTATTTCGCCAGCCAGAAACGCAATTATCTTCTCCTGTACACCGGCAAGAGCGACAATGTGGACTTCATGCTCGACTACGACCACAAGGGCCAGACGATCATCCAATGGTCGCTAGGGGCCAAGACGCAGAGCGCGGAGATTGAGAAGGAGACCGCGCCCTGGGATGCGCGCGTCGAGGCCGGGGCCAAGTGCGAGAAGGCCGGCTACCACGTGCGCTTTCG
This sequence comes from uncultured Planctomycetota bacterium, assembly GCA_964409935.1. Lineage (GTDB taxonomy): Bacteria > Planctomycetota > Brocadiia > JAADGH01 > CAYPFP01 > CAYPFP01. The sequence continues at coordinate 29,807 of CAYPFP010000008.1, read as the reverse complement.
CTTCTCGCCCATCTTCCCCGTCAAGAACTGGCGTCAGGAATACACGGACCTCATCGAACTGATCTTCGCCAGGACTCATCCCGACGTCATCTCGCTCTGCATGTTCGGCTGGATGGACTACGAGCGCGCCTTCTCCTGCATTGACATGTCCCTCATCGAACCCAAATTCGTCAAGGCAATGGAAGGCGCCGCGGAGTTCCTCAAGGGCAGGCGCTACGGCCCGCTGCCCCACGAGGCGCGCGAGGAAATCTACGATTACATCATCACCGAGCTTAAGCGCGTCAGCCCCGAAACCCCCGTCGCCCTGTGTCTGGATACGCCCGAGATGTGGACGCGCTTCAGCGGCCGCCTCGGCATGGGGCCGGACAACTACGTCTGTGTCTGCGGGCCCCTTTGTACGCCGGGCAACCCCATGTTGCGTTCTCGCGCGGCGGTCTGATTAAAGAGGAGGAGTTTTGTATGCAGCCTATCCATGCCGAAAAAATCTACGTCCTTCCCGGCGTCCAGGAGCACCCCCAGGCGCGCGCGCGCATGGAGCGCCTTTCCCGCTTCATTAGCGCCGACGCCGTGGAGCATATCAACGACGAACAGTTGGCCTGCATCGTGAAGGACCGCAAGCTCCTGCAGCGTCCCCGGCACGGCATGAGCGGAACCATTCGCCCCCTCATCTTCTTCAACGTCTTTCGCTTCGACGACCCCGAGGAGACCCGCGCCGCCCGCAGGCAGGCTTTCCCCGATCTCTTCAAACAGGACCTGCTCAAGCTCCACTCCTACGGAGGGTTCGACTGGCGCGACACCGGCTCGCCTGAGTGGCGTGCCAAGACCGGCCTGGTCTGCCAGCCGGCTTGGGCCATGCACAGTCTCGTGGGCTGCCACTTTCGTTGCGCCTACTGCAGTCTGGGCTGGTTCCACAACATCCTGCTCAATCTCGAAGACTTCATCGCCCGTCTCGACGGCTGGCTTGCGGGCCTCCAGAATCAGGCCCTCTTCCAATACGACAACTGGACCGATATCGCCTGTTTCGAGCCGGAGTACGGCATGTCGCGGCTGCTCGTTGAGTATTTCGCAAAGCGCCGCAAGGAGTTTCTGGAACTATACGTCGGCAAGAGCGACGAGGTGGACTGCTTGCTCTCGCTTGATCACCGTCGTCACACGACCGTCTGCTGGAGTCTCAGCGGTCAGACGCAGTCCACGCGCATCGAGCGCGGCAGCGCCCCGATGCCGAAGCGTATCGAGGCCGCGCGCCGCTGCCAACAGGCGGGCTACCACGTGCGCGTCCGTCTTTCGCCCATTGTCCCCGTGCGAAACTGGGAGCAGGAAAACCGCGAGATGATCGAGGCCCTCTTTGCGGCGGTGGACCCCGAAGTCATCACGTTCGAGCCGATACGCTTCCTGAACTATGACGCCGTCTGCAAATCGCTCGACCCCGCCCTGCTCGATCCGGAGTACCTCGAAGGCTTCAAGTCCACGATGGGCGTCAAGCATCCGGGCGGAAGCGAAATCCCCGACCATCTGCGCCTGAAGATGTACCGCTTCATCATCGCCGAGTTGGAGCGGGTGAGTCCCAGGACCCCCTACGCCCTGTGCCGCGAGGAGCGCAAGCTCTGGGACGCCTTGGCGCCCGAGTTTGCACGGCACGGCATGGATGCGGACAACTACGTCTGCAACTGCGGGCCCGCCTCGGCGCCGGGTAATCCCCTGCTTGCGGTTTGCAGGCCGCGCAGTACGCACGCCGTCTGAACGTGTTCTTGCATAGGGCCTTGGCCGACGCCCCGATATCTGTCACTAATGCAAAAGGCGGGTCCCGCGCATCGGCGGAACCCGCCTTGTGCCTTCGCCATGGACGACGGCTTGGTGCTTAGTAGTTCTCGGCGTACGGCTCAAAGAATGCCTTGGGGTGGTTGCACGTGGGGCATATCATCGGCGGTTCCTTCCCTTCGATGACTCGCCCGCACTCGCGGCAAAGCCACTGGATCGCTTGCTCGCGCATGAACACCGTGTTTTTCTCCATGCGCTCAACCAGCTTCTTGTAGCGCCGGTCGTGCCACTCTTCCACCGCCGCCACGTTCCGGAACAGCGCCGCGATCTTCTTGAATCCTTCCCCATCGGCTACATCGGCGAACCCGGGATAGAGCGACGTCCATTCCAGATTCTCCCCGGCGGCCGCCGCCTTCAGATTCGGCAGCGTCTTGCCGATCACGCCGGCCGGGTACGCGGCCCGGATCTCCACGTCGCTCCCCTCGAGCTGCTTGAAGTAGAGCTTCGCATGCTGCTTCTCGTGCTCCGCTGTCTCGAGGAAGATGCCGCCGATTTGTTCGTAGCCCTCTTTCTTCGCAATCCCGGCAAAGAACGTATAGCGGTTCCGCGCCTGCGATTCTCCCGCGAACGCCGCCAGAACGTTCTTCTCAGTCTGCGACCCGTTCAACGCTGTTGACATTCACACCTCCCACGAACCAGTAAAATTCCCGCTGCTTGTCCGTTCCATGAACGGCCTCGGTTACTGAATCCCCAGGGTTGTCATGAACGTGTCGGCGTGCTCTTCTTCCTCGGATAGAATCTTCTCGAACAACAATCGCGTTGTAGAGTCATCGTCCGCGATCGCGTCCTTGATGATCCCCTTGTACATCTCGATCGCCTCGTTCTCTGCCTTCAGGTCGGCCTGCAGCATCTCCTTCAACGTCCCGCCGACCTTGATCGGCGTGGGTTGCGTCGTCGGTGTCCCCCCCAGGTAAAACAGCCGCTCGGCGATCTGCTCGGCATGCTTCATCTCGGCGATGGCCGTATCCTTGAACAGGTCCTTAATCGCCGGACTCTCCATGCCCAGGCCCATCACATGCTGCCACATGTACTGAATCGAGACACTGATCTCCCTCGCAATCGCCTTGTTCAGCCCGTCCAAAAGCTTCTTGCTGGCCATGCCTTTTGCTCCTAAAAAAATTTGCCCTGTGTGGGTGCGACGAAACCACCGCCGGCTGACTCACTAGTTTAGTGACTTTGCACGAAGGTAGTCAACCTCAATATCGGAGTCTCCCCGTTGCCCAGCCCCGGCGGTCCACATCAACCTTCTGAATCCCTGTCGCAAGAAATGTGCCGTCCTCGGCCTATTGCCACAAAAAATATCAGAATTGACGGATTGGCTCAGAGAACTCTATAACGCCGCTTTGAGGCGGGTATGGCCGCATTCCATTGGGGAGGCCCCCGGAAACTGCCCTGCCGCTCGACTGTCTGTGCGTCACGCACAACGCAGGAGGTTCGCCAGGCCAGCCGCCCCTTCTTGGGCGTGGCCTTTGCGCCGCTACCGGTCGGTGTCAAACAGGATGGAGAGGCATGTCAGGCCGCCCCCGCCTTTGCGAAACTCAGAAATGTCCAAGGCGCACACGCCAAGACCGTGCTCCTCGATCATGCGTTGTGTCCGCGGGAACCCTCTGGGCACGAAGACCTTCTCGCCGACCGTCAGAGTGTTCGCCGCATACGCCTCTTCAGCAGGCACAAGAAGCAGCCGGTATTCGCTGAACTCAGAAAGCCACGGACAGCGCTCTGTGGCCAGAATCATTCCCCGGCCCAGGTACGTGCAGGCTGTCTTGAGATGCAGAACGCCCCTCACAGGGACCGCGCGGTATCGGCTCAGCTCAAGGTGGTCTGCTAGTTGTTGTGCCCCCGCCCAACATGTTCGTTGGCTTATGCCCGCAAAGACCAGTTCCCCGGCTTGTAGAATGTCGCCCCCTTCCAGTGTGGCGTTGTCTTTGATGTGATGAAGGCGCTTGTATTCTGCCAGAACGGCTGCGACGGACGTTTCCTCGCCGCGGCGGGATTCCGCCCCCAGAGACGCTACCACAGCCTTTTCCCCGCGCACAACCGCCGTGTCCTCGACGAAGCAGGCGTCGGGATACTGTTCCAGGGGTGGGAGGGCAATTATCGTGACTCCCTCGGCGGCGAGGGCTTCGCAGTATGCCGCGTGCTGCCTGAGCGCAAGCCCGTAGTCAATCGTCTCTCGATCCGGATCCTCGGACAGGCAATGGACGTAACTTCTACCCGGCGGCCGCACAATCGCGTAGCGCATGAATCACTTCTTGCCTTCTTCCGCTGGCGCTGGGGGTTTGGCTGCGGGAGCGTCCGGCTTGGCGGGCGTCGGAGAAGCGGGCGCCGTCTTGGGTTTCGCTGCCCGCAGTTTCCGCGCCTCGTCCATGATGTTGTTGTATGTCGAGTTGAACTCGGCCCACCCGTACCAATGCGCGTAGTCGGGATTGCCGTGATACGCCCCTTTCCACGTCTTGACGTAGTAGTACTTCTTCAGCCGGAAGAACTCGTTCATCACAAACGGCTGTTCGTTCGAGTAAAGCATGTTCGGCCCGATCTCGAAGACCTGCCCCGTGACCGGGTTCGGCTTGCAGTTGACAAGGGCCTCGTTCAGGTATCCTCCCTTGTAGAGGTCCTCGAGGGCGTGATGGGCGCGTTCGAGCAGCTCCGTGGCCTGGGCCAGGATGTTATCGGCGGCTTTCAGGTTCCGCCGCGCGTACCACGACGAATGACACTGCGCGCACCGCATCAGCATGAACGTCCGCCGCTCCTTGAACAGCGCCTTGTCGTATTCCTGGCCCGCAAGCCCGTGCGCGATTCCTTGGCTGACGTTGTGGCTCTTGTCCACCAGCCCGTGACAGAACTGGCAGGTGGGCGCGCGGTCGGTCGTGCCTTTGGACTGCTGGTACACCACACCGTGCTTGGAGGACTGGTACATCTCTATCTGCGGATGATCCGGCCCCATGTGGCACGTCCCGCACGCCGTCGGTTCGCGCGCCTCCGCCGACGAGAACGTATGGCGCGTGTGGCAGACGTCGCACCGGCCCGAACTCTTGTCCCACTCATTCTCGCGCCCTATCCCGTGGCAGGCATCGCAGCCCTTCTGCTTCATGTCTGCGGTCAACACGTGATACCGCGCGTTGGCTTGGGCGTTGACGGCGGCCTTGGAATGTTTGCTCGCCAGGAAGCTGTCGTATTCCTCCTTATGGCATGCCGCGCACGTTCCGCTCGACACCGCCCCCTTGCGCGTGTTCATCTGGTTGTGGTCTAGTCCGTGGCATGTGGAACACAGGTACCCCTGCCGCGCGTGCTCTCCCTTGCCCCAGTCCTTGACCAACAGCGGGTTCACGGCCCGGTGGCAGGGCAGGCAGGCCCACATGTCGTACGTCTCCCCCGGCGATTCGCGCAGCGTGGCCGTCGCATATTCCTTGTACTTCTTCTCCTTCTCCGGTTTGTGGACGACGCCGGGATGACAGTCGGTGCAATACAGCGACCGTATCTTGGCGTCAGGCGAGCGGGTGTTCATCTCCGTCAGCCGCACCTTGTAGGTGGCCGTGTATCTCATGTGCGTCTTGTCTTTGGTGTGTCCCTGGACATGGCACCCGCGGCACCGCTCGTTGACGATGGCCAGGTTGCCGGGGTCTATCGCGATGGGCCGCGTCTTGTACGTCTGGCGCAGATGCGCGATCAGGTCCCACACCCCGCCGCACTTGGCGCGGATGGACCCCACCAGGCCTTCTTGGATATGGCAGTCCCCGCACGCCTGAACGCCTTTCTCGTAATGCGTGGAGGCCCTGAACGTGTCCACGAACGTCTTCAGTTCGTGGCAGGAGGAGCAAAACCGCATGGATCGTCCATACCTCTCAATCGGCGGTATGGCCGCAATCAGAACACCCACGACAACGGCTATAACCAGGAGGCTCTTCCAGCGTCGGCGGATGGCGTTGATCATAATTGCCCTTATCTCAAACCCCCCCCGCGCAATCGGACGTTGACCCCGCATTTCAGCCCCTGGTGTCTTTCTTATCAGAAACGCCCGCGCTTTTCAATCGTGTTCCGCTCCGCCCGTTTGTATAATAGCAGTTCTGCTTGCCGACTTGACTCGAAAGGAGAACTCATGTCCGAGCTGCGCTATCGTCAAGTTCACTTGGACTTCCACACCAGCGAACACATCCCCGACATCGGCGCCGGCTTCGACGCCGAGGAGTTTGCGGCTACTCTTGAAAAGGCCCGCGTCAACTCTGTCACCTGCTTCGCCCGATGCCACCACGGCTACATCTACTTCGACACCAAGGTCCACCCGGAGCGCCGCCATCCGCATCTGACACAGAATCTCCTCAAGGAGCAGATTGAGGCCTGCCATGCGCGCAACATCCGCGTCCCCGTCTACATCACCGTTCAATGGGACCATTTCACGGCCAATCAGCATCCGGAGTGGCTTTGCCTCACCAAGGATGGCGCCTGGCTCGGCACGCCTCCCTACCAGCCCGGATTCTATCGCCGCCTCTGCCTCAACTCCCCCTACATTGACTTCCTCAAGGACCACGTGAAGGAGGTGCTGGAGACGCTCCCCACCGACGGCATCTTCTTCGACATCGTCGGGATGCAGGATTGCTCCTGCGCCTATTGCCGTTTCAGCATGGAGGCCGAGGGTCTCGACCCTTCCAGCGACGAGGCCCGGAAGCGCTACGCCCTCAAGGTTCTGTTCAGCTTCAAGATGGACATGACGAGGTTTGTCCGTCAGTTCAACAAGGCCTGCACGATCTTTTACAACGCCGGCCACATCGGGCCGCGTTTGAGGCCGGTCGCGCATGCCTTCACGCACTTCGAGCTGGAGTCCCTCCCCAGCGGCGGTTGGGGTTACATGCACTTCCCTCTGACGATGCGCTACGCCCGCAATCTCGGCATTGACTGCCTGGGCATGACGGGCAAGTTCCACACCTCCTGGGGCGACTTCCATTCATTCAAGAATGAAGCCGCGCTCCAGTTCGAATGCTTCCAGATGCTCGCGCTCAATGCCAAGTGCTCCATCGGCGACCAGCTCCACCCGTCCGGCAAGATATGTCCGACGACCTACAAGCTCATCGGCTCTGTTTACTCGGAAGTCGAGAAGAAGGAGCCGTGGTGCAGTGGCGCTAAGGCCGTTACGGACATTGGTGTCCTTACGCCGGAGGAATTCGGCGACGGGTCGTCTCGAATCTCGCTTTCTGCCATGGGTGTCGTCCGCATACTGCAGGAGGGCGCGCAGCAGTTCGAAATCCTTGATTCGCACAGCGACTTTGCGCCCTTCAAAGTGATTATCCTTCCCGACGACATCCCGGTCTCGAAGTCCCTTGCGGTCAAGATTGAGCGGTACCTGGCCGCCGGCGGGGCGCTCCTTGCCTCATACCGTTCCGGTCTGAATAGGGAGAAGACGGCCTTTACGCTCAAAGCCTTGGGCGTAAAGCTCAAGGGCGAGGCTCCCTTCAGCCCCGATTTCGTGTGTCCGGCCGGCAAGATCGGCGCGGGTCTGCCGCGCACCGAGCACGTCATGTACATGAAGGGCATGGAGGTGCAGACTCTCAAGGGCGCAAAGGTCCTCGCTGCCGCTGCGGTTCCATACTTCAACCGAACCTTCAAGCGCTTCTGCTCTCACCGTCACACGCCTTCCTCGGGTGCGGCTGGCTATCCCGCTATTGTGGGAAAGGGCAAGGCCATCTACTTCGCCCATCCCATCTTCACGCAGTACGCGAAGAACGCGCCGCGCTGGTGCAAGAGGCTTGTGCTGAATGCCCTGGACCTGTTGCTTCCCCGGCCGCTGTTGCGTGTTGGCGGTCCGAGCACGGTCTTGACGGCCATTAACGAGCAGGCCGCTCAACGCCGTTGGGTGCTGCATCTGCTGCACTACATCCCTGAACGTCGCGGCCAGGACTTCGACGTGCTTGAGGATATCATCCCCCTCCACAACGTCGAGGTGTCTGTACGTGTCCCCAAGAGGCCGAAAGGCGTGATCTGCGTTCCTGAAGAAACCCCGCTCAGATTTCGCTTGAAGGCGGGCCGCGCGGAGTTTGTCGTGCCCGAGATTCGCGGACACCGGATGGTAGCCCTCGCCTTCGCATGATGAGTGCCTGGCTCCCGCCAGAGTTTTGGCGGGTGCCTGGCACTCCGTGTCCTGCCCGTGGCCTCGCCACGCCCCTGGCCCAGGACGAATGCAGTGATGCCAGCGCTCCAATCCCAGGCGACCTGCAAGGATTGAGCGCTGCCTGCCTGGAATCATGCAGGGCCTTTCCACGCCTTGCCTGCCCGAGGCCTCGATCATCCTCTTCAGTATGGGTATAAATCACCCATGCGTGATACGTGCACATCACCTATACTGGCCATATACACTACGTAGGAACCCGTATACACGTCAGCGTTAGAACTGCGATGTTCTAAGCACAAATCCGCACTCCGGCCCCACGCTCGTCGTTGTCACATGTCACTAATACACAACGCTTTATAAAATCTGCACAAATCCAGGCTTCCGGCATGTCCATTGCGATAGCAAGCGGCGGATACACTCTGCCTCGCCGTTGGGGAGTTGAACCACATGAAACTGAGTGTCTTGGCCGAACAGATTGGTGCAAAAGTCGTGACCAATGCCTTGAAAAGCGAGGAAGTGACCGTGCAGCGCATCTACGCCGCCGACACCGTCAGCGACATTTTGAATCATATGACGCCGACGACCCTCTTGGTTACCAACCTGGCCAATTCGCTCCTTCCCCGCGTGATTAACCTGTTGGACGGGTTTGGGATATGTCTTCTGAACGGCGTTGTGCCCGAGGCGGAACTGTTGGAGGCCGCTGAGGAGCACGGGGTCGTTATCGTGGTCTCTCCCGTGGGGATGTTCGAAACCTGTGGGCGGCTTTACCGGTGTCTTGACGCCCACGGCCAGGAGTGACGGAAGCTCGCCCCGTCTGGACGGGGCGCGTCGCCGGAACTCGCCCCAGGACCTGCGCTATGAGCAGCGGCTCTTACAGCATTCTCGGCGGCGACTATGATCGCGCGGGCATGGCCTCGCGCAGTCTCAAAGACCGCCTGAAAAGGGTCGGCATCAGCGCCGACATCGTGCGCAGGGCCGTGATCGCCGCCTATGAAGCCGAAATGAACGTCGTGATTCACGCGTTCAAGGGAACCTTGCGGTTTACGCTGGCCCCTTCGCTCCTTGACATTCAGGTGATTGATGAAGGCCCAGGCATCGCCGATATCGGATTGGCGATGAAGGAGGGCTACTCCACGGCGTCCCAGGCTGCCCGCGAGTTGGGTTTCGGCGCCGGGATGGGCCTCCCCAACATCAAGAGAAACAGCGACCGCTTCGAAATCCAATCGGTCGTGGGGGAGGGCACGCGGCTCAGCATCCGGATCAACCTCGACTCCAAGGCCGATGCCGGTCCGGACGCCTCCGTTCCGGCGAATTCGCTGCATGTGATGGTGGAGTTTTGCGGCGAGTGCCACCACTGTGTGCGCGCCTGCCCGACCAGGGCAATGCGTGTGCGCGGCGGAAGGCCCGAGATCCTGGATCATCTGTGCATTGACTGCGCGGAATGCATAGCCGCGTGCAGGACTCGTGCGCTGACAGTTGCCGAGGCGAAGTACTGCTCGCCCGGTCGTCGGCAGAATGGCGCCATACCCGGTCCCAAGGGCAGAACCTGTGTCGTACCTGCGGCGGTCCTGCTCCAATTCGGTCAGGGGACGACTCCGGAGCAGGTGCTTGCGGCGATGGCGTCCGCCGGATTCGCCCCCGTGCTCGTCACGGATGGTCACGAGATCGCCCTGAGACGGGCGGTTGCCCGCTATGCCGAGGATGCGGGCCTCGCACCGGTGATCTCTCCCGTATGTCCCGCCGTCGTGAACCTTGTCCAGGTGCGTTATCCTTCGTTGGTTAAACACCTGGCGCCCTTTGTCTCCCCCTTGGAGGCGGCATGCGCGGGTATGGTCGGGAAGGATGTCGTTGGCGTCGTGCTATGCCCGGCTCAGTGTACGGTCGCGTCGGTGGTCGGGGTTGCGGCTCTCAGCCCGGCCACCCTGCGACAGGCCGTTACGCCGCATGTCAAACCGGGCAAGCCTCTAAAGGCGGTGGATTCTGCCTTGCGGCAACGCAAGGCGGCATCGTCGTCGGAGTTCGCCGGGGTCTGGGAAGTAAGCGGCATTCGCCACGTGATCAGCGCCCTTGAGAATGCCGAGAACGGTTTGCTGAGCGACGTCATGGTGCTTGAGCCATACGCCTGCGACCACGGCTGTTTCGGTTCTGCGCTTCTCTTTGAGGACCCCTTTATTGCTCGTGGCCGTTGGGCGCGCAGCGGGCGCAGGACACTGCCTGCGGAGGCCGCCTTGCGGCGGCGGATGCCTTTCTCGACGCGTCCGGGCTTGCGGCTGGACCCGGATATGTCTAAGGCCATTGCCAAGCTGGCCAAGATTGACGAAGTCACCAAGAGCTTGCCCGGCAAGGACTGCGGCATGTGCGGCGCGCCGACATGTGCCGCCCTCGCCGAAGACATCGTGCTCGGAGTTGCGGATCGCGCAGCGTGCCTCTTCCTGCACATTAAGACGGAGAAAAGGACATGAAACTCAACGACCTTATCCTGCAGTTGGACCTTCGCTGTCTCACCCCGGAGGCTGTTCCGGACGATTCCGCCGACTTGTCGGGCGGCTACGTCTCGGACCTCTTGAGCGATGCGCTGGCCAACGCCCCCGGCAAGGGCGTGCTGGTTACCATCCAGACCCATATGAACGTGGTGGCCGTGGCGGTCCATGCGGACCTGAGCGCCGTGATCTTCGCTTCGGGCAGGTCTCCGGAAGCGTCCGTCGTCAGGAAGGCCGTTGAGGAGAAGATTCCGCTTTTTGTTTCCAGTGCGTCAGCTTTCGATATCGTGGGTAAGCTCTATTCCCTGGGTCTGCGGGGGCCGCGGCTGTGAAACGCTTTGCGGCGGACCTGCACATCCATACGGCGCTTTCGCCATGCGCCTCGAAGGAGATGGCGCCGCCCGCGATTGTTCAGGCGGCCGGCCGCCGGAAGATTCACATGATTGCCATTTGCGACCACAATGCGACGGCCAACATCGCGCCCGTGCAGGAAGCGGCGGCGGGAGTGATTGCCGTCATTGCCGGAATCGAGATCACGACCGCCGAGGAGGTCCACGTGCTGGGCCTTTTTCCCGACGTTGCTTCCGCCGACAAGGTCAGCCAGGCCGTGCGCGCCTCGCTGCCCCCGAACACCAACGAACGCCTTCGCAAGTTTGGCGAGCAACTGCTCATGGATGCGCGGGGGCGTGTGACCGGCATGGAGCCTAAGATGCTTTCAGCGGCCTCGGCCTTTACGCTGGCCAAGGCGGTGCGCCTCATCCAGGACCACGGCGGCCTCGCCGTGGCCGCCCACGTGAACAGGCCGTCTTTTAGCGTCATCAGCCAGTTGGGGATGCTGCCGGAGGACGTCCTCTTCGACGCGGTGGAGGTCGCGTCGGCAGGGGTTGAGCTGAACCACAAGGTTGCCGTGTCCGGGCTTCCGATTGTCGCTTCATCGGACAGCCACTTCCTGGAAGAGGTGAGTTCCTGTGGCACAATCTTCGAGATCATGGAGCCGACTTTTGAGGAACTGGCAATGGCCCTCAAGGGTCTTGCTGGTCGGAGGTGTCGTCGTGCGTGACCTCTCCCTCCACATTCTGGACCTGATTGAGAACTCGATCCGCGCTCAGGCCTCAGTCGTCGCCGTCACCATCAAGCAGGATTTTGAGGGCGATACGCTCGCCGTCATGGTCGAGGATAACGGCCCCGGACTCAATGTGCCGGCAGACCAGGCCACCGATCCCTTCTTTACCACCAAGAACGGGAAGCGCGTGGGGCTGGGGCTTAGCCTTTTCCGCGCCGCGGCCGAGAGGGCCGGCGGGAAGCTGAGGCTGACGCCCTCGGACCTGGGCGGGCTTAAAGTTTGGGCCACCATGCAGCTCACTCACATTGACCGCAGTCCGTTGGGCGACTTGGCCTCGACCTTCTCTTCGGTCGTGTGCACGAATCCCAACCTCGACTTGTGGTGCCGGTTCTGCGTGAACGGCCGCGAATCGGTCGTTCGGGTCTCGGATGTGGCCAGGGAACTCCCCGTGGGAGGACGCTGGGGCCTTGCGGTGGCCCGCCGATTGTCCGAAAGGGTCAAGAGCGTTATGTACCAGATGGGTCTTGCCGAGTAGATGCCGAAGTGCCGGCCTCCATGGCCTGGCGCTTTGTTGCCGCAACGATATCGAGAATCACCTCGGTTTTCATAAGGAGACGCGGATGAGCGCGGAAAAGACGAGTTGTGCGTGTGCGGAAGTGGTCTCAGAGGACCAACTGTACGAGAGACTGGAGGAGGTGATCCGGGAATACAGGGATAAGCCAGGCGCCTTGATCCCTGTGCTTCAGATTGTCCAAGGCATCTTCGGATACCTCCCCGTTCAGGCGATTAAGCGCATCAGCATGGGTCTCAGCAAGCCTTACAGCGAGGTGGCCGGCGTGGTCGGGTTCTATTCCTTCTTCTCCACCACCCCTCGCGGCAAGCACGTGATCCGGGTGTGCATGGGCACGGCCTGCTACGTGCGCGGCGGCAAGATGGTGCTGGACGCCCTCAAGGAGGCCTTGGGTATTGATGTCGGCCAGACTACTGCCGACCGGTTGTTCACCCTCGAAGTGGCCCGTTGCTTCGGCGCTTGCGGTCTGGCTCCCGCCGTCATGGTTGACAGTGATGTCCACCAGCGCGTTCGGCCCAACAAGATCGAGATGCTGCTCGATGAGTACAAGGTTTGACAACAGTCAGTGGGGTGGCGGCCGCGTGTGTCTGCTCTGATGGGCGCGCCCGTCGCAGCCCCCCGCGCGATATACAGGAGATTGGCTATGGCAAAACGAATCAAGAGTCCGCAGGAGCTTGCGCTTCTCAGGGACTGGGTCAAGTCGGAGACCGATCTTCGGCGCGGCCTCAAGGAACTTCAAGTGACCGTCCACATGGGCACCTGCGGCATCGCCGCCGGCGCGCGCGACATCCTGTCCCTTCTGGCCGCCGAATTGACCCAGAACGACATGGAGACCGTTACCCTCACCCAGTCCGGCTGTTTCGGCATGTGTGCCCAGGAACCCATGATTACCGTCAAGGACAAGGCCGGAAAGGAATTCCGCTACGGCCGCCTCGACAAGAACAAAATCCGCCGCATTGTCCGGGAACACCTCGGCAACGGCACGCCCGTTATTGAGCTTCTCATCACCACATAGCGCTAATGGAGGTTGTAGTCTGATGGACCAGATAAGGAGTCATGTCCTGGTGTGCGCTGGCGCGGGTTGCGTAGCCTCCGGTTCGCTCCAGGTCAGTGCCGCCATGCAGGAGGAGATTCGCAAGAAGGACCTCGCCGGCGAGATTCGCGTGATCGAGACCGGCTGTCTTGGCCCCTGCGCCGTAGGTCCGGTCGCCGTGATCTACCCCGAAGGCGTATTCTACCAGGGCCTGAAACCCGAAGACGCCGCCGAGATTGTCGAGGAGCATCTCCTCAAGGGCCGCATCGTCGAGCGCCTCGTCCACAAGGCCGGCGCCACGGCCCAACTCGTCCCCGAACTCGCCCAGATCGGCTTCTTCAAGGGGCAGCAGCGCATCGTGCTCCGCAACTGCGGCATCATTGATCCGCTGCGCATTGAGGAGTACATCGCCCACGACGGCTACCAGGCCCTCGCCAAGGCGCTCACCCAGATGAAGCCCGACCAGGTTGTCGAGGAGGTCAAGAAGTCCGGCCTTCGCGGTCGCGGCGGCGCTGGCTTTCCCACCGGTCTTAAGTGGGAGCTTTGCCGCAAGGCCAAGGGAGACGTCAAGTACGTCCTGTGCAACGGCGACGAAGGCGACCCCGGCGCCTTTATGGACCGCAGCGTCCTGGAAGGCGACCCTCACAGTGTTATCGAGGGCATGGCCATCGCCGGTTACGCCATCGGCTCGAATCAGGGATACGCCTACATCCGCGCCGAGTACCCCCTGGCCGTCGAGCGTTTCGGCAAGGCCATCGAGCACGCCCGCGAACGCGGCCTGCTCGGCCAGAACATCATGGGTACGGGCTTCAGCTTCGACCTGGAAATCCGTATGGGTTCGGGTGCGTTTGTCTGCGGCGAGGAAACGGCCCTCATGCGCTCCATCGAGGGTCATCGCGGCGAACCCCGCCCCCGTCCCCCGTTCCCGGCCAACAAGGGCCTGTGGGACAAGCCCAGCATCCTCAACAACGTCGAGACCCTCGCCAACATCCCCGCCATCATCCTGCGGGGCGCAAGCTGGTACGCCTCCATGGGCACCGAGAAAAGCAGGGGCACGAAGGTCTTTGCCCTCGCCGGCAAGGTGGCCAACACCGGCCTCGTCGAGGTCCCCATCGGCATGCCCCTCGGCGACATCATCTACGACATCGGCGGCGGCGTTCCGGGCGGAAAGCGCTTCAAGGCCGCTCAGATCGGCGGCCCCTCCGGGGGTTGCATCCCCAAGGATCACCTCGACGTGCCGGTGGACTACGAGTCCCTCACCGAACTTGGCGCCATCATGGGATCCGGCGGCTTGATCGTCATGGACGAGGATAGCTGCATGGTGGACGTGGCCCGCTTCTTCCTGGAATTCGTTCAGGACGAATCCTGCGGCAAGTGTCCCCCCTGCCGTATCGGCACCAAGCGCATGCTGGAGCTCGTTACGAAAATCTGCGAGGGCAAAGGCGAAGAAGGCGACATCGAGCGCCTCCTTGATATCGGCAAGAAGATCAAGGACACCGCCCTTTGCGGTCTGGGCCAGACGGCCCCCAACCCTGTCCTCTCCACCATCCGCCACTTCCGAAACGAGTACGAGGCCCATATCCGCGACAGGCATTGCCCAGCGGGTGTCTGCGGCCAGCTATTGCGTACGCCCTGCCAGAATGCTTGTCCGGCCATGGTGGACGTGCCGGGCTTTGTCGCCCTCATCGGTGAGAAGCGTTACGCCGAGGCCTTGCGTCTCCACCGCGAACGCAACCCCTTCGCTTCCGTATGCGCTCGCGTCTGCTTCCACTTCTGCGAGGACAAGTGCCGGCGCATCACCCTGGACGAGTCCCTCGCTGTTCGCGGCCTCAAGCGGTTCCTTGCCGAGCAGGAGGTCACTGTCCAGCTCCCCGAAATCCGCGAAAACGAGGCGAACGCCAAGCGCAAGATCGCCATCGTCGGCGCCGGTCCCGCCGGCCTTTCCTGCGCCTACTTCCTGGCCCGTTTGGGCTACCAGCCCAAGGTCTTCGAGGCCAGGCCGCGTCCGGGCGGCATGCTGGTCCAGGCCATCCCCGCCTACCGTCTGCCCCGCGAGGAAGTGGCCAGGGAGGTCCGCATGATCGAGCGCATGGGCGTCGAGATTGAGACGGGCATCGCCCTCGGCAAGGACATCACCCTCAAGGGCCTGAAGGAGCAGGGCTACGAAGCCGTGTTCCTCGGCGTCGGCGCACCCGCCGGCACCAAGCTCGACATCCCCGGTGAGGACGCGCAGGGCGTCACCGAAGCCATCCAGTTTCTCCGCGAGTACAACATACGCGGCTCGGTGGACGTCGGCAAGAACGTCGTGATCATCGGCGGCGGCAACGCCGCCATTGACGCCTCGCGCACCGCTATTCGCTTGGGCGCCGAGAGTGTCACGATCCTCTATCGCCGCACCCGCGCCGAAATGCCGGCCTACCAGGAAGAGATCGAGGAAGCCGAGCGCGAAGGCGTTCGCATCCGCGACCTCATTGCCCCTTCCGAGATCATCGCCGAAAACGGCAAGGTCGCCGGCATCAAGTGCAGAGCCATGTCCCTCGGCGAGTTCGACCGCAGCGGCCGCCGTCGTCCCAAGGCTCGCGGCCGCGAGGAGTTCATCGTCGAGTGCGACCAGATCATCGCCGCCATCGGCCAGGCCCTCGACGTCAAGGCCATCTCCGACGGCCTGGACCTGAAGTTGAACGAAAGCGACTTCATCCAGATCAATCCCGTGACCGGTCAGACCTCCATCGAGTGGATCTTCGCCGGCGGCGACGCCTCCAAAGGCCCCGCCTCCGTTGCGGAGGCCGTCGCCATGGGTGAACGCGCAGCAGTCGGCATTGACCAGTACCTTACCGGCGCCCCCCATGCCTTCTGGCGCGAAGACCAGGGCGTGGACGTTTACTTCGACTCCGAGGCCGAACCCGTCCAGTATCCCCGCGCCACCATGCAGTTGATCTCGGTGGAAAAGCGCGTTCACAACTTCAAGGAGGTGGAATTGCCCTTCCCCGAGCCTGTCGCCCTGCGAGAGGCCAAGCGTTGCCTCCGTTGCGACTATCGCGAGAACGGCAAGAACCACGACAAGGGCAAGGCTGCCAAGGCCCAGTCCGTCAAGAGCTAAAGCAAGAGGAGATGCAAAGCAATGCCAACGTTATCCATTAACAATGTGAAAGTCTCCGTTCCGGACGGGACGACCATCCTGCAGGCGGCTCGCCAGGCGGGCGTGCGGGTTCCCACCCTCTGTTTCCTGGACAATGTTCAGGCCGTCGGCGCCTGCCGGGTCTGTGTGGTCGAGGTCGAGGGCGCCAAGACCCTCGTCGCCTCCTGCGTCATGCCCGTCAGCGACGGCATGAAGGTGCGCACCAACACCAAGCGCGTCCGCGAGGCGCGGCGCATGGTGGTCGAACTGCTCCTCTCCGACCATGAGGGCGACTGCCAGACGTGCGACCGCAACGACGATTGCGAACTGCAAACCGTTGCCCGCGAGTTGGGCATCCGCAACGTCACCTACGCCGGCGAGAAGAGCCGCGGCATGAAGGATACCTCGACCCCTGCCCTCGTGCGCGACACATCGAAGTGCATCCTGTGCCGTCGTTGCGTTACGGTTTGCTGCGAAACGCAGGGCGTGGGCGGCTTGTTCCCGCAGAATCGCGGTTTCAAGACCGTCATCGGCCCCGCGTTCTGCTCCAACCTCGATGATGTCGCCTGTGTGCAGTGCGGTCAGTGCGCCGCCGTCTGCCCCGTCGGCGCCATCAGCGAGAAAGACCAGATTGACGAGGTCTGGGCGGCCCTCGATAACCCCGCCAAACACGTGGTCGTCCAGACCGCCCCCGCCATCCGCGCCGCTCTCGGCGAGTGCTTCGGGTATCCCCCCGGAACCCTCGTCACCGCCAAGA
Source organism: uncultured Planctomycetota bacterium (assembly GCA_964409935.1). Taxonomy (GTDB): domain Bacteria; phylum Planctomycetota; class Brocadiia; order JAADGH01; family CAYPFP01; genus CAYPFP01. Next base: position 12,867 of record CAYPFP010000008.1, on the reverse strand, counting down.
TGGTCACGGCCTTGCGGCAGCTCGGGTTCGACGCCGTCTTCGACACCAACTTCACCGCCGACCTGACGATTCTCGAAGAGGGAACGGAGCTTCTGACACGCCTGAAAAAGGCCCTCGTCTACAAGGAGGCCGTCTCGCTGCCGATGTTCACGAGCTGCTCGCCGGGCTGGATCAAGTACGCCGAGTACTTCTACCCGGAAATTCTCCCCAACATCTCCACCTGCAAGTCTCCGCAGCAGATGTTCGGCGCGGTCGCCAAGACCTACTATGCCAAGAAGATCGGCAAGAAACCGGAGGACATCGTCGTCGTGTCCGTGATGCCCTGCACGGCCAAGAAGTTCGAGGCCCAGCGCGCCGAGATGAACGCCAGCGGCGTCCGCGATGTGGATATCGTGCTGACTACCCGCGAACTCGGTCGCATGATCAAGCAGGCCGGCATTGACTTCGCCTCCCTGCCCGACGGCAAGATGGATTCCCCCATCGGCATGTCCTCCGGCGCCGCCGACATCTTTGCCAACACCGGCGGCGTTATGGAGGCCGCTTTGCGCACCGCCTACGAGATCATCACCGGCAGGCCGCTTCCCTGCGAGAACCTGCACGTCAAACCTATCGCTGGGCTTGAAGGCGTCAAGGAGGCCTCGCTCACTATCAAGGGCGCCTTGCCCGACTGGTCGTTCCTGGAAGGCATCACCGTCAACGTCGCCGTCGCTCATGGCCTCGGCAACGCCAAGAAGGTGATTACGCGCGTGATGTCGAAACAGGCCAACTACCACTTTATTGAGATCATGACGTGCCCCGGCGGTTGTATTGGCGGCGGCGGCCAGCCGCGCCTCACCACCAACGAGGTCCGCAAGGCCCGCATGGCCGCCATCTTCAAGGAGGACGAAGGCAAGAAGATGCGAAAGTCCCACGAGAATCCCGAGGTCAAGCAGATCTATGCCGAGTTCCTCGAGAAACCGTTGGGCGATAAGTCGCATCACCTCTTGCACACGAAGTACAAGGCGCGTGTCAAAGTCTGAGAACCCGAAGCGGCCTGACGGATCGCTGCCGGGCGTTCATCCCGGCCGTGTGCCGATTGCCCCGCGCGCATCGGCCTGCGGCGTCGTCGGGACGAACGCCCCGGCAATCCGGCGGTGCGTGCCGCGTTTCTAGGTCTGATAACTATGGCGATCGTTTCCACTATCCCGGAGAAGTGCAAGCGCTGCTACACTTGCGTGCGCGAGTGTCCGGCCAAGGCCATCAAGGTCGAGCAGGGCCAGGCCATGGTCGTGGAGGAACGCTGCATTGCCTGCGGTAATTGTGTCAAGATGTGCGCTCAGAACGCGAAGCGCATCGAGGACGGCATCGCCGAAGTCAGACAGATGCTGGCCGGCAAAGAGAAGGTCTTCGCCTGCATCGCCCCGTCGTTCCCCGCCGCCTTCGACAAGGTGCGTCCGGGCCGCGTCATCGCCGCCGTGCGCGCCCTGGGTTTCGCCGAGGTCTGGGAAGTGGCCTTCGGCGCCGAACTGGTCAGCCGCGAGTACCTGAAACTGTTCCAGAAGTCTCAGCGCACCGGCGAGCGCGTCGTTACCACCCCGTGTCCGGCCATCGTCGCCTTCGTCGAGAAGTACATGCCGGCGCTCCACGATGCCCTTGCCCCCATTGTGTCGCCCATGATCGCGATCGGCCGTGCCATACGCCACCGCCACGGTTCGTCGGTTCGCGTCGTCTTCATCGGTCCGTGTATCGCCAAGAAGAACGAGATCCATGACCCCTGCGTCGCCGGCGTTGTGGATGGCGCCCTCAGCTACAAGGAACTTGCCAGGATGTTCGACGAGGCCGGCATCAGCCCCGACGACCTGCCGGAAACCGGCTTCGACGGCCCCCGTTGCTACGTCGCCCGTTCCTTCGCTATCTCCGGCGGCCTGCTTCGAACCTCCGGCCTGAGCACCGACATCCTGGAGAATGACATCCTTGTCACCGAGGGCAAGGACCGCGTGGTCGCCGCTCTCAGAGAACTGGCCGAAGGCCAGAGCCAGGCCCGCCTCTTCGACGTCCTCTTCTGCGAAGGCTGTGTCAACGGTCCGAAGATGATCAATGAACTGAGCGTCTTTGCCCGCAAGGAAATCCTCGCCAATTTCGTTCAGGAGCAGGGCCGCTACACCACTCAAAAAGCCGTCGCGGAGGCGTTGGCCGAGTTCAAGAACCTGGACCTCAGCCGCTCCTTCACCCGCAAGAGCCTCGTCCTGCCGCAGCCTTCGGAGGCGGACATCGCTCGCGCCCTTCAGGCCATGAGAAAATTCTATCCTGACGCCCAGCTCAACTGCGGCGCCTGCGGATACCCCACCTGCCGCGAGAAGGCGATTGCCGTTTGCCAAGGCCTGGCCGAGCCTGGCATGTGTCTGCCGTACTTGGTCGAGGAACTCGAAGACACCTGCGTTCGTCTCAAGCAGTCCCACGAGGAACTCGCGCAGGCCCAGCAGCGCCTCGTGCAGACCGAAAAACTGGCCTCGATGGGACAGCTCTCCGCCGGCGTCGCCCACGAAATCAACAACCCCCTGGGCACCATACTCATCTACTCGCACATGCTTCTCAAGGAGCTTCAGGACCGGGACCCCCGCCGCGATGACCTGCAGATGATCGTCGGCGAAGCTACCCGATGCAAGAACATCGTCCGCGGCCTGCTCGATTTTGCGCGCCAGTCCAGGGTCACCAAGGAGCCGACCAATCTGGCCGAACTCATCGGCGAGGTCCTCACCATCTCCACCCCGCGCGCCGAGGCCGCCGGCGTCCGTCTCATTGGCGACGTTCAGGCCGACCTGCCCGGCATGATGATTGACAGGACGCAGATCCGCCAGATGTTGATCAACCTGGTGGACAACGCCATTGACGCCATCTTGCATGCGGGCGAGGTCCGCGTCACCGCGCGTTTGCACAATGGCGCCGACGGCGTCCTTATCACCGTCTCCGACAATGGCTGCGGCATATCAAAGGACAACCTCCGCAAAGTGTTCACGCCCTTCTTCACGACCAAACCCATGGGCAAGGGCACCGGTCTCGGCCTGGCGATTGCGTACGGAGTCGTGAAGATGCACTCGGGCGATATCTCGGTCGAGAGCCAGGAGGGCAGGGGAACGACGTTCGCAATCCGTCTTCCCGTCGTTCGCGAGGCGCCCTCGGAGAGCTTAATGGCCCCGTGACGGACGCCCGCCCGCCTATTCGTCTGGCGGGCGGTGTGTTTGCGCGGTGGTGGCCGGTTGGGCCGCATGAGTTCTCAGCCGGTCGGAATCGTTTTGCAGGAAGGATATGTGGATGCAAGCTGCGTTGCCCCTGATCATGTTGGTTGACGACGACCCCGACTTCCTCGACATGAACCGCCATGTCCTCGAGGACAGGGGATATCGCATCCTCTGCGCCTCCGACCCGCAGCAGGCACTCGCCAAAATGGCCGCCCATAAACCCGACCTCATCATCACCGACCTCATGATGAAGTCGCTCGATTCCGGTTTCTCTTTTGCCAGGCTTCTCAGGCAGGACATCCGCTTCAAGAATATCCCCATCATCATCGTGACCGCCGTCGGCGCTCAGCGCGGCTTTGATTTCCGCCCGCGCACCCCCGCCGAACTTGCGGCCATGTGCGCCGACGCCTACTTCGAGAAACCTGTCGCTCCCGATACGCTCCTGAAAAAGGTGGAAGAGCTGCTTGCCCGTCGCAGCGGGGAGGACCAGTCATGACCGACGAAATCACTCGTATCCTTGTCGTGGACGACGAAACCGGCATGCGCGAAGGTTGCCGCAAGATCCTCAAGGCCGAAGGTTTCGAGGTGGAGACTGCCGAGGACGGCGTCGCGGGGTTGGAGCTTTTCAGGACCAGGGGCGGTTTCGCCGCCGGCTTGGTTGATCTCAAGATGCCCCGCATGAGCGGTATCGAGCTGATCGAAAAAATCCGCGAGCTGGACCCCGATATCGTCCTGCTGGTCATCACCGCCTACGCCACCATCGAGACTGCCGTGGAGGCCACAAAGCGGGGCGCTTACGGTTATATCCCCAAGCCTTTCACCCCCGACGAACTCCTCTTGCCCGTCAGGCAGGGCCTGGAGCGGCGCGCCCTGGCTTTGGAGGCGAAGCGCTTGCGCGAGGAGCGCGAGCGTCGCATGCTCCAGCTTGCCTCGGAGCGCTCCAAGAGCAACACCATCATCAACTGCATGACCGATGGTGTCCTCGTCTGCAACCGCGAGGGCCAGATCGTCCTGCGAAATGCCTCGGCGGCTCGGATCATGCCCGAATGCGGCTCCCTTGTTCTGCCTGCTCCCCTCGGCGCGTTGGCCTCTTCGGACCTTCGCGATTACCTCTCCGAAGTGCTGGCATCCGGGCCGGACCCCGTCATCCTGTCTCGGGAGGTGACCCTGGACAGCGGCGCCTATATGGTCAACGCCAGTCCGGTCGTCGAGCATAGCGGCGAGGTCTCCGGCGCCGTCGCCGTCCTCCGCGACATCACGGCCATAAAAAAGCTCGACGTCGCCAAGTCCATGTTCGTCTCCATGGTGGCCCACGAAATAAAAAGCCCCCTCGCTGCCATCGAGGGTTACCTGAGTCTCATCCTGAGCGGCATCGCCGGCTCGGACCCCCGCCGCGACCATTCCATGCTGGAAAAGTCGCTCGTGCGGGCCAGAACTCTGCGTGTCATGGTCTCCGAACTTATGAACCTTATGGCGATGCAGACCGGCCACTTCGCCATCAAACGCGCCCCGTTGGACATCGTCGCCGTTGTCGCCGAAGCCGTGGAGGCCGCCAAGGAGAAGGCCGCCGCCAAGGGCATCCAACTCTCCTCCGACGCGGCGCGTCGGACCGACGCGGCCGGCGCCTCCGAGCCTGTCCTCGCCGACAAGGAGGCCATGCTCAGCGTCCTGAATAATCTGCTCGATAACGCCATCAAGTACACGCCCTCCAACGGTCGCGTGGGCGTGCGCGTGGAGCACAACGGCATCCACGTGAAAATGACCGTCTGGGACGACGGCATCGGTATGGCCCCCGAGGACCAGGCTCGCGTCTTCGAGGAGTTCTTCCGCGTCAAGAATGAATTCACCGCCAAAGTGCCTGGTACCGGCTTGGGGCTTTCCATCGTCAAGCGCTTGGTTGAGATGCATCAGGGCAGAGTCTTTGTGGAGTCGGAACCGGGCAAGGGCAGCAGGTTTGTCGTCTGCCTGCCCATGGCGCAGGAAAACTCGCAGGAGCGCTCATGAACAGATCGCTGAATAAGAACGAGATGCTCTCCTGGCTCCGCGAAACAGACGAGCGCCGCCTAGAGGAACTGTGGCGCGTTGCCGACGCCGTGCGCCGCGACAACGTCGGAGATGAAGTCCATCTGCGCGGCCTGATCGAAATCTCGAACCATTGTGTGCGCCGTTGCGCCTACTGCGGTATCAACGCGGAGAACTTGCGCCTTCGCCGTTACCGTATGTCCGAAGACGAGATTATGGAGTGTGTCGGCCAGGCCGTTGGGTTCGGCTACGGGACGGTTGTCATGCAGTCGGGCGAAGACGACGCCATGGCCTCTGCCTGGCTCGAAGGCCTCATCCGCCGCATCAAGGCCGAAACACCCCTGGCCGTCACTCTCAGCCTCGGCGAGCGGCCGCGCAAGGACCTGCTTGCCTGGCGTCGCGCCGGGGCCGACCGCTATCTCCTGCGCTTTGAAACATCCAACCGCGCCCTCTACGACAGCATCCACCCGCCGCGGCGAGGCCGGCGTTCAGACCGAATCGCCATCCTGCGCGCCCTCCTGCGGATGGGCTATGAGATCGGCAGCGGTGTCATGATCGGCCTGCCCGGTCAAACCTACGAGGATATGGCCAACGACATTGAAACGTTCCGGCTGCTGAACCTGGACATGATCGGCGTCGGTCCTTACCTGCCCCATCCCGCAACCGTTCTGGGCCGGCAGTCAAGCGAGTTCACAGCCCCGCAGGAGTCCCAGGCGCCCGCCACGGAGACGATGACCTACAAGGTGGTCGCCTTGTCGCGCATTGCTTGCCCGAAGGCCAACATCCCAAGCACTACGGCCTTGGCGACGTTGAACAAACAGAGCGGCCGCGAACTCGGCCTTATGCGCGGCGCCAACATCGTGATGCCCAACCTTACGCCTCCGGCCTATCGCCTGCTCTACGAAATATACCCTGCCAAGGCGTGCGTCTTCGAGACGGCGAGCGAGTGCCGCGCCTGTCTGCACCGCCGTATCCTTTCCATCGGCCGACGCATCGGGACCGGACGGGGGGATTCTCCCAAGCGAACCTGTGCCGATGCGCGCATGAGCGCATGAAGGAGGTGTTCTGTTATGCCGGCAAATGCCCTGGATGTTCATGCTCACAAAGCTTCGTTCATTGACGACGCCGCAATTGACGAAATCCTCTCCGGCGGCCTTAACCGCGACGCCGCTCGCATTCGAGACATCGTGGCTAAGGCCCTCGAACTCCGCGGTCTGGACATGGCCGAGGTCGCTGCCCTTACCGCCATCAGCGACCCCGAACTCCTTTCGGATCTTTTTGGCGCGGCCAGGAAGGTCAAGGAACTCATCTATGGCCGCCGCCTCGTCCTGTTCGCGCCTCTCTACATCTCCAACCTCTGCAATAACGAGTGTCTCTACTGCGCCTTTCGTGCCCGCAACAAGGGAATCAATCGTCGCGCCCTCACCCAGGACGAGATCGCGCGCGAGGTGAAGGTCTTGGTCGAGCAGGGGCACAAGCGCATCCTGCTCGTGGCCGGCGAGTCCTATCCCCAGGAGGGGTTTCCCTACGTCCTGAAGTCCGTGCGTACGGTGTACAGCGTCAGTAGCGGTAACGGCCGGATTCGCCGCGTGAACGTGAACGTCGCCCCTCTCTCCGTCGAGGAGTTCCGCGAATTGAAGGCGGAGGGCATCGGCACCTATCAGCTCTTCCAGGAAACGTATCACCGCGAAACCTACAAGCGCATGCACGTCGGCGGCAAAAAGAGGGATTATGACTGGCGCATTTCGGCCATGGACCGTGCGATGTCGGCGGGCATTGACGACGTGGGCATCGGCGTGCTCTTTGGTCTTTTTGACTGGCGTTTTGAGATCCTCGCGCTGATGCAGCACATCCGCCGCCTTGAGGAGCGGTTCGGCATCGGTCCGCACACGATCAGTGTGCCGCGCCTCGAACCCGCCGTCGGTTCCGACCTGGCTTGTCATCCCCCTCACGCCGTCTCCGACGTGGATTTCCGCAAGATCGTCGCCATTCTGCGCCTCGCTGTCCCCTACACCGGCATCATCATGTCCACGCGCGAAACGGCAGGCATTCGCCGCGAAACCTTCGCCTTGGGCGTTTCCCAGATATCGGCCGGCAGCCGCACGAACCCCGGCGGTTACTCGACTGCCCAGAAACCGGATTCCGCCCAGTTCTGTCTGGGGGATTGCAGGCCGCTTGATGAGGTGATTTGCGACGTGGCCTCTCTAGGCTACATCCCCGCGTTCTGCACGGCGTGTTATCGTCTTGGCCGCACGGGTCAGGATTTCATGGACCTCGCGAAGCCCGGCCAGATCAAGTACCGGTGCGACCCCAATGCCCTGTCCACGTTCATGGAATATCTCCTGGACTACGCTTCGTGCCTGACCCGCGAAGTGGGCGAGCGTCTCATCCAGAACGTTCTGCGCGAGATGGACGACCAGCAACGCGACATTTCCGCCAAGCTTGTCGAACGGGTCAGGGCGGGGAAGAGGGACGTCTACATCTGATGACTTACAGGACTGAAAAGGATTTCCTCGGCGAATTGCAGCTCCCAGGGGGAGCCATGCACGGTATCCACACCGCGCGGGCCTTGGCGAATTTTCCCCTCGCCGGCCGCGGTGTGCACCCGGAGCTGGTCCGCTCCTTTGGTCTCGTGAAGCTCGCCTGCGCCTTGACGAACCGCGCCCTCGGTGTCTGGAGCGACGAGGCCAAGGCCCAGGCCATTGAGCAGGCCTGCCGCGATATGGCCGCCGGGAAACTCGACCTCTTCGTCACGGTGGATTGCCTTCAGGGTGGCGCGGGGACCTCCACCAACATGAACGTCAATGAGGTCCTGGCCAATCGTGCCCTCCAGATATTGGGTGAACCGCTGGGGAAGTACGACCGCGTCTCGCCTTTGGATGACATCAACCGCCATCAGTCCACCAACGATACCTACCCCACGGCCCTGAAGGTCGCCGCCATTCGTCTTCTTCGTGCCTTGGAGGACCGGATCGTTGGCTTGCAGGAAGCCTTTCAGGCGAAGGAGAAGCAGTTTGCCCATGTGGTGAAGGTGGGCCGCACTCAGCTTCAGGATGCCGTCCTCACCACCTTGGGCCGCGAGATGGGCGCCTACGCCGAGGCCCTCAGCCGCGACCGTTGGCGCGTCTACAAGTGCGAGGAGCGTCTTCGTGTCGTGAACTTGGGCGGCACGGCCATCGGCTCCGGCCTGGCTGCCCCGCGGCAATTTATCTTCCGCGTTGTGGACGTCCTGCGCGAGGCCGCCGGCGTCGGCTTGGCGCGCGCTGAGAACCTGGTCGAGGCCACGCAGAACGCCGACGTATTCGTCGAGGTGTCGGGAATTCTGAAGGCTTGCGCCGCCAACCTGTTGAAGATCTCCGCCGATCTGCGCCTCTTGTCTTCGGGGCCGGAGACCGGCCTTGGTGAGATACGTCTTCCACAACGCCAGGCCGGTTCTTCCATTATGCCGGGCAAAGTAAACCCTGTCATTCCGGAGGCCGTTTCGCAGGTGGCCATGTTGATCATGGGCTACGATCAGGTCGTGGCCGTCGCGGCCGCGGCGGGGAATCTAGAGTTGAACCCGTTTCTACCTCTCATCGCTAACTGCCTTCTTGAGAGTTGCACGCTGCTGGCCAACGCCTGCGACATTCTACGTCGCCATTGCGTCGAGGGTCTGGTCGCCGACGAGGCCCGCTGCCGCAAACATGTCGAGTCCTCTACGGCCACGGCGACGGCCCTCTTGCCCTTGATTGGCTACGAAGCCTCTTCGCGTCTTCTCAAGATCGCCGCGGAGACCGGCAAGAGTCTCAGGCAGATCGCCGTTGAGGAAAAGATGTTGACCCCCGCGCAGTTTGACGAACTCGTCAGTCCGGAGGCCGTTTGCCGCCTCGGCTCGCCGACGATGGTTCGAAGGGATGAAGATGGACCGCACGCCGAAAGGGCTTAGACTTCATATCGGACTCTTCGGACGCCGCAATGTCGGCAAGTCCAGCCTTCTGAACGCCATTACGCGCCAGCAGGTCTCGATCGTCTCCGATGTCGCCGGAACGACCACCGATCCTGTCGAGAAGCCGATGGAACTCCTGCCCCTTGGCCCGGTCCTCTTCATTGACACCGCCGGCATTGACGACGAGGGCGCCCTGGGCGAACTGCGCGTTCAGCGGACCCGCCGCGTCTTCGACCGCACCGACTTGGGGGTGATCATCTGCGAAGCCGGAAGTTGGGGGAATTTCGAGGACCAGCTTCTCGCGGAACTTCGCCTTCGCAAAGTCCCCGTCATCGTGGTCTTCAACAAGACCGACCTTGCGGCGCCGCGCGCCGATGTCCTTGCGCGTCTGGCCGAGCAGAAGATCCGTACTGTCGTTACCGTGGCCAGTCTCGGCCGGGGCGTCCTCGACCTCCGTCAGGCCTTCATTGACTCGGCCCCAGCGGATTTCATCAACAACACCGGCATTCTCGGCGACCTTGTCGGTCCGGGCGAAATGGCCGTCCTCGTCGTCCCCGTGGACAAGGAGGCCCCCAAAGGCCGCCTCATCCTCCCCCAGGTCCAGGCCATTCGCGACCTCATTGACAACGATTCCTTCGCCCTTGTCGTCAAGGAGCGCGAGTTGCGTGCTGCGCTCGACCGTCTCAAGAAGCCTCCGAAGCTCGTCGTCACCGACTCCCAGGCCTTCCTCAAAGTCGCCGGCGACACGCCCCGCGAGATCAAGCTCACGTCTTTCTCAATCCTCTTCGCGCGGTTCAAGGGAGATCTGGTCGAGATGGTTCGCGGCGCGATGGCGGTTGAAAGCCTGAAGCCCGGCGACCGTCTCCTGGTTGCCGAGGCCTGTTCCCACCATCCAATCGCGGAGGACATCGGGCGGGTGAAGATCCCCCGCTGGCTCACGCAGTACGTCGGCGGCAAGCTCGAATTCGTTACCGTTCAGGGCCACGACTTTCCCGACGATCTTTCGCCGTACAAACTGGTCATCCACTGCGGCGCCTGCATGCAGAATCGCCGCGAGATGCTCACCCGCATGCTGCGCTGCCGGCAGGCCGGCGTCCCGATCACCAACTATGGCTTGATGATCGCCTATTCGTTGGGTATATTTGAGCGGGCGTTGGAGCCTTTCCCGGCGGCCTTGGAGACCTACCGTGCGGCGACGGGCGGGCAGGCCGGGGCGCGCGCAGCTCGGAGACCTTGAACTTGGCGCTGCCTGAGAGCGTCGTGAGCCTTCGTGTGCGTTACAGCGAAACCGACCAGATGGGCACGTACTACAACTCTCGCCCCTTGGAATGGTTCGAACTGGGCCGCACCGATTTCCTGCGCGCCGTCGGCATGACGTACGCCGAAATGGAGAGGCAGGGCGTCTTCCTGCCCGTGATCGAGGCGCACCTCGAATACCGTGGCCGCGCCCGTTACGATGATGCTCTCAAGATCATGACGACTGCTTCCATGGTGGGCAAGGCGCGCATACGGTTCGATGTGCGCATCCTCCATGCCGACACCGGCGCCGAGATCGTCCAGGGCTACACCGTTCATGCCTTTGCCGATGTTGCCGGCAAGCCCATCCGTCCTCCCGCCGCCCTCTTGGAAGCGCTGAACCCCAAAGGCCCTTGACGTGCCGGCCTCGCAACGCTACAGTCGTTACCCAACACGAGGACGACGACCATGAGGAACATGAAGAACCCATCCAGGCTGGCCGCCGAGTTCATGGCCGCCGGCAAGTCCGCGACCTGTCCCATCTATGACATGCACGGGCATTTCGGGGACTCCAAGTCCATCTATTTCCCCAACCGGACGGCCGAAACGATGACGGCGACAATGGCCCGCTGCGGAGTGAAGATGCTCCTCTTTGTGTCGCACGCCTCGCTGCTCGACCCTCAACGAGGGAATCCGTTGAATGCGAGCATTGTCCGAAAGTATCCCGATCGTCTTCGGGCCTACTGGGCCGTCAATCCGAACTACCCCAAGGTCATTGCCGCTGACCTGAAAGGCTTCCACAGGCGTCGCAAGGAATTCGTCGGCTTCAAGTTTCTGTCGGACTATCACCGCTATCCCATTGACGGCGAGAATTACCGCCCCGTCCTCGAATACGCGAATGCGCACAAGCTGATGATCCTCATTCACACCTGGGGCGGCAGCGCATACGACAGCCCGCGCCACGTCGAGCGGATCGCCGGCAAGTATCCCGACGTCGTTATGCTCATGGGGCATTCCGGGGCAGGGGAGTGGGATTACGCGTGCAAGGTGGCGCGCGAGCACCCCAACGTCTATCTGGAACTGACCGGCATCCTGCACACGCCGGGCGTCATCGAGAAGCTTGTCGCCGGCGGCGGCTCGCACAAGATGCTCTTCGGCACCGACCTGCCCTGGTTCGACCCGCACTACACGACGGGCTGTATCCTCTTTGCCGACATTACGGATGAGGACCGGCGCAACATCTTTCACCGCAATGCGGAGAAGATCCTCAAGGGCCGGCTCTGACGGTTCTTGATTTCAGGAAGGAAGTCTCTTAGAATCTGCGCTCAGGCGTCCCCATCAGAGCGCAGGACGCGAATTTTTTGCAGGAGTCACGAGCATGGCCGATCGCGTAAGCCGCCGCACGTTCATCATGGATGCCGCCTTGACGGCGGGTGGGGTTCTGGTTGCCAGCAGGACGGCCTTCGGGTTTTGGCGCCGTCGTCCCCGCCGCATATCGCCGAGCGATAAGTTGAACATCGCCGGGGTTGGTGTGGGCGGCAAAGGCGCCAGCGACATCAAGGCCACATCCAGGAATCAGAACGTGGTCGCCCTCTGCGATGTGGACGAGAAGCGGCTGGCCGAGGCGGCTAAGCTGTACCCCGAAGCCAAGACCTATACCGACTGGCGCAAGCTCCTTGAACAGAAGGACATTGACGCGCTCACCATCTCCACACCGGACCACATGCACGCGCCCATCGCCATGCGAGCCATGGATCAGGGCAGGCACGTTTACGTGCAGAAGCCTTTGACGCTCACCGTCTTTGAGTCCCGGCAGCTTGCCCGTCAGGCCAGAAAGCACGGCGTCGTGACGCAGATGGGCAACCAGGGCCACAACAGCGCCGGCTACCGCACCCTGGTCAAGGTCATCCAGGACGGCGCGATCGGCAAGGTGAAGGAGGCCCACGTGTGGACTGATCGTCCCATCTGGCCTCAGGGGATGGAGCGGCCCAAGGGCGACGATCCCGTGCCCCCGCATCTCAAGTGGGACCTATGGCTCGGAGTCGCGCCGAAGCGCCCCTACGTGGGCGCCGTGGACGGTAAGCCGGGCTGTCCCTATCACCCTTTCAAGTGGCGGGGCTACCTCGATTTCGGGGTGGGCGCGCTGGGCGACATGGGCTGTCATCTTATTGACCCCGTTGTCTGGAGCCTAAACCTGGGACCCGCATTGCGTGTGTGGTCCGAGGGACCGCCGCCGAACCTTGAGAGTTATCCGGAGTGGGGAATTATTCGCTGGGACTTTGCCCCGACCCCCTTTACGATCCCCTCCACATTCCGCATGTCGTGGTACGACGGCGGTAAGATGCCTCCCCGCGAACTCATTCCGCTTCCGGAGTCCGAGAAGATCACCAAGAACGGATCGCTCTATATCGGCGAGAAGGGCGTGATCCTTTGTTCGCACGCGGCCAAGCCTCAATTGCTGCCGGC
>CAYPFP010000007.1:41936-78621 GCA_964409935.1 uncultured Planctomycetota bacterium | reverse complement strand
CCACCAGAATAGAGTGTGCCTCTTTCTTTTTCCACCATTATAGGGACGCTGCCCTTCACATTGAAGGCGGGCCAAGTCCTGGACATAATTCTTGACTTGTTCGAGGAATTTTGCGTGAAATCCCACTACTTTGAGTTCTATCAACAGCAATCTGGCTTGATACGCGAAGAGTATATCAAGTCTACCGGATGGCAATGGCATTTGTCGGAATAGCGGGCGCGGATCGCCGGCCAGGTGAAGCAAACTGGCCGTGAGACTGGGGGAATTAACAAATACATCCTCCACTTCTGCTTCTCTGATATCCATCACTATCTCTCGAAAGGATAGAATGCCATCTCGTCACAAAGTCTCAGGCGTTGGACGATTACATGCCTCAAAGTCTCACGAACCTCTGCTATCAATTCGATATTCCAAGGAATTTCCTTGTCAGTCGGGTTGATCCTGGTTAGAAGATCGTGAACGGCATTGTCGACGAAATCCTGTCTTCGAATCTGGCTCCCAGATAACTCACACATTTACAGTGCCTCCCAATGCCGCCCGTAAGGACCTTCCCCATTCTACTTCTTCTTCCCTCGGGCCAGCGCGATACTGCCGGAGCGGACGAGTTCCTTGATGCCGTACGGGCGCAGCAGGTCAATCATGGCTTCCACCTTGTCTTCGGTGCCGGCCAGTTCGACCACCATCTCCTGGCCGCCGACGTCCACGATTTTACCGCGAAAGATGTTCACAATCTCCACGATTTCGCCGCGCCTGCCGGGCGGGGCGTTGACCTTGACGAGGATGAGGTCGCGCTCGACGTGCTCTTCGTCGGTGAGGTCCTGCACCTTGAGGACGTCAATGACCTTGTCGAGCTGTTTGCGGATCTGCTCGATGATGGCGTCGTCGCCGTGGGTGACGATGGTCATGCGCGACAGGTTGGGGTTCTCGGTCTCGCCGACGGCCAGGCTGTCAATGTTGTATCCGCGGCTGCTGAACAGGCCGGCGATGTGGGCGAGAACGCCCGACTTGTTCTCGACAACGGCTGTTATGATGTGCCGCACGGTCGTGCCTCCGAAAACAGAATTCGTGTCACCGCCGTCAACGAAGAGAACACGGGAAAACGACGGATCAGAACCGCCGATGAACGCGGATAAGCGCCGACAGACATCGGAAGATTGGTCCTCGTCTTTGGTTCCTGTCGGCGTTCATCGGCGTCTATCGGCGGCACTTTCCCGTTCTCTGTGCCCTGCGCGTCTCCACAATGAATTCTCGTTCTACGCCATTCCGTCAATCATCCGGTGGATTGCCTGGCCCGCCGGGACCATGGGGTAGACGTTTTCCTCCGGGTCAATGACGAAGTCCATGAGCACCGTGTCCTTGGTCTTCAGCATGCGCTCCAGGACGGGCCGCACGTCCTCCTTGCGCTCGACGCGCACGCCGACGGCGCCGTAGGCCTCGGCCAGCTTCACGAAGTCCGGGTTGCCCAGAAGGGCCGTATGCGAATAGCGCTTCTTGAAGAACAGTTCCTGCCACTGGCGCACCATGCCCAGATAGCCGTTGTTCAGGATGACGACCTTGACGGGCAGCTTGTTGTGGACGGCGGTGGCCAGTTCCTGGATGTTCATCTGGATGCTGCCGTCGCCGGCGATGTCCACGACCAGTTTGTCGGGGCGGCCGAACTGCGCGCCGATGGCGGCGGGGAACCCGAAGCCCATCGTGCCCATGCCGCCCGACGAGATGAACGAACGGGGCCGCGTGTACGTGAAGTACTGGGCGGCCCACATCTGGTTCTGGCCGACCTCGGTCGTGATGATCACGTCGCCGCCGGTGATCTCGTACAACTGCTCGATGACGTACTGGGGCTTGATGAACTTGCTGTTGTCCTTGTAGGCCAGGGGGTACTTGGCCTTCCACTCGGCGATCTGCTTGAACCACTCGGGGCGTTCGACGTACTTGACGTGCTTGATGATCTGGGCCAGGATGTTCCTGGCGTCGCCCACGACCGGGATGTCCACGCGGATGCTCTTGCCGATGGAGGTCGGGTCAATGTCCACGTGGATGATCTTGGCCTGGGGCGCGAACTCGTCAATTTTGCCGGTGATGCGATCGTCGAAACGCGCGCCGATGGCGATGATGAGGTCGGAGCCGGTGACCGCGTAGTTGGCGTAGGCCGTGCCGTGCATGCCGAGCATGTGCAGGGAGCGCTCGCTGGTCTCGGGGTAGCAGCCGAGGCCGAGGAGCGTGGTGGTGACGGCCAGGTTCGCCTTCTCGACAAGCTCGGCGAGTTCGGCCGTCGCGCCGGAGGCGATGACGCCGGCGCCTGCGTAGACGATGGGCCGGCGGGAGGCGTTGATGGCATCGGCGGCCAGCTTGCACTGTCGGGCGTTGCCCTCGTAGCGGGGTTTGTAGCTCGGCAGTTCGACCTTCTCCGGGATCTTGCCGTCATATTCCGCCAGCGTCACGTCCACGGGCAGGTCAATGAGGACGGGGCCGGGCCGGCCGGAGCGGGCGATGTGGAAGGCCTCGCGCACGATCCGGGCCAGGTTCTTGACGTCCTTGACCAGGTAGTTATGTTTCGTGATGGGGCGCGTGATGCCGGTGATGTCGGCCTCCTGGAAGGAGTCGTTCCCGATCAAAGTGGTCTTGACCTGTCCGGTGATGGCCACCAGGGGAATGGAGTCCATGTTCGCCGTGGCGATGCCGGTTGTCAGGTTGGTGGCGCCCGGGCCGGAGGTGGCGATGCAGACGCCGACCTTGCCGGTGGCGCGGGCGTAGCCGTCGGCGGCATGGGCGGCGCCCTGTTCATGGCGAGTCAGGACGACCTTGAGGGGGGCGTCGTACAGGGCGTCAAACACGGGGATGACGACGCCGCCGGGATAGCCGAAGAGCACCTCGACGCCCTCGTGCAGCAGCGCATCAATCAGGATTTGAGAACCTTTTTTTGTCATGTGCGGAACCTTTGTCCTTCTTCATGCCGTTACGGGGAGCAAGCACTGATGTCAGCAGAGCCGTCATGCTGAAGGCGGCGTCGGTTCGCTTGACGAACCTGGCGGCATGCGGCGCCTCTGATGCGCCGTGCCGCTGAGTCCAGACCCCGGCCCGAACTCGCGGAGACGGATGTGGCGAAATACCGGAACGCGGCGGGATCCAGCCGCCTTCAGCACGCGATCAAGCGCAACAATCGCTCGCGTACCAACGGCTGCAAATTGGCAAGGGATACGAACTCGGGGCGCAGATTGGCAGGCCGAAGTCTTTTCTGGCAGTTACCCACGACTTCTTCCTTCGAAAAAAAACCGGAGCGGTTTTTCCAGGAGATTTCGGAGCGGAGACCGTGACCGCGCGGCGACGCATCTCCCTCGGGTTTCTCTCACAAAATCCCCGCGCCGAACCCCCGCCGTCCTTCCTCTTGACGGGGTTTGACGTGGACCAACGGCTGTTCCGCCGGGCGCTCGTCAATGTCCAGCTCGTCGGCAGCGTAAATATTCACCGGCTTGTAGCCGGGTTTCGTCGAGCTTTCCAGCTCGACATTGTATGCATCGAGGATTCGCTTCTGAAGTTCCTCGCGGCACTTCAGGCTGATCGGGTGCGCGATATCGGCATGAAGCTTCGGCCGATTCTCGTCATCCAGGGGGATGTCCCGGAGCGGCAGCTTCTTGCCGCATTGACAGCAGTAACGCGCCCGCAGGTGGTTCTTCGTCCCGCAGACGGCGCACTTGTCGGCCAGTTTGCGGCTGGGCATCGCCACGAACATGCCCTTGGCGCCCTGAATGACTTTGATATCCTTGATCACGAACTCGTTGTCAAGGATGATGCTGCAAAAGGCCTTGAGCCGATCGTTCTTCGATTCGAGAAGCCTGACCTTCACATCGGTGATCTTCATGGCCCCCCCCTTCTGGTATCTACACAGCCCTGTCCTTAGTGAGCAAAGGACCGAACAGTCCAGATTCTTCCCAGCCCCATGGAAGCCACTGCACTTACGGCTTGCCGCACCTCAGATGTTCTCTCGCCCACGATGCCGAACAGCGCCGAACCGCTTCCCGTCATCAGCGCGCCATACCGGCAGAGCGCAGACAGAAGAGCTTTCGACTCCTCCAGTTGTGGAAACAGCCGGAACGCCGGGGCCTCCAGTCGGTTATACAGGCACTTGCCGACTTTAGCCCATTCGCCGTCTTTCAACGCTTTCAGCAGAATCGTAACACCGACTCGTTTTCCTGTCAAGTCCTTTCTGTTCAGATTTTGGTATACCTCCGCCGTCGAAACCGGGAAAAGGGGGTAGACCAGGAGGAAACGCCCGTTTTCGGGGCCTGGAATGGGTTTTACGACCTCTCCCCTGCCCTCGCAGAGGGCCGTTCCCCCATAGACAAAGAAGGGGCAGTCCGACCCCAGTTGCGCGGCCAAAGCGGCCAATCTGGCCGTGGAAAGCCCCAAACCCCAGAGTTCGTTCAAGCCCTTGAGCACTGCTACTGCGTCGCTACTGCCGCCCCCAAACCCCGCCCCGATGGGTATCTTCTTGACCAGCCGGATGGCCGCCCCCGTCTCTGTCCTCGTCGTCTTGCGCATCAGTTCGGCGGCGCGCCAGGCAAGATTTTTCTGGCCGGCCGGCACCCCCGGCGCTGAGCATTCCAGCCGTATTCCCTGTCTGCGCTCCCTGATCTCGACCTCGTCGCACAGGTCTATGGCATGGAAGACCGACCTCAGGTCGTGGTAGCCGTCCGGCCTCTTGCGGAGGACTTCCAGGAAGAGGTTCAGCTTGGCGGGGGCCAACAGCTTTAGTTGACGCGGCTTCATCCTGAGCTTTCAGCAGGTTCTCGGGATTGGTGGTTGCGGTCTTCAGGTGGCGCTTGGCGCCGCACCGAACCTGTCGGCCGTCGTCTGGGTCTGCGCCTTTTTTCGGTTGGCGAGAACGCACTCCACGATGGCGATGCCCAACACGATCAGGAGCAGGTAGTTCCACAGTTGGAATCCCTGGCGGAGATCGGTGACGGCCTTCTCCAGTTTACGCGCGTCGGGGGCGAAGTAGACCTTGGCCGCGCCGAAGAGGGCCGTGAGTTCGTCCTGACGGTATTCGGAGAGGTCGGACTCCTGCGGGTCGTGGTTCACCACGAAGATGCCGCTCTGCGGCGGGTTCTCGTTGGTCTGCCAGGAGTAACTGCCGAGCGAATCGGTGTCCGTGTAGATGAAGGCGACCTCGCCGCCTTTGGTGGCCGGCTCGACGCGCCTGGTCTGGCCCTGGGGATCGGTGACCTCCAGCGCGAAGCCCTTGGGATTCGCACGGGGGTTCAGTTCCACCGGGCTGCCGACGATGTGATCCACGCGCCGCTCGCCGCCGCCGGCCAGGTAATAGACGATCTGCTGGATCATGGGCAGGAACAGGTTGCGCACGGGCAGGTTGGACCACGAGGCGTTGGCGGGGACGCAGAACAAGAGCGTCTTGCCCTTGCCGACCGGGCCTTCCACCAGGAACGGCCGCCCATCGCCCAGCCTGGCCAGCGCCTGGCCGGGCGCGCCGGGTTTGACTTGCAGTTCGTAGTACCTGTAGAGGTGAACGCTTCGGAGGGCGGAGTTGGGCACGTCGGCCATCGGCATGAAGATGGGATGCGTGGCGTCAATGCGCGAGAGGGGCATGTAGCGCATGCGCTCGGCGGGGTCGCCGGCGGCCTTGATAATGCGCGCGGGCAGGAGGGGCGGGTCGCCGGTCTCCAGCTTCTGGTACGCGGTCTGGTCAACCTGGTCGCCGGGGAAGATCACGAGGTTGCCGCCGTCGAGCAGGTACTTGCGGATCTTATCGGTCTCCTGGGGCGAGAGGTCCTTGACGTTCAGGAGAAAGACGATGCGGTACGGGTCCAGGTCTTCCTTGGAAAGGGCGGCGCGCGGGACGTCCTTGACGGAGACGGCGCCCTTGTCGGCCTCGTTGGTGCCGGCGAAGGGGTTGAGGGCGCGGCTCAGGTAGAAGTCCTCCGCCATGAACGACAGGGAAAATTCCGCCCCTTTCACCAGCGCCACAGGGATGCGCTCGGCAACGGAAAGGCTGAAGCTGCGCTTGTTGTCGAGGGGAAGCGAGTCGGTCGTCTCCGCCACGATCCAGCCCGAATGCTGGCCGGGGGTATCGAAGACGCAGCCGAAGGACACCGTGACGCTGCTCTGCGCGGGGATGGCCACGACCTTCTGCGCGCGCTTGGACCTGTTCACATAGAAGGCGACGGGGATGTCGTTCTGAGTGAGGTTGGAGGAGTTGACGATCGTGGCCTCGACCTCGATCGGCGCGCCGACGACGGCGGCCCGCGCTTTCACTTCGACCGAGGAGACGGCGACGTTCTTGAAACTGCCGGTGCTGCAGTTGACCACGAACACGGGGACGTCCTTGAGACGTTCGTCGCCGAGTTTCTCGGCGGCGGCCTGCCAACTGACCTTCTGCATGTCGGTAATGATGTAAATCTCGCGGTTCGGCTCGTTGCTCTTGGCGATCAGTTCGTAGGCCTTTTTCACGGCGCCGGCCAGATCGCCGCGCCCGGCCGAGGCATCGCCGGCCGAGACCGCTTCGTAGACGCTCTGCGTATCGCGCGTGAACTCCTCGCCGAAGGAGACGCCGGGGGCCGCTCCGGGCTGGGGCGCCTCCGCCTTGCCGTGCGGCGCGTAGGCGTAGAGCACGGCTACGGCGCTGCCCGGCGGCAGGCTGCGGATGATGTTCTGCGTCGCTTCCTTTGCCCGGGCGTACCGCATCCGGCCTTCCTGCTCGGTGGCCATGCTCATGGAATTGTCGAGCACGATGGCCGCGTTCACGCCGGCGTTGGCGCCGAAAATGCCGCCCGACCGGAAGAAGGGCTGCGCCAGCGCCACCGCCAGCAGCGAGAAGAGGGCCACCCGGAAGATCATGAGCAGCAGGTCCTCCACCCGCTTGCGGCGCGCCGTCTTGCGCGCGGCGATCTTCAGGAACCGAACCGTGCTGAACAGCACCTGCGGGGCCTTGCGGGTGTAGATCATGTGGATGATGATGGGGATCAATCCCGCCAGGGCGCCGATGAGAAACACAGGGGTCGCCAGAGAAAACGATCCGAGCCATGAAAACATCAGCGCATCCTCTTTCGTCGCGAGAGGTACGACGTCAACATCAGGTCATAGGGCATCGAGGTGTCCGTCATCACGTAGTCAATGTTCTTCAGGGTACACTCGTTCTGGTAGCTCCGGATGAACCCCTGGATTTCCTTGAGGTACTCGTCGCGCACGTACTTGGGGTCAATCTGGAGGCGTTCGCGGGACTCCATGTCAATGAAGTCGGAGAGGCGGTTGAAGGGGAAGTCCAGTTCCGCCTTGTCGAAGACGTGGAAGAGGAGGACTTCGTGCTTCTTGTGGCGGAAGTGGCTCAGGCCCTGCACGACGCGGGGCTGGTCGTCATAGAGGTCCGAGATCACGATGATCAGGCCGCGACGCTTGATGTGCTCGGCCAGTTCGTGGAAGGCGCGGCCGGTGTTGGTCTTGGCGCTGGGGGAGATCTCCTCCAGCTTGTGCAGCAGCAGGTTCAGGTGCGACGTGGTCGAGTGGGGCGGGATGAAGGCCTTGATCTCGGTGTCGAAGGTGACCAGGCCGACCGAGTCGGACTGGCGGATCATCAAGTACGCCAGCGAGGCGGCCAGGTAACAGGCGTATTCCAGTTTCGTCAGACCCCTGAACTTGTAGCCCATCGAGGCGCTGGTGTCCAGAAGGATGTAGGCCTTGAGGTTGGTCTCCTCCTCGTAGCGCTTGATGTAGAGGCGATCGGTGCGCGCCAGGGCGATCCAGTCCAGGTCGCGCGGGTTGTCGCCGGGGACGTACTCGCGGTGGTCGGAGAACTCGACGCTGAAGCCGTGGTAGGGGCTGCGGTGCAACCCCGTCACGAAGCCCTCGACGACGGACTTGGCGATGAGGTTGAACTTGCCCAGCTTCGCCACGGCGCTGGGTTCGATGTAACGGTAACCGATTTGTCGGGCCATGCGCTTTTCCTACGCTCATTCCTGCCGATTCGGGGCGAATGCTTGAAGGAACCGCTCAATTCTGTTGACGAACTTTTCGGCCTCCACCACTCGGGCACATGCCCTTTCCTCCGTCATATGGAAGGCGGCTTCGTAATCGCCAAGTTCTCTATCCTCTTGTTCGCGCGCAAGTATTTTCGCAAATTCATGTTCTATTTTCCCCGTCCTGACCAGATGAAGGCCAAACATCTTCTTGACTCCGACATGCGTAGTGGACTGGACTTCGACCAGCAGCAAAGCGGCCTTGGCGGCATGCAGAACGGCGTAATATGCTCTCGAGACGCAGTCCTCGAACAAACAGTTTTGCGCCAGCAGATTCGCGGCAAGCAGCGCTCTCTTTGACCGCGGCAACTGTTGCATAGCTTGCTGATAAGGACGTTCCGTCACACCGGTATTCCTTCTCGCACCACGTTCCTCACGAAGGGATTGCCCATCGCGCTCTGGTCCTGAAAGCGTCTCTTGCTGATGACTTTTGGAGATATACAGACTTCGCTTTCCAGCAGCACGTCGGTAGCAATGTCGCACACCACATCGCAAAGTCGCCAATCGTCGCTTGAGACAATCACAAGCACATCAATGTCGGAGTCCTTTCGCGCATCGCCGCGCGCCTTGGAGCCGAACAACTTCATTTCCATCAGTTGACCCGCGAGCGCATCTTCAACGGCGGTCTTGAACTTCTTGAGCGCCGACTGCTCAATCCTGCTCAGCCTCGCCCCTGGCCGCCGCCTTCTCGTTCCTGAACTCTTGTTCGCCGCCATCACAGACTCCCTTTCCGCAGGAACGTCAACTTCGTGATGCCGTATTCGCGCTCGTCCATTATACTCAAGACGGCGCTGCGTGTCTCGAACACTCCGCCGGCCACGTGCTGCACGACGATCAGGGCGCCGGCGGCCAGCCATTCGCTCTCGGCGAGGCGCGCGACGGCGCGTTCGAGGTCTCCGCGCGAGACGGGGTCGCGCACCATGGGATAGGGCGGCGCGACGGTCACGAGCGTGAATTTTTCGCCGAGCGTTTCCAGGCGGCTTTTCACGCGGTAAACGTCGCAGACCAGGACGACCGACTTTTCAGCCAGGCGCGTCTTCTCAAGATTCCTGCGTATGACGTCCGCCGAATCGCGGCTGAGGTCCACAAAGACGCAGCGTCGGGCGCCGCGGCTCAGCGCCTCGATGCCGAGCGAACCCGTGCCCGCAAAAAGGTCCAGGACGACGGCTCCTTCGACCTCGCCGCCCAGAATATTGAAAAGCGCCGTCTTCACACGGTCGGAGGCGGGCCGCACCTCCCGCCCCGGCAACGAGAACAGTTTTGCTCCCCTGGCGCTTCCCGAGATCACCCTCATCCGTCTCACCCTCGCCGATCAGATGACGCCCTTGGTGGACGGCACGCCGGTCCGGCGCAGGTCCACGCGCGAGGCCTGGTCGAGGGCCCTGGCGAGACCCTTGAAGATGGCCTCGCTGATGTGGTGCGTGTTGCGGCCGTACGGCACGTTCACATGGAGGTTGATGCCGGCGTTGGCGACGAAGGCCCGCAGGAATTCCTCCGTAAGCGCGGAGTCGTAGCGCCCGACCTTCTCGGTGGGGAACTTCACGTTGAAGACCAGTTCGGGCCGCCCGCCGATATCCACGGCGACGCCGGCCAGGGCCTCGTCCATGGGCACGGCGGCGTCGCCGAAACGCGCCAGGCCCTTCTTGTCGCCCAGGGCATCCTTAAACGCGCGCCCCAGGCAGATGCCCACGTCTTCGACGGTGTGGTGGTCGTCCACGTGCGTATCGCCTTCGGCCTTCACGCGGATGTCGAACAGGGCGTGTCGCGCCAACAAGTCGAGCATGTGGTCGAGGAACCCGACGTTGGTCGAGATATCGCCGTCGCCCGTACCGTCCAGGTTGAGCGACAGCTCGATTCGGGTCTCTTTGGTCTTGCGTTTCACTTCGGCCTTTCGGGCCTGCGCGTTGCTCATCGGACGCTCGCTTTCTTTCCTTTGCGCCGGCCGGCCGGCAATGCCCTCATTGCCTTCAGCAGCGCGTCAATCTCCTCCCGCGTCCCCACCGTGATCCGCACGCAATCGTCAATGCGCGGTTTGTTCCAGTAGCGTATCAGAATCTTCTGCGCCTTGAGCCGCTCATACGTGCCCTGGGCCAGATCCGCCGAGGCCATCCGCGCCATGACGAAGTTGGCCTGTGAGGGAAAGACGAACAGCCCCATCTCGCGCAGTTGCGCGACAAGGTACTCGCGGTCGGCCTTGATTTTTTCGACGTTGGCGCGGACGTACTCCAGGTCGTCCAGGCCGGCCAGCGCGGCGGCAATCCAGAGGCGGTTGACGTTGTAGGAATCTTTGGCCTTCACCAGGCCCTCGATAAGGGGTTCCTGCGCCAAGGCGAAGCCGATGCGCATGCCGGCCAGCGAGAAGGACTTCGAGAAGGTGCGCAACACGATGACGTTCGGGCATTCGCGCGCCAGGTCGAGGGCGTTCTCGTCGGCGAAGTCCACGTAGGCCTCGTCAATCACCAGGACGCCGGACACCCGGCCGGCGAGTCGGCGAAGTTCGGTCTTGGGGATGAACGTGCCGGAGGGCGAGTTGGGGTTGGCGATGAACGTCAGCTTCGCGTCCTTCTGGACGATGTCCTGGGTCAGCGAATAGTCCTCATCGAACTCGACGACGCAGCTCGTGGCGCCCTGTATCTCGGCCAGCGTCTTGTAGAGGCTGTAGCTGGGGTAGGGGTAGACGATCGTGTCGCCTTCGCCGGCGAAGCAGCGCGTGATGATGGTGAGGAGTTCGTCGGAGCCGTTTCCGCCGAGCACCTGTTCGGGCCGCAGGCCGAAGACGTCCGCGGCCTTGCGCCGAACGGCCTCGGCCATGGGGTCGGGGTATTTCCTCAGGTCTTCGCTGAGGGCCGCTGAGATCGCCGCCAGGACGCGCGGCGAGGGCGGGTACGGATTCTCGTTGGTGTTGAGCTTGATGTAGCCGGGCTCCTGGGGCTGTTCGCCGGGCACGTAGCCCTGCATGTCTTCGATGTTTTTTCTGAAATAAGTCATTTGTTCCTGTGGCGTCCTTCTTGCGTTTCCGGCCTATCCTGTGGTTCTGACCGTCACGGCCCTGGCGTGACCGCCAAGACCCTCCGCCGTTGCGATGGCCTCGATCGCGCGGCTTTGCGCGGCGAGAGCCGTTCTCTCGTACGAGATGACCGCCGTGCGCTTCATGAAGTCGTGCACGCTCAAGCCGGAGAAGAAACGCGCCGTGCCGCCGGTCGGCAGCACGTGCGACGGACCGGCCGTGTAATCGCCCGCCGACTCCGGGGTAAAGTTGCCGACGAAGACCGCGCCGGCGTTCCGTATCTTGTCCAGCGTTTGTTCGGGCCTGCGCACGCACAACTCCAGGTGTTCGGGCGCCAGGTCGTTCGCGATGCGCACGGACTCGGCAAGTCCTGACGTAATGACGACGGCGCCGTAGTTGTCGAGCGACTCCTGCGCCTGCGCGGCCCTGGGGAGCCTCTTGATCTGTTCGCCGATCTGCGCGCGAACCTGCCGGGCCAGCGCCTTCGAGTGCGTCAGCAGGATGGCGGCGCCGGGGGCGTGCTCGGCCTGCGAGATCAGATCGGCCGCGACGAAGTCCGCACGGGCCGAGTCGTCAGCGACGATGACGATCTCGCTCGGCCCCGCGAAAAAGTCAATGCCCACGTCGCCGAAGACCTCGCGCTTGGCCAGGACGATGAAGGTGTTGCCAGGCCCCACGATCTTGGCCACCGGCGGGATCGTTTTCGTGCCGTAGGCCAACGCGGCGATGGCAGCCACGCCGCCCACGCGGTACATCTCCGTGACGCCGGCGATGCGCGCCGCCGCGAGAAGGGCCTCGGCTATTGTCCCGTCGCGTCGCGGCACCGTCACCACGACGATGCGCTTCACGCCCGCCGCCTGCGCCGGGATCACCGACATCAGCAGCGAGGACGGGTACACGGCCGCCCCGCCCGGCACAAAAACACCGACGCTCTCCAGCGGCGTGGTCCGCACGCCCACCGTCCTGCCGCCTTCGCACAGACATTCCCACGCCTTCGGCTTGATCTTGTGCTGAAACAGGGCGATGTTGCGTTTGGCCAGCCTGAGCGCCGCGCACAGATCGGCGGACACGAGCCGCTCCGCTGCCTCCATCTCCGCGCATGTCACGGCCAATTGTCCGGCCTTCAGCCGGACGCCGTCAATCTTCCGGAGATACTCCAGAACGGCGGCGTCGCCGCGTTTTCTGACGTCGCGGATGATGCGGCAGACCACCTCGCGGGGGCTGAGAGGCTCGCCGAAGACCTCGATGGTCTTTCGGCGGGCGGCTTGCGTGACAAGGCCCTCCTGCAGATTCAGTTTGCGCCGGAAGCGCAGCAATTCACGGCTTGCTCCGGGCTTGCCGGTATTGATCGTTTTCATTCGCGTTACCCGGCCGCCCCGCCGGTCTGAGCAGGGCGGCACTGTTGCCTCACAGCGACCTTACCTTGTCGCCGACCGAGATCGGCCCGATCTCCGGCAGTCCCTCGACCTGGGAAGGGTTGACGTTGAGCCTGTCGCCCGTGCCTTCGCGCAACAGGGTTTCCCGCATGGAGACCGAGATCATGTCGGCGCTGAGCACGCGCGACATGGCGTCCACCGGCCTTGTGCCGGCGTCGGGCGACTCTGAAACGCAGATCGTCATCTTCTCCTGGACGTGCTTGGCCCTCACGATCCCCTTGGGGAACTCCCACTTGCCGAGCGGCTGTCCGCTCTCCGGGTCTTTCACGTCGGCGCCGGTGGCGAAGATCACAAAACGCATCGCCTCCTTGACGCCGTGCGCCGCTCCCACGTTGATGATCAGGTTGTACTCATTGAGGATCGCCGCCACGCGTCCTTCGATCGGCTGATTAGGCTGTGTCATGTGCATTATCCCCTGGCTGCTAACCGCACCGCTTTCCGTGTCCATTATGGACCCAATACGCCACACCGCATTATATTGAGGCCCTTCGCGGACTGTCAAGCAAAGTTTCGTTGACTCGACTTCCCACGGCGTTTATAATGGCCTGCTTATTCGGCGTCCTGAGGATCTGCCATGATGCTGGTTGCGGGCATTGACGAAGCCGGGTACGGACCCGTGCTAGGCCCGCTGGTGGTCTCGGCCACCGCCTTCCTTGCGAAGGCGGAAGACACGGCCTTGTCGGACGATCTTTCGTCGGGCCTGTGGGGCGCGTTGGCGCCGGTGGTCACGAAAAAGGCAAACCGATACGGCAACAGCATCCTGGTTGGCGACAGCAAGAGGCTTTATTCACGCTCCATCGGGCTGAAGAACCTGGAAACAGCCGCGCTTGCGTTCCTAGGCGCGCTGGGCAGGCCGGCGCCGGATCGGGAGTCGCTGTTGGCTGCCTTGTCGCTGGAGGACGTCGCCGGCTCGGACACCTGCCCCTGGCACATCGGCGCGAGGCTTGACCTGCCGGTTGAGGCTGATCCATTAACGATTGCCTACAAGGTGTCTCGCCTCAAGACCCGGCTGGCGGAGACGGAAACCCGGTTCTGCGGCGCGAAGTCCGTCGTCATCTCCGCGCGCGAGTTCAACGCGGGCATCCGCGCCTTCGGCAACAAGGCGCACACGCTCTTTGAGTCGGTGGGGCGGCTGTTGAAGTGGATCGCCGGCTGCGCGCAAGGCGAACGATTCATCGCGCACGTGGACAAGCAGGGCGGCCGCGATCATTATGGCGACCAGCTTGAGAGGCTTTTCCCCGGCGCGGCGGTGCGCACGATCACGGAGAGCCGGCAGGTCTCAAGATACGCCGTGCGCGGGGCGGGCGTTGAAGGGATCGTGGGGTTCTGCATGGACTCCGAAGACGACCACCTGCCCGTTGCGCTGGCCTCGATGTATAGCAAGTATTTGCGGGAGTTGGATTTGCGGCTCTTCAACCGGTTCTGGCAGGACCGGGTGCCGGATCTCAAGGCCACCGCCGGCTACGCCACCGACGGCCTGCGGTTCCTGTCGCAGATTCGGCCTGCGATGAAGGCCGATGGGATTGATGCGGACATCGTCGCGAGGATTCGATAGGACAGATTTGATTGTGAAGGCGGTTCAAAGGAGAGGACGTCAGCGATGAGCAAGACTGTAGCGGTTGCGGGCGCCACGGGCGCCGTGGGAACAGAGATGATTCGGATGTTGGAGGAGCGGAATTTTCCGGTGCGCAAGCTCAGGCTTTTGGCGTCGGAGCGCTCCGTCGGCAAGCGGCTGACGTTCAAGGGCGAGGACGTGCCCGTCGAGCAGTTGACCAAGGACGCCTTCAAGGGCATCGAGATCGCGCTTTTCAGCGCCGGCGCCGACCGCAGCCGCGAGTTCGCCCCCCCGGCGGTAGCGAGCGGGGCCGTGGTCATTGACAACAGCAGCGCCTTCCGCATGGATGAAGGCGTGCCGTTGGTCGTGCCGGAGATCAATGCCCAGGAGATCTTCAAGCACAAGGGCGTCATCGCCAACCCGAACTGCTCGACGATCATCATGGTGGTGCCCATCTACCCCCTGCACAAGGCGGCCAAGATCAAGCGGATCATCGTCTCGACCTACCAAGCCGTGTCGGGGACAGGGCAAAAGGCCATTGAGGAACTGCGCGAGCAGGTGCCGCTGGTTCTGGCCGGCAAGCCCGTAAAGCCCAGCGTGTACAAGTACCAGATCGCCTTCAACCTCTTTCCGCACGTGGACGCCTTCCAGCCCAACGGCTACACGAAGGAAGAGATGAAGATGGTCAACGAGACCCGCAAGATCATCGGCGACTACTCCATCATGGTGAGCGCCACCACGGTGCGGGTGCCGGTGTTCCGCGCCCATTCCGAGGCCGTAAACGTGCAGTTCGAGCGCAAGCTCACGGCGGCCCAGGCGCGCCAGATCCTTGCCGAGGCGCCGGGCGTGAAGGTCGTGGACGACACCGCGAACGTGCGCTACCCGATGCCCATCGAGGCCACCGGCCAGGGCGACGTGCTCGTGGGCCGCATCCGCGAGGACATCTCGCAGGAGAACAGCCTCGACATGTTCCTCAGCGGCGACCAGTTGCTCAAGGGCGCCGCCCTCAACGCCGTGCAGATCGCCGAGCGGCTGTTGCAGGGAAATTGAAGTCTTGCTGCAGAGGCGCACAGGCGCGCGGCCCGGTTTGGGTTCGCGTCTGCGCGCCGCTGCCACCGTTTTCCAGGGGTGAAGCATGCCTCTGTTCCCCGTATCCGCGAAAAAAGAGGCGGAGCTGCTGAGCCGCATGCAGCGATGGGGTATCCGCGAAGCGGACATCGAGGAGTCCTTCGTCCGCTCGACCGGCCCCGGCGGGCAGAACGTCAACAAGGTCTCCACCTGCGTGATGCTCCACCACGCGCCCACCGGCATCCGCATCCGGTGCCAGGAGGAACGCAGCCAGGCTCTGAATCGTTTCCTGGCGCGGCGCCTGCTGGTCGAGCAGGTCGAGGCCCTCGCGCTCGGCCGGCAAAGCGCCGAGCAGCAGCGCATCGAAAAGATTCGGCGGCAGAAGCGGCGGCGCTCGCGCCGCGCGCGGCAGAAGCTCGTGGCCGACAAGCGGCTTCACGCCGAGAAAAAGGCCCGCCGCGGCCCGGTGCCGCGAGAGGGCCGCGAGGAATAGACCGCCGTTTCCGCCACCAGGGAATCTCGACAATGGAAACGAGCCCCCTTCGCCGCCCCCGCCTCATCCTCAACGACGACGCCAGCAATTTCCTCTACGCCGGAGACGACCTCGGCGCGGAGGACTTGCGGGTCTATCTATCGCGCCTTCAAGGCTCGCACGTGGACCTGGTGGCCTACTGCGTCGCTTTCGGCGGCTACGTCTGTTATTACGAGAGCGACATCGCCGACCCCATCGGCACCGGTTTCGCCCTCAGCGACCGAGTCAAGCAGAAGCGGTGGGCGCACAACCGACGGCGTCTGCGCGACGAGGTCGGCGACTACATCGGTTTTGTCTTCGCCGTCCTGAAGGAGATGGGCATCGCCGCCGCGGCCAGCGTCCGCATGAACGACGCCCACATGAGCAGCGACCCCGCCGGCCCCGTGGCCGGACGTTTCTGGATGAACCACCCCGAATGGCGGCTGGGCGACCCCTACGGCTACTACAGAAGCTGCATGGACTACGCCGTGCCCGCCGTGCGCGAATACCTGAGACGACTCGTGCAGGAAGTGGTCCGGAAATTCCCGGACATCGGCGGCGTCGAGTTGGACGGGATGCGCTCGCCGTTCTTCTTCAAGGAGGGCAAAGGGCGCGAGAATGCGCCCCTCATGACCGAGCTTGTCGCCCAGATACGTTCGGATCTCGAAGCCGCCGCAAAGGCGCGCGGGCGCGGGCCGTACCTGTTGCGCGTGAACGTTCCTCGAAGCCCCGACCTGGCGCTCGACTGCGGCATGGACGTGGCCGCCTGGAACGAACGCGGCCTCGTGGACGGCATCTCGCCGGGGTGTTACGGCACGGATTTCCAGCCGCCCATCGAGCAGTGGAGGAAACTCCTCGGCGACCGCGTGCCCGTCCACGCCTACGTCAATTGCGGCCGAGCGGGATCGCAGTACCATTCGCTTGAGGAGTATCGCGGCGCGGCGGCCAACGCCCTTGGCGCGGGCGCCGACGGCGTCTACCTGTTCAACTTTCCGTGCCTCGACGAGCTTTCGGCGCTGTTGCTTCGCCCCGCCGACCAGCGGCCCTTTCCAACCCCCGATTTTACGGCAAGGTGCTGGCATCCCGACCTGACCCGAACCAAACAGGCCATCCACGAACTGGGCGACCCGCAGGGCCTCGCTCACAAAGACAAGAAGTTCCTCTTCTACACACAGCCGCCCCTCTACCGCCATTACCCGCAGGAACAGGCCGGCCTCGACCGGCTCGCGCCGAAGCCGGCCGATCTGGTCTTCCGATGCTATGAAGACTTGCCGCGCGCACGCGAGATACGGATCGAGACCAAGCTGGCGGGCGTCAGCGTCTTCGACGACTTTGAATTCCGGCTGAACGAACGTTCGATCCCGCCCGACCGCCTTCAGCGCCTGCACGCGCCGGGCGGCCGCGACCTGCGCGTCCACGGGACTCCGCTGGAACCGTACTTCCAATACGTCCTGCGGCCGGACGCCGACATGTTCCGCCGGGGCGAAAACCTTCTGACCGTCTCGCTCACGCGCAGGGACCCCGACCTGCTCGGCCGGATCGAGGTCCGCGAGATGGAACTTTTCGTGTCCTATTCCTGAGAAGAACTGTCATGTCAAACGATTCCGTTTTCAAGGCCGGCGTCGGGACGGCGGACATCACGCCCCCCATCGGCGCAAGCCTGTCCGGAAGCCTCAAGGCCCGGAAGTCGGCGGGCGTCGCAACGCCATTGTATTCCAAGGCCGTCGTCTTCGACGACGGGCGTTGCCCCATCGCTATCATCTCGGTTGACATCTGCGTTCTGGGCAGGAAATTCGTGGACGCCGCGACGGCCATCCTCCGCGACCGCACCGGCATCCCGCCCGAGAATGTCATGGTCACGGCCTCGCACACGCACGCCGGCCCGTACACGTCGCCCGTTTTCGGAACGGAGGCGGACGTCGAGCGCGAGTATCTCGCCCTGCTTCCGCGCTATATCGCCGATTCGGCCACGATCGCCTTCCAGCGGCGCGCGCCGGCGCAGGCCGGATCGGCGTCCGGACGCGAGACCGCGACGCAACATTACCGCCGCGTCAGGATGAAGTACGGCGGCGTGCGCAACACGTGGATGAAGCTCGATCCCGCCCAGGTGGACGGCCCCGTCGGCGAGGTTGACCCCGAACTGGGCGTGCTGTTGACCCGAGACGCCGCCGGCCACACGGTCTCGGTCATCTTCAACTTCTCCTGCCACGCCAACTGCCATGCAAACTGGGCGCTCATTGACGGCTCGTACCCGGCCCGCGTGGCCCGCATTGTCGAAAGCGCCATCGGCGGCATGACGTCGTACACGCCGGGCGCCTGCGGCAACGTCAATCCGGTCGGGCCGGTGGACCAGGTGTCCAGGACGCTGGCGGACGAAATTCTGAAGGTTGCGCCGGACATCGCAACGACGTCCGCCGTGCGTCTTGCCGCGACGAAAAAGAACATCGTCCTGCCGCTGCGCGATTTCTCGCGCCTGCGCATCGAGGCCGTCCGCCGCGACTGGCCCGGCGCGGAGGACGTCTTCACGGCGGAATGGGAGCGCCTGCACAAGGCCGGCGACCGCAGCGTGGAAACATCCGTACAGGCGCTGGCCATCAACGACACGGCCTTCGTCGGCGTACCGGGCGAACTGTTCGTGGAGCTGGGCCGACAAATCAAGCAGCGCTCGCCCTTCAAACGCACCTACGTCGTCGAACTGGCGAACGACTACGTCGGCTACATCCCCACCCGCGCCGCGTACGAAGAAGGCGGCTACGAGCTCCTCGACGCCCGCTCCAGCAAGGTCGCGCCGGAAGCAGGGGAAGCCATCGTCGAGACGTGCGCGAGCCTGCTCCGAGAGATGGCGGAATAATCTGAGACGGCGCGTTAAATGGCGAAGGGCGGGTTCGCACCCGCCCCTCAGCCTTGAGAACGCAGCCTGATCGGAAATCCGGACCGTCACCACCTTCCTACGGGCTGGCTCTCCTTATTCCCCGTGCGCGCCCATCTGGAGCGTCAGGATGGACAGCCCTTCCTTGTTGTGGACCAGGATGCGGACTTTCTTCTTCTCCGCAGCCGGGGTCATGGCCTCGTTGAACTCCTTCACGGACTTCACGGGCTTGCGGTCCACTTCGCGGATGAGATCTCCCTTCTTGAGTCCGGCGAACTCGGCCGGGCTGCCGTCCTTGACGTCGGCCACGAGCACGCCCTCGTTCTCCTCATAGCCGTGCTTCCTGGCCAGTTCGGGCGTGAGGTTCTGGGGCACGATGCCGAAGCCGGGGCTTACGGCCTCGTCGCCCGCCTCCTCGATGGCGGCCATTTTGGAGTCTTCGGGCTGCTCCGCGATGGTCATCGTCAGGTCCAGGGGTTTCCCGGCGCGCATGACCTTGAGCGCGGCCTTCTTGCCGATCTCGGTCGCCATGACCCGCGTGCGCAGATCGTCCACGTCCTTCACGGGCTTGCCCTCGTACGCCACGATGACGTCGCCGGGCTGCACGCCGGCGTCATAGGCGGGCGTCTTGGCCATGACCATCCGGACCAGAGCGCCGTCGGTCTTGCCGCCCAGGCCGAGCTTATCGCTCATCTCCTTGGCGCTCTTGTAGCCCTCGCGCTCGGCGACGGCGTCATTGATGTCGGAGATCTGCACGCCGAGATAGCCGCGCACGACCTTGCCGTGCTTGATCAACGACTCCATGACCGGCCTGGCGATGGAGGTCGGGATCGCAAATCCGATCCCGTTGAACGACCCGCTGCGGGTGGCGATAGCCGTGTTGATGCCGATGACCTCGCCCTTCATGTTGACCAACGGACCGCCGCTGTTGCCGGGGTTGATGGCCGCATCGGTCTGGATAAAGTTCTCCACGCGGAACTCGCTGCTGATCACACCCACCCGCGTTCGGCCCAGAGCGCTGACGACGCCCACGCTGAACGTCTCCGGCAGGCCGAAGGGGCTGCCGATCGCCGCCACCTGATCGCCCACCTCCAGCGCACTGGAGTCGCCCAGGACGGCCGGAACCAGGTTCTGCGCCTCAATCTTGAGCACCGCCAGGTCGCTCTTCTTGTCCACCGCCAGGAGTTTGGCGTCGTGGGTCTTTTCATTCTGCAGATGGACCTTGATCTTCCCCTTGTCCTTCTCGGCGCCTTCCACCACATGGGCGTTGGTCAGGATGTGGCCCTGGTCGCTCACGATCACGCCCGAACCCTCGCCCCGTTGGGGCACGTTCGGCATTTCGGGCCCTTCAAACTCGAAGAACCTGCGCCACTCCGGCGGAAGGTCCCTTCTCCAGCGGAAATCGTGCGGCGAACGCATCCGCCGCGCCGCCTTGGTCTCGGTTGTGACGCTCACGACCGACGGGCTGACCAGCTTGTACACGTTTCGGTAGATCTGGTTCAGCGACGCCGCCGCAGGCTCGTCCTTGACAAGCTGCTTTCGCAGTTGCTCCTGCTCGGCCTTGTCGAACGCCGAACTGCGCGACGTCCAATCGAATGAACTGGCTATGGCCAGGCCGATGATCAGCCCGGCAATGCCCGCCATGGCGGCCGACAACCTCACACGTCTGTTCATCACAATCTCTCCTTTCGAATGCTCGGGTTCTTATGGCTGTTTCAGTTTGACTTCCAGGGGGAGTTTTTCGCCGTTCCGGTACACTTCCACCTTCAGGGCGTCGGCGTGCTGCGACACCACGTGGCGCAAGTCGGCGATGCTCCGCACGGGCGCGCCCTCCACCATCGCGATCACGTCCCTGTTGCGTATGCCGCTGCGTTCGGCGGCGGATCCGCGCACGACGCTCATGACCAGCACGCCGTGCGGCGCCTGCAGATACTCCGCCATCTGCGGAGACACCTCCTGGACCAGCACGCCCAGTTGGCCGCCCTGCCCCAAAAGCGGGCTGACATCCTTGAGCAGGCGGCGATACGCCTCCTCCGTTTCGGGCTGTTTCCCGACGACGGCGCTCATGGCGAGTTCCTTGTTGTCCCGTATTATGCTTAGTTGCGCCTGGCTGCCCACCGCGCTTCGCGAAATCGTTTCGACGAATTCCTCCACATTCTTGACGGCGCGCCCGTTCAACGCGAGCACGCGATCATCAACCCGAAGACCCGCGGCAGCCGCAGGCGACCCCGCCAGAACAAGCGCGACTCGCACGCCGCCCGGGGCCTTTGCGGCGGCCTCGCCGGGTTGCGGCCGAACGTCCTCGATACGCATTCCCAGCCAACCCCGCGTTACGCGCCCTGTGGCGATGATCTCCTCGGCCAGGGGTTTCGCATCGGCGATGGGAATGGCGAAGTTAATGCCGTCCGCCGAGAAGGGGCTTTCGGACCTGCCCCAGCCGATCCACTGCCGGCCTTCCGCCAGCATGGCCCTGATGCTCTCCAGAGAGGGGGCGCGGCCGAAGGTCGAGTGCACGAGGCCGATCAGCCGCCCCTCCAGGTTTACCACCGCCCCCCCGGCGTCGCCCGGATTAATGGGCGCCGTCATCTGGATCATGTTCTTGAGCAGCCCCTCCGGCTCTTCGATTTTCCGTCCCAGCCCGCTCACGATCCCGTAGGAGAACGACCCCTGAAGCCCGAAGGGGTTGCCGATCACGGCCACCAGGCATCCCACCTTGAGGGCCGAGGAGTCGCCCATAGGGAGGGGCTTGAGCGCTGAAGGCGGTATTTTGAGGACGCCGAGGCCGCTGCGGTCATCGGCGCCGACCGGCTGGGCCTTCTCGCGCCGCCCATCCCACGTCGTCACTTCAATCGAGACGGCGTTCTGCACCGCGCCGGCAACCGTCAGGATGTGCCCCGCCCCATCGAGCACCACGCCGGAGTACGTCGCGCTGACCTCGCGCGGCCCGAAGATGTCTCTAAACGGCCCTTTCTCCGCGAGGTCCCGAAGCCCTTCCGTCCCCGGCATTTCCTGCCGGTACCTGGTGGTGATCATGACCACGGAGGGCCGCGCCGATTCATAAACCTTGACGAACTGCGATTCTATCTCCGCCGGCCCTGCGCTGCTCATGCCCGACCAGACCAGCCACCCCAGCACAGCGCAGGCAACAGTCAAGCCATATCGCATCATACGCCCACCTCATCTTTCATCGGCAGAAACCAGCTTCGTCGAGGGCAGCGCATAGGTTGTGCCTTGCGGCGACAGCGACGCGGCGTTCAAGGCGCTGATGCCGGCGCCCGGATCGAGAGGTCGTCCAGGCTCGACGGGCCGAAGCGCGAAAAAGCGGGGAACGCCGCGCACGATCTTGCCCACGGGCGTGAACGGCACCTCCCCCGTCTGGGGCTTCGAAGCCGCCGTCGCCGCCACCGGCAGCCCGGACGGCGGCTTCGCGGCCGAAGGCGCCGACACAACGGCGTCTCTTTGCGGCGCCGGGGTCTCCAGCGAAAGGACCCAGACCAGGAGCGCAACCGCAGCCGCCGCGGCCGCCGCCCCGACAAGCCGAGGAACCCATCCCGCGCGCAGGCCTTCCACGTAGCCATGCAACCTCTCGGCGAACGTCGGCTGAGCCTGCCGGATTCTTCGGCGCACTTCGGGCCAGAAATCCCGCATGGCGTCTTCGGGCATCTCCGCCGAACCGCGCCGGCGCAACGACCTCAATGCCTCAAAGCCGGATTGGTAAACGGAAAAGGCCTCTCGGCACCTGGCGCATTCGGCCAGGTGCGCTTCGAGGCCCTTGAATTCACTGTCGGACAGTTCGCCTGCTGCGCGAGCTGCCATTAGTTGCTCCGCCTTGCGGCAACGCATTTCGTCTTACCTGCTTCAGTTGAGTCTAATGAACGGTTCGTTCCCAGATGTCCTTGAAAATTTTCCTCGCGGTGTGCAGACGCCAGCGGATGGTAATGGCGGGTCTGCCGAGCGCCTTGCCGATCTCCTCGCTCGACATGCCGTTGATCTCCTTCAACGCCAGCACAACTCGGTACTTCTCGGGCATCCGTTCGAGCACTTTGCGCACGGATTCGCGAGTGTCTCTCGCCTCCGCGTCGCTGCGCTCGCCGCCGGGCGCGGACGGTTCCATGGAAAGGTGCTCCAGAGACACCGTCTTCTCGCGCCGCCGCGCCCGCAAATGGTCAATGGACAGATTCACAACGATCTTCGAAAACCATCCCAAAAAGCCCTTGGCAACATCCATGCTCTTGATCTTGCGAAAGACGCGAACAAAGGCTTCCTGAGCAATGTCTTTGGCAGCCTCCTGGTCGCCCACGATATCGTAGGCGATCCAGTAAGCCCTTTCCTTGTAACGGTTTACAAGGGCTTCAAAAGCGCCCTCGTCGCCCTGGCGGCATCCTTCAATAATGTGAAGATCATCGTGATCCATGATGGTCTGCTACAAGGGATATGCGCCTCTTAGCAGGCCATTATACTTGCTCTTCACTTTGTTAGACGAAGGAAAAAGGGGCGGTGTTTGACAATTCCGGCCTAGCCCTTGACCGCGCCGCTGGTCAGGCCGCTGATGAACTCCTTTTGGAGGGCGAAAAAGAGGATCGCGGGCGGGACAATGGCGAGCAGGGTGCCCGCCAGAAAGACGCCGTATTGCTGCTGGTAGACGCCGACATACTGGTTGAGGATCACGGGGAGGGTGAGCTTGTACGTGCTCTGAAGGTAGATCTGCGGCCCGATGAAGGCGTTCCAACTGCCCAGGAAAACGACCAGACAAAAAGCGCCGGTCATGGGGCGCACCAGCGGCATGATGATGTTGAAGTAGATGCTGAATTCGCTTGCGCCGTCAATGCGCGCGGCCTCGATGAGGCTGTTGGGCAGCCGCACAATGGCCTGGCGGAAAAGGAAGATGCCGAAGACGCTCGCCGCGCCGGGCACGACCAGGGCCAGGTACGTGTCCATCCAGCCCAGGCTGTGAATCAGGCGGTACACGGGCGCCAGGAAAAGGATGCCGGGGATCATGAGCGAGCCGATCATGAAGGCCATGATGATTTTCTTGCAGGGGAAGTCGAACTTGGCGAGGGCGTAACCGCCCATCGAGCAGAAGAAAAGCTGCACGACCGTCGTCACCGACGACAGGAAGAGCGAGTTGGCGATGTATTCCCAGAAGTACACCTTTCCCTGGAGGCTGTCTTCGCCGCTGAAGAGCTGGCGGAAGTTTTCGAGGTTCAGTGTCTTAAGCGACCATTCCGAGAGAGGCGGCAGAAAGATGTACTGCATCAGGACGTCCTTGTCCTTGAAGGCTGCGCAGACCAGCCACGCGAACGGGGCGAGCATCAGGCACGCCGCCAGCCCAAGCACCAGATAGCGCGCGTAACCGTGGGCAAGAGCCGGCCGCCGGCGCAAGACGACGCGCAAGACGGGATAAAGCGCGATGAGGGCGACGAGCGCCATCTGCAGCCTGTTCATGCTCAGTCCTCCTCGGCGGCGCGGGAGAGTTTGACCTGCGCCGTGCTGATGCTGAAGATGATGAGAGCCAATATCCAGCCCACGGCGGCGCCGGTGCCGAGGTCGCCGGCGTTGAAAGCCGTGTTGTAGAGGTACCCCACGATGGTCATGCCGCTGTTGCGGGGGCCGAACCCCTGCAGCAGCGTGTAAGGCAGCTCGAAGAGCTGGTACGAGCCGATCGTGCTCATGACCACCACGAAGATCGCCACCGGCTTGATCGAGGGCAGCGTCACGTGCCAGAAGACGCCCCACGCCCCCGCGCCGTCAATCTTCGCGGCCTCCACAAGCGAGGCGTCCACGTTCTGCAGGGCGGCGAGAAAGTAGATCATGTTGAAGCCGACCCACATCCACAGCGCGACGATGACAAGGGCGGGCATCACGAGGGAGGGGTTGGCAAGCCACCGCTCTTCAAGGCCCCACCGGACCAGCGCCTGCAAGAGCTGGTTGAACAACCCGAAGCGCGGGGTGAAGAGCATGGCGAACAGGATGCCCACGAAGACCTGTCCGACAAGCTGCGGGCTGAACAGGATGAGGCGGAAGACGTTCCGCACGCGGCTGTCTCCGCGGTTCAACAGCAGCGCGAGACCCAGCGACAGGGGCAGTTGCAGGAAGACCGAGAAAAAAGCGAACACCGTGGTGTTCCATACGGCGGTGTGGAAGTCGGGGTCCGTCAGCACGAAGCGGAAGTTGTTCATGCCGACGAACACGGCCCGCGTCGGACCGTTGGTCTGGTGGAAGGCCAACCATATCGCGTTGAAGAACGGGTAGATGAAGAACACGCACGTAAGGGCGAGGTACGGCGACAGAAACAGAAAGGGCGTCCACCGCGACCGCACGCCGCCCGCGCCCGTCGTGAAGGTCCGAACCGCCATCCGATCACTTCTCCTGCCGCGGGGTTTGGGCCGCCTGGTACGCGCCGACACCGACCGTGTCCGCCGGGCCGGTGAAACCCGGCCCTCCCGCCGCCACGTACCCGTGGCTCGCGCCGGACTCGTCGGGACTGACCCAGAAGGAATAGAGACTGCCGTTCTTCAGATGAAAACGGAACTTCACGGGCCGGCCCGCCAGGCTCGACAGGTCGTCCGCGCCCCGCCATTTCACGAGTTGCAGCGTCTTGTCGGCGCGGATGGCGTCGCAGTTCTCGCGCGTGAACGGCGCCGCCGGCCGGCCCTCTCGGTCCAGCGCCTCGACGCGCAGTTCGCCCTGCGGCGCGGCGACGTTGACGAAGAGGTGTTTCCCCTTGAACAACACCGGCCGCGTCGTCAGCGCGCCCTCGGCCTCGCCCGCGTCCATCGAGGCGAACCCGTCGCGGCGCAGGAACGCCAGGCCCGTCGTTTCGTCTTTCGCATTGCGGCCGCTGGCGTAGAGGTACAGCTTGTCGCCGACCACCAGGCAGCCCCCGCCCACCGACTGCACGTTGGCCCAGTTCCACGCCTCCGGCTTCTCGGAGACAGGGACGACGGCCTCGCGCAACGGACGGTCCCAATGAAACCCGTCGCGGCTGAAGCCGAGCATCACGTCGTTGATCTTGGGCCGCCCGCCGGCCCTCGACCCCGAATGCAGCACGCTGAAGAAGCCGACCATGAGGCTCTCGTAGCCGACGGCATCGAGGTTGTACAATTCCGCCTTGACGTCGTTGGGGCCGGCGTCGGTCCAATCGTTCCGGTCGCAGGCGACCCACAGCCCCGGCTCATCCGGCTTGGCCTCGGCCCCCTCGCGGTAGCCTTTCCACCTGGCCCCGGCCAGGAAGTCCTTGCTCTCCCAGTAACGCCGCGAGCGCCCGATGGGCTTGGGGGGCACGCTGTTGTAGTCCCACGGCGGGGCGTACAGGGCGTCGCGCAGCCCAAAGACCCAGACCTTGCGGAACGGATTGTAGAAGACGGTGCTGCGGTCTCCGCACGCCTCGCACCAGACCGGTTCGCTCCAGTGGATGCCGTCCGCCGAGGTGTGCAGCGACGCGCGCCAGCAATCGCGGTTGAACTGGAAGAGCTTGTAGCGCTGCTGCGGGTCGGACGTCTCCAGGTCCAGCCACACGGTCGAGGAGTCGCGTTGCCCCGCCAGCAGCACGACATTCGTGTTCGGCCGGACGTCCAGCGCGGGCTTGTTCCAGACGATGCCGTCGGGGGAGGTGGCGTAGGCCGTGTCGCCGAAGCGAGCGCTCATGTACCACATCTTGAACAGTTTGTCCTGCGGGTCGTAGAACACCCCGTCGCTGAAGGCCATCGCGGTACGCGCGGGCTGGTAGATCATCTCCCATCGCTTGTTCGGGAAAAGGACGGGGTTCTTGTCGTAGAACTCGGCCTTGTGGAAGCGGCGTTTGAGCGTGGTCTGTTCGACGAGAAAGTCGTCCACGAACAACTGCCGGCCCACGTCAATGGGGATCTGAGCCGGCGGGTTCTTCAGATAGGGCAAGGCCATCGGCTCGCCCGTCCGAAGGTCTTCCAGGCTCCGCGCCGGCGGCCACGTGTCCGGCAGCGCGATGCCGTTGTAGAGCGTTTCGCCGGCGCGCGCGCCCTCGGCGGCCAGTACGCCCGCCAATATCCCAAGCCCGATCGCGTAAGTGAACATGGTCGCCATTTCCCGACCCTCCGTTCATTTCGGAACGCTGTCGTATGCCCTGATCCCCGCCGCGATCATCATCACGTGCAGAACCCTCATGCCTCTCCTCTCATTCTTCCGCCGCCGCCATCTTGAGGAACACGTTTCGTTCCATCACTTGCCGAACGTAATCCGCGCACCGCCGCAGCTCCCCCGCCACAAACTCTTTGAGACCGTCGTTTCCGCGCGTGCGGAAGTACTCGCCGGCGTTCACGTACGCCTCGGTCAGTTTGCCCTGGGCCAGCGTCGTGTATGGGCTGGAATACTCCGGCGGCGCATGGGGCGCGCACTCGGCGAAAAGACGCCCGATGCGCTGCCCGCTGAAAAACGCGTAGGGGCGGTCGAACTCCGGCAAGTCCCACGAGTCCTTGAGAGGCGAGAGGATGTGCGAGTCCCGGAACCGCTGCGCAAGTTCCTCCTTGTCCAGATACAGGAACTTGGCGAACTCCCACGCCAGTTCGGGCTTCCTACACGCCTTGGTGATGACCAACCCCGTACCGCCCCAGCAACTCGTGCGGCAGGCGCTGTCGTTCCACGCCGGCAGCGGCATAAGGGCCAGCTTGCCCGCCATGTTGGGCACGTCCATCTCGAACTGCCGCGTGCGCCAGTCGGGACAGATGTAGAACAGCACCAGTCCCTCGGTCATGGCTTTCGCGAAGCTCTGCCCCCAGCCGGGATCGTACGCGATGCGATCCGGTCCGCGCGTCTGATGCACGCACCAGATGAGGGTGTCGGCCATCTTCTCGTTGTCGAAGATCACGCGCCCCTCGGCGTCAAAAAGCCCCGTCCCCCGCTGGCGGGCCAGCACCGAAAGCTGGGAGTCCGACGTCGCCGAAAGCTCCAGCGCGTAACGGTCCGGCACACCGTCGCCGTTGAGGTCCTTGGTGACGCTCCGCCCCATGCGCGCGAATTCGTCCCATGTGCGCAGCTTGGCGACGTCAATGCCGAGATGGTCGGTGATGTCCTTTCGATAGCACAACATGACCGGATGGACGTCATGCGGCAATGCGAAGACACGCCCCCGGCTCGACCACAGACTGAACCGCGTCGTGACCAGGCGGTCCCACAGTCCCTCGGCCCGCAGACGGTCGGTCAGGTCCAGGAAACCCACGTCCTCCAGCGGCCCGCGCGTGAAGTAGCCCATCGAGGGGTTCACCAACTCCACCATGTCCGGCACGGCTGCGCCGGTCAGGAGCGCGCTCTGCAGGCGGCTCTGCAGCGCCCGCGCATCCATGCGCTGCATCTGGATGCGCACCCCGTGCCGCTTCTCGAACTCCGGGATCACGGGCCGATAGGCCAGTTCGTGGTTGCGGGCAAAAATCGCGAAGATCAGGTCCGGCCTTTCCGCCGAGCGCCCCTGGTTCGCCCCCCACCGCACCGCGCCCGTCGCGAGCGCCGCCAGCAGGATCAACAGCGGGGCCTTGCCGTAGGGGAACTTGTTCATGAATCCTTCCGCTCTTGCCGTCCTCGGAAACCAAGCCTGCGCCATAATGTACCCGCCGCTCCCCCGCGCCGCAAGCCCCTTGCCGCCCACGTTCATCGGCTCTGCGCCTCAGCCGTTTTTGCGCGCGCCCCATTGACACGACCGACGCACAAAGCGTACCATTCTCTGCGTTCCCCTGTCGGCAACCTGGCCGAGCGGGGGTTTTGAGTTCAGTGATGAAAGGAGTAATCTATGGCCGCACCCATTGCCTTGCAGTTGTACACGCTCCGCGAAGCGTTGGCGAAGGACTATGAAGGGATCATGAAGAAGGTGTCCGAGATCGGCTACGTCGGCGTCGAGACCGCCGGCTTCCCCGGCACGACGCCGGCCGCGGCCGCAAAGATCTTCAAGGACCTCGGCCTGGTCGTCTGCAGCGCCCACTGTCCCCTGCCCGTCGGCGACAAGAAACAGGAAGTCCTCGACACGATGAACCTGCTCGGCGCCCGGCGCGTCGTCAGCGGTTTCGGCCCCGACCAGTACAAGACCCTGGACCTCATCAAGACCTCCTGCGACAAGTTCAACGAGGCCTCCGCCTCCGCCAAGGCCGCCGGCATGGCCTTCGGAATTCACAATCACTGGTGGGAGTTCCAGACCGTCGAGGGCCGGTACGTCTACAAGGTCATGCTCGAACACCTCGTCCCCGACGTCTTCTTCGAGATTGACGCCTACTGGGTCCGCACGGGCGGCTGCTGTCCCGCCGCCGTCGTCAAGGAACTCGGCTCGCGCGCCCCGCTCCTGCACATCAAGGACGGCCCGTGTGTGCGCGAGATGCCGATGACGGCCGCCGGCGACGGCAAGGTCCCCTTCCCGGCCATCGTCGAGGCCGCCGGCGCCAACACGCAGTGGGCCATCGTCGAGCTGGACCGCTGCGCCACCGACATGATGGAAGCCGTCGTCCGTTCCTACAAGTATATGATCGGCAAGGGCTTAGCCCGACCCAAGAACTGGTAAGGACTCGATCCGCGCCAAAGAGCGAAGGGCGGGCCTCGCCGCCGCGGCGACGCCCGCCCTTGCTTTCTCCCTCCCCGGCATCCTGGCGACTCGGAGACACGACCCATGAAATTCCTGTCGCAACCGATCCGATTCCTCGACGACGCCGAGATGCTCAGGATTCACGCCGCCGCCGTGCGCATCCTCGACACCGTCGGCATGAAGATTGACCACGACGAGGCCCTCGACTACCTGCGCGACGCCGGCTGCCGCGTGGATCACGACACCCGCCGCGTCACCTTCCCGCCCGAGGTCACCGAGCGTTCCGTCGCTCGCATGAAGAAGGCCTACGCCGACCCGGACCGCGTGCCGCAAAAGATGACCGTCCGCTACTCGCATGTGCGCTTTCGGTCCGAACCGAGCCGCATCCACCGCAACTTCACGGTCTCCACCGGCGGTTTCTGCGTCTTCGTCTACGACCTGGAGGGCCGACGTCGGGCCGCCAACATCGAGGACGTGCGCGCCGCGCTCCGCCTGGCCGACGCCCTCGACAACATTGACTACACCGGACTCCCCTGCTCCGCACAGGAGATT
This sequence comes from uncultured Planctomycetota bacterium, assembly GCA_964409935.1. Lineage (GTDB taxonomy): Bacteria > Planctomycetota > Brocadiia > JAADGH01 > CAYPFP01 > CAYPFP01. The sequence goes on along the minus strand of CAYPFP010000007.1, from coordinate 49,059 downwards.
CCCCACGCGCAGCGCCCCGTGCGCATGGCCGCCGAACTCGTCAAGCACACGCGCAAGATCGGCGGCATCGAGACCTTCACCGCCCGCGACGTGGAATACATCACCCGCATCGCCGAGGTCGTCGCCGGGGGCAAGGAAGAACTTCGACGCAACCCGGTCCTCATCGGCTACGGCGAGGTCCGCTCGCCCCTGTGCATTGACCGCAACATGGCCGACATCCTCATCGCCTACATCAAGAAGGGCCTCCCCCAGACCCTCGACTCCATGCCCAACGGCGGCGCGACCGCGCCGGTCACCGCCGCCGGCATCCTGGCGCAGGGCGTGGCCGAGACGCTCGGCGGCCTCATCCTCGGTTACGCCGTGGACGAGAACGCCGTCATCGGCATTGACCTGGTCCCCTCCTACGCCGACCCTCGCACCGGCATCTTCCAGTACGCCGGCGCGCAGCGCCTGCCGCTGATCGCCGCGCGCGTGCAGTTGCTCAACGATTTCTACGGCGTGCCCAGCGGCATCCACGGCGGCAAGACCGACTCCTGTTTCCCCGGCGCGCAGGCCGGCGTCGAGAAGGTGATGTCCATGCTCTTTCCCATCCTCGCCGGCGCGGTTGGCATCGGCACCGTCGGCCACATCGAGAACGCCGTCACGTTTTCGCCCCTTCAGCTTGTCATTGACAACGAGATCGTCGGCTACCTGCGCCGCGCCCTTCGCGGCATCGAGGTCAGCGACGAGACCCTCGCCCTCGACGCCATCGCCTCCGTCGGCCCCGGCGGCAACTTCCTCATGGAAGACCACACCGTCGGCCACTTCCGCGAAGAGCTTTTCTTGAGCGACCTTTTCACGGCGCTCCCGTGGTCCACCGCGCGCGAGAACGACGCCGGCCGCATCGAGAAACTCGCCCTCGAAAAGGCGCGCAACCTCTCGGCCCGGGAACCGAAACCCGCCCTATCGCCCGACCAGACAAAGGCCATTGACGAGATCGTCGAAGAGGCCTGCGCCTAAACGTCGTAACTCATTCCACGCAAAGAAATAAAGTCATTATTTGCACATGTTCGCAACGTGTGATAGAATGAAATCGGAGGAAAGAGACAGGGTAATTTTGGAGCGCTTCACGCGCTCTGAGGAGACCAAAGTGATAGAGACATGAGACGTGCCGCAGAGGTGCACCATGAGACGCAGCGAATTCAGCCGTTACACCCTCGACAGACTCCCCGACGAAGACCTCCTTCTCCTGATCGAGACTTTCGCCACGCAGCGCAAGGACTATGGACACATCGCGGACCTCGTCCGCGGCGATGTGAACACCCTTGAGCAAATGCTCGACAGCGACCGCCTGCTGGAGCGCCTTGTGGGCCATGCCGAACACCTCGTCCGCATCTCGCCCTTTTTCTTCTTTCTCGTGCTCCTGCGCAAAGTCCTGCGCGACATCGCCGCCGACGAGTCGCTCCTGAACCGCCTCGAAGCGAGCGAACGGCGCGTGGCCGCGTGCCCGGCCACGCGCGAGCAGATCGTCAAGTTTCTTCATGACCGCGACGTGGTCACATACTTGGCCAACATGCTTGGCGCCTTCACCAGCAGCGCGCGCGTCCACCGAATCACGGCCGACGACGCCGGCGCCGTGCGTTACGTGGTGGACATGATCGCCGAGGCGCAGCGTTCGGATTCCGAGCGCGTCTTTCACATCTACTGCCACATCGGAAATTTTTCGTTGTTCCTGACGGGAATGTTCCCCGAATACATCGAGGCGCGCCATCGCTACGCGCACCGTCCCGCGACCTTGGCGCACTATGTCCAGTTCGGCCGGACGTATTATGGGCTGGCTTCCGACCATCGGTTTGCGCGGCGGCATCGCCTCGACGACACCCTGTACAAGCTCTCGTCGGGCTTTGAGACGTGGCGCAAGTCGCTGGCCGTCCTCAATTCCCGGTACTTGAGAAAAGCGCAAATGTAGTTAAGGACGCGTCGAAAAGACGCACTTCGCCATTGACGAACGTGAGCACCAGGGTATAGTCGTCGTTAGCCCTGACCTGTTTGACCCTCGGGTTCATGGCGGCTTCTAACTCTAACGGATAATGCGCAGTCTCGAGACTACATGAATTATACACATTCCGCTCTTGGCGGCAGCACGGTTTTCGGCGAGATGCTCGGTTTGAGACAAGCCGAGTCACACAAGACGAAAGGCCACTGGTTGCAAGCAACCAGTGGCTCACGTCATCTTTTGGCCGCTCTCCTGCAGACGAGGCAAAGCCGGCTGAAGCGGCGTGCGACGAACTCCACCGGACGCGGAGGAGTACGAGGAGGATCACGATGCCATGATGTCACTCAACTCCGAACCCTGAACCCTTATATATGCACTCCGCCCCACAGGCGCGGCAGGCGCTTCTCGACGGGGAGCAGGTCCACCGTTTTCTTGTGCGGCTCGGTCTGGTACCAGTAGGCCGTGCTGGAGTAGTCGTGGCCCATGTTGTTGGCGTGCCCGTGCTCGATGGTGACCTTGATGCGCTTGGTGAACGGGATGGGGTCCTCGACGTGGTAGCGGTACATCGAGTGCTTGCCGGTGTAGTCGGCGTTGGTCTTGAAGTGGTAGCCGTAGTACGGCGTGCAGAAGACCTGCTGGAGGCGGTTGAAGTTCCACGCCCCGCAGAAGTAGTCCTCGGTGCCGGTGCCGTGCAGAGACGGCGGCCAGGTGTCACTATCCACGAAGATCATGTCGTCGCCCTCGCCCCACCAGCCGGGGGTCTGGGCGTCTATGTTGAGGTGGCAGCCGACGTAGTGTCCGCGCCCCTCGGCGTCGAGCAGGACGTAATTGCCCGCGCCGCCGATGTTTTTCTCATCGGGAAGATTTTCGGCCTGGCAGGGGTTCTCGCGCCGCCACTGCGCGTGAAAGCGGCCGACCTCCTCGGGCGCGGTGGGGTACTCTTCGTAGTCCACGTAAAAGTAGTAAACCGTGTCCTTCTCCTTGCACTCGCTGGCGACCTCGATGCGCGCGCCCCGGCCGAACGGCATGGGGAAGTAGCAGTTGAAGGCGCGGTCGAACATCTGCAAGGGAAGCGAGGCAAAGTACGTCGTCAGGGCGTGGCCGAGGCCGAAGAAGTCGCCGACGGGGACCTCGACGCTGGGCTGGGTCTCGCCGTCCCAGTACATGCGCAGGACGAGTTTGCGCAGATAGTCGCGCTCGGCGCAGGAGATCGTCGTCCAGATGTGCGTGATGCAGCCGGCGCCCTTGATGTCGGCCAGGACCTTCGTCTCGCCGGGCTTGATGACCCAGAAATCGCGGTTGCCGCCGGTGGCGTCCCAACTGGAACTGCGTTTGGCCTTGTAGTTGCGAAGTTTAGCCAGATCGCGCAACGAACTTCCACCCATGATCATGATTTTCCTCCTGTCAAGATGGCGTTGGTTTGGGCCGCCTTTGCGCTTCCTCGTGAATGACAGAATCTTCTTGAAAGCATGCGACCGGTGTTTATACTGGCGGCTCCGGGGTTTGTCAACGAGGAAAGGATGCCACGGTGATGGTCATGTTGAAACGTTTGGGGACTGCTCTTGCCGCATGGTCTGTCCTGACGTCGGCGGCGTCGGCGCAAGCCCTGCGAGTTGGAGCGGCCGGCGCGGTTATCACGCCCCATGTTTCGGCGGATGCGCCGCCGGTCTGGCTGGCAGGCTTCGGTATAGGGCGTCGCGCGACGGGCGTTCACGATGATCTGCTGGCCTGTGCGATGGTGATTGAGGCCGGCGGGCGTCGGGTGGCGCTGGTCTCGCTGGACCTTATCGGGTTCATGTACGACGAGGTCAAGCGGACGCGCAACGAACTGGCGGCGCGCCTGCCGGACGCCAAGTTCGACGCCGTCATCGTCGCGTGCACTCACAACCATGAGGGGCCGGACACGCTGGGTCTGTGGGGCGGGGCCGTGGACCGGACGGGGCTGAACGCCGATTACATGAAGTTCGTGCGGGAGAAGACGGTCGAGGCGATCGCGGCGGCCCTGAAAGGGGTGGAGCCTGCGCTCATGTTGGCGGCCGAAGGGGAGGTCAAAGGGCTGATGAAGGACAGCCGCAAACCCTTCGTCCTGGACGAGAAGGCTTTCGTCATCCGCTTCGACTCGCTTCGCACCGGAAAGAGCATTGCCACCTTCCTGAACTGGAGCAACCATCCGGAGGCGCTCGGCTCGAAGAACACGCTGGTCTCCTCCGACTTCCCTCATTATGTGCGCGAGGCGGTGCAGGCGAAATGGGGCGGCACGGTGATCTACACGGTGGGTTCGGTGGGGGGGCTGATGACGCCGCTGGGGGTAAGACTTGCGGACCCCAGGACGGGCGCGCCCCTGCCGGCGGACAGCTTTGAGGCCACACGGGAGTTCGGCCGCCGCGCGGCCGACGCCATGATCGGACTGCTGCACAACGCCAGGCCCGAACAGCCTGAAACTATATCCGTCAGGACGAAACGTTTCTTCGTGCCGCTGACCAATCTCCGCTTTCGCGTAGCCGGGGGCGCGGGGATTGTGCAGAGAACCGTTTACACGGACGGGCGTGTGGACGACCGCCGGGGCACGGCGAGTCTTGAGGGGGTCCTGCTCCCGCCTTCTGCCGGCAGACCTCTGCAGCGATTGGAGAGCGCCAGCGTCTCTCCCCTTATCCTGGGCAACGATGTCGAAACGGAAGTGATGGTGCTCGACATCGGCAGCGCGCAGATCGCGACGGTTCCGGGCGAGTTGTACCCGGAGGCCGCCAACGGGGGCATCCAGTCGCCGCAGGATCCGGGCGCCGATTTCCAGGGCGCGCCGTCTGAACGGCCGATACGAGACATGATGGCGGGGCGACTCAAGATCATTCTCGGCCTGGGCAATGACGAGCTTGGGTACATCATCCCCAAGTCGCAATGGGATGAAAAGCCTCCCTTCACTTACGGGAGGGAGACGGCGCCCTATGGCGAGGTGAACAGCGCGAGCAGCGAGTTGGCCCCGCGCGTAGCGGCGGCGCTGGAGGAGTTGCTTTCGGCGGCGCCGTAGGCGCCGGCTGTGCTACATCCGAATGACGATGGCCAGAGCAAAGAAGACCCCCACGGCAACGTCGTATTGCCACGCGCCGCGGTCGTAGTTCCAGAAAATCAGGTCCGACCATTCCGGCGTCGCCGGCCAGGGCGTCTTGCCTTCTTCGCGGGCAATCTGCCACCAGGTATAGAAGAGCCGCTGCAGGACGGTGACGTTGCTGAACACGGCCAGCATCAGCACAACGATGCCCAGGTGGTTGAAGACAAGCCCGATCAGGATATACGCGACGCGTTCGCCCCGCTCCCAGAAACCGGCCCGACATTCCTTGATCACGTTCTCGGCGCGCGCCCGCACGTAGCTGGTGGCCAGCGAACCCGCCATGGCCACGACCGTCAGCAGGGCGAAGAACGGGCTTCCCATGAAGTAATAGAGCATGCCGATGTAAAGGACGATGTCGGAGTAGCGGTCCACGGTGGAGTCGAGGACGGCGCCGAACCGCGTGCTTTGGCCCGCGATGCGGGCCAGCGCGCCGTCGAGCATGTCGCACGCGCCGGCCAGGATCAGAAAGACGGCCGCCACGGGCAGCCACGCCGTCCCGATGCTGACGCCGCAAAGCACCGTGAACACGAACCCGACCACCGTCAGGATGTTCGGAGTGACGCCGATCTGCTGAAGCGACTGCGCGATGGTGTCGCGCCAGGTCTCGAGTTGTTTGCCTATGGTCTGGGCCAACATTGCATGAATCTCACCCCGCAGGCACGGAAGAAATGCTCAGCCGCAAAGGACCACGCCGACCACGTTGGACGAGAGCGCCGCACTCAGGTTTCCGGACGGGGCCTTCTGCCTGCTCTCCGTGCCTCCGTGGTTGACTGCCGCGTCACCGCTCCAATTTGCCGGCGATGAACTTCTCGACGCGGCCGCGCGCGATCTCATCGCGCATCTGGGTGGGCGGGTGCTTCATCGTATACGCGGAGATGGCCGTCAGCGCGCCTCCCACCTTGCGGTCGCGGGCGATCTTGCAGCAACGGATCGCGTCAATGGCGACGCCGGCGCTGTTGGGCGAGTCCTCGACCGAAAGCCGAAGCTCCAGATGCATCGGGATGCCGCCGAACCCGCGCCCTTCCATGCGCAGGAAGCATATCTTGTTGTCCTTCTGCCAGGGCACGTAATCGGCCGGCCCGATGTGGATGTCGCGCGCGGCGAGCGGCTTGGTCAACTGGCTCTGAACGGCCTCGGTCTTCGAGATGCGCTTGGACTTCAGCCGCGAGTGGTTCAGCATGTTGAGGAAGTCGGTGTTGCCGGCGGTATTGAGCTGATACGTGCGGTCGAGCTTGACGCCGCGGTCTTCGAAGAGCTTGGTCAATGTGCGGTGCACGATCGTGGCGCCGACCTGGGCCTTGATGTCGTCGCCCACGATGGGGATGCCCTTGGCCTCGAACTTCCTGGCCCATTCGGGCGCCGAGGCGATGAAGACGGGCATGCAGTTGACCATGCTCACGCCCGTGTTCAGGCAGCACTGGGCGTAGAAACGCACGGCCTCTTCGGAGCCGACCGGAAGGTAATTCACGAGGATCTCGGCCCGGGCGGCCTTGAGGATCCTCTCGACGTCCACCGGTGCCTCGTCGGCGGGGACGAAACGCTCGTCGGCCGGATAGTCGGCCATGTGAGCGGAGACGCCGTCGAGGATGGGCGCCATCTGCACCACAACGCGGTTGCTGTTCATGTTGCGATGGAAGACTTTGGTGCAGTTGGGCTTGGCAAGGAGGGCGTCGCGAAGGGGTTTGCCCACCTTGCGGCGGTCAATGTCGAACGCCGCAACCACCTCGATGTCTTTCGGCGCAAACCCGCCCAGATCATAGTGCATCAACCCGATGGCCCTTCGTTCCGGGTCGTTGGCCAACGACCGATAGTAGTCAATTCCTTGAACCAGAGAGCTGGCGCAGTTACCGACTCCGGCGATGGCAATGCGTATCTTACCCATGAAAGTCCAGTCCTCCTGAACCGGCACAAACCGGAAATGACGGCGTTACTCCTGCGTCGTTTGGGGGAGACGGGGAAAATTTATCACTTCACCCGCCGCGTGTCAATCAAAAAAGACGGACGGAAACCTGCGAGACTTTTGCCCGATAAGTCGCTAGAAT
>CAYPFP010000007.1:7041-41836 GCA_964409935.1 uncultured Planctomycetota bacterium | reverse complement strand
GCGGCCTTCCGAATTCTCAGGAACTATGGGACCGCCTATGATCTCATACGAGGATGCGCTTCAATGCGTGCTGGCGAATGTACGCCCGCTGGGAACGGAGGAAGTCGGCGTTGAGGACGCCTGCGGCCGCACGCCGGCCGAGGACGTCGTCTCCCCGGAGGATATTCCCTGTTACGACAACTCGGCCATGGACGGCTACGCCGTGATCGCCGCCGACCTGGCCGCGGCCTCTCAGGAAAAGCCAGTCGCGCTTCAACTGTGCGAGGACGTGCCGGCGGGAAGGGTGCCCCAGAAAGCGGTGAAGCCCGGCTTTACCGCGCGTATCATGACCGGCGCGCCGATACCCAAAGGCGCCGATGCCGTGGTTATGGTGGAGACGACCGAGGCGGACGGCAATACGATCCGTTTCTCCCAGCCGGTGGCCCCCGGCGACCACATTCGCCTCGCCGGCGAGGACATGAAGAAGGGCAGCGTCGCCCTGCGAGCCGGCCACAAGATTCGGGCGCAGGAGATGGGGCTTCTGGTCTCAATCGGGCGCGCGCGCCTGAAGGTATTCCGCCGTCCCCAAGTCGGGATTCTGTCCACCGGCGACGAGATCATCGAGTGCAACGAACCGCTGAGCGTGGGCAAAGTGAGAAACAGCAACGCGTACACGCTTTCGGGCCTGGTCCTGAAGTACGGCGGAACGCCGGTGCGGCTCGGCATCGCCCGCGACACCCGCGAAGCGCTGCGGGAAAAGCTTGTCGAAGGCCTGAAATATGATATGATTCTGACCACCGGCGGCGTATCGGTGGGCGACTATGATTACGTCAAGGACGCCCTTGCCGACCTCCGCTGGGAACTGAAGTTCTGGCAGGTTGCCACCAAGCCCGGCAAGCCGGTGACGTTCGGGCTGCTCAGCGGCAAGCCCGTCTTCGGGCTGCCGGGCAATCCGTCGGGCGCCATGGTCACTTTCGAACTGTTCGCGCGCCCCGCGCTGTTGCGCATGCAGGGGCAGGAGCGCCTTGCCAAAGTGACGGTCAAGGCGCGCCTCGGCTCCGACCTGCGGCGGAAACCGGGGAGGATGGAGTTTATTCCGGCCCTCGTAACTCAACGAAACGGCCAGTTCTGCGCGGTCCGCTGCGGCGGGCGCGGCTCCGGCGTACTCAGCCCCCTTTGCGAAGCCAATGCCTTGATCGTCGTGCCCCGAGAAGCCGGACCGCTCAAGAAGGGAGACTGGGGCGAGGCACAGCTTCTGGACGCCGAGGAGATGAGCACGCATGACGTCTGAAAGACAGATCCTGCGCCGCCACGCAGCTTGGATCGCATGTTATCGGGATCAAGATTGAGGTCATATGAAAGCCAGTGAGATCCGCACCAGGTATCTGAACTTTTTTGTCGAACGAGGACACACGCTGGTCGCCAGCGATTCGCTGGTGCCGACCAACGACCCGTCGCTTCTGTTCACCGGCGCCGGCATGAACCAGTTCAAGGACATGTTCCTCGGCACCGGAAACCGTCCCTACAAGCGCGCGACCACGTGCCAGAAATGCCTGCGCACGGGCGACATCGAGAACGTCGGCCGCACCACGCGCCACCTGACCTTCTTCGAGATGCTCGGCAACTTCTCGTTCGGGGATTATTTCAAGCGCGAGGCCATCGAATGGGGATGGGTGTTCGTCACGAACGTCCTGCGCCTGCCGGAGGCGCGCCTGAGCGTCTCGGTTTACCGCGACGACGACGAGGCGTACCAGGTCTGGCGGAACGTCGTCGGCCTGCCAGAGACCAAGGTCTTCAAGTTCGGCGCCAAGGAGAACTTCTGGCCGGCCAACGCGCCGGCGGACGGGCCTAACGGGGTTTGCGGACCGTGTTCGGAGATTTTCTTCGATCTGGGCGAGAAGCTCGGCTGCGGCAGGCCGGGCTGCAGTCCGGCCTGCGATTGCGACCGGTTCAGCGAGATCTGGAACCTCGTCTTCACGCAGTTCGACCGCCGCGACGGCGGCGTATTGGATCCCCTGCCCAAGAAAAACATTGACACGGGCATGGGCCTGGAGCGCGCCGCCGCCGTCATGCAGGGCGTCGTATCCGTCTTCGAGACGGACCTCTTCATGCCGATCATTAACGAGATCGCGCGCATCGTCGGCGCCAAGTACCGCTTCGAGTCGCCCGACGGCCATATGTATCGGCGCATCGCCGACCACGTCCGCGCCGTCGCTTTCTGCATCAACGACGGCGTGCTTCCCTCCAACGAGGGGCGCGGCTACGTCCTGCGCCGTCTTATTCGCCGCGCGCTGCGCGACGGACGGCAGTTGGGCATCCACGAAGCCTTCATGTATCACCTCACCCCCCTTGTGGCGCAGATCATGGGCGACGGCTATCCCGAACTCCGCCAGCGGCGCGAGAACATCGCGCTCATGATCAAGAGCGAGGAGGAAAAATTCTCGCAGACCATCGAGGTCGGGGGCAGGAAGCTCGACGAGATGATCGCCGCCCTCAAGGCCGCCGGCCAAAAGGCCCTGTCGGGCGCCGACGCCTTCAAACTCTTCGACACCTTCGGCTTCCCCCTCGACCTGGCCGAGTCCATTTTGGCCGATTTCGGTTTCACGGTGGACAAGGAGGGCTTCGAGCGCGAGATGGAGCGCCAGCGCCAACTGGCCAAGGCCGGCAGCGCCCTGCGCGCCGACATCTTCGACACCGGCCCCATGGCCAGGGTCAAGACCCTGTCGGTCGGAACGACGTTCACGGGTTACGACTCCTCGCAGGGGCAGGGCAAGATCATCGCCATCATCCGCGGCGACAGCCTCATTGACACCGCGCCCGCCGACCCCGCCCAGGAGATTGACATCGTGCTCGACCAGACGCCCTTCTACGGCGAGACGGGCGGGCAGGTCGGCGACACGGGCGCGCTGGCCATCGCCGACTCGGCCTTCGCCGTGAAGGACACCCGCAGGGTCGAGTCCTACATCCTCCATCGCGGCGTTGTGACGAAGGGCGCGCTGAAGACCGGCGACGTCGTGACGGCCCGCGTGGACGCCGAGCGCCGCGCCGACATCATGCGCAACCACACCGCCACGCACATCCTGCATTTTGTCCTGCGCGAGGTGCTGGGCAAACACGCCGAGCAGTCCGGCTCGCTCGTGGCGCCCGACAGACTGCGCTTCGACTTTACCCACTTCGCCGCCGTCAAGGGCGAGGAACTCGCCAGGATCGAGGAACTCGTCAACCTCAGGATTCTGGCCAATGAACCGATTGCGGCCGCCGAAATGAGTCTTGATGAGGCCAAGGCCAAGGGCGCCATGGCCCTGTTCGGAGAGAAGTACGGCGACCGTGTGCGCATGGTCGAAACCGGCGGCTACAGCCGCGAGTTATGCGGCGGCACGCACTGCCGCCGGACGGGCGACGTGGGGCTTTTCAAGATTCTGTCCGAGCAAAGCGTGGCGGCGGGCGTGCGCCGCATCGAGGCCGTCACGGGCCGCCAGGCCATCGAGTGGATGATGGGGTCGGCGGCGTTGTTGCGCGACCTGGCGGCCGTGCTCGACACTCAGGAGGCGATTTTGCTCAAGCGCGCCGAGGGGCTTATGGCCGAGATGAAGGCGATGCGCAAGGAGATCGCCCAACTGCGCACCAAGGGGGTGAAGGACGTCACAGGCGAGATGCTCGCCCGCGCCGAGGAGGTCGCCGGCGCGAAGATCATCGTCGAGAAGATGGAGGGCGCCGCGCCCGAAGCCATGCGCGCTACGGCCGACCAGTTGCGCAAGGCCGCCAAGTCCGCCGCTTTGGTGTTGGCCGGCGTCGAGGACAACAAGGTGACGCTCCTGGCCGCCATGACGCCCGACCTGGTCAAGCGCGGACTGCACGCCGGCAAGATCGCCGGCGAGGTCGCCAAGGTCATGGGCGGCGGCGGGGGCGGCCGGCCCGACATGGCCCAGGCCGGAGGCAAGGACCCCTCCAAGATTGACGAAGCGCTCGCCGCAGCCCGGACACTCATCAAGACCGCCTTGAGCCGTTGACCCGCCTTGCGCGCGTGCGAAGTCCGCCTTTCCTTCTCGCGCGCGCATCGCGCATTCTTGGAGACAGCGATGAAACTTACCGTCATTGGCGCCGGCAGCGTCGGTTTCACCCGTTCCCTCATGAACGACGTGCTTCTGGAACCCGCCCTGGAGGGGCTGACGATCTCCTTGATGGACGTGGACCCCGAACGCCTGGAGGTCGCCGCCAAGTACGTCAAGCGCCTCATCGAGGTCAACAACTGCAAGGCGCAGGTCGAGGCGACCCTCGACCGCGACGCCGCGCTGAAGGGCGCCGATTTCGCCGTGGCGACGATCCGCGTGGCCAGGATGGAGGTCCTCAACGCCAACTTCGTGATCCCCGCCAAGTACGGCTTTCGCCAGACCATCGGCGACACGGTCGGGCCGGGCGGCGTCTTCTACGGCATCCACAACACGACCGTGCTCCTGAACATCTGCCGCGACATGGAGCGCCTTTGCCCCAACGCCGTCTTCCTGAACTACACCAACCCCATGGCCATCTCGCTGGCGGTGTTGCAGAAAGGCTCGTCCACGCGTTCGATCGGCCTGTGTCACAGCGTGCAGGGGGGCATTCACTTCCTGTCCAACGTCCTGGGCCGCAAGTGGCAGGAGATGGAGTATTGTTCGGCCGGCGTGAATCATTGCGCCTGGTTCATCACTCTGAAACACAACGGCGAGGACATGTACCCGAAGCTTTTCGAGCGCATCAAGGACCCGGCGGTCTTCGCCAGGGACACCGTGCGCTTCGACCTCATGCAGTGCTTCGGCTACTATCCGACCGAGAGCACGACTCACCATTCCGAGTACCACCCGTATTACCTGCGCCACGACAGCGAGATCGAGCGCCTGAACCTCAAGAAGGAGGTCAACACCCGCGGCGAGTGGTACGTGAAACGCACGTCGGAGACGCGGCAGGCGGAGTTCGAGAAGCTGATGAGTTCTCCCGATTCGCTGAAACTCAAACCGTCGGTGGAGTATTGCCGGCTGATCCTGCGGGGGCTGGTGACCGACAAGCCGGAACGCGTCTTCGGGAGTTTCCTGAACCGAGGTTACGTCGCTAATCTGCCGCCGGATTGCTCCGTGGAGGTCCCGGTCTTTGTGGACCGCAACGGTTTCCACCCCGTGCCGGTGGGCGCGCTGCCCCCCGGCGTGGCGGCGCGCACGGCGGCCCTTGCGTACCACCAGGCCCTGGCCGCCGAGGCCATTCTGCGCAAGGACCTCGCCCTGCTGCGACAGGCGATCATGGTGGACCCCCTCGCCAGCGCCATGCTTTCCACGCCGCAGTTGAGGGCCATGATCGAGGAGATGATAGCCGCAAACCAGGAATACCTCGAAGGCTGGCGATAGGCTTGCGGCGGTCTCAGAAGTCAATGCCCGCCTGCGCCGCGACCCCCTTCTGGTAGGGGTGCTTGACGCAGACCATCTCGGTGACCAGGTCGGCGGCCGCGATCAGTTCGCGCCTGGCGTTGCGGCCCGTCACCAGAACGTGAAGCGCGGCGGGCTTGGCCTTGAGCGCCGGCAGGACGTCGTCGAGCTTCAGCAGGCCGTAGTGGATGGCGTTGTTCAACTCGTCGAGGATCACCAGGTCGTACTTGCCCGACTGCATCATCTCTTTCGCCATCGTCCAGCCTTCTTCGGCGGCCTTGATGTCCTCCGGTCTCGGCCCTTTGTCCTTGTGGACGAAACCGAGTCCGACGGTGCGAATCTCCAACTGGGGCGCCAGACGTTTGGCCGACTCGACCTCCGACGACTTCCATGACCCCTTGATGAACTGGATCATGATGACCTTGAACCCCTGCCCGACGGCGCGAAGCGCCGTGCCGAGGGCGGCCGTGGTCTTTCCTTTGCCTTCGCCCGTGAAGACGATCAACAGTCCTTTTCTCATGGTTGGCTCGAAGGTGGAATCGCGGGACCGGCGGCGGTCCGGCGCCTTGCGTTTTCTCTCACATCTTCGGCGGAATGGTGTGTTCGCCGTGACAGTCCGTGCAGACGGCGTTCTCGCCGATGAACCGTCCGTTGGGGCGCGCCTTGTCGCGCCATGCCTGCCTAAACGCCTCCAGCTTCGCCGAGGGCTTGTGCGGCTTGTGGCACTGGAGGCACAGCGCCTCGACCTGGCTGCGCCCCCAGAGGATGTCGGCCTTGGTGCGCAGCGTCTCGTCAATGCGGTGCGGCTCCGACGCCCCGTGGCACGTCACGCAAAGGATGTTTTTTTTCGCGTGCAGGACCACGATCTTTTCGGAATCGAAGTACATGTGGCAGACAAGACAGCCGCTATTGTCGGCGGTCTTCGGCGCGTTCTCCTTCGGCGCCTCCACCCGCACCACCGCCGCCTTCACCGGTTCCCTCGTCTGAACTTCCTTGCATCCCCACAGCCCCGCCAAGACCAGAAAGGTCGCCCCTACAACGCCCGCCCATCTTGTGATCGCCACTAAGTATCTGCCTCCTTATGTCGCCCACTCGCGCAGGAACGGATACTGCGCGAAGGCCTCCTCTCGCATCACGCCGGCCATGTGTTTGATAAGGTCGCTTTCGGCCCGGGACAGGCTGTTGTTGGCGGCCGCTGCGTTCTCGACAACCTGCGCCGCCGTGGTCATGCCGGGGATCGCGCAGCAGATGTCCGGGTTGGAAACGATGTACTTGAGATACGCCTGGCCCGGACTGAGGCCCTTGAATTCCTTCCGGGCGAGCAGTTCATCCGCCTTGGCCCTGGCGCGGAAGAGCGAGCCGCCGGCAAAAGGCTTGATGGTCACGATCCCCATGTCGCGTTTCTTCGCCATGGGGAAATGGTACTCGCGCCCCTTCTCCAACCCGTAGCTGTACGGGAAGAGCATGACGTCGAAGACGTCGCCGCGTTTCAGCGTCTCGATCTGCTGGGTCTTCTCGTGTCCCGTGATTCCAATGAAGCGCACCTTGCCCGCCTCCTTCGCCCGGATCGCCGTCTCGACGTGCTCGTCGGCCAGCTTCAGGTGCAGGGCGCTCAGCCATCCGATGTCAATAACGTCGGTCTTGAGCATCCCGAGGGTCTTGTCAATCTCGTCCATCGAGAAGAAGCGGCCGAACGTCCACAGGTGGCAGGCGATGATGGCCTCGTCGCGGCGGCCCAGGAAGTCCAGGGCGTCGCCGAGTTGGGAGATTTCGGGGTAGTTTGGCAAGGCCTCGAAGGCGTCGAAGAAGTTGATGCCCAGGTCGAGGGCCTTCTCGATCGAGGCGATGCGCTCCGTGCGGTCCTTGTTCTTGTAGTGGCCGCCGAAGCCGATCTCGGACACCTGAAGGTTGGTCCGGCCGAGCCGCCGATACTTCATCTTGACGCCTTTGCGGTCCGCCACGCCGCCCGCGTCGGCCAGCGCCGGCAGCACCCGCAACACGAACGGCCCTGTGGCGGCGGCCGCCGCCCCTTTCCGCAGGAACTCGCGGCGTGTCCACGCTTTGCGTTTCATGTGGCGCCTCCTACATCAGCTTTTCCAGGTACTGCCGCGACGCGATCGCGGCGCTCGTCATCTGGTCGGCCGGAGCATGGGCGTGCGTGAAGATGTTGAGATAATGCGGATACCCGATCTTCCGCAGCGCGGCGATCACGGGGCCGAAGTCCAGCGCGCCGTCGCCGGGCAACTCCTTCATGGCCGGCGCCCTCTGCCAGGCGTAAAAGAAGAACAGCTTGTCGCCCACGGCCTCGACGGCCTCTGCGACGGACTCCTTGGCGCCCATCACGTGATACGGCGCCAGGGCCATGCCCAATGCCGGCGACTTGGCCAGCGACACATACTCGCGCATCGAGGCGATGGTGTTGAGGACGGCCCCACCGTGGTTCTCGCCGGCCACCTTGACGCCCAGCGCCTCCGCCTTTTCCGCCAACGGCTTGAGCGACTCCACGGCCAGCGGCATCGTCTTGCCGCCCACGCCCAGCACGGCCACCTGCCCTCCGCACTCCTTCAGCATCTCCAGACGTTGCGCGCGTTTCGGGCCGGGCGTGAAGTAGATCGAAAAGGCGAACAGTTTCAGCTTGTGCTGCTCGAGCAAGGCGCGGAACTTGTCCGGCCCGTTCTGCTCGATCCAGGCGAAGTGGTTTTGCTTGTCTTTCGCGGTCAGCTCCCACACGTCCACGGCCTGCACGCCGGTCTTGGCGATCTCGGCGACGGCCTGGTCCAGCGGGAGTTCGCGGTACATGATCGTGGAGGTGCTGAACGGCATCGGCCGGACGATGGCCCCTTCGGCGGCGCCGGCGGGTCGGCTCAGAGCGCCGCTTCCGGCCATGCCCAGCGCCGATGCGGCGGCGAGCTTCAGGAAATCTCTCCGGCCCAGAGGCGCTCTGTCCGCATTGAGTTTCTCGCCCATAACGGTCTCCTTGCCTTACGCGTTCGTGCGCACCGCAAAGCGAGACGACACAGGTATTCTAGGCGAGCGGATGGACTTCGGCAAGTGTAAAAAGGGGATGGGGGGAGTAGGGGTTCAGCGGCCCGGGAACGGCTCACTCTCTGGCGTCTTCGGACTTCTCCAGCGGGGAGGTCGGCTCCTCTTTCTTGATGTCCTCCTCGACGTCCTTCATGCCGCGCTTGAACTCGTTGATGCCGCGGCCGAGGTTGCGCGCCACCTGGGGCAGACGACTCCCGAAGATCAGGAGCGCAATGACGAGAATGATGATCCATTCATATCCTGTGGGCATCATAAAAATCTCCTCCTTGAGCCGCCGGCTGACATGCCCGTCGCTACTGCCTCCATTATATGCCTATCCGGGGGCGAGTCAATGACAATCTTGCAGGTTAGACTTCTGCGGCGCCCCTGTAGTATAATCGCGAACCTGCGGACACGGAGTCTCGTTGGACCAGGAGGCCTTGATGCGGCTCAGGAACAAAGTGGCGCTGATCACGGGGGCGGGCACGGGGTTCGGGGAGGCGGCGGCGCGCCTCTTCGCCAGGGAGGGGGCGAAGGTGGCGGCGGCGGGGCGCAGGAAGGACATGATTGACAAGGTGGTGGCGAAGATCCGCCGGTCGGGCGGGAAGGCCGTCGCCGTGCAGGGGGACGTTTCGAAGCCCGAAGACTGCCGCCGCATCGTCGCCGACACGCTGCGGGCCTTCGGCCGGATTGACGCGCTCTTCAACAACGCGGGCGTGCATCCTGCGCGCACCAGCGTCACGGACACCTCTCTTGAAAATTGGGACGAGACCATCAATATCAACCTCAAGGGCGTCTTCCTCATGATGAAGGCCGTCATCCCCGTCATGATCAGGGACGGCGGCGGCACCATCATCAACACCTCCTCCACCGCGGGTCTACGGGGCGCGCACGACCGCGCCGCCTACTGTTCTTCCAAGGGCGGCGTCTCTCTCCTCACCAAGAACGTCGCGTTGGATTACGCCCGGCACAAGATCCGCTGCAACGCCATCTGCCCCGGCCCCATCGAGACCGGCCTGACGCACGACTACTACGTGAACATGCGCCGCAACCCGAAGGAATGGCGGCGCTTCGTCGCGCGGGTGCCGCTGGGACGGCTGGGCGACTCCGACGACGTGGCCTACGCCGCCCTTTACCTGGCCTCGGATGAGTCCAAGTGGGTCACGGGGATTGACCTCGTGGTGGACGGCGGTCTGCTGGCCGGGTGATGCACCCGCTTCCGTCGGCAAGCGGCGTTCCAGCCGGGGGGCATACCGAGAAACTCCTACTTCTTTGATCGGGCCTGCCGTGAAACTTGCGGGCTGCGCGCATTGGCTGGCCAAACGAGCCGCTCGCGGTTCAAACTTTCCACAAGGGACGGAAGAAAAGCGCCCTTTCTGGGAACTAATATCAAAAAGCGACGCTTTCTGGAGGTAGAGGGTTCATTTGGGTTCCCATGAGGCGGACCTGGCGCGCCGCGCCAAAGGCGGAGACGAGGCCGCCTGGCACGAGATAGCGGACCGGTACGGGACATACCTCTACCGCCTGGCCTTCTCTCTGACCGGCAACGCCGCCGACGCCGAAGACGTGCTTCAGGAGACGTTTGCCGGCGCGCTTCGACACCTGCGCGACTTCCAGGAGCGCTCGACGATCAAGACCTGGCTTTGCAGCATCCTGGTCAGACAGGCGGCGCGGCTTCATCGTTCCCGAAAGAGCCGGCAGGCGGTTGCCTTGGACGATGCCGGCCCGGCAACGCCGAACAACCCCCTCGACACGCGCATGGACGTTATGGCGGCGCTCGGAACCCTCTCGCCCGAACACCGGGAGGTGATTGTGCTGCGGGAGTTGCAGGGCATGTCCTATGACGAGATCGCGCAGATTCTGGCCGCGCCCCGCGGTACGGTCGAATCGCGGCTGTTCCGAGCACGCCAGGCTCTCAGGGAACGGCTCAAGGGCTACTTGACGTAGATGGAGGGAGGATAGAGATGAGCGGCTGCGAGCATATCCGGAGCATTAGCGCGTACCATGACGGCGAGTTGCCGCCCGACGACGCCCGCCGCCTGGAGGCCCACCTGGCCCAATGCGCCGCCTGCGCGCAGGAACTGAAGGAGCTTCGCGGTCTTTCCCGCGCGCTGAAGAACGCCCCGCTGCCCGACGCACCTCCCGGCGTCGTGGAGCGCCTGCGCGCGCCGGCGGCCGCCGCTCGAGAAGCTGCCGTCATCACGCTGGCCAAGCGCCTGATCGCCGCCGCCGCCGCGATCCTCATCCTCTGCGCCGCCTGGCTCTGGGGCATCTTCGACCAGGGCAAACCCAGCGCGACAACGGCCGCCGCCTGGGAACGAAGGGCCGTAACCCTGCGCGACGAGACCTCCAGCGACACACAGCGGGTCGCGCAGTGGATCGTAGACAGTTTGTCCTTGGAGAATCGGCATGACGAGGATTAAGGGGATCATGTTCTTGTGCTTCTGCATCGCTTTCGGCGCCGGCGTGGCGGCGGGGGTGGCTTTGACGCGGCCTCCCGCCGGCCCCCGACACGGCTCCTGGCTCGGACGCGAGTTGAACCTGACGCCGGCGCAAGAGGATCAGATGCACGAAATCTGGTCGTCCATCGCAGGGCCTCAGGGCCAGTCGAACCAGCCGGCGCCGCCGCCCCACGAACAGAGGCGCGCCCTCCAGAAGGAACGCGACGAGGCCGTCCGCGCCCTCCTGAACGACGAGCAGAAGGCGCGTTACGACGAACTGTTCGCCAAGTGCGGCGAGAAACTCGCCGCCCTGGACGAGACAAGAAAGAAGGCCTTTGACGATGCCGTGGAACGCACAAAGGCCATCCTGACCGAGGCTCAACGCAAGAAGTACGACGAACTGCTGCAGAAACACGCCCAGCGGCGCGGTTGGCGCGGGCTGCCGGGAAAGCCCGGCCCCGGACCCAAGCCGCCGGAGCGCGGAAAAGTGGATTAGGGACGTGTGTCCCGCGCAGGTATCGAGGCTTTTGTTTAGGAGAGGACTTATGCGTAGCCGAAATGCGTTCGTGAACGCCGCCATCGCCCTGACGTTTCTGCTTTCCAGCGCCGCCCTGGTCCTGGCCCAGGAAGGCCAGCGCCCGCCGGGCGAACAGCGCCCGCCGGGAGAGCCTCGCCGCGGCGGCGAGCAACAGCCGGGGGGCGACCGGCGCGGCCGCTTTGACCCCGAGCAGATGCGGGAACGGTTCATGCAGGAGATCCGCGATCGCCTGGAGGTGGGCGACAAGGAGTGGGGCGCGATCAAGCCGGCCCTCGAAGAGGTCTCTACCCTCGCGCGGGACGCCGGCGGCGGCGGCAGGCAGTTCTTCGGTCGGCGCGGGCGCGGCCCCGAAGGCGCCGCCGATGCGGCTCAACCCCCGCAGTCCGACGCGGCCAAAGCCGCGCAGGAGTTGCAGGCGACCCTGGAGAACAAGGCCGCCACGCCCGAAGAGATCAAGGCCAAGGTGACGGCCCTGCGCAATGCCCGCGAGAAGGCCAAGAAGGAACTGGCCACGTCGCGCGACGCCCTGCGCGAGATGCTCACGCCGCGGCAGGAGGCCCAATTGGTGCTAATGGGGATACTGGACTGAATGTTGCCCCTATCGGGGCACAGGCCGGCAACGGCAGGGAGGTGTCGGTTGCATTGTTTCCGGAACAGAGAGGCTCAAACGGCTGGGCAGCCGGCGGCTGTGGGCAAGCCGCCGCTGCTCTCCGTCATCATGCCGGTGTACAACGAAGCGCGGACCATTGAGGAGATCGTCCGCCGCGTGAAGGCCGTGACCATCCCGAAGGAGTTGATCATCGTGGACGACGGCTCCACCGATGGGACGCGGGAGAAGTTGCGCGCCTTGCCCCCCAGCGAGGATGTCCGCACCGTCTTCCATCCTCGCAACCGGGGCAAGGGCGCCGCCGTGCGCACCGGCCTGGGAATCGCCCGCGGGGCCGTCGCGGTCATACAGGACGCCGACCTCGAATATGACCCGCAGGAGTTCCACGACCTGCTGGCGCCCATCTTTCGCGGCGACGCCGACGTGGTCTTCGGCTCGCGTCTGACGGGCGGGCGCCCCCAGCGCGTCCACCTTTTCTGGCACAAGGTCGCCAACCGTTTTCTGGCCCTCGTCCACAACGTCCTTTACAACTCCACCCTGACGGACATGGAGACGTGTTACAAGGCGTTCACGCGGGCCGTGTTCGAGAGCCTCCAACTGCGCGCCAACGGCTTCGATATCGAGCCGGAGATCGCCGCGAAGGTCTGCAAAGGCGGCTGGCGGGTCTACGAGATCCCGATCTCGTACTATGGCCGGACGTACTCGGAAGGAAAGAAGATACGGCTCAAAGACGGGCTGATCGCCTTGTGGGCATTGCTGAAGTACCGCCTGGTTAACTAGCGCCGTTCGTCGGCCTGCAGTCCGACAGGAAGGCGCGGATTTCGCATCAAGGAGCGTGAGATGGCAAACGGCGACACGTCCGACCTTGCCCCTGCGGCGCCCCGCGAAGGGCGCGTTTGGGTCATACTAAGGAGTACGGGACTGGCGCTCGTCCTGGTCCTGTATGCCATATTTCTGCTGATGAGTTTTGCTCCGGCCATATCCGCTCCCGACGCCAACGGCTATTGGGCGCAGGGAAGCCTCATGGTGACGACGGGGCGAACGTGGTTCACGCCCGAGTCGGACTCGCAGTACATCGGCATGCACTGGCTCATCGCGCCTTCGGAGAAGTACTATAGCCGCTACCCGCCCGGTCTGCCGGTCCTCATCGGGCTGGTCTACAAGGTCCTCGGGTACAAAGCGAGCGTCTTCATAAACCCGGCGCTGGCCTTGTTGTCGTTGCTCGGTTTCTATCTCGTCCTGCGCCGCTTCGTGGCGGGGGGCTGGGCCTTGGCCGGCCTCGTCATGCTGGCCGCCAATCCCACGTTCACGCGCCACGCGCTGGCCTGCGACGCCCACATGGCCGTGTTGTTCTGCCTGGTGTGGGGGGTCTGTCTGTTGCTGCGCTGGTCGGCCAACGGCCGGCTGTGGGAAGCGCTGACGGCGGGGTTTTTCCTCGGCGCCATCCCCGCCATCCGATACCCCGAAGCGCTGTTCGGGCTGGGTATCGGCGTCTTTCTGCTGGGGCAGTGGCGATCCCGCCCGCGCATCTGGCTGCACTACCTGGCCGCCCTCGTCGGCGCGGCCATCCCTCTGGTTCCACTCCTGATCCGCAACCATCTGGCCTTCGGCGCGTTCTGGCGCACGGCCTACGCCCTGACCAACGAGCAGACCGGCTTCGGCTGGGAGTATTTCAGCCAGCACGCCCTGAGCTACATCCGCCAGATCAACGGCGACGGCCTCGGCCCCGTGTTCATCCTCGGCGCGATCGGCATGACGGCCATGTGCGCGGCGCGCGGTCGGCGCGCGACGGGCCTCATGCTCGTGTTGATCACCGTCCCCACCTTGCTCCTCTACATGGCCTACTACTGGATGGGCGGCGCCGGCAGCATGCGCTTTCTGCTGCCGACCTTCCCATGCTACATCCTGGCGGGGATGTGGGCGCTGTCGGAGGGGACGGCGCGGGCGGGGGTCCTTCGCCCCGCCGTGCTCATTATTGTGCTCCTTCTTCAGGCCCTTTGGGGCGTGCCCAACTGCCTGTCGGAGGGCAGAACGCTGCGATACCAGAACCTGGCCCTCGCCCGCATCACGGACGTCGTCGAGGCCAACACCCAGCCCGGCGACGTTGTCATGGCCCACCAGCAGATCCTGCAGAACCTGGACTTCGTGCGGCGCTGGCGGTTGGCGGAACTGCCGACCGGCGGCCCCGCCTTTGACCGCTTCCGGCGAAGGGAACAGGACCCCGACGCCCCAAGCCCCATGCAGGAGGAAAAGCGCAGGCTCCGCGAGGAAAAATACAAGGGCCTCAGCGCCGAGGATCGCGAACGCAAGATCGCCGAGGACATCCGCCGATGGGCGGCCGGCGGCAAAGTCTATCTTGTCAGCACGGAAAGGGACATGGAGCGGATGCGCGGGCCGGTCTTCGGTTCGCGGTCCTTCCGGGTCGTGGCGCGCGTGTCGTTGCCCGATCCTCCGCCCACGCCCCGGCGCGACGGATTCATGGGGGGCGGGCGGTTCCGGCCCGACGGCGACAGACCGCCCGCCCCGCCAGGCCCCGGTCCCGACGCCGGCCCCCCGCCCCCCCCGGGCGCCGGCCCCCGCGACGGAGGCTTCGGCTTCCCGTTCGGCGGACGGCAGCGAGGCGGCATGGGCGGCCCCTTCGGCATGGGATTTCTTGCGGGAGAAAAAGAAGTCGTGCTCGCCGAGTGGACACTTCCTTCTTCGGGTGAAAAGAAGTAAAGTAGTATACGCTGCGCCTTTCCAACCTGGAGACTGAAGAAACCATGAGGAAACTCGACATCCCGACGCCGGCCCTGGTCGTTGACCTTGACCTATTCGAGGAGAACATCCGGAAGATGGCGGACTTCTTCGCCGACAGGGCGGCGAAGCTCCGCCCGCATTTCAAGGCGCACCGCTGCCCCCGCATCGCGCAGATTCAGATGGAGGCGGGCGCCATCGGCATCACGTGCGCCAAACTTGCCGAGGCTGAACACCTGGCGGACCTGGGCTTCGACCATCTCCTCGTCGCCAACCAGATCGCCGGAAAGGACAAGATCGAGCGCTTCGCCAAGCTCTGCAAGAAGGGACTCGACGCTATCGTCGCCGTGGACGGTCTCGACCTGGCGGCGGCCATGGACCGCATCGGCCGGAGCCGCAAGACGCGCCTGAACGTCCTGCTCGAAGTGAACATCGGCATGAACCGTTGCGGCCTGCCGGTCGGGCCGGAGTTGCGCCGCCTCGCCCGTTTCTGCGCTGCGGCCAAAGGGCTGCGGCTGCGAGGCGTTATGGGCTACGAGGGACACCTCGTCGGCAAGCCCAAGAGCGCCGAGAAAGAGCAACACGTGCGCGCCGCGCTCGTCATCCTCACCGGCTTTGCCGACGAGCTTCGCGCCGCCGGCATCCCGGTCGAGATCGTCAGTTCCGGCGGGACGGGCACGTACTGGATCACCGGGGCCTACCCGGGCATCACGGAAGTGCAGGCCGGCAGCTACTGCGCCATGGACCCCTACTTCCGGCAGGCCGGCGCTGACTTCGACCTGGCGGCCACCGTGCTCGTCACGGTCCTGTCGCGGCCCCGCAAGGACCTCGCCATCGGCGACGCCGGCCTCAAGTCCTTCCATCCGGCGCTTGGAATGCCCCTGGTCAAGTCCCTCAAGGGCGCAACGGTGGAGAAACTGAACGCCGAGCACTGCTACATCAAGCTGCCCCCGGCCTCGCGCGTGCGCCCCGGCGACAAGGTCGAGATGTACGTCCCCTATGTAGACGGCACGTTCAACCTGTACGACCGCATCCACGCCGTGCGCGCCGGAAGAAGCGTGGAGATTTGGGACATCTCGGGGCGGTGTCGAAGTTACTAACAGCATAGGAGCGCAAAGGGAGCCGCTCGATGCAATCAATGGAGCCAGCATGAAACGTCGTGTAATCGCGGTTGTGTGCGTTCTGGTCGTGGCGGCGGGGGGCGCGTGGTATTACTGGAGCCGCCAGGCGGCCACCGGCGCCGGCGGCAAGTTCATGGCGGCCCAGGTCTCCAAGGGGCCGATCTCGCTGGAGGTCACTTCCACCGGCGCCATCAACTCGGTGATGACCGTTCAGGTCGGCACGCAGGTCTCCGGAACCATCAAGGAGCTTTTCGCCGACTACAACACCAAGGTGAAGGCCCAGCAGGTAATCGCCAAGCTCGACCCCGCCCTCTTCGTCGCCAACGTCGAGAAGGAAAAGGCCAACATCGCCAACGCCGAGGCCAACATCCTGAAGGCCAAGGCCGCCGTCGCCGAAGCCAAGCGGACCCTCGACACCGCCGAATCCCTCTACAAGGCCCAGGTCGAACAGGCCCGCGCCAACCTTTCCGTGGCCAAAGCCAACGTCGAGAAGGCCAAGGCCACGCGCACTCAGACCAAGCTGAACCTCGACCGCGCCACCAAACTCGTGCAGGAAAAGACCATCTCCCAGAGCGAGAAGGACGATGCGCAGGCCAACTTCGACTCCGCCGAAGCGCAACTCCACGCCGCCGAGGCGCAGGTCATGCTCTCGCAAGCCAACCTGGACCTGACGGAGGTCCAGTCGCGCAACGCCCGCGACAACGCCCAGACCGACTACGACTCGGCCCAGTCGCAGCTCCGCGCCGCCGAGGCGCAGTTGCAGCAGGCCAAGGCCGCTTACGAATTGGCCCAGGTCAACTACGAGCACTCCATCATCACGTCCCCCATTGACGGCATCGTCGTCTCGCGGGCCGTGGACGTGGGGCAGACCGTGGCGGCCTCGCTTCAGGCGCCCACCCTCTTCACCATCGCCAACGACCTGTCCAAGATGCAGGTGGAAGCCACGGTGGACGAGGCGGACATCGGCAAGATCAAGGAAGGCCAGAAGGCCACCTTCACCGTGGACGCCTTCCCCGAAGAGGTCTTCGAGGGAACCGTCACCCAGGTCCGCCTGCAGCCCACCACGGTGCAGAACGTCGTGACCTACACGGTCATCGTGACGGTCACCAACACGCGATCCAAACTGCTGCCGGGCCTGACCGCCAACACGACGTTCCACATCGAGCAGCGCGAGTCGGTCCTGCGCGTGCCCAACGCCGCCCTGCGCTTCACCCCGCCGGACTCGCTCATCGCCCCCGAAGCCCTGGCGGCCATGCAGGAACGAACCAAGATGTGGGCTGACAAGATGGGCGGCGACCGGCCGCCGGGCGCCTCTTCGTTTCAGGGCCGGGGCGGCGGCATGAGGCCAGGCGGCAAGGGGTCGGGCTATCGGCCTCGGACACAGGTCTGGGTCAAGGCCGACGGGGGGAAGCTCAAGCCCGTGCGCTTCAAGGCCGGCCTGGCCGACGGCAAGCACACC
This sequence comes from uncultured Planctomycetota bacterium, assembly GCA_964409935.1. Classification (GTDB taxonomy): domain Bacteria; phylum Planctomycetota; class Brocadiia; order JAADGH01; family CAYPFP01; genus CAYPFP01. The sequence goes on along the minus strand of CAYPFP010000007.1, from coordinate 24,538 downwards.
GAAGTCCTCGAGGGCGAACTCCAGGACGGCCAGGAGGTCGTGACCGGCACCACCGAAGCGCAGCCCACAACCCCGCCCCCGGGCAGCCCCTTCAGCGGACTGAGAAGGTTCTAAAGGCAGGCCGCTATGGACGACGTTATCCGCGCAGTGAACATCACCAAGACCTACATGTTGGGCGACGTGCCCCTGCAGGTGCTCAAGGGCGTCTCGCTCACCGTGCCGCCGGGGGATTTCGTAGCCATCATGGGCGCCTCCGGTTCGGGCAAGAGCACGCTCATGAACATCCTGGGCTGCCTGGACAAACCCACCTCCGGCGACTACTACCTCGGCCTCCGCGACGTCAACAAGCTGAACGACAACGAACTGTCCCGCATACGCAACGAGATGATCGGCTTCATCTTCCAGAATTTCAGCCTCCTGTCGCGCACGAGCGCCCTGGAAAACGTCGAACTGCCCGCGACCTATGGCAAACGCCTTTCCTCGCGCCAGTTGCGCGATCGCGCCATGGAAGTGCTGTCGGCCGTCGGCCTGACCGATCGCGCGCACCACCACCCCAATCAGCTCTCCGGCGGCCAGCAGCAGCGCGTGGCCATCGCCCGCGCCCTGGTCAACCGACCCTCCCTCCTGCTGGCCGACGAGCCTACCGGAAACCTCGACAGCGTCTCCACCCTCGAAATCCTCCAGATCATCCGCCGGCTCAACGACGACGGCATGACCGTCGTGCTCATCACCCATGAGCCGGACATCGCCTACTGCGCCAGACGCGTCCTGCGCATGCGTGACGGCCTCTTCATCCAGGAAGAAGCCGTGCAGCAGCGCACAGACCTGGACAGCGAGTTGGCCAAGCTCCAGACGGCGGCCGGGACCCGGGCGGAGGAACACGCATGACCTTCATCCTGAAAGCCGCCTTCCGCTCCATCGCCCGCAGCAAGGTCCGGTCTTTCCTCACCACGCTGGGCATCATCATCGGCGTCGGCGCCGTCATCGCCATGGTCGCCATCGGCCAGGGCGCCACGGCCATGGTACAGCAGCAGATCGCCAGCATGGGCACGAACCTCATCATGGTCATGCCGGGCAGCTCGGGCCGCGGCGGCGTGCGCTGGGGCGCCGGCAGCATCACCACCCTCGTCAACGAGGACGCCGACGCCATCCGCGAGGACTGCGGCGCCGTGGCCGACGTGGCCCCCGCCACGCGCGGCGTCGGCCAGTGCATCTTCGCCGAGCAGAACTGGTACACCACCATCCTGGGCACCTCGCCGTCGTACCTCGCCGTGCGCGCCTGGGCGCTGGAGTCCGGCAACATGTTCACCGACATGGACGTGCGCGTCGCCAACAAGGTGTGCGTCATCGGCAAGACCGTCGTGAACAACCTGTTCCTCGGCTCGGACCCCATCGGCCAGGTGATCCGCATCAAGAAGATGCCGTTCAAGGTGCTGGGGGTCCTGACCTCCCGCGGCCAGAACGCCTTCGGACAGGACCAGGACGACACGGTCCTGCTGCCGGTCACCACCGCGCAGAAGAAAATGCTGGGGATCACGTACCTGCACATGGTCTTCGTGTCCGCCCGGTCCCCCGACCTCATCCACATGGCCCAGGACCAGATCACGTCGCTCCTGCGCCAGCGCCACAAGATCGCGCCGAACCAGGACGCCGACTTCATGCTGCGAAGCCAGACCGACCTGGCGCAAACGGCCAGCGCCACCTCGCAGATCATGACGATCCTGCTGGCGGCGGTGGCCTCCGTGTCGCTCGTCGTGGGCGGTATCGGCATCATGAACATCATGCTGGTCTCCGTCACCGAGCGCACGCGCGAGATCGGCATCCGCCGCGCCATCGGCGCCCGGCGCCGCGACATCCTCATGCAGTTCCTCGTCGAATCGGTCATCCTCAGCGTCATGGGCGGCCTCATCGGTGTCCTCGTCGGCATGGGCGGCACATGGCTCATCTCGTACTTGGCCTCCTGGCCCACGCTGGTCTCTCCGCTGGCCGTGCTCGGCGCCTTTTCCTTCTCAGCCGCCGTGGGCGTCTTCTTCGGCTTTTACCCCGCCCGCAAGGCCTCGCTCCTCAACCCCATTGACGCCCTGCGCTACGAATAGGCCGCCTCCCGCTTGACTCCGCATCCGTCTGGATTAAAATATCGGAAGGAAGAAATGTTCCTGGTAATCCGCCGTGAGACCGCTATCGCGTGCCCATGAGTCCTATGGATCGTGTTAGTGCCAGGCCGTCTCGTATGATCGGGAAGTTCGCGCTCTGCGCCGCGCTGGCCCTCTGCCTGTGGACCGCGTGCAGGCGCGACGCGGGGCCTCCCGGCTCCGTCCAGATCACGTCCACGCCGCCGGGCGCGTCGGTGTTTATTGACAACCGGTTCGCGGGGGTCACGCCGCTGCTGGCGCGCGGCCTTGCACCCGGCGCGCACGCCGTCAGGCTGGAGAAGAAAAACTACCGCCGTTACTACGGGACGGTGACCGTCGCCGCAGCAGGCGTGCGGCTGGACGTCCCGCTTGAGGCCGAGCGCTCCAGCGAGATCCGCATCGCGTCCCTGCCCAGCGGCGCCAAGGTCTTCGTGAACGGCCGGTACCGCGCCCAAACCCCCGTCGTGCTGTCCAACCTGCCCGCCGGCAGTTACGCCCTCCGCCTACAGCATCACAATTGCGATGCCTGGCTGCGGACCGTGCATGTGCGCACGGGCGAGAAGATCGCCCTTCAGGCCGAGATGGAATCCCCGGCCGAAAAATACCTGCGCGGCGCCATCGCCGAAAAACCCAACGACCCCGCCAATTACACCGAACTGGCCCGCCACTTCATTCTGCGGAAGAAACACGACCAGGCCATCGCCATCTACAGAATGGCCTTCGCCCGGCGCGACCGAGGCATGGACTCGCGCCTCTACCAGGAGATCGGCAGGGCTTACGCCGGGCAGTTCAAGTCGGCCGAGGACGACGCCGACCTGGACGCCCTGCGGACCAAGATCGTGCGCATGTTCGCCGATTCGGGAAACGCCGCGACCTTCTACACCAACGTACAGCGATGGGCCAAGGAGTTTGCCGTCCAACTCGCCCCCGAAACGGAAAAGGCCGCCCTCGACCGAATCGAGCAGCTTGAGGGACAGCTTGCGCAAGGGCCTGAAGACGTGGTCGCCCGACTCGCCCTCGGCAAGCTGTACCTGGACCGCCGCGACATGAAGCGCGCCCAGGAGCAGTTCCAGCTCGTCGCCCAGGCCACCGAGAAAAACTGGATGACCGAAGCCGAGCTGCGTCAGGAAGCCGCACAGCTCGCCAAGGGGCTGGTCAAGGTAAACGGGCGCTGGGTCTCGGCGAAAGAGGCGGAGCGAATCCTGCTGGCCAAGGGCCAGACCGATCAGGCGCGCCGCATCCTGCTTGAGCAACAACGCGCCGAACGCGAGAAAGCCGCCCGCCTCGCCCAGGAAAAGGCCCAACGCGAGGCTGAAGAACTGGCCAGGAAACAGCAGGCTGAGAAGGCCCGCCGCGATGCCGAGGAACTGGCGAAAAAGCAGCAAGCCGAGAAGGCCCGCCGCGAGGCCGAACAACTGGCCAAGAAACAGCAGGAAGAGAAGGCCAAGGGCGTCGCCTTCGCGCCGACGGCCTTCACGCCGGCCGAGCGCGAATGGCCGGTGGACACCTTCCAGGCCGGCGTCACCTGGCAGCCCGAAACGTGGGCCGACCCCGCCACGCTCCAGGTCGTCCCCAGCAATGCCGGCAAGGCGCTCGCCATCCACTACGAGGGCGGCAAGCAGGCCAAGGCCTGCGTGTCGCGTCCCATCCCTTCGCCCCTCGACATCTCCAGCCGAGGCCGGCTCGAGTTCGACGTCATCAACAACTCGAACACCCTGGCCGTCGTCTCCCTGTTGATCACGACCGACCAGGACTACGAGAGCACGCCGCAGTTCATCCGCCCCGGCGGACGCCAGCGTCTCAGTTTCCCGGTTCAGGGCCGCCACTTTAAATGCAAACAGGACAATTGGGACAAGCACGCCTTCGCCATCGCCCAGCCGCAGAACGTCACCCGCCTCGGTCTCATGCTCAACAGCCCTGCGAATCTGCTTGTAAAGAACATCAAGTTGACGAAATAATACATACCTTGCAGGCAGGACCGCCCTGCCGCAATCTTCGCCCATGGACCGAGGACGCCCTGTGAAGAGACTGCCCGACCTAGACCTGCGCCAGCTCGCTCATCTGGTGGACGCCGCCCTTGCCGAAGACATCGGCGCGGGAGACGCCACCTCAGAGGCCCTCCTCTGCGCCGACACGACGGCCGCGGCGGAGTTCATCGCCAAGGAGGACGGTGTCCTTGCCGGGATGCCGGCGGCCCGACTCGTGTTCGAGAGAATCTCGCGCAAGGTGAAGTTCACGCCGAAGAAATGTGACGGCGCCGCGCTGAAGCGGGGCGACGTCCTGGCGACGCTCCGGGGGCCCGCGCGGGCCATCCTGTCGGGCGAGCGGCTCTCGCTGAATTTCCTCCAGCGCCTCTCCGGCATCGCCACCACGACCCGCCGCTACGTAAACGCCGTCCGCGGATACCCCGTTACCATCATGGACACGCGCAAGACGACGCCCGGCTGGAGAATGCTGGAAAAACATGCGGTCCGCATGGGCGGCGGCGTGAACCATCGCATCGGCCTCTACGACATGGTCCTCATCAAGGACAATCACATCGAGGTCGCCGCGAAGCGCTGGGGCCGCGAACAGGCCATCGCCAAGGCCGTGGAGGCCTGCCGGAAAAGCCGCCCGACATTGCAGGTCGAGATCGAGGCGCAGGACATGAACCAGGTGCGCGAGGCCGTCCTCGCCGAACCCGACATCATCATGCTCGACAACATGCCTTTGCCGCAGATGAAACGCGCGGTCGGCCTGGTCCGCAAACTCTCCCGCGCCCTCGGCAGGAAGCCGCCGCTCACCGAGGCCTCCGGCGGCATCACGCTGAGCGCCGTCCGCGCCGTCGCCGCCACGGGCGTGGACCGCATCTCCGTCGGCGCCCTGACGCACTCCGTGAAGGCGCTCGACATCTGCCTGACCATCAAGACGAGATAAGCCGCAGAAACCCCCGGAAGGAGAACCCCACATGGGCGTGTTCAAAGCCGGCGCCGCCGTCTCCAACATCACTCCCCCGCTGGGCTGCGCCCTGGCGGGCGGGTACTGGCCCCGCTACGCCGACGACGTCTTCGACGAGCTTCAAGCCAAGGCCATTGCCATGACCGACGGCGCGACGCAGATCGCCCTCATCATCTGTGACCTCATCGCCATCACCCGCGACCGCTGCGACCAGATCAAGACGCGCGTCGAAAAGCTCTGCGGCATCCCCGCGTCGAACATCCTCGTGGCCGGCACACACACGCACTCCGGCCCCGCCCCGTGCGACCTGCTCGGCGTCCCTCCGGAAAAGGAGTACATGGACTGGGCCGTGCTGAAGATCGCCGACGCCGCCGTCCTGGCGCACCGGCGCATGAAGGACGCCCTGATGGGCGCCGCCGCCGGCGTGGTCAACCAGGTCTTCAACCGCCGCTGGTGGATGAAGGACGGGTCGGTGAAGATGAACCCCGGTTACCAGAACCCCGACCTGGTGCGTCCCGCCGGACCGGCAGATCCGCAGTTTTCGGTGCTGGCCATCGAGACCCCGGACCGCAAGCCCATCGCCCTGTTCGCCAACTACGCCCTGCACTACGTCGGCGCCGGCTCGTCGAAGGAAATCTGCGCCGACTATTTCGCCTTTTTCGGCCGCGCCCTGGCGCGCGCCGTCGGCGAGACATCATCCTTCGTCGCCATCATGTCCAACGGCTGCTCCGGCGACATCAACAACTGCGACTTCTCCGGCCCTCGCCATCCGGCCACCAACACCCCCCGCGCACAGACCGAGCGCGTCGCCGATATCTGCGCCGCCGAAGCCCTGCGCGTCTGGCGGGACAAGATTCGGATGTCGAAGGACGTCACGCTCGGCGTGGCCTCCCGCGAGGTCGAGGTCTTCCGGAAACAACCCTCGAAAGAGGAACTGGACGCCGCCGAGGCCCGCGCCGCCAAGGGCGACGTCGGCAACGCCGACTATCTATGGGCATGGGAGAAGCTTCGCGTGAGCCGGTTGCCCGCCTCCTTCCCCACGCTCCTGCAGGCCCTGCGCATCGGCGACGCGGGTCTTGTGGGACTGCCCGGCGAGATCTTTTGCGAGTACGGCCTGCAGATCAAGGCCTTCTCGCCCTTCAAGGTCACCATGCCCATCGCGCTGGCCAACGGCTACCTGGGCTACCACCCCACCGACCAGGCCCTCAAGGAAGGCAGCTACGAGACCTGGACCGCCATGTCCAGTCTGCCCGGCCCGGGCACCGAAGGCCTGTACATGAAGACCACGCGGGAGTTGTTCAGAGAACTTGGGAACGTAGGCGGTAAAGGATAGACCGCGTGGCGGTGTACGACTGGACGTTCGCCGGCGCGTGGCGCGGAGTTCCTTTGCGACATTCGCGCCCGATGGCCGGCGCCGCCTTGACGCTCTGTACGGCCCAGCGGCAAGCCGCTAAGATCCGGTCTGACACTCATGTGCCCATTTCATTGGGCATGTATTGCCTGAGCTGTGCGCCGTGCTGGCACCCGAGAATCGGCGAGGCTTTGCAAGGCGATTGCGTAACCTGCTCTCACGCTGCATGTTAGGATCTGTCACTGTGACAGGCACACTGACCCTGCAGCCTCAGCGGAAGCACGCCGCCCGGCGCTTCAGCGGCCGCGGTGGCGACGAATGCGATGTAGAACAAACAGAAAACGGCCCGCTTCATGATCCTTCTCTTACAAAATCTCGATACACTTGTTAGCAGGTGCTGTGCTGGTTTCAGCAGCGAGTGGAGGTACTCCTCGATATTGGTGTAGCCGTCGCCGTTGCGGTCTTTGTTCGCCTCGGAGAAGTCGCGGGGGTTCAACTCGTTCTTGCGCTCCCACTCGTCCGGCATGTCGTCGTGGTCGGAATCCTCCGGCGCCTCCGCGCTCTGCATTTTCGGGTAGCCGCCGACTTCCGCCTTGTTCGGGGGGCAACTGCGGGATTCTTGGAGGGAAACACCATACTCATCCTATCGCACGTCGCGCGCAAAAACAACGGTTCTCACTTCGGGTCATCCTTGCCAATCACACAGGCGGCCCAGTAGAAGGAGTTGCGCACGAGGGGGCGGGAGTCGCCGTCGCTTTCGGGGTGGGGGCTGATGGAGACGACGCGTCCCTTGCCCATCTGTTTTGCGACGATGGCGGCGTAGGGCGGGCCGGAATTGTAGTACGCGACGACCTGCACGTCTTTGCTCGGCTCGATGAAGGGGCCGTTGACGTGGCGGACCCACATGACTCGGTCCGGGGCGTAGCCGTCGGTAATCGGGTGAGCCTTCAACGTCATTTCCACCGAACCGCGCTCGCGGAACGGGAAATGCTTGCAGTCCATCAACTTGAATGTCCTCGCCGCGACCGCGCCCGCGCAGATGCCCACGTAGCCCCCGCCGTTGGTGATGAAATCGCGCAGCCGTTGCTGGGCCTTTTCGGTGAAGACGTATCCGCCGCCTCCCGGAAAAAAGAGGAGATCGTACCTGCCCAGCTCGGCGGTCTCGAAGTCCTTCTCGTGTATCTTGTCCGGCATCGGCAGGCCGATTGACCCAAAGAACCCTTCGGACAACCCCCCTATCGTCCGGCCGATGATCATGGCCATCTTGCGGTTTGCGATGAAGTCGTCCCGCTTTGCCTGCGCGGCGGCGTCTTCCTCGGCCACGAGTTTGCGGATGATCCGGAATTTTTCCGCGCCGCGATCCACGCTGCGAAAGAGTTCCTGCACCTGAAGTTCCGTGAGGCATCGGTTGTAGACCGTCAGCTCGTCCATGGCGGCGTTGGCGAAACCGCCTTCCTGAGGCGACTTGCAGCCCACGCGGATCGTCGCAGGCGGACTCATGAGCGCGAAGCTGCTAAGAACCATGCGCATCTTCCCGTTGACGTAGAGACGCAGGCCGCTCAGTTCGGAGTCTCCGGTCTCCCAGGCCAGGACAATCTGGTTCCACTTGCGCGGGACAAAGCCGTAATCGGCGAAGACCTCGGCCTTCTTGCCGCCGCTCGTCATTACGGCCTTAGGGCCGCAATTATTTACCGAGAAGAAGACGTCGAGACCGTCCTTTCCGTCTTTCCCAAGGAGGCGCAGGAAGTAATGCTCCTCCAAGTCCTGTCGCTCGAAATCGGGATTGAACCAGAACTCGACGGTGGCGGTGTGAAGGCGGAGAGGGGGGACGTTGCGGAACTCCGCGAACTGGCCGGGGCCGAAAAAAGCCGCCTTGCCGACCTTGCCTTCCACGAACTTGATCCCATCAGCGCCGGCGGCGGCGCCCGCCGTGGATTGCAGGTTGTCGTCGAAGGCCGCATGGAAGAGGGCATCGAGTTCGGGCCGCTTGACCTGCGCGCCGAGCGCAACCCCGCAGAAGAACACCAGGGCCGGAACAAGCTTGATCATCTTCGGGATTCTCCATTCATTGCGTTCCGCGGACGACCATAACAGGGCTCGGCCATCAAACTGCAGGGGTAGCATAAGGCACAGACGCGCAACGGTCAAGGAGTTTCGAGGGGGGCGCGCATTCGTCCGGACGCGGCGGGAATGCAGGAGCGACCCGGCCCTTTATCAATCTCCGTACAGCACGTGCCCTTCTTCCGGGAACCACAGCATGTCCACGCCGAAGGAGACGCCCGCGCCGACGAAGAAGCCGAGGATCATGCCGATGAAGAAGGGGCGCACGCGCTCGTACAGGCTGCTGCCGCCCATCCAGAGGACGATGGTCTTGGCCAGCCACGCCAGGAAGATCGAGAAGACGTAGATCGTCATCGGGTAGGAGCACACCGCCACGGGCAAGCCCATCGGGTGGACGGGCCACCATGGGAAACGGTAATGACAGGCCATCAGCAGCGTCATGGCCGCCGCCCCGATGCCCATGAAGGAGAGGCGCTCCCAGTCGGCCGACTGCGCCGCCACCATCTTGCGCGCCACCTCCTCGTAGGGCACCTGCGAGCCGCGCCCGAAGATCCAGCCGCCGAAGTTCTGCGCGCCGTGCGTGTAGCCGATGTGGATGGTGTACCAGATCGAGACCGCCGTGGCGACCAAGGCCGCCCAGAAGACGCACACCGTGACGGCGCGCCGCCGCGTGCGCATGGAGTCGGCCAGCTTCGCGGCGTGGCAGGCGGCGGGCATGAAAAAACCTTTCAGTTCGTGCATCCAGGAGTACGACAGCCCAAGCGAAGCCATGGCCTGCGGCGGCAGGGAGACCGGGCCGAGCGCGAACGAAGCGAACGTCTGTGGGATGAGCGGCCCGCGAATGAAGAGCAGTCCGCTCTCGACCACGATGCGCGTCAGGCCGATGTAGACGACAAGCATGCCGAACAGAAAGAAGAGCGCCAGCGTCCAGGTGAACCCCGAACACCTCAGCCAGGCGAGGATGTATGCGAGGGAGAAGACCGTCCCGAAGACGATGGCGCGGTGGGACATGATCTCGTCGGCGTCGTCGCGGTGGCGCCGGAACGCGTTGCGCACAATGTTCCCCAGGTGCGACCGCGCGGCCCAGAACAGGCCGATCACCATCGCCGTCATCGCCCCGAAGCTCTGCCAGCCGATAGCCGGGTGGCCCAGGGTGTACACGTCGCGGCCCGAAATGATGTACCCGAAACGGTTGAAGGCGCCCTCCTCCAGCATCGAGAGCAACACGAAGAACCAGATGCTGAAGGCCACGTTGCGGTGGATGAGGAACGCGAAGCCGACGACGGGGAAGTTGAGGTTCAGGACGATGCCGGGGAAATAGCGTCCCAGGCTCACCCAGCCGAAGTTGGTGCGGATGGGTTCGAAGTTGGGGAAAAAATAGCCCAGGATGTTCCACATGACGATCAGAAACGGCGGCGCGAAGCCGAACCAGAAGACCCGATTCTTCAGGAACGCGGGCAGCCGGCCCCCGCGCCCGTCGGGCTCGGTGAGGTCGTAGGCGATCTGCATGAGCGGATAGCTGAGCCGTTCGCGCTCCACCCATTGCTTTCGGAACGCGGCGACCAGGCACTGGCACAGCAGGAAAACCACGACGATCAGGCTCGTCCACCAGAAGAGCGGTCCGGCCCAGTCGCTCCAGGGGATCGTCTTGCCGGCGGGCAGGCCCTCGAAGAACCAGCGCAGGGTCTCGCCGCTGCGGGGGGTCAGCCAGGCGGGCAGAAAGGGCAGGATCAGTTCCCCCCACCGGTTTTCGGGCGAGGCGTAGTGGTGCGGCGCGGCGATCACCGAGAGCAGGTACGACGTGGTCCCCCACGTCGGGATCGAGGCCGCCACCAGGGCCATGATGAAGACGACGAGCAACTCCGTGCGCGTGAAGGCCCACGCCTCTCTCCACCGCGCCAACAGGGCGTTGGCCAACACAATTGCGAAGAAGAAGACCACCACGCAGAAGGGCAGGTAGCTGATGGCCCACATCGTGGAGTGCAATTGATAGAGCGAATAGGGGTCGCCGACGCTTATCAGCGCCGCCAGCGCCGTACCCAAGAGAAGCGACCGCAGCGTGAGGCGTTCGCAAGCCGGCGAACCGGCCCTGTCCTCGGAGTTCATGCCCCGTAGGATACCCCAAAATGCGGCCCCCGGCAAGCGGCGGTCGGGGCGATGCCGGTTCCCCGCGTGTTTGCTTGACAACGAAGCGCTCAGGGCCGATAATCGCCCATGCTCAGGCCGGCCCTTTCCACAAAGGAGGAAACATGTCATTCCAGATCGCATGTCAGACGCTGCCGTATTCGGAGCTTTCGCTGGAACGGGCGATTGACGGGATCGCCTCGGCGGGGTACAAGTACGGCGCGCTTGGAACGACGCACGCCGGCAAGCCCGCGCTCGACATCGAGGCCGGCCCGGCGGCGGCCGTCGCCGTGAAGGACCAGTTCGAGAAGAAAGGACTCCGCCTCGTCATGATGTTCGCCATGACGAACGGACTGGACCCGGGCGGGCCGGACAAGTTCAAGCGCCGCATTGACCAGGCGAAGGCGGCGGGCGTGCCGTTCCTTCTCTCGATGGGCACCTGGGGCTACGCCAAGTGGCCGGACCAGAAACATGCGCCGGACAAGTGGGCGGAGATGAACAAGCAGTTCGTGGAGGTCATCAAGCCCATCGGCGAGTACGCGGCAAAGGCGGGCGTCATGATCGTGCTGAAGCCGCATACGGGCAACACCGAGACGGGCGCGGCGTGCCTGAAGCTCATGAAGGAGATCGCCTGTCCCGCCGTGCAGGTGTGTTACGACGCCGGCAACGTGCATTTCTACGAGGGCGTGGACCCGCACGAGGACATCAAGGTCATCCGCGATTACGTAAGGGCCTTGTGCATCAAGGATCATCGCGGCGCGCGCGCCAACCCGGTGTTCCCCTGTCCGGGCGACGGCGACGTGGATCACCGCCGCCTGCTGAGGCCGTTGCTGGGCCTGGCATGGGACATCCCCCTGGCCGTCGAGCGGTTCGAGGACGGGCGGCAGAAGAAAGAGATGTCGCCCGAGTTGATTGACTCGCTGGCCCGGCAGGCTCGCTTGCACCTCGAGACCGTCGTCGCAGACCTGGGGGAATGAAAGGGCGCCGGATACAGCGCCCTATTGCGCCCTCCGCCTCGACCCTTTTCTGACTCGACTAAAGGCTCGCTATGTGGCTCGCAATCAAGCGTCTCGCTCTCGGCCTCTCCTTGGTCGTCGCGGCGTCGGCGATCCTGCTGTTCTCCGACCTGAATCGCCGCTCGGCGCGCACAGCGAGGCCCGGCGAGGATGTTCCCCAGGTCGCCGTCCTTCAGTTCTCCTCCCGCCCCGTCCTGGACGAGACCGTCAGCGGGATGCTTGACGGCCTGGCCAGGGAGGGGTTTGTGGAGGGCAGGACGGTCTCCATCCGGCGCTTCAACGCCGAAAACGACCTGCCCACCGCCAACGCCATCGCCAGGGAGATGTCCAGCGGCCGCTTCAAGCTGGTCATGACGGCGAGCACACCCTGCCTTCAATGTGTGGCCAATGCCAACAAGGCCGGCAAGGCCATCCACGTCTTCGGGGCGGTGACCGACCCCTTCGGGGCGGGCGTGGGGATCAGCCGCGAGAACCCCCTCGACCACCCCAAACATCTCGTCGGGATCGGCACATTCCAGCCGGTGGAGAGGACGTTTGAGATCGCCAGGCAGCTCTACCCGGCCCTGAAGAAGGTCGGGACGGTGTGGAACACCGCCGAGGCCTGCTCCGAGGCGTGCGTCCTGAAGGCGCGGGCCAAGTGCCAGGAACTGGGCCTCGTGCTTCTGGAGGCCAACGTCGAGAACTCCGCCGGCGTCCTGGAGGCGGCGCGGGCGATAGTGTCCCGCGGAGCGGAAGCCCTCTGGGTGGGCGGCGACAATACGGTGGAGGTGGCGGTTGACTCCGTCGTCACCGCCGCCCGAGAGGGCAGGATACCGGTCTTCGTCAACAGCCCTCAGGAAGTGGAACAGGGCGCCTTGTTCGGCCTGGGCGCCAACTACTACGAAGTCGGTCTGTTGGCCGGAGAACTTGCGGGGCGTATCTTGCGGGGCGCCGACCCCGCCGCGATCGAGATTCGGAACGTCGTTCCGGAGAGACTGGCCCTCAACACGGACGCCATCAAGGGCCTGAAGGCCCCGTGGCATATCCCGCCGTCCTTGATGGCCAAAGCCGACATCGTCATCGGCGAGGGCCACCCCAAGACCCCCCGCGCCCCCGCGGTGGATGCGGCACCCCTCCAAAAGACGTGGAGCGTTTACATCGTTCGGTACAATGACGCTCCCCTCGGCGAAGACGCCACCAAGGGGGCCGTGGACGGCCTTGCCGCCGCGAAGCTCGTCGCCGGACGCGACTACACCGTGCAGGTAAAGAGCGCCCAGGGCGAGATGGCCGTGTTGAGCAGCATCCTGGACGCCGCGAAAGCGGAGGCGGACCTTCTGATAACCTTCTCGACCCCTACGCTCCAGGCCGCGGTGCATAAGTTCGACCAGACGCCCGTTATTTTCTCCGTCGTTGCCGATGCCGTTGTCGCAGGGGCCGGGAAAAGCCCCGAGGACCACAGACCCAATATCACCGGCATCACCACCCTGGGCGCGTTTGACGTCATGCCGAGACTCCTGAAAGCGTGCCTCCCGTCGGTACGCCGTGTGGGAACGGTCTTCACCCCCTCGGAGGACAACAGCGTCCACAACAAGAATACGCTGGCCAGGCATCTGAAGGAGGCCGGCATCGAGTTGGTGGAGGTGCCCGCGAACACCAGCGCCGAGGTCGCCGACGCCGCCCTGTCCTTGTGCGGCAAGGACATAGAGGCGCTCTGCCAGATCACCGATAACCTGGTCGCCGCCTCCTTTGCGAGCATTGCGATGGCGGCGGAGAAACGGCGGCTTCCCGTCTTCGGCTTCGTGAGCGCACAGGCCAGGGACGGGGCCGTGCTGACCCTCGCGCGCGACTATTACGAGGCCGGCCACGAGGCGGGCCTCCTGGCCGCGCGCGTCATGCGCGGGCAGAACCCCGCAGACATCCCGTTCCGCAACCTTCAGAAGACGCGCCTCATCGTGAACCTCCGGCAGGCGCGCAGGCTGAACATCGCCGTGCCGGAGTCCGTCATCCGCCAGGCCGACGAGGTCATGAAGTAGCATGGAGATAACCAAGAGAAACAGGGGGCGGGTGCTGGAACTCCACGTCAAAGGCCGCCTCGACGCCTCCTGGGCCGACCACCTGGGCCAGGAGCTTCTCGCGGCAATCCGCGAGGGACGCCACCACATCGCCCTGGACTTCTCCGGCCTCTCGTACATCAGTTCCGCCGGCATCAGCGTCCTCGTCAAGTTCCGCAGACAACTGCAGGGCCTCGACGGGACGCTGAGCGTTGTCAATCCCTCCGAGACCGTTATGGAGGTCTTCAGGACGGTGAGGCTCGAAGGTTTTTTCCTCGGTCAGCCGGGCGCAGGGCCGGAACCGGACAAAAAGGCGGAGCAACCGTCGGCCGTCGAGATGCCGAACGCCCAACTGGATATCTATCCTGTCGAAGCGACGGCGTCCCTGCATTGTGTTGCGCTGGGAAACCCGAATGCGTCTTCCAGCCGGGGCCTGTCCCTGTCGGCCAACGGGTTCTCAATCGGCGTGGGGGCGTTGGGCGCAGACTTTACGGATTGCCGCGCGCGATTCGGCGAGTTCATCGGGGTGTCGAACGCCGTGGCCTACCAGCCCACCGATCGCCGCAGCGTGCCGGACTATCTGGTCTCAGGCCAGGATGCCGTGTCGAAGATCCATGTCCTGTACGCCTTGTCCTGCGAGGGCCGGTTCTCTCACCAGGTCAATTTCGCGGCCAAGCCCGGCCTGTCGGTCTCGCTCCTGGACTTGGCGCGGCATGCGCTGGACCTGACCCGAGGCCGGACCGTGGGCATGGTCCTGGTGGCGGAGGTTCAGGGCCTGGTGGGGGCGGCGTGGAAGCGTTCCCCGGCGCTGGCCAGTCCGGGCGACAATCCGCTGGGCTTCCCACAGATTCGGGAATGGATGACCTTCACCGCCGAACCGTCCTTTGCGCGCTCTGTGGCGCTGGCGGCCGGCGTGGTTTCTCAAGGCCGCGAGGAGGCGCTGGCCGCGCTGCTCCGCCCGTTGGGAAACGACGATCAGCCCAGGGGCCACTTCCACGCCGCCGCCTTTTCGTACCGCCCCCTGCGAAAGGGGCAGACGGAGCTGGGGCCGGTCGTCCGCGCCCTCTTCGAAGAGGAGCGGGTGCAGGGAATCCTCCATCTGCTCAACGACAATCGCCCCATCGCGGGCACAGGGCAGAGCGAGTTCGTGCGCGGGGCGTGCTGGCTGGCCCCGATCTCGCGGGTGGTCTCGGAGAGAACTTGACATGACACTGCTCGTCGGCGCACTCACGATCGGATTGATCCTGTCCTTCCTGGCCCTGGGCGTATACATCAGCTTCCGCCTCTTCCATTTCCCCGACATCACCGCCGACGGCTCCATCGCCCTCGGCGGCGCGGTCGCGGCCACGCTTATTGTGAACGGCCTCGACCCTTTTGCCGCCACGGGGATTGCCGTCCTCGCCGGCATGGCCGCCGGCATGACCACGGGAATCATCCACACGAAGTTCAAGATCCACGGCCTGCTCTCCGGCATCCTGGTGATGACGGCGCTTTACTCGGTGAACCTTCACGTAATGGGCAAGAGCAATGTGCCCTTGCTCTCGGAGACGACGCTGGCCACGCGCGCTCAGGCCGCAGGACAACGGCTCGTGGGCGGGCGCGAGAGCGTCGACGTCCTCGGCTGGGAGATGAGCGCTTCCGACGCCTCAGTCCTGGTCTGTTCATTCATTCTCATCGGCATTGCCTGCATCGTCCTGTACCTTTTCTTCCGAACGAACCTCGGGACCACCATGCGCGCCACCGGCGACAACCCGCAGATGATCCGCGCCCTCAGCGTCAACGTGGACAACATGATCGTCATCGGCCTGGGACTCTCCAACGCCCTGATCGCTTTTTCGGGGGCGCTGTTGGCGCAGTACCAGGGCTTCGCCGACGTGCAGATGGGCATCGGCATGGTCGTGTGGGGCCTGGCCAGCGTCATCATCGGCGAGGCCCTGGTCGGCGCGGGGGGACTGGGCTTGACCATCGCCGGCGCGGTGATGGGGTCCGTGCTCTTCCGATTGCTCGTAGCCATTGCGCTGAGGTGGGGGCTGAACCCAAACGACCTGAAGCTCGTGACGGCGATCTTTGTCTTCGCCGCCCTTGTGCTGCCCCATCTGCTCTCCAGGCTCCGCAACAGGAAGGCGGTCGCGTCCAATGCTTGAGATTCAAGGCGCATACAAGACATTCAACCCCGGCACGCCCAACGAGGTGCGGGCGCTGCAGGGCTTCGACCTGTCCATCCGGGAGGGCCAGTTCGTGGCCGTGATCGGTTCCAACGGCTCCGGCAAATCCACGCTCCTGAACGCGATCGCGGGCAGCTTTCTGCTCGACGCGGGCCGGATCGCGATTGACGGGCGAGACGTGACGCGATGGCCGGAACATCGCCGCGCCTCATTGATCGGCCGGGTCTTTCAAAACCCCTTCTCCGGCACCGCCCCCGGCATGTCCATAGCCGAGAACATCGCGCTGGCCGCGCTTCGGGGGAGACGCCGGGGGCTGGGATGGGCCTTGCACGGGGGCCTCATCGGCCAGATCAGGGACAGGGTGCGTGGGCTTAACATGGGGCTGGAGGACCGGCTTGACAACCCGATCGGCACGCTCTCCGGCGGGCAGCGCCAGGCCCTCACCCTGCTCATGGCCACATGGATCAAGCCGCGCCTGCTCCTTCTGGACGAGCACACCGCCGCCCTGGACCCCAAGACCGCCGACCAGGTTGTGCGCGTCAGCGAGGAGATCATCGCCCGCGACAAGCTGACCACCCTCATGGTCACGCATTCCATGCAGCAGGCCGCCCACCTGGGCGAGCGGCTCGTCATGATGCACCGCGGGCGCATCATCCACGACTTCAGCGGGGCCGAAAAGAAGCGCCTCCGCGTCTCCGACCTCCTGGAGGCGTTTGAGGAGGTCCGCCGGCTGGAGCAACTCGACGAGTCCGCCGCCGACCTGCTGACCCGATGTTACGTCTGATCTCCCTCGTGCCCTGAGGCGGCGATGGTCAGGCCGTTTCCGCCGCCCTCTTTGCTTACCCCGCGCAGGGGCGCAAGCGGCACCGCGTCACGGCCGTTGACCGTTAGGGGAACGAGTCGCCGCCGTCGCCCACGACACGTTGACGCGCGTCTCCCCCTCGAAGGCTGCCACCCGATAGTAGCAGGCCTTGTCGGAATCGGCGCCCGCATCAAAGTAAGAGTTCGCCTCTTTTACCGTGCCGACCAGGTCCTCAGCCTTCATGTCGTCGCCCGGTTGGGCGGAGCGGTAAATGCGGTAGGCGTAATCCTTCGCCTTGATCCCCGTGTAGGAGTCCCATTCGAGGCGGATGCCGCCCTCGTCGGCCCGCGCCCGGAGCCCGGTCGGGAAAGGAATCCTCAGGAACGAGCCGCAAAGCCGAACGGAACTCTGGTAGTAGCTGCAGAACACCCGGCCCGGTTCCATCTCGATCATGCAAGGGTAGGCGCCGCCGGAGATCCACATCGGCTCGCCCCACGTTGCGCCGTGGTCGTGACTGAACGCAACGTAGACGCCGCCCTTGTCCTTGTGCCTGCCCCAGCGATCGTGGTAGGCAACCGCGACAACGCCCTCGGGCGGGCCGGCGGCGGTGCGGCACAAGGCCGGGCACAGGCCGGTCAGGCCGCTCGGACCGGTCGTCCATGTCTTCCCGCCGTCGCCCGATACGCTGCGGTAGAGGGGGAAATCCGCATACTGGGTCCGCGACATGGCGAGAAGTCCGCCGTCGGGCCGTTCGACGATGTCGGTCTCGTTCAGGCGCGCGGGGCCTTTGTCGGGATCGGCGTTCCTGCCGATGACGGTGTAGTCGGACCACGTCTCGCCCTCGTCGCGCGACCACAGGACGGCGGCCTCGTGCCGGAA
>CAYPFP010000007.1:0-6941 GCA_964409935.1 uncultured Planctomycetota bacterium | reverse complement strand
CGACGCGGCGATGGACAGCGGGACCTCCAGCCGGCGAATCTGCCACGTCTTGCCCTCGTCGCGGGTCACGGCCAGATGCATCTTCGACCAGTTGTTCTCCCGCGCCGCCTCTTCGTAATCGGCGTTCAGGATGTAGAGGGGGTGCATGAACGTCCCGGTTGCGCTCCGGTACCCTTTGCCGCAGCAGTTCTCTTGCCGGGTCGCGCCGTCCTTGTAGATGACGTTCTCCGTCTCGGGCCAGGAGCGTCCGCGATCGGAGGAGCGCGCCCACACGATCGTCTCGTCGCGCACGGTCCAGGGGCTGTTGGTCTTCGGATCGAGCGAGCCGACCTTGTACACGCAGAGAATCTCGCCGTCGGGAAGTTTCGTCAGGCCGCCGTACATGGCATATCGCCCCTTGGGGGCCTTGCGGATAATCACGTGCTGCATGTCCGTTTCGCAATTCAGGTACGCTTCCATTCGCGGGTCCTTTGCCGTTGAGACCCCAGGCAGAACGCCAAAACGTAGTGCCAGGCACGCGGCAAACGTCCGCCGCGAGCCAGGCACTACAGCGCGCATCAGCGTCCTCTCCAGTGGCCCGCGCCGATCTGCTCAACGCGGCCTTCCTCGACGCGGCGCGTCTTTCCAGCGACGCGCACAAAGACGCTGTTGTGCACGACGGCCTCGTCCCCCTCGGCATGGTCGTAGATGAACACCCTGCGAAGCCCGTCGCCGTCGCTGTCGGAAAAATCGCTTTCTTCGGCGGGCCGGTCGGTGAAGATTTTCTGCATCTCGACTTTTTTGACGCGATAGCGGGCCTTGTGATCTTCGCCGGTGAGGACGGCGTCGTCGTAGGCGCCGGGCTTGAAGCCGCGCGCGACCTCGATGGGCGGGTCCAGCTCGACCAGGATGTGCGACCGGTCGGCGGCGATGCCTTCCAGCCGCGAGCGGAAGAGCATCGAGTTGTGGTCGAGGCGAAGCCGGTTTCGCGAAGGCAGGACCTCGGCGATGGTGTAGGCCGTTCGATGCCTGCCGCCGCACAGGAAGACCGGTTGGCCCTGCGCGACAAGGCCGGCCGGGACGGCGGCGTCCAACGTGACGACATTCTCCGAGAGGTCCACGGCGGAAATCTTCGCGCGGAAAGAAGGGGGCGCGTCGGCAATGCCCGCGCCGCCCTTCATGAGACGCCTGCCGGCCACCAGGTGGACGCAGCGCACGACGCCGTTCAACTCCGACCAGTAACCGAAATGGCCCTGGAACTCGAAGTCGCCGCAGTGGAGAGGCGCGGAAGGATCGGCGCTATAGAGGAAGACATCGGTCTGCCCGCCGGCCAGAGTAACGCGGACGGCCACCGGGCCGAAGCCGTCGGGCGTCCGCCCTCCGCCCTGCTCGACGGCAAGGCGCTCCATCTTTTCGACGAAGGGTTTGCCGACATAAGGCTGCCAGAGCGCCACAAACTCGCTGGCGCCGTCCTTGCTCTCGTCCTCCGGGAAGAAGAAACGGATGGGCGGCGAGTCGGGCTTGGCGTAGCGGGCGGTGTAGTAGCGCCGCCCTGCGCTGCCGAGGACGTCCAGGCGCAGGCGCACGTCGCTCTGGTCGCAGGTCCAGTCGGCCCAGACGTCGGCGTCGGAGGCGGCCTCCTGCGGCTCGACGACGTTATTGGCGAGGCCGCGGCTCATGCCGGGGATTTCAAACGGAGCGGAGGCCTTCGGACCGAACCGGAGTCCGGTGTCGAACGCATTGTGGGCGGGACCGTGGAAACAATACGTGCGCCGTGCGCCGCCGGCCATGCGAAGGACGTCGAACAGGTAGACGTTGCCGCCGGGGGCGTCGGCCAGGCAGACGGCGCGGCGGTAGAGGCGGTTGGGGAAACCGCTGGGCGCCGCAGAGACATCGGCGAACGAGGCTTCCGGCGCGCCGGAGAACATCTCCAGCGTGCCGCGCGAGACGCCGCCCGTGTATTGGGGGGCGCGGTCAATCATGCCCGTGTTGTGGTGGACGGTGTGGCCGGTGGCGCCCATCGGGTGCGCCCAGCAGGGGTAGCCCAGTTCCGGCGCAACCGCCGTATCGTGCGCCCACATCTCGACGTTGAGGTTGTCGTTGTGCTGGTGGCCCAGTCCCTGGCCGTAGCGCAGGGCGATGCCGGCGCGGCGGCGGACCTCCGGCGCATGGGGGCGCGACTCGAGAAAGACAAAGCCGACGCCGTCGAGCACGCGGCTCTCGAGAGGCGGCGCGGGGCCGGCGATCTTGGCCTGGGCCGCAACCATCGGCCAGACGTCCGGCTCGAAGAGCGCGGGGACGGCCGCGCCGGTCTGGAAAAGCGCAAGCGCCAGGGTGTCGGTGGGCCAGCGCAGGTAAGCGCGGGCGTACTCGGTGCGCAGGATGCCGGCCGCTCCCTTCGGGAGGGTCTGGCCGCGAGCGCTGCCGTGGTCGCCGTAGCCGGGGACGTGGTGGCCGGCCACGAGCATGCGCGTCCAGGTGTCGAACTCGGCGCGGAACTTGGGGTAGAGGCTGGGGTCGTAGAGGTTGCAGCGGGCCTGCCACTTGGGCGAGGTGACGCGCGAGAGTATCTCGGCCATGTCGGACTTGCTGACGACGTAGCCGGTCGAGTAGCCGAAGCCGCATACCAGCGTGGGGCCTTCGCGGTTGAGGGTGTTGATGAGGTTCTGGTCGTCGTACCCGCCCTTGTTGATGCCGCCGCTCCAGGCGCGCGTGAACAGCTCTTCGATCCAGCGGTCGCTGATCGGCCCCATGTCGGCGCAGACGGCCATGTAGGCCAGGTCGCGCTCGCGCGCGCCCTGATTGCCGCCGGAAAGGCGGCGCGCGATCCAGTCCCAACCGAAGAGTTGAATAAGATACGTCTCGATGAGCGCCTTCACATCGTCGGGGGTCTTGATGGAGGGATCCTTCGCGTTCAGGAACTTCGCGAGCGGCTCGTCGCGGCCCACGAAGTCGAAGATGGCGTCGTAGGCCTGACACGCCGGCACGAGCAGGCCGGTGCGCTCCCAGTTGCCGTCGAGGAGGGCGCGACCGCCGCGCAGGTAGCGCGTGTCCACCTGCTGCCAGGTCATGTCCATGCCGGCGTAGATGTAGGCCAGGCGGGCCAGAAGGACGGCGGCCTTGTGGGCGGCGGCCTCGTCGCCGGCGAGCAGGTAGCGTTCGCCGAAACGCTTCAACTCGCCGCCCGTGTGGAGCCACATCATCTGGTGGTTGTAGTAGGCGACCCATCCGGCGTAGGCGCCTCTCAGACCCGCGCCGATGTCGCAGCCCCAGCCGTCATCGGGAAAATCGCCGCTGGTGAAATCGTCCTTCGCGATGTCATTGGTCGGGAACTTCCTCTTGCACAGGGGGCATATGCACTTGAACGACGGCCGCTGCGGGTCGTGCTGCCAGGGATAGAAGGCGCTCTTTTCGTAGATTTTCTCGCCGCAGAAAGGACAGGGCCAGTTGCTATAGCACTGGCGCGGGAGGTTCCAGGAGGGCAGAAAGGCGAAGAGTTCGGCGTCGGACATTTTGTCGAAGACGGAGGAGCGCCCGAGGGCCGAGAGCAGGTCGGGGTACTTGGCCGCGTTTGCGCGGGCGACCTTGAGCATCTCGTCGGTGTAATAGGAGCGGCCGCGCTTGCGGGCGGCGGGGTCCAGGCCCTTGACCTCCCGCGTCTTGTCCTCGATGTCTTCGCGGTAGGTCAGGACGCGAAGAGGCACGACGATGTCCGGGCCGTTTGTGGGCGAGATCGTGATCGCGCCGCCGCGGATGCCGCGGTCGGAACGGAAATAGAGGCGCGTGAAGGAGCGGCGCGGGCCGGGTTTGGTCTTGTCCAGGAGTTTCACGCCCTCCGGCGCGGCTACGCGCAGTTCGGCCGCCGGAGGCAGAGGAAGCTCGACCCAGAACACCTGTTCCATCACGGGCACGGCGGCCGGGCCGATGCGGGCCTTGTCGGCGCGTTGGTAGGGGTCGGGTTTCGGGTCGGCGGCCAGGAGCGCCGAGCAGAGGCAGACCAGAAACGGAAGGAGCAAGACCAACAGACTCATGCGCATCGCGGCGCCTCCTGCTCTCTCACGAACCCATCTTCGCCAGACACTCCTTCACGGCCGCCAGGCAGATCTCGACCACCGTATCGGTGTTCATGACCAGGGCGTGCACGTCGTCGCGGTTGCCGGACATCTCGATGAGGAACGAAGCGGCCGCGCCGCGCTCGGCGGCGTAGTAGATGAGGTAAGGCTCCGGGATCTTGTACTCCGACGTCTTATCCATGTTCACCTGCTGGTAAGCGCCGCCGTAGGGCTTTTGGGTGATGTAGCGGTCCTTGAGCCGCGCCTTGATGCCGGCGTGGATGGCGGCCAGCAGTTCCTTGTCGCCCTTGTGGGGGAGCATCATGATGTAATCGGCGGTGTGGAAGTCAATGACGCACATGGGCCGGTAGCGGTCGAAGATGCCCTGGATGATTTGCGTCTCGCGCTCGGAGCCCGGCGAGGCGCCCTTGTAGCTGTAGTCCCAGGGCATGGGGATGTCCTGCTGGTCCTCGAACTGGTCCCAACAGAAGTCGAAGTTGCGGTTGAGGTCCACGCCGCGGGCGTTGTGTCGCGTGAAGTGGTCGAAGCCGTAAGGGTTCTGGACGGGCATGATCTTGAAGTGGAGACGGTTGGTGTCGAGGCCCTCAATGTCGGGCTGCTCGCACAGAAGCTCCGCCAGCCGCAGAAGGCCGTAGGAATTCTCCCATTCCCAGCCGTGAACGGCGGCGCCGAAGTAGATGCGGGGATTTTTTTCGTCGCCCAGGTTGAGCGTCCACATGGGGCGGCCGTCGCTGCAGGGGCCTTCGGACTGCATGCGCAAACGGGGATGCCGCGCGGCCACCCGCCGCATTTCGTCCACAAAATCGTCGTAGCAAAGCCTTGTGGGGTAATGCTTTCCGTATCGGACCGAATTACCGATGATGTTGCCGAGAAAGAGGTACTTGTTCGTGCTGCCGCGAGAGTTGAAGAAGGGCCGACCGGGAGTCACGATGTCCATAGCGACGATTCTGCCGGCGGCGAGCTTCTCCTCGATCATGACGGCGGCGCCGTTCACGGTGGAGGTGCCGAGGATACGCACGCCGTCGGACTGCCGCGCGTTCATGATCTGGCGCTGGAGCATCTGGTTGGAGTAGAGGGAGTCGGGAGCCGACGACACACAGCCGTACCACCAGAGCGAATCGCCGACCGCGAAGCCGCGCGTCACGTCGCATTCGGCGGCGATGCTCATACCCGGCCGCATGCGGTCGCCCACGTAAGCCTTGCTGAAATGAAGCCCGCGATGATGCCCGTACTCCAACAGCGAAGAGACGACCTGCCCGCCGCCGCGCGCAAACTCGGTCACGGCGGCGTAGTCGAGCCGGGGCAGGTTGCGCCCCAGGTGCACGGCCGTGACGACAAAACGAAACGGCCGCAACACGCTCAGGTCGTGGGCCACCAGCGTGAAGTCCAGCTTCTTGACGCGGCGGGGGTAGAGGAGATCGAGGTCCTGCCCGATGACCCCGCCCGGACGGTCGCTCAAGAACAGAATCGTCGCATCGGTCTGCGCCATCTCGTTGTCTCCCGTCATTGCGGCTGCCACAGTAGTCTCCTGCCGTAGTCCGCTACGGCCACAACGGAACGACATGAGCCACAGAATCACACCGAGCCACGCGGAGAATAGCAGCTAATGTATCTGCCTGGGGCAGCGACAAGACGCAGGTGAGGGACTGGCGACGAATGCGCCCCTGATCCCACTCCGCTCATGGTATTTGCTTCGTAGGCTCCCCCTCACTGCCCATGACAAAGCGTTGCCAACTACAGTTGGCTCGCCCAAAATTCACCAGCAGTCCCACACGAACGCCCGTGGCCTTCAGGTAGTTTAGCAATTGCGCTTCATGCTCAGGATTGTACTCCTTCTCTGCCTTGAGTTCGATAACAACCTTTGCCTCGACCAGAAAGTCCGCCACGTACTCGCCGACATTATGACCTTTGTAGTTGACGACCATCTCGCGCTGTGGTTGAGCGGAAACGGACCTTATCTTGAGCTCGACCGCAAGGGCGTTCTGGTACACCCTCTCAAGAAAGCCATAGCCCAGCACCTTCCAAACTTCACAGGCTGCTCCGATGACCTTGCCGGTGATGTCGCCATGCAAAAGCTCCGCCATGTTCCTCTCCTTTTCCCATTGCAAGAAAGTGAGCCGCTGAATCATCCAGGAAGGTGCGGAACCGAACTGCGTTCAAAGAAACGGCTGAGGCCACGGAACCACACGGAATCACACCGAATAGAGCTTGGAAAGCCTTTGTTTGTTCTGTTTGTGTGCGTTTCCGTGTGTTTCAGTGTGTTTCCGCGGCCAATCCGTGGGCCGTTTTCCGTAAGGCACACGATGCAGCCACTTCGGTCTGGCAAGCACGCCAAGGTTCGCGGAAGACATCCGCTAATTCTGTCACGTCATAGCACCAAGTCGCTCGCAAGGGGAAGATAACCAACGAAGCCCGCCTGCAATTGGCGACAGCCCGGCCCCCCGATCAGAGCAATACCTGCCTCAGGAATTGTCTCCTATGTCGGCCTTCGAAAAGGCCTTGTAGACATCTTTCAGAAACGCAAGGAATACCTGCGACCCAAGATCAAATTCCGGCTTGATTCTGAGTATGATGGTGTCGGTGGACTGCTTCCGATCTAAACGTACTGAGCTTGGCAATGCGAGCTTTTCAGAAAGTGATTCGTCCTGGTCAAATTCCTTGACTCCCAGGCGTTTCGCCAAATCCGCTTGGCTGAAACTACCTGTCTTCACATTTGCCCAGATTAGCAGCATGTTAGGGGATGTCTCTATTGCTAACCAGATATAGCCGCCCACACGGTAGGCAACGTAGGACCTCTGGTCCCACATCGGGCCGTCAACCGGAAAGTTGTCACGAATTATTGAGGTTCGCATAATAGAGTGACAATGCGCTCTTCAAAACAAACCTGTA
>CAYPFP010000006.1:91488-93266 GCA_964409935.1 uncultured Planctomycetota bacterium | reverse complement strand
CCCCCTCGGCGTTTGATGTCCCCTCAAAAAATGCCTTTTTCGCGACAGGCTTTGCATGGGACATAAGAGCGGGTATACTCCTATCATCGTCCTGGCATCGGCTGGGGCTGAGGCATTGCGCGGTATGGGAGGCAGGAAGGCGCCGGATCACACCACAGCAAAGGGCGACAGGGAGAGGCGCGGGGAGAAGAAGGAATACACCGCGCCGATCTTGCAGAAGCGCGGCAAGCTGGCCGAGATCACGGGCGGATTCGCGACCAGGCCTAGAATCAGTTGACGTCGTCTCAGAAGTCTCCAGGAAGGAGGGTAGACGAATGGCCGAGACGAGAAACGCAAGAGCGGAAGGCCGCAAGCTCGGCGGCAAGAAGCAATACCGCCGGCCCGTTCTCGAGAAGCGCGGGAGGCTTGCCGAGGTGACACGCGGTATCACCGACCGCGTCAGTTGAGAGGGCGGGAAGCAGTGGGGATCAGGCACGGATATGGGGCCGACACGGAACCAGGCTGATCCCGCTTCCCGGCGTCTCCAGCAAGGAGGGAATACGAATGGCCGAGACGAGAAACGCAAGAGCGGAAGGCCGCAAGCTCGGCGGCAAGAAGCAATACCGCCGGCCCGTTCTCGAGAAGCGCGGGAGGCTTGCCGAGGTGACCCGCGGTAACAACCATGTCGTCACATAAGAGCGCGGGACTGGCGAACCGGCGATGACGTCCCACTTGCGTGGATACTATGTGCACGGCATGCGCCTCCGGCTTGAGGCGCAAAGCCCTGCTCTGGCCGAAGGGGTGGACGCCCTCCTGGGCGCCTTTGCGGAAAACGCAGGAGGCCCCGCACCGTTTGTCCTTGAGATGCGGTACGGGACGCCGCGCCCGGGGGCGGTTCCTCGCGGCATGCGCCGGACGTGGGAAGGCGTTCCTCCGGGCGGGGTTCACTCGGTCTTCTACTCCGGGGACGGCCTGCGGCGCACGGACCTGGGGCAACTGGCCCGGCTCACAATCAATCTGCCGCGCCGCCGCGCGCGCATTCTTGTGAAGCGCGGGGCGGAGTGGTGCCTCAGCCGCAACTGCATCGTGCCCCTGCTCTGCGAATTCCTCGCCGAAGCGCGCCAGTATGTCGTCCACGCCGCGAGCCTGGCCGAGGGCGGCGCACGCGATCCGCGGGCCGTCGTCGTGACCGGCCGCAGCGGCATGGGCAAGACCACGACGGCCCTCGCGCTGGCGCACGGCGGCCTGAGCCTCATGGCCGACGATGCCACCTTCGCAAGCGGGGCCGGGGGTGTTTCCGTTTGGGGCCTGCCGCGCCCGTGCAAGGTCCACGCGAACACCCTGAAGATGATGCCCTGGCTGGACAGTCTGCCCCGCCGCCCTGCGCCTGACGCCGACGAATATTTCGTGGACCTGGCCTCGCTCCCGTCGGTCCGGCCCGGTCGAACCGCTCGGCCGGGGCTGGTTCTTTTCCTGGAAAAACGCAACTCCCGCGGCCATCGCCTGGTTCCGATGGACAAGGCGACAGCGCTGATCGCCCTGGTGCGCGAGAACCTCTCCACCGCGCACGGCGGCGGGGCGTTCGAGGCGTTCTCGGACCTCATCCTGCAAAGCGGGACGTATCGCCTGAGCGTCGGGCCGCGATTGGACACGCTGGGCGACAGGATTCTGTCTCTGCTGCGCAAGCCAGCGGCCGGCCAAGGGTTGGCGACACGATGAAAGTCCTGCTGATCTACCCCGTCCCTCCGAAGTCGCACTGGCCGAAGGGCCGGATGCATTCGCGGTGGGTGCCGACGGGC
>CAYPFP010000006.1:71265-91388 GCA_964409935.1 uncultured Planctomycetota bacterium | reverse complement strand
TCCGAAGTCGCACTGGCCGAAGGGCCGGATGCATTCGCGGTGGGTGCCGACGGGCCTGGCCTGCATCGCGACGTGTCTGCGCCGAGCCGGCCATACCGTCCGCATTCACGTCCGCGAAGAGGAACTGGTCAAGGGCCGATTTGACTGGGACGCGGCGGACGCGCATCTGCGGGGTTTGCTAACCGACTTTCAGCCGGACATGGTGGGCCTGTCAGCCGTCACGCCGCTGATTCCCGAAACGGCCGCCATCGCACGACTCGCCAAACAGTTGGTCGGGGAGCGCGTCCTTACGGTGGCCGGCGGGCCGCACCCCTCCGCCCTGCCGGAGCGCACCCTGGAAGACTGTCCCGACCTCGACGCCGTCGTCGTAGGCGAGGGCGAGACCGCCATGGTGGAACTGGCCGAAAAGGGGCCCTCAAGGGACATCGCCGGCCTGGTTTACCGCGACGGGGAGTCGGTCATACGCACGCCACGGCGTCCGCCGACAACCGACCTCGACCGGCTCGGGCCGCCGGCGCTCGACCTGTTCGACATGTCGTTCTACACCGCACCCACGCCGTGGCTGATCCGTTGGCTGACGCTTTCGGCCACGAACATCCTGACCTCGCGCGGCTGCCCGAACCGCTGCCGCTTTTGCGCGGGCCACGTCGTGTCCGGGCCGGGGGTGCGCTACCACTCCCTCGATTACGTGATGGACCAGGTCGCCAACGCCGTCGAGCGGCTGAAGGTCGAGGGGATTCACTTCGAGGACGAGACCTTCGCCGCCGATCATGCGCGATTGTTCGCGCTGTGCGAGCAGATGCGCCGCCGCGGCTTTCACCGGCGCGTGAAGTGGGACTGCCTGCTTCGCGTTGAACAGGCCGACGCCGAGTTGCTCAAGGCGATGAAGTCGGCCGGCTGCATCCAGGTCGAGTACGGATTTGAGAGCGGGTCCGACGCCGTGCTCCGCCGCGTTGCCAAGAACGCCTCCCTCGAACAAAACCGGCGCGCGGCGCGTCTGGCCCGCGAGGCAGGGCTGCGGGTGTTCGCCGACATCATCCTCGGCCTGCCCGGCGAGACGGAGCAGGACGTCGAGGCGACGAGGCGTTTCCTGCGGTGGGCCGACCCGGAAGTGCTGAGTTCCGCCCGCCTGATGCCGCTGCCGGGCACACCCATTTTCGACGAGCTGCCGCCGGCCGTGCGCGACTCCCTGAACTGGGCCGACTACACGTATTTCGACGTCCAGAAGCCGGCCGTCAATCTGTCCGCGATGTCCGACGCGCGTTTTGAGAAGGTCTTCCACGACTTCCAGAAGTATTTCAGCCGCCCCCTGACGCTCCGCGCGTTTCTGCGCGACACGCCGCCGGAGGAACGCGCCGAGCGAAGGCGGTTGCGCCGGGCGCTGTTCAGCTTCATGGTCCGCCACCCCCTGCGCGCCCTCCGGCTGCCGTGGTGAAGAAAAGGAATCAGTGTGCGCACAATTACAAACCGGAGAACCGCCGATGCTGATTGACATCCACGTTCACGCCGCAAAGACCCGCACCGTCACCCGGCCCAACGGCCTGATGTACACGACGCCGCCGGAACTCATCCAACTGATGGACGACCACGGCATTGACATGGCGCTGGTGATGACGCGCGCCAACCCGGAGTGCGCGTATCGGCTCGTGCCGCCCGAAGAGGTGATGGAGATCTGCGCCCTCCACCCCAAACGCCTCATCCCCACCTGCAACATAGACCCGCGCATGGTCTCGAACTCGCCGGACTCCGACCTTCGCCGGCTGCTCCAGTACTACAAGGACGCCGGCCACCGCAGCATCGGCGAGTACATCGCCAACCTCCCCTTCGACGACCCTCTCAACATGAACGCCTTCCGGCAGATGGAGGAGGTCGGACTGCCCGTGACGTTCCACGTCGCGCCGAAGATGGGCGGCTGCTACGGCTGCTACGACGACGCCGGCCTTCCCCGGCTGGAAAAGGTCCTCAAGACCTTCCCCAAGCTCAGGATGTTCGGGCACTCTCAGCCTTTCTGGGCCGAGATCAGCGCCGACGTGACCGAACAGTCCCGCAGCGGCTACCCCAAGGGGAAGGTGTCGCCGGGCCGTCTCGTCGAGCTTTTCCGCAACTATCCCAACCTCTACGGCGACCTGTCCGCCGGCAGCGGCTTCAACGCCGTCAGCCGCGACCCCGACTTCGGCCTCGCCTTCATGCAGGAGTTCCAGGACCGGCTCTTCTTCGGGACCGACATCTGCTATCCCGGCCAGAAGCTCGACATCGTCCCCTGGTGGCGCGAACTGCGCGAGAAGAAACTCCTTTCAGCGGACGTCCACGAGAAGCTCTCCTGGCGAAACGCGAACCGCGAACTGAGACTGGGCCTGGACGACAAGGCCTGCTGAGCCTGTTTGCCGTTTCTTCTACAGAAGGAGAACGACGCCATGCCGACCCTTCAGGAAGCCGCCAGACAGATCGAGGTGCTCGACAGCGTGGACGTGTTGGTGGCCGGCGGCGGCGTGGCCGGCTGCGCGGCGGCCGTCGCGGCGGCCAGGGCGGGCGCCCGAACGATGCTGCTCGAACGCAACGGCTGCCTGGGCGGGGTGGCGACGGCAGGCCTCATGGCCAACATCGGCAACCGGTACATGGACCGCGACGGCCGCATCGTCGTTCACGGCATCGCCAAGGAGGTCGTAGACCGGCTGATCGCCCGCGGCGGCGCGAGCGAGAAATGGGCCTGCCGCGAGGTCCCCGGCATCGTGGTGGACTCCGAGCAGCTCAAGGTCGTCCTCATCGAGATGCAGCAGGAGGCCGGCGTCGCCGTCCTGACGCACACGCTCGCCGCGCGGCCGATCATGGACGGCAAGACCGTGAAAGGCGCCTTCGTCGAGGGCAAGACGGGGCGTCTGGCCGTCCTGGCGAAGGTCGTGGTGGACGCGACGGGCGAGGCGGACCTGGCGCACCAAACCGGCTGTCCCATGCGCTGGACGAACGGCTCGGCGAGCCTGGAGTTCAAGATGGGGCGGGTCAACCTCGATGCCCTCTATCAACACTTCAAGCGCCACCCGGACACCTTCCCCGTCGGGCTGGACATGGTGAAGGGGTTCGCGGAGTTCGAACGCAACTGGGTCGAACGCGGCATCTTCTTCTTCCCCCACAGCGGCGGCAGCAAGTGGGATCTTTTTCAGAACGCCATCGCCGCCGGCGAGTACCACGGCGAACGCGCCGGCGCCTGGGGCCTCAACTGGGCCGGTCTCTACGGGCTGCGCCACCTGGACTCGGTCATCGTCAACTCCAACAACTGGAAGCTGACCACGCTCGACCCGCGCGAACTCTCGCGCATGGAACTGGAAGCCCACAAGGTCTGCTACTACGTCGCCGACTTCTTCCGCAAGCGCGTCCCCGGTTTCGAGGAGGCGTACATCGTGCAACTGGCCTCCGATCTCGGCGTGCGCGTCAGCCGCGGCATCGAGGGAGAGGCCACGCTGACCGACAAGGAGATGTCGTCGGACCGCCCCGTGTACTTCGACGACACCATCGGGTGCCAACCCTCGCGCGCCTCCTTCGAGAAGCGCGGCGAATTCTTCTGGCCCCATACCTGCGATATTCCTTACGGCGTGGTGGTCCCCAAGCAGGTCGAAAACCTCCTTGTCGGCAGCGGCAAGAGCGTGTCCACGAAGTCACAGGGCCTTCTGCGCGGCATGTCAAGCTGCATGACGCTCGGCCAGGCCGCCGGAGCGGCGGCGGCCCTGTGCGCGCGCTCGGGCGCAACCCCGCGCGCCCTCGACGTCCGCGCCCTCCAGCGCACACTACTGGGCCAGGGCGCCTTTCTCGGCGAGAAGGACCGGCTGGCCGCGCTGGGTCTGTAGGCGGGGCAGAGGGGCGACAAGACACTTCAGAAAAAATTTGCGTTTGCCCTTGACAAGCGTTCGGAGCAGTGTTAGTATTTAGCGCGTACGCATGTAATATGTAGTGTACATCCGCTGTACGTTTCAGAGCAATTGATGCGCCGCCGTACAACACGGACGCGGGCGGCTTGACTTACACCCCCAAGCTGCGCCACGCCAGCCGCCTGATAAGGACGCCAGGACATGGGCGACCTCCCATGTTTCGGCACCCAGGACGCAATTCACCGTTCACGCCATACCGCCTACAAACATCCCCCGCTCCGGGGAATCCACGGATCATATCGGGCCTTTGTTTGCTTTGCAGGAGGGAACGCCATGATCACACCGCTTCGCTTGGACAGGGTTCATCGAAGATTGCGCGTCGAAGAGCTTGAGCCTCGCATCGCGCCGGCGGGCATCGCCGACTACTGGGTTGACATCGGCCCCGGCAGCGCCAGCGGGGGAGGCATCAGCAACACGAGCGCCGACTCCATCAGCCCGACGATGGCTGTAGATGCCTTGGGCAATCCCATCGTGGCTTGGGCGGATAAGTTCACGGGAAGCCAAAATGTCTATGTCCGGTCATGGAACGGCGCTTCATGGGTCGAGATGGGCGGCAGCGCCACCGGCGCGGGCGTCAGCGGTACGGCCACCGTGCACTCCTCCACACCCCAGATAGCCACAGGCCCGACGGGAATCCCCTATGTCGTCTGGCAGGAAGCCAGCGCAGGCACCTCCGGACAAGGCATCTTTCTGCGATGGTGGGACGGGTCGGTCTGGTCGGCCTTGGGAAGGAGCACGACCGAACAAGGCATTGACAACAACATGCAGAAATACGTCGGCTATCCCGCCGTAGCCGCCGGTCCGGACGGCAAGCTGATCGTGGCTTGGCATGGACAGCTCACGACAACGACCAACCCCCTGGACGTGGGCGTTTCGTTCTGGGACGGCGGACCTCCGTGGTCTGCCCCAGGGAACATATCCAACAACACTTCGCAGTCCAGTTCTCCAGCCCTGGCGTTCGGGTCCGGCGGGAATCCCATCATAGCCTGGGCAGACAACGCGGCGGGCAACTACGAGATATGGGTGCGAACCTGGACCGGTTCCAACTGGGCGGAATTGGGCCTGGGCGCCGGGTCGGGCGGCGGGATCAGCAACAACACGCTGCATTCCCGCACGCCGGACGTCGTTGTCGGCCCCGACGGGAAGGTTTACGTCGCCTGGATGCAGCAGACGGCGTCGGGCGACTATGACTATGACATATACCTGAAGTGTTGGGACGGCTCGTCATGGTCGGCGCTTGGGAGCAGCGCCACGGGTGGAGGCATCAGCAACGACGGGGCCTACTCCCTGTCCCCCCGTGTCGCCGTCGGCGCAGACGGGAGGCCTATCGTGGCGTGGGAGTCCGGTCAGACGGCCAAGTACATATACGTTCGCGCCTGGAACGGCACGTCCTGGGCAGAACTGGGGCCCGGCAGCGCGTCAGGCAAGGGCATAACGCCAGAGATTGCCGGCAGCAATCGGGCCGAAGCCCCGGACATAGTGATCGGCTCGGACGGGAACCCGATTGTGGTGTGGTCGAACTATATTGTGGGCCAGCCGCGGCAGATATTTGCCCGGCGATACCAGACGCCGCTGCCCACGGTCACCATCGCCGCCACCGACCCCAACGCCTCGGAGACCGGGCCGGATAACGGCGTGTTTACAATCACCCGCACGGGGGACACGACCAATCCGCTGGTCGTCGCTTACACCATCGGCGGCACGGCGACCAACGGCACGGACTACCAGTTGCTGTCCGGCAGCGCGACCATCGGCGCGGGGCAGGCCTCGACCACCATCACCCTCACGCCCATTGACGACGTTCTGGTCGAGGGGCCTGAGACCGCCATCCTCACCCTTTCCACCAGCGGGGCCTACGTCATCGGCACGGCGGGATCGGCCACGGTCACCATCGCGGACAACGACTCGCTGCCGTCCGGCCAAGTCCCACTTCAACCCGGTCAGCCGAAGATGTTCACCGACGGCGACGGCTCGGGCGTCACGATCCTCCTGACCGGCGCCGGCAGCGGTTTCTTCACACTGCGCAACGGACTGACGACCGGCGACGCCATCGCCCGGATCGTCCTGACCAACACGACGGAGAAATCCGCGCTCTCCATCAAGACCAAGGAGGTGGCCGGAGTCACCGTACCGGGCACGTCCTTCGACAGGCTGCAGATCACCAAGGCGGACACGGCGGGCCTGGCCCTGGGGTCGCTGTCTGCCAAGGGGATTGACCTTGCGCCCACAGGACAGATTCAGGCCGACGGCGGGATGAAGGCCATCGTGCTCGGAAACGTGGGGCCGGAGTCCAACATCGTCCTGCAAGGCCCCCTGGCCAGCTTCACCGCCATGGGCCTCGGCGACACCGCGATCCTGGACGTAGGGGGAGGCCTCGGGACGCTCAAGGTGGATTCCGTCGGAGAGGGGACGCAGGTCACGGCGCAGGGCGGGATGAAGACGGTACACGTCCTGATGGGAAACATGAACGGCACGATCTCGGCGCTGGACCTTGCGGGGATCGGCACGGTGAGCATCCCCAAGGGCGGCATGAGGGGCGCCCTGGTCTCGCTGGGCTGGATCAAGACGGTGACCGTCGGCGGGGGTAATCTGGACGGGTCGCTCACAAGCTCTGGCCCAGACGGCATCGGAACGGTGAGCATCCCGAAGGGGGGATTTACCGGCACGATCTCCGCGCAGTCGGGCGGCGTCAAGACCGTGACGGTGGGCGGCGGCAACGCCGGGGGCGCGATCATGTCAAACGGCGAGGCGGGGATCGGCACGATCAACGTTCCGAAGGGCGGCCTGGACAGCGCGGTAATCAGCGCCACCCACGTGACTGGAGCAGGGATCAAGTCGCTCCTCGTGAACGGGAGCGTCGCCAACACCTTGATCATCAGCCAGGGCACGGGCGGCATCGGCAAGATGGCGGTCAGGGGGAACGCCGAGATGAACCTTATCGTGCCCAACGGCACCCTCGGCTCGTTCACGCTGTCGGGCACGACGGCGTCGCGGCTTTCGGGGGCATGGCAGGTGTTGGGGATCAAGACCTTCAAGGGGACGCTGGGCGAGATGGCGGACTTCCGTCTCACGACGGACGCCATCGGCTCGTTCACGGTCAGCGGGAGCATGACGGGCCAATCGAGCATCAACGCCCTGGCGCTGGGGACGCTCACGATCCAGGGCGACCTGCGGAGCGACGACGCCTGCGCCATCGAGACCCGGGGCGACCTGGGGGCGAAGTCCAAGATTCTCATCGGCGGCACGGCGACGTACGGGGCGGGCGCGGGCCTCAATCGCATCAAGATCGGCGGGGAGTTGGACGGCCAGGTCGCCGTCGGCGCCAGGGTCCTCAACGGCCTGTTCGGCGACGTGGTGGTCATGAACGCCGCCAACAGCAGCGGCAAGCTCATCGCCGACCAGAAGAACGACGGCGCCGTGATCTTCGCCGACAACGGCGGCGTCATCGTCTACACGGCCGGCAAGACCAGCGGCGCGGCCTCGTCAGTGCTGTTCGGCGCCCAGGCGTGGCCGGAAACGTGAGGCGGCGGGGCGGGGCAGGGCGGGCGGAGGGCTAACTCAACTGGCGCGCCTTGCGCAGGAGCCATTCGCCGGTGATGAGGCCGATGAAGACGAGGAAGAGGAGGGGGCCGTTCCACAGGCGGAATTCCTTGTGGAGGCTTTTCTCGTTGAGGCGCTGCTCGAGCACGTCGGCGACCTGCTCGACGTTGATGAGGGAGAAGTAGCGCCCGCCGGTGGCGTCGGCGATCTTCTTGAGGAGGTCTTCGTCAATATCGAGCCGGTCGAACTCGCGGATGGGTTCGGCCAGCTCGAACTTGAGCTGCGCCTTGCCGAGGATTTTTCCCTCGATGGCGGCCTGGACGTCCACGGTGTACTTGCCGGGGTCGCGCTGCTCGAACTCCAGGCCGAACTCGCCGATGCCCGTCGGCGCGGCGGGCACGTCCATCTGCTGGTCCTTGGCGCGCGGGCCGTTGATGGTGGCCACGACGCGGGCGTTCTTGACGGCCTGGCCCTGCTCGTCGTTGACGCGGGCGAAGAGGCGGGCCTTGTCGCCGGGCTGATAGAAGGCGCGGTCCAGGTAGGCGAAGACGCCGGGTTCGTTGGACCTCTTGGCGCCTTCCTGCGCGGCGAGCCACCGCACCATCTGCCCCCAGAACTTGAAGTACGGCGTGTCCCTGCCCATGCCGCGAAGCTGGAACTCCCACCGCCAGGTGGTGTCGGCGGTGAAGGCGGCCGAGCGGCCCTTGCCCACCTGCTGGATGGCCAGCACCGGCAGCGGGGCCTTGCCGCGCGCGCCGTTGATCTGGGCCTCGGGGTCCACGGCCAGGACGCTGGCGCCGGGCTTGACGTCCTTGATGTTGACGCAGCCCAGGAGTTGGGGGACGGGGGCGCCCGAGTCTTTGTCGGCCAGGAAGAAGCTCTCGCAGCCGGCGAAGATGGGGTGCGCCGCGCCTTCGGCGGTGAGCTTGAGGAGGAAGGGTTTCTTTTCCTGTCCGATGGTCTTGTCGCCGCACACGACGGGCAGGACGTCCTCGACGGGGGTGCCGCCGTAGCCGCCGGGGCCGAAAGAGTTGTAACCGCCGAGCATCAGCAGGCCGCCGCCCTCCATCACGAAGTTCCTGATGATGTCGAGTTGGGGGTTCGAGAGGTGCGAGCGGTCGAGGTCGCCCACGATGAGGACGTTGAACTTCTCCAGGTCCTCCTTGGACTTGGGGAAGCCCAGGAGCTGCACGTCGGGAACGCTGCCCTGCTGGTAGAACTGCGTCTCGCCGGTCTTGACGAGCGAAAGGATCTGGATGTTGGGGTCGTATTCAAGGGCGCGGTGCAGGAACTTGTACTCCCAGCGCAGCGTGCCCTCGATGTAGAGGACGCGCAGCTTCGGGTCGGACACGACGATGGGGCAGGTGGCGACGTTGTTTTCCTTGATGCGCTCGGCGGCGTCAGGCTCGATGGCGCCTTCGAGCATGAACTGGCCGACGGTTTCGGGCTTGAAGCGGATGGCCACCTTTTGCAGGCCCGCCTTGTTGTCGAGCACCACGTTCTCGCGGCCGATCTCCTTGCCGTCGAGCTTCAGCAGGACGGGCACGACGCGGTCCTGGTAGCCGATGGAGTCCACGTAGACGTGGACCTCGGCGGTGATCTTGGCGGCCAGGTTGAGCTTGCACTCGACCTTGTTGACGGCGATGTCCTTGAAGTTTTTCTGGTCGCGCAGGCGCGTTCCCACGCCGACGGTGTAGACGGGCACGCCGAGGGCGGCGCAGCGGCCGATGACGTCGCTGCCGCTGTTGTCAATGCCGTCGGAGAAGAGCACGATGCCGCCGATCTCGGCCCTGCGCCGGTTGCCGACGCACGTCTGCACGCCGGAGCCGATGTCGGTGGCGGTGCCGGCGGCTTCGAGTTTCTGAAGCTCCGCCTTGTTGTTGAGAGCGCCGGCGGACGCAAAGAAGCTGTACCAGGCGGTGTCGTAGTCCTTCTCGATCTTAGTGACGAAGCCGGCGGGGTTCAGGAGGGCGTTCTCGACACGCTTCAGGCGGTCGGGGAGGTTGGGGAAGTCGCGGATACCCATGCTCTTGGAGGTGTCCACAAGGAACAACACCGAGAGGCGCTCCAAGAGGCTCTTCTGGTAGCTGAAAGCCGGCCGGAAGATGCACAGCAGCAACGCAATCATGGCCAACACACGCAGCGCCAGCAGCTTCGTAAGGTCGCTGGTGCGCACGGTGCCCTTGATGCGGCGGTAGAAGAAGAGCACCGAGATGATCGTGACGGCCGTCAGGGCCACGATTGCCCAGACGCTCCATCCTTCGGCGAAGGCCAGTTTCAGATTGCGCATATGCGGAACCGCCGATGAAGGCGCGTAAACGCCGCTTGGGTCGCTGTTTTCCCTGAAAGATATCAGGAACGCGGCGGCCGGGTCAAGGGGGTGTTGGCGCGATCCTGTCAGCCGCCGCTGCGCGCCCTCACCCGGATGATCTTCCAGCCCTGGGAAGGCAGCGAGAACTCGATCGCGTTCTCCTTTACGGGGAGGGCCTCGCGGCTCAGGCCGTCCTGCGCGGCCAGAGGCATCGCCAGGCCCAGCCTGCCGACGTCAAGGAATGCCCAAAGGCCGCGCTTGTCAAACCCCTGGAGCGGCGGCAAGTCCGCGAGGAGGCTCTTGTTGCGCCGAATGCGGCCGCTGCGAGGCCGCCTGCCCGCGCCAGGTCCCCGTCAGGCAGGCCCTGAAAGAGGCCCGACGGCTGCTGGCGTGCTAAGCGAAACCGCCTCTGCCTCCCCAATCCCTCTCCTGCCGCAAACACCAGGGGGACGCACGTCCACCGCCTCCCTCTTCTCCTGCATTTCCGAACAAGTCGCGAGGCGACCTATCGCATAGACGAAGAGATTCCGCCATAATATTCATGGTTGTCACGCGGTCAGAATTTGGAGGACACCCGGTGAGAAGATGGCCGACGCTTTGGGGGCTCTTGTGTGTTTCGGCGATGATCTCCGCCCAGGCGGGCACGGTGCTCCTGGAGGATTCGTTCACGAACCGCCCGAAAGGCGCGGAGCCTTCGCCGCCGTGGAACATCGAGTCGGGCGACTGGACGTTCACCAACGAAGGGCTGGAGGGCGCCGACTGCGAAGGGGGCTTCACCGCCCTGGGGGCAGAGGCGGGGAAACGCGAATGGACCGATTACGCCCTGAGCCTCAAGGTAAAGGTGGCGTCGCGGGGAAAGGATTGGCGCGACGGCGCATGGATCGGTTTCCGTTGTGCGGACAACCGCCAAGCCTACACCGTCGGCTTCTACACGCGCCTGAGCGCCCTGCACAAACTATCACAGGGCCGCATGACCGGCGACAAGAACCCGCTGGCCGAATCCCCCAAGACCATCCGCGACGATCAGTGGCACGAGGTGAAAATTACCGTATCGGGCGCGAAGATCGCCGTCGCCCTCGACGGTGAGCCTATCATGGAAGCGAACGACGACAATCACAACGACACCCCCGCCGCGCTGTCCGGCGGCATCGCGCTGTCGGCGCGCACACACAACAAGGAACAAGGCTCCACGCGCGTCCTCTTCAAGGACTTGCGGGTAGAGGCCCTCGGCGACGCGCCGGACGCATGGAAACTTCGTCCCGCCGATTCTTCCTCACTGGGAGGGAAAGCCGTGAGCATGCTCGACTTCCTGCGCTCCCGCCGCGAGCGCCGCTACACGCAGACGCCGCGCAAGGTCTTGGCCTTCTACTACACCTGGTACGGAACGCCCGAACGCCACGGGCGGTGGGTGCATTGGGAAAACGTCAATCCGGAAAAACGCGACATCGCCTCGTCCACCAATTACCCGGCCAGAGGCGCATACGATTCCCACGACCCCGCCATCATTGACTGGCACATTGACCTGGCCAAAGGCCACGGCCTCGACGGCTTCATCTGCACGTGGTGGGGACAGGAGACCTTCGACGACAAGGCCTTCGTGAAGGTGCTCGACGCCGCCGGGAAACGGAACTTTGAGGCGACGGTCTACTGGGAGACCGCCCCCGGCAAGGGCAACGCGCAGGTACGCAAGGCGGTAAACGATCTCCTGTATGTCCTCCGGAAGTACGGCGGGCATCCGGCCTTCCTGAAGGTGGACGGCAAACCCGTCATCTTCGCTTACGGCAGGGTGATGGCGGAAGTGCCTGTGGAACGGTGGCCGCAGATCATCGCGCAGACCCGCGAAGGATACGGCAAGGATTTCCTGCTCATCGCCGACGGCTACTCCGAACGAAACGCCCAACTCTTCGACGGCATCCACACGTACAACATCTGCTCGTGGGTCAGGGACAAGACGCCCGATGAGCTGCGCGAGCTGAGCCGCAAGCAGTTCGCCGACGCCGTGCGGCTGGCGAAGCAACAGGCGCGAATCTCCTGCATCACGATCATCCCCGGCTACGACGACACGAAGATTCGCAAACCCGGCATCAACGCCCGACGCCAGGACGGACAGACCTACCGCGTGTTGTGGGAGGAGGCCATCGCCGCCGACCCCGATTGGGTGCTCATCACGTCGTGGAACGAATGGCATGAAGGCTCCGAGATCGAGCCGAGCCACGAAGACGGCGACAAGTACATCCGCATGACCGGCGAGCACGCGCCGCGCTTCAAGAGCACGCCGTTCAGCAAGTCGCCCATCCCCGACAGAGCAGCCGCCGCCGACACCGAAAAGGCCAAAGCGATTCGTGAACTCTACAAGGGCGCGGCGGTCGGCGTGCTGCCCGGATTCCGAACCGACGCCGTCCTGTGGCTGGCCGATGCCGGCGTGGAGGTAAAGGACCTGGATTGGGCGGAACTCCTCGACGCGGAGCGCTTCAATGTGAAGAATTTTCCCGTGCTGGTGTACGCCCGCGACGAACACTACGTGCAGACCGTTCATCAGAAGGGCGATGTGGATGAGGCCCTCCTGCGATACCTGCGCGAGGGCGGCCTGCTGATGGCCCTGCCCACGTTCCCCTTCCCCTTCTACTACAACGAAGTTAAAGAGCCGGTCGTGTCGGCGGCGAGGTTCGGGTTCCCCATCGGCGGGAGCGGCGCCTTCGGCCGCGCCGACGTGGACCCGCAGGCCGTCTTCCGCGGCTGGGAGACGCCGCCGGCGGACGTGAAGCTGAGTTTCCGCGTGGACGCCAACGTCCTGCCCGGCGCAGCCGGACCGTTCCCCGACGCCGGCGACCGTCGCTGGCGACCGTGCAACCGCGCCGTGCTCCCCGAAGGCGACGTTTATCTGCCCATCGCCGAACTCGTGGACGAGCAGGGCCGCAGTTACGGAGACGCCATCGCGTATATCGAACACAAGGTCTCCCCGCCGCAGAACGGAAAAAACATCTACATGTGGATGCGCATGCCGGACGTCCTGGGCGCGGAGACGGTGTGGTTCGGCCTGTTCCGGCTGGCGGCGGAGAAGATGACGCGGTAGGGTGGCGGGGTTTGGGGCGCGCGCCCCGTCTGGACGGGGCGGCGAAGGAGAGGCCCATCGGAGGTTCCCTATGCGAAGGCCACTCGTGCCAAGACGCGTAACGTTGCTGACGTCGGCAATCCTTCTTTGCGGCCTGAACACGCCGCTGCTTGCCGACAACCCTCCACACGCAACCAAGTGGGGAGATTCCTTCTACCCGTACCGCACACCCATCGGCGTAACCGTTCCCGCGCCCGGCGAATACCGCCTCGCGCTGACGCCGGAGACGATCACGGAGTGGGTCAACGAGAAGGCGGACTTCAAGTTCAACCCCCTGTATTTCGACCACGACGGCGTGAAGCTGGTCGAGATGGACGCTCAGGGAAATCCCGCCGCCGAAGCGGACGCCGGATACCGCATCGCGATCGGCAGGAAGGAACTCATCGTCAACGGGGATTTCGAGCAACACGAAAACGGCAAGCCGACCGGCTGGAGCGTGGACCACAAGGACTTCGCATTAAAGAAAGACTCTCACGACGGCAGTTGGTGCATGACGGCCACGGGCGCCGACCGGCACGGCTGTTCGCAGGACATCCCCACCCGCCCGAACCAATGGTACCGCTTCTCCTGCCGCGCCAAAGGCACGGCAGCGGTCAACGCGCATTACCATCCCAAGGGAAGCTGGTGGCGCGTCATCCCGCACACCTACCGCGACCCCTACATTCGAATCGCCGATTGGTACCCCATCGCCTATTACTTCAACAC
Organism: uncultured Planctomycetota bacterium; assembly: GCA_964409935.1. Taxonomy (GTDB): domain Bacteria; phylum Planctomycetota; class Brocadiia; order JAADGH01; family CAYPFP01; genus CAYPFP01. The sequence continues at coordinate 77,800 of CAYPFP010000006.1, read as the reverse complement.
GCGCGACCGCAAAGACTGGGAGAAGGACGGCGTGCAGATCAGGATGGAACGCTACACGGGATCGGCCGACGACGTCTCCGTGAGGGAATGCGAAGTCGCCTTCGTGTTGAAGACCGACACGGCCGGCGCGCGGAAGTACTGGCTGTACGTCTCTCCATGCGAAGGAAGCACGGCAATCGCGCCGTCGCACGAGATCGAAAGCCTGCCCGAAACCGCCCTTGAGCCGCGCAAGATCGGCCAGACCGAGCACCGGGGCGACGGGCTGGCGTACCGGCTGGTCTCGAACGAGACCGGTGACTTGTGGTCTGCGCCCACGACAATGAAGATAGCGGAGCGCGCCCCGCCGCCCGCGAACCGTCGCGATAAAATTTCGTTCTCCTGCGCCGGCAACGAATCCGAAGCCGTCCAACTGGTCTTCAGCCCGAAGACGTCCGTCGAGCTTCGCACGGTGAGCGCGCGGCTGAAGGGACCGAACGGCTTCGAAATACCGGCCGACCGCTTCGACATCCGACAGGCCAGGTACGTGCCCATCCATGCGCCCTCGAAGACGGGGCCGGGGTATTCGGTGGTCTCGCGCGCGGCGTTCACGGGGCGGCTGCCCGATCCGCTGCCCCGGTTCTCGCCCCTGGCCTGCAAGACCGGCGACCCCAACGTCCTCCTCTGGGTTGACGTCGCCGTCCCGAAAGAGGCGCCGGCCGGCCGATATGACGGCGAGATAACAATCGAGACCTCCGCCGGACCGCTCGCGGCGCCGGTCGAGCTTCGCGTCCGGGACTTCGTCCTGCCCGACCGGCCCACGTGCAGGACGGCCTTCCAATTCGCCCGTTACGGCAACAGATTCCTCTACCCCTACCACAAGATCGGCGAAGACCGGCGGGAGCGGTACGACCTCTCGCGCGCCTATGTCGCCGAGATGGCGCGCTACAAGATCAGCGCGCGTTCCCCCCAGGCGGCCCTCCTGTGGAATCCCGACAAAGAGCGGCTGGGCGAGCTTGGCGCGCTCGAACAGGAGATTTCCTGGGCGCTCGAAAAACTGCACGTCACCGGTTTCGGCATCGGCCACGTCAGCGGCCCGTTGATGGGCGACGAAACCGTCGAGAGCGCCATGCCGACGGCCCGAAAGCACGAGCCGACGGCCGCCTTCCTCAAGCAAAAGGGCTGGCTCGACCTAGCCTACATCCAGATTGACGAGCCGCAGTCGCGCCACTTCGCCGGCGTGTGCAACTGGATACGCGCCTTCCGGCAATTGCCCAACGCCAAGGACATCAAGATGTTCGCCTTCGTCTACAACGGCGACTGCTACGACAGGTTGAGGGACGCTGTGGATATCCTCGTGCCGGAGAACAACGACCACTACAACCACGTCTCGCCGACCGCCATCGCGCAGTGGCCCAGGGACAAGGAGGTCTGGTGCTACTGGACGAATACGGCGCATCAATGGATAGACTCGCCGGGACTCAATGCGCGGCTCTGGTCGCCGAAGACCTGGTGGATGGGCGCGAAAGGCATGGCGGTCTGGGCCATCACGCTCTGGTGGCAGGAGAAAGACAACCTGAAGCTGGAGAATCCGTGGACGAATCCCTACTCGACGTGGGGCAACGGCGTCCTGGCCTACTTCTATCCGCCGAACCCGAAGGGAACAGACCTGCCGGAAAAAGACACAACCATCGTGCCCAGCCTGCGGATGGTCCTGACACGGGACGGGATCGAGGATTACGAGTATGCGGTCATCCTGGAGAGACTGCTTGGGGAGGCCAAGCGCGCCGGCAGACAAACGGACCGTGCCGAGGCAGCCCTGTCGAAGATGCGGCGACAGTTCCGAACGCCCGTAAGCTGGACGCTCAGCGAAGCCCACTGGGAGGAGGCCCGCGCCGCCGCCGCAGAGGCCATCGAGGACCTGAAGCCCAGATAATGCCGTCCCTAAATCGCCGTCGGCCAGGGCCAGTTCGCGCTGACGGCGACGATCTCGGCCGGCGTGGCGGTGCCGGTCGTGAACACCTTCTGAACCGTCACCCCCGCCACGAAATTGCCCAGCATGGCGGCGGTCAGGTTGTCGCGGCCCACCGCCAGAGCGGCGGCGATGCCCGCGAGCATACTGTCGCCCGCGCCGACGGGATCGGTGCGCCCGGCCGCCTGCAGGCCCGGAATCTCCTGCACGCCTTTGTTGTCGCACACGACCACGCCGCGCCGCCCCAGGGTGATGAAGACGGGGCGCTTGAACCGCGCATACAACATCTCGGCGGCCTTGCAGGCATCCTCGTCCGAAACCGCCTCGTTCGGTTTGCGCGCCAGACCGCACAGGCGGGCGGCCTCCTTATCGTTGATCTTTCGAATCGCGCCGGGGTAGGCGTCGGAGAAATGCCGGCTGTCCAGGATGAAACGGCGGTCCGGATGCCTGGCGATGAGCTGGCCCAGCCGCTCGCAGAAGAAACCCGAGTTGTGAATGCCGCGCATCACCTGCTCATTGATCAACACCACGTCGAGGTCGCGCAGCCCCGCTTCCAGCCGCGCGAGGAGTTCGGCCGCCACGGCCTCCGACAGGTTGTTGAAGTTCCCGAAATCAATGCGCCGTTCCTCCTGGTCGCCGACGCAGGGCTTGGCGTAAACGTGCGTGTGCCACTCCGTCGCCTGGGTCATCAGCCCGCCCAAGTCCACGCGAGGCTCATTGAGCAGTTGCCGCATCTGGTAGCCGAACGGGTCCGGCCCGACCACGCCGTACACGGCCACCTTGCCGACGGCCAGGTCCAGCAGGTTCATCACCACGTTCCCCGCCCCGCCGAGCGTGTACCGCTGGCGCTGCACGGGCCGTGTCCGCAGCCCCGTCTCCACGGAGACCTCGGACGCCTTCTCGTCAATGAACCAGTAGGCGTCAATGCAGAAATCCCCAATGACGCCGATGCGGGCCTTGGGAAGATTTTGCAGCAGGCTTTCCAGTTCCTCTTTCGTTTTCATGGAATCGTCCCTCAGAAGGGGCGGGGCATCGGCCGCTCGCACACACCACAAGAATCTACGCCGGAGCGCGCGGGCTGTCAATGTCAAAGGGGCCTCAGACGCACGCCGAACGAGAACTTCTCCGGTTTCAGGCGATACTGCGGAAGAACGCCCGGCCCGCAGCTTGCGCTGCCCAGGCCGTTGTGCGCGTAATCGAGATTGATCGTGACGAAATCGCGGCGCGGCAGATCGTACGTATGTTTCGCGTCGTCCAGGTCGGCGGTCGTGAAGCGATGGGCGCTGAAGTTGATCAGCGGCATGCCCTCCGCCAGCAGGCCGCGCCCGCGCATGTCGGCGAAAGAAACCCATCGCACGTCGCTGCGGTTGCCGTTCTCCTGCGGAAACACGTACGGCGTGCAAAGCTCATCCACGGTCCGGCGGAACAGACCGACCCGCGCGGCCAGACGGCTGTCGGGGTAGCTCTCGCCCGGACCCAGGCCGAACCACGCCGCCTGATCCAAATCCTGCGGCACGGCCAACTGAAGACCGATGCGCGGCAGCATGATGGGCCATTCGCCCTGCGGCGCGCCGGAGACCTCGATCGCCACCTCGCCGTTCCCGTGAATCGTGTATAGATACTCGCACAGGTACATGCGCGCGTGGACGGGCGGCGCAAGACGGGCCTTGACGCGGATGCGGATCGCCTCGCGACCCAGCCTCTCGTGATCCACGCTTTCGACGCGCTGTTGGATCCGGTGCAGGGACGCCTCGCGCCAGAGATGGTCGCAGCGCTCCGGCCCCCAGCCGGCGCGGTCGTTGTCGGTCGTGGCGCGCCAGAAGTTCAGCCTCGGCCCCCGCGCCAGAAGCGGTCGGCCGCCGTGCCGCCAGTCCGTGATCGCGCCCCATACGCGGTCGAAGGTCAGGCGGAAGTCGCGGCCCTCGATGCGCAGTTGGTTGCCTTCCTCGGCGCACGAGATCGGCGCCTTCGCTACCGGCGGCGAGGCGGAGGCCTTGACCGGCAGCCTGAACTGCGCCCAGGCGACCTCGTGCCCGGCGGCGGCCCAGATCGAGTCGGCGGCCAGCGTAAAGCGAAGCGTCAGCCAGTGCTCGGCGCGCGAAGGCCCGGCCGGCATCGAGAACGGGACCGCCGTCTCGGCGCTCGCGCCCGCCGCGACGCCCGGCACGGGGAGCAAGCCCGACTGCGCGACCTCGCCGCCGACCTCCACGACCCAATCCAGGCGCAGATGGTCGAGGGAGACGAAATCGTAGCGGTTGACGATCCGGAACTTCCCGGCGGCAAGGTCCGCCGCCTCGACCAGGACCGGCTCAAGCGCCTTCTTGTACTCGATCAGCCCCGGAGACGGCGTACGGTCGGGGAAGACCAGACCGTCAATCACGAAGTTGCCGTCGTGGGGGTACTCGCCGAAGTCGCCGCCGTAGGCGAAGTACTCCTTGCCGTCGGCCGTCCGCCGCCGAATGCCGTGGTCGAGCCATTCCCAGACGAACCCGCCCTGAAGACTCTTGTACTTGTAGAACGCCTCCCAGTACTCCTTCAGGCCGCCGGGGCCGTTGCCCATGGCGTGGGCGTACTCGCACAGGATGAGCGGCTTCCTGCCGGCGTACTGCGCGGGGGCGAGCTTGGCCCCGCCGCAGGCGAACTCCTCCCTCCCCTCGCCGAACTTCACCACGTCGGCGACCGAAGGATACATCCGGCTGAAGACATCGGAGACCTGCGCCTCCAAGTCGCGCTCGTAATGGATGAGGCGCGTGGGGTCGAGCCGACGCGCCAGCGCGGCCATCGCGGCGTGGTTGCGCCCGAATTTCGTCTCGTTGCCCAGCGACCACATGATGACCGAGGCATGGTTCCTGTCGCGCAGGACCATGCGCTCCATGCGGTCCAGGTGCGCGGCCTCCCACTCCGGATCCTCGGCAAGCTGCTCCCACTTGCCGATGACGGCAAAGCCGTGGCACTCCTGGTCGCACTCGTCAATGACATAGAGGCCATACCTGTCGCACAGGTCGAGGAAGCGCGGATCGTTAGGGTAGTGCGAGGTGCGCACGGCGTTGATGTTGTGGCGTTTCATGAGAAGGACATCCTTGAGCATCGCCTCCAACGGGACGGCGCGGCCCAGGTCGGGGTGATGGTCGTGCCGGTTGACGCCCTTGAACATCACCCGCACGCCGTTCACAAGGACGTTGCCGTCCTTCAACTCGACAGAGCGAAAGCCGACCTTCGCGGGGACGACCTCGGTCACGCGCCCCCCGGAATCCTTCAGCGCCAACAACAAGGTGTAGAGCGTCGGGCTTTCGGCGCTCCACTTGGCGGGATCGGCGACCGGGGCTTCAAGAGCCACCTCCGCCTCGCCGCCCGCCGGGACGTTTGCCTTCGCCGCGACGGCGTCCTTCAGAACGAAATTTCCGGCGGGATCAAGCAGCGACGCCTCGACGGCGCACTTCGCGGAGGACTTGCCCAGGTTGCGGAGCTTGACGCACACCTTGAGCGCCGCGTCGCGGCAGGCCTTGTCGAGCGTCGTGACAACGTAGAAGTCGCCGATGTGCGCGCGCGGGACCGCCAGCAACGAGACAGCGCGGAAGATACCGCTCAACCACCACATGTCCTGGTCCTCCAGATACGTCCCGTCGGACCACTGGTAAACGCGCACAGCGAGGACGTTCCTGCCCGGCCGCACAAGACGCGTGATGTCGAACTCCGAAGGCAGGCGGCTGCCCTTGCCCATCCCCGCCTCGCGTCCATTCACCCAGACATGAAAAGCCGAATCCACCCCCTCGAAACGCACGAAAACGGCGCGGTTCTTCCACTCCGCCGGAAGGGTGAACTCGCGGAGGTAACTGCCGGTGGGATTCTCCGTCGGCACGCGGGGCGGATCCACGGGAAACGGATACTTGACGTTGGTGTAATGGGGCCGCCCATAGCCGTGCATCTGCCAGCACGAAGGCACGGGCAGAAGCTCCCAGGCGGAGGCGTCGAAAGATTCCTTCTCAAACCCCTGCGGGGCCTCGGCGGGCGTCTGCGCGTAATGAAACCGCCAATGGCCGTCCAAAGACAGATAGCCGTCGCCCAGCGACGGTTCGCCCGACAGGGCCGACTCGCGGTCGGCATAGTGGAAGAAATACGCGCGCGCCGGTTGGCGATTGCGACCGACGAGGCGGGGGTTTTCCCAGTCGTTGCGTGCGGATGATGTTCGGGTCATATGTTCTCCTTGCGGCTCCGTTCAGAAGAAAAGTTCAGCGCCGGCAATGCCGCTCTCGCCGGCGACGCTGTAGAAAAGATACGCGCGCCCGCCGTCCTCGAAAAAGGCCGGATCGCGAAGCTGGTTCGCGGGCGCATGCGCCGCGCCGCCGCGCGAAGGCACGAGCGGCAGATGGGCGCCTTCATACTCCGCGGCAGGAGCGAGCAACGTCGCGGCGCGTCTTTTCCAGCGACGCGGGCGCGCTCATGCGCCAGCGGGTCCAGTCGTCGCTGAGCGCAACGGTCGCGTACAGGATTCGCTCGGGACAGTCCTCGCGGCGCGAATAGAAAACGTGCAGCACGTCCCCGCGCACGCCGACCGCAAAGTGGCGGGCCGGGTCGCCCGCCAGCATC
>CAYPFP010000006.1:12297-71165 GCA_964409935.1 uncultured Planctomycetota bacterium | reverse complement strand
CACGTCCCCGCGCACGCCGACCGCAAAGTGGCGGGCCGGGTCGCCCGCCAGCATCGGGCCAGGCTCGAAACCGCCCAGGCCATCCGCGCTCCGATAGAGCTGCCCCGGCATGGCGATGCCGTAATACCCATCCCGCCGCCGAAACATCCGCAGATAGCTCTGGCACAGCGGATCGGACGCGCTCTCGAAATGAACGCCGTCGCTCGAGAACGCAACGCACGTGTACTGAACCCACGGAATCGCCGGGTCCTGCCGGCAACAACCATGATAGTACATGATCAGCCGCCGGTTGGCCTCGTCCACGAGAACGTCGGGCGAGGCGATGTGGCCCTTGAACGGCGTTTGCTCCAGGCGAAGCGAACCCGGAACGTAGATGCTCCACGGCCCGCGCAGGTCGTTTGCATACGCCAGCCGGATGTACCGCCCCTGATGATGAGCAAAATAGAGGTAGTACTTTCCCAGCGGCCTCGGCAGCCAGCCGGGAGCGCGGATCAGCGACGGGCCGTTGATGTTCGCCCCGTCCGGCTCCGGGAGCATTTCGGGCCGGATGAGGGGATTTTCGGGAAAGCGCACAGCCTTCATCATGCTTACCGTCCGACAAGTCGGCCGTCACACCGGCACGGCCTGTCTTTTCTGCGCAGAGGCGTAGACGGCGTCCGTCAACCGCTGGACGAGAAGCGATTGCGCCAGGCCCGTCAGCGGAGCGCGGCCTTCGAGAATCGCCCCCACGAAATCCAGCACCGGACCGCCGAGGATCACGCCCCACGCCTCCGGGCCTTCATGTTCCACCTTGCTCTCGACGCCGTCGGCCGTGTGGCGGCGCAGGACGATCTGGGGCTTCTTCGGGACCATGGACACGTCAATGACGCCTTCGTCGCACTCGATCAGCCATTCGTTGCGGGCCTCGCCCGCGAAGTAATTGGCGCGGCGAAAGTCAAACGCCACGCCCGACTCGAACAGAAACTTCGCGCTGAACTGCACCTCCACGTCGTTAAGCGGAGGATGCCTTTCGGCATAGACCTTCGGAAGGCCGGAGACGTCGGCGAGCGCCGTCGCGGGTTTCAGCGACCAACCGCACACCCCCATGAGAAAATCGAGGTCATAGCAGCCCCAGTCGCCCAGCACACCGAGCGCCCCCCAGTTGGGCCGGTACAGGTAGAGGGGGCTTTTGCCCTCCAGCTTCTGGGGCGGCGGGCCGAGGGCCGTGCACGCGAGCCGACGCACCGGCCCCAGGACCTGCCTCGCGATCAGGTCCGTCACACGGCGCGCCGTGGTCGTGCAGCGAAACCGCGACGAGCAGCACGCCGCGACCAGACCGGTCTCCTGCGCCGCCATCATCCGCCGGACCTCGCCGGCGTCCAGGGCCGCCGGCTTCTCCACCAGCACGTGTTTGCGCGCCTTCAACGCCGCCACCGTCTGGGCGGCGTGGAGCGGAGGGGGCGTGGCGACGACCACTGCGTCCACGGCCGGGTCGGCGAGCAAATCGTCCATCCTCGCATACCTTCCGGGGATGCCGAACTCGTCCGCGCGCGCCCGAAGGACCTCGGCATTGACGTCGCAGGCCGCCGCCCAACGGAGGCGCGGATCCGCCCGCGTCTCGCGGATAATGTAGACCGATACCTGTCCGCAGCCGACAATCCCAAGACCGATTTTCGACCCCGCCGACATCGCATGCGCTCCTTTGGTCATCCCCACAGCTTCCGCAACAGTTCCACCGACCGCTTCTGGTCTTCGGCCAGCGAGCGCGTCGTCTTGACGTCCTGCCGGTGCCACAGCTCCGTCGTGAGCCAGCCGGCGTAGCCGGCGTCCTTGAGCGCCTGCACAAACGCCGCCAGGTCCATGTCGCCCTCGCCCAGCCATTCGGCGGGAACCTCGCCGAACTGGTTGCGCAGATGCAGACCGGCCAGCCGCTTGCCCAAGGCGCGCGCGCGGGCCACCGGCTCGTCGGCCGACGTGATCGCCCAGCCGGTGTCGAGACAGATGCCCACCGCCGCGTCGGCGTACTCCACCACGCTCTTGATGTCGTCGAGATGGAGAGGGTTGGTGTTGGCGTGGTTGTGCATGATGACGCGGAGTCCGAGCGGCGCGACCTCGCGCGCCAGGCGCGAAAGGTTCTCGCCCTGTCGCCGGAGGTCGTCTTCGGACTTGCGCTCGCGCTTGCTCCAACTGCCTTTTGGGTCGCAGTTTACGGCCAGGTAGTCGCCGCCCAGCTTCGCGACCTCGCGCGCGGGCTTGAGCAGCTTTTCCTCCGCGTCGGTCTCAGCCCAGGTCTTGTGAAACGGCCCGCCCACGTACGTCCCGCAGACCTTCAGCCCGTAGCGCCTGACGCCTTCGGCCACGCCCTCGCCGGTGCACTCGACGGCGGCACAACCCGCCTCCGCCGCCTCGCGCAGGAAGTTATCGAGCGTCTTTTCGGCCTGCGGACGCTTCGCTTCGGAAGACCACGGCCAACGGTTCGTGGCAATGCCTTTCATATTTTTTCTCCTTCGTCTGAAGTGGTCGTCACCTTATGCGCGAGAGGGCCGCCTTGGCGGCGCCCGTCATGAACCGCGCGTCGCTCGCCAGGGCGATGAAACGAAACCCCTCCCGGATGCGCTGCGCGGCGGCCTCCGGGCTGAAGACGTGGATGCCCGACGCCACGCCGTGCCTGGCCGCGGCGCTGTGGGCGCGCTTGATGGCCTCCTGCACGCGCGGGTCCTCGGCGTCGCCGCTGGGCTTGAGACCCATCGAGGCGCTCAGGTCCGTCGGGCCGATGAACATGGCGTCAATGCCCGGCACGCTGAGAATCTCGTCGGCCTTCTCGACGGCCTTGATATGCTCGATCTGGATGATCACCATGATCTCGTCGTTGGCGCGCGCGTAGTACGTTCCGGGGTCGGCGCCAAACGAGATGGCCTGCATCGAACCGCCCACGCTGCGGATGCCCTGCGGCGGATACTTGGCGGAGGCCACGGCGGCCTCCGCTTCGGCCCGGCTGTTGGTCATGGGGAACACAACGCCCCACGCGCCGCAGTCCAGCACGCGCTTGACGTTCTCGGCGGTGTTCCAAGGCACGCGCACCAGCGGCACGCTGCCCGCCTGCGCGATCATCTGAAACATGAGCGCGGCGGTTTCGAGCGTGATCGGGCTGTGTTCCATCTCGACGTTCACCCAGTCGAAGCCGACGCGGGCCATGATCTGGGCCGCGAAGGGGTCGGGCAAAACCAACCACGTTCCCACGGCAGGCTTTCCCTCGCGCAACCGTTGTTTCACCGTATTGGTCCGCATGATCCTCTTCCTTCCGGACTGGACTTACTGATACCGTATGATCCTGCCCGCCGCCGCAAGGTCGGCAAAGACGCCCGCTCCGAGGGCGGCGACGAGGGCCGCGCCGTACGCGGCCTCCTCGCGGTGCGCGGGAACGACCAGGGGCAAGCCAAATTCCTCGGCGATGATGCCGGCCAGCACGGGGTTCTCGCGCACGCCGTTGCCGGCGCCGACGAGGCGCGCACACGGGGCCTTGGTCGCATGCTGAATGAGGCGGTACCCTTGGTGGAAGGCGCGCGCCATGCCTTCGAGGAGGGCGCGCGTCATGTTGGCGGGCGTGAAGTTGGCGTCGGAGACACCCGACCAGGCGGCGCGGCGGTCCGGTTCGGCGCGGGTCCCCGTGAAGAAAGGCTCGCAGGAGATGCCTCCGGCCCCGCGCGGCGCGGCCCTGGCCAGGGCGTTCATGGCGGCGTAAACGTCCTTCTCCGGCGACGCGCCGAATACCTGGACGGCGACCTGCTGGTAGAACCGCCGAAGCGTCGCGTACGCGCGCCCGCCGCAAAGCCCCGCCTCCACCAGGAGGTACCCGCCGCGAGGAAAGGGGCGCGTTTCGAGCGGCGGCGCGTCATGTATGGTGTCGGTGTACCGCCCCACCTGGCCGCCGGTGCCGACGTTCACCTGCACGGTCTGGCCATGGGCGGACACACTGCCGAGAAAGCTCGCCTGATTGTCGCCGAGGCCCACAAAGACCGGCACGCCTGCGGGCAGCCCGATGCGGGAGGCCGCCTGCGGCGTGAGCGCACCGTAGCGGTCGCCCGCCTCGCGCACTTGGGGAAACAGCCCCGGCGGCAACCCCAGCGCTTCAAGCAGACCCCCGTCCCAACGCCGGTCGGCCAGATTGAAAAGCCCGCTGCTGGCTCCCATCGTCGGGTCGGTGAGGGGTCCCTCGCCCGTGAGCACGGCCCCCAGATAGTCCGTCACGAAACACGCCTTGCCCGACGGGGGCAGCGCCCCGTTCTCTTTCATCCAGAAAAGCGTGACGCCCATGAAGCCCGTAGCCAGGGCGCAGCCCGTGCGGTTCGGCGCCCCGGAACCGGCCATCCGCGCCGCCTGCTCCACGTACGACTTGCCGCCCGCGCGCTCCAGTCCGCGGCGGTCCTGCCAATTAATGAACGGCGTGAGCGGCCTTTGTTCGTCGTCCACGATGACCACGCCGTGCTGCTGGCCGGTGAGACCAATGCCGCACACATCAGCCTTGCGCGCGCCGAGCTTGCCCGCCGCTTCGCGGGCCGCGTCGTACGCCTTCATCGCCATGCGAAGGGCGTCCCACTCGGAACGGCCGCCGGCCTTATTTTCGGGCGGCGTGATGTCGGCATCGTTCGCGAGCGTGACAGCGGCCACGACGTCCCCGCGCTCGGCATCAAGGGCGAGCGCCGTAATCGTGGTCGTACCGATGTCCAGCCCAAGGGTGATGGGCATGAGTCCGCCTTTCACGAGATAATCGCGCGGGTCCGCACAGGCTGGTAGGATACCAGTTTACCCTGGAGATGTCGAGACCGGCTGCGCCGGGGGAGCTACTTGCGCTCGCCGGGTCTCAGTTCGACATTGTCCAAGTAGAACACCGTCGGGGCGTCGGCCAGAGACATGACGACGATGCAGTTGAGGGTCTTGAACTGCGGCGAGCAGGCCAGGGCGCGGAAGACCTGCGGCTCGGCCGCCGGCGCCTTGATCGTCAGGTCGTACACGCCTGCGGCCTGCGGGCCGAGGCCGCACGCAAGGTCGAAGCGCACCCACTTGCCGTGCGGAAGCTGCACGAGCCGCTGGCCGTTGGCGGAGAGCCAGCCCTCGGCGTCCGTCGAGAGTCGGGGACCCAGATTGTACTTGTAGGGGTCGTCGCGCCACTCGTAGACAAACAGCGCGCCCGCCTCGATGCGCAGGTCGAAGCCCGCGCGCATCACACCCTCCGCAACCTCCAGCGGATAGGTCACATAAGGCGTATAAGTGTGTTTCTGTCCGGCGGCGTCGGTGAACTTGAGGCTGTGCCTGCCGGAGGCGGCCGTCTCGCCCGTGACGCAGACGCTGCCTCCCTCTGCGCCCACGTGCGCCCGCCGCTCGGTCTCGCCCGGCGAAGAGGACTCGTAGTCCCGCAGCGCCGGTTGTTCGTCCGGCGACTCCGCCGGCGGGGCATAATCGGCCGGCTCGCGGCGCACCGGAACCTCCGGACGCGGCCAGGTGCGGCGCTCAGGACTCTCGTAGTTGCCCACGGTGGAAAGGTCAATGGCCTTGAAGCCCAGCTTGAAGGCAGGAGACGTCTCCTTGAGACGGTAGTCTCGCGCGGCGGGGTTTACGAACTCCGGATCGGCGACGAGGGTTCCTTTGTCCTGTCCGCGCTCAAGCCACGCCGCCCAGGACTTCTTTGCAGAGACCCCGCGCAGACCCTTGATCGTGATCGGCTGCCCATCGGCCCAGACCAGGTTGTCGGCAAAACGACAGTCCTCGTCCTTGAGGCGAGGCACCTGGTAGAGGTACGCGCTCAGCCCCCGATACGCCAGGATGTTCCGTTCGAAACGATTCCCGCCCATCGGGTATTTCGGCCATTCGTTCAGGAACGCCTGGCTCACCTTGCCGTCCACGAAGACATTGTTCTCGCAGACATTGTCCAAGCCGCCGTTGACCATGTAGCCGCCGAGGATGGTGTTGTAGACCACGTTGTCGTGGACGCGCCAGCCGCTGCTGTGGGTGTCCAGGTAGATGCCCCAGGAGTAATGGGGAAACGCCAGCGACCCGTCGGCGGTCGTGCCCCAACCGCCGGAGTCGTGAAGAAGGTTGTGATGGATGGTGTTGTTCCAGTTGCAGCGGCGGTTACGCTCGAGTTCCTCCTCCTGGGGCAGGTTCCAGTCCAGGGCGGTGGCCGCCTCGATGATGCTCGTGTCGCACGTCACCAGGTTGGCGTGGTGACCGTAGTTCCAGGCGATCTCGCAGTCGCTGCCGACGTCCATTCCGATGGCGTAGCGAGGGGTGTCGTGGATATGATTGCGGGTCACTTTGCAGCGCATCATGCGGTGCATGTAAACGCCGCCGCAACGGTTGTGAATGCGCCCCCAGCCGATGTCCCAGATGTAATTGTTGTCCACCACATGGTCGGTCACCCGCGCGTGGTCGGTGGACGAGCCAATGATGCTGACGCCGTCGCCGAGCGTTTGGGTGATATCGCAGCCGGCCACGCGGCAGGCGTGGGTGTCGTCGCCCAGGTAGACGCCGACGCCCACGTTGCGCATGTCGCACGCGGCGACGAGGCAGCCCTTCGCGCCGGTCATCTGCACGGCGCGGCCCCGGCAGTCGCGGATGGCCAGCCCGACCAGACGGACGTTCTCCACGTAGCGCCCCGCCTTCGGATCGCCCTGAAGAACAAAAGCCGAGTCCAGGGCGGGCACGATCACGGCATCCTTGTTCGGGTCGCCGGACGGCGGCCAGAAGTAAAGGACTTTCTTGTCGGGATCCGCGTACCACTCGCCCGGCGCGTCGAGTTCCTCCATGATGCCGAAGACGTAGTAGGGATTGCCGACGCTCAATCTGTACACGCCGCGCTCGACCTCCAGAATCCGGTTGGCCGCGTCCACGCCCTTCAGGCGCGCGATCTGAGTCTCATAGTTCAGGGCGTCGTGGAACTCCAACCAGGCCCTCTCGATGTGCGACCATTTTTCGGGGCGAAGTTCGCCCTCGCGGTAGCAGAACTTCGTCTTGACGTCCTTCTCGACGACGGCGGCGTTCTGCAGGAAACCGCCGTGGCGTGGACGGTTGGGGTCGAAGTTCGGGACGCGGGCCATGGGCTGCCGCGCGCCGTTGTAATACAACTCGCGAAAGGCCAGGTCGGGGAGGTCGAGGCCGGAGAGGTCGGCCTGAAGAATCGCCCCCGTGTACGGCTTCCAGCCGGTCACGGCGCGTCCGCCGCTGAGCACGGCGTCCTTGTTCGGTCCGCCCTCGATGATGAGACCGGAGTCCTGCGGCTCCAGCGCGAGCGCCTTGGGCAGGTGGTGCGTCCCGCCGCAGACCACAATGCGGACCTGCGCCGCGCTGGCGGCACGCCACTTCCGCGCCTCGTCTCTGGCGCGATCCAGCGTGGCGAAGGGGCCATCCTTCTTCGCCGACTCCGGCGCCGCCAGCCTGCCCGACCAGGCGTCGTTCCCGTTCGTCGCGACGTAGAGAACCGCGCCGACATCCGGTTCCCTTGAGGTTTGCGGCGTTTCCTTACAGCCGGACGAGAGCAAGGCCGGCAGGAGAACGACAGCCCAAACAGTCAGTCTGTACATGGACGATCACCCTGTTCCTTTCGGAGCTTACGCGGATTCGGCGAGAGACTTGTCTGCCGGAGGCGCCAGCCGGTCACTTACCCAGCGGCAAGTCAAACCAGTCCTCCACTTTGCAGACCCGGTTTCGCCAGGACATGCCGGGTTCCAGGCTCAGGACCCCGAACCCGCCCGGCGCGGCCGCGTCGGGCGTGATCTTTCCCTGCGCGAGACGCACGTTGAGCAGGTACTGGAGCGTCGCCCTGCGGCTGGTGAGATTCTTCTCCAGGGTCTCCAGCGTCTCGAACCCGGCGACCTCCTTCGCGGCGGCCAGGCGGGCCTGGAGATATTCCTGCGGCGAATATTTTGCCGGCCCCCGGAAATACTTCTGAAGGGCCTCGCGCCCGCCCTTCTGATAGACCTCCCATATCCGAGCCACCGTCCCGAGTTGCACCTTCTCGCGGCTGTAGGGATACGGGTTCTTGCCCTCCGGCCAGGTCGCGGGCTGGTCGTAGCGATAGGTCTTGTACCCGATGCTGAACACCTCCGAGCCGTCGGGCAGATAGGAGTAGGCCCACCCCTCCGGATGCTCGACCGACTTGAGCCAGTCGTAAGTCTCCTGAATCAGCCTGCCGTATCGCTCCTCGCCCGTGATCAAGTAGAACCAGAGCGAAAGCGGAAACACAAACCGGTTGAACGTGCGCGGCTCGATGACGGGCATCTCGAAGTTGCGCGCCTGGATCGGCTTGTTGTCCAGGCCGTACTGCTGGCACCAGCCGCGCACCTTGCCCCGGCCCAGTTGCGTGTCGAAGAGCCACTGCCCGACGCCGCCCAGGCGGGCGAGATACTTCCTATCCTTGGTGATGTGATACATGGCGATCATCAGCGTCGCCGGACGCGTCGTCGCCCCGTCGTTGTAGGAGCAGCCCAGCCGCACGCCCTCCGTGCCGGTCGCAGGTCCCGTGTCTTTGGGGATCGCGAAGTCCCAGTAGTCCGGCCAGCTTCCGTTCTCGTTTTGTATCTCAAGGAGACAGTCGGCGCAGCGCTTCGCGGAGTCAAGGTACTCTTGCTCGCCGGTGAGCCGCCAGGCGTAGATCATCAGGAAGGAATTCTCATCCTGATACCCGTCCTGGATACGGCAATAGCCCTCGCGGGGGGCGGTTCCGGGCGGCTTGGCGCTCACTTCGCCCGAAGGACTTACGTAGTACTCGTGCAGCCAGTACCCCTTCGGCTGCTGGGCGCGCAGAAGGAATTCGCAGGTCTTCAAGGCGACCTCAAGATACTTCTTGTCGCCCAGGACTTCATACGCGATCAGGAAACCCGCGGCCTGGTTGGCCTGTTGGCCGTACTTCATGATGAGCCGGCGGGAGCCATCTTCCAGGGCCTTGACGTAAGGTCGCCCCCGCGTCAGGTCGCCGGCAGGCAGGACGCCGTGGAACTGCTCCG
The DNA here is from genome assembly GCA_964409935.1 of uncultured Planctomycetota bacterium. Taxonomy (GTDB): domain Bacteria; phylum Planctomycetota; class Brocadiia; order JAADGH01; family CAYPFP01; genus CAYPFP01. The sequence continues at coordinate 62,187 of CAYPFP010000006.1, read as the reverse complement.
CCGCTGCGGCGTCCAGTTTGCCTCGAAGCTTGGTCTCCACGGCCCCAACGAGCTTCGGAGCGATTCGGGCCGCCAGCGCGTTCAGCTCGGCCTCCGGCGCCTCCTGCCCGATGACACAGCGCGAAAAACACCCGATCGCCAGAAGGGCCACAACAACGCCTTGTCTGCGCATGTGTCTTCTCCTTACGGCGTTGCCGCCGTTCAGACAACTCGAACCTGGTACACCCTTGCGACCGGCGCGCCATGCGCGGCCAGGACGCGCAGCCGCAGCCGCGCGGCGGTCACGTCGCAAAAGGAATGACGCCGGAACCGGTGGTGATTGCCGTCCTCCTTCGCCAGATCGCGCCACGCGTGTCCGTCCCAGTACGCCAGTTCGTAGGCCTTCACGAGACCGGGAAGGACGCGCGACCCGCACTCCCACGGATAATCGTGCCGGCGCGCCGTCAGGTTGTCGAAGAACAGATGCACTTCATTGATCTTCTTCGCGCTCCGCCAGGCCAGGAAGAGGTCTTGCGGCAGGCCCTGCGCGGGATCGGACATCCACATGTGAGTCGGACCGCGGCTGAAACGCTGCTTGAAACCGTTGACGGCGTTGGCCGCCTCGCCCAGGGCCGGGGCCGGCGCGAGACGAAGCGCCGCCATGACGCCGAGCCTGCTCCAGCGTTCGCTGCCGGCGGGGCGCTCCACCATTTCGGCGATCTCGCACGGCCGCCGCGACAACGCCAACTCCACATTTGACTGCTGATCCAGCGAGAGCAAAACACGGTCGTCGTCGCTGGTCCCGTCCTTCTCGCCGATCTCGAGCGGCCGGCTGAATCGGAACGCGAACCAGCCCTCGTGCGACGCCGGCAGTTCGGCCGAAAGCGACCCGATCTCGGCGAACGCCTCAATGCGAAGGTCGTTGCGCTCGTGGGCGCTGTACTCGTCGTAGGTCTTCCACTTGCGATCGCGACGCGCCCGCCAGACCTTCAGCCGCAGAGGTTGAGCGACGCCGGCGCGGTTTCGCAGGTAACACTCCACGGTTTCGAGACTGGGCCGCCAGTCCCACAAGACCACGCCCGCATCGGCGATAAGCGGCACAAGTTGCGCCGGCTCGCCGTCACTAAAACGCAGTTCGCTCGTCGCCGTAACCTCCGGAACGTCAGGCATTTGCAGCGTGTTCAAGAGAATGGCGCCGTCGGTTTCGAGCAGCCCACGGATGAGTTCGTCCAGGCGGCGCTCGTAGACCTCGCGCGGCCCGCAACGGTACCGGCAACACAGAGCGGCGGCGTAGCCCACCCCCTGACCGATGGCGCCGCCGGTCCGCATCACGCGCGACGACGAGTGCGCCAGGTGCGTGGCGCTGATGAGCCGCCCCGCCGTCAGCAGGTTCGGCACGTTGCGCGAGTAGCAGGCGCGCAAGGGTATCCCGTAAAGCGGCGGGACGCTGTGCGCGTAGATGTTGGCGCCTTCGCCAATCGGCTGGTGGTCGTCGAGGTCGTGGCCGCCCCAGGCAATGTCGTCGGGGAAGCGCCGCCCCGCCTCCAGGTCGGTCTGCGTCAGGATCACGTCGCCGAGGAAGCGGCGGCTCTCGCGTTTACCCGCCTTGGGACTGACCCAGAGCAAGTCCCAGCACCTGGCCTCCTCCCTGTGCGGGCCGTTCTTGATGTGGTCCCATTCGGCCCACAGTTGCCGCAACAGTTTTTCGTGGATCGCCGCATCGTCGCGAATCGTGTCCATGTGTCCGCCGGTCTCGGTCACATACAGGAAGACGATGTCCCTGCGGTCGTTGAAGAACCCGCTGTGATGGTGGACGAACGACCCGATGCGCCCCTGCCATGCGCGAGGCACAAAGGGCGGCGTGTCGGGCGGCGGAACAAAGACGACCTCGCGGTCGGTGCGGTGGGCGATGGCCACGAGGCTCGTACCCTGGACATGTTTTGTGCGCACCGCCGGCGCCGACCGCTCGCCGAATTCGCCCTGGGCCTCCGAACCCACGTCGAAGTCCGCCCCCGCCAGCGCGCCGATCTCGCCGTCGCCCGACGCCTCGATCACCACGCCCTCGACGTCAATCTGAACCCGCTGAAACGCTGCGACGTCCTCGCAGATCACGCTCGCGATGCGCCCGTCTTGCGAGAGGGTCGGCTCCACGGCGCAGTGGCGCTTCAACACCTTCACGCCCGCCTTCTCCAGGAACTCCTGCACCACCGCCTCGAAGCGGCGCGAGATGTTGTACGGCATCGTCCCGCGCGCAATCTGCGTGAAGGCCTGAATCCACGCCGCTTCCTCGTGAATCTCGTGGACGATGCCCGTCTCGGTGGCGAACGCGTTGTAGCGGTCCGCGCCCGTGATGCCGACGCCCAGGTCAGGCCCGGAGTTCCCGCCCAACACGCCGTCTTTCTCCACAAGAATCGTCCGGCAGCCCAGCCGCCCCGCCTGGATGGCGGCGCAGTAGCCCGATACACCGGAACCGATGACCAGGACGTCACAGCCGTGCCGGACAACGGGTCGCGACGATGCGCGCTTCATGCGTTCACCTCAACGGTTGGTCCAGATGGACTCGAATGCCGCCTTCCGGCGGATAGCTAACGCGGTAGACCGGCGCAAGTCCGGCGACGAGTTTGCCTTCCTTGTCGGTGTGCGACATCCGGATCGTCGTGATGGCATCCTCCGGCCCCTCGACAACCTTGCAGATGTAACAGCTCTGCCGAGGGAACAAAGCCCACTCGCCGACAAGACGGTACGGCCCCTCGAAACGGTCGGCCGTCCACACAAGGGCCGCCGCGTTGTAGCGCTGGTCGGGGTGTTGCGACTTGAAGGATTCGGTCATGAGTTTCGGCCACATGGAGGCAATGGCGTACCACCGGCCGTTGCGCGTGAGAAGCTGCGGGGTCTCGCAGCGGGTGATGAACCCCGGCACAAAGAGCGGCGGGGCCATCTCCCACCGCACCATGTCCTCGGACCGCGCCAGGGCAAAGCTGCCGCGCGCGTACATCTCGCCGGCGCGCACGCGGGCGTTGATGACGGCGTACACCGCCGCGTCGCCGGGCTTGCGGACGAGGTAAGGGTCGCAAAACCCCGCGCACTCGGGCGGGTTGGAGCGCATCTGGTCGGGCGTCTCGTACCACTCGCCCGAGGGCGTCAGGACGGGCGCGTCGCCGATGGGCGTCCAGTTTTCCAGGTCGTCGCTCCACGAGACCGCGAGCCCGCAGTCGCCCTGGTGCGAATAACCTGTGACCAGCATGGCGAAACGCCCCCCGAAATCAATGACGCTGCCCGTAGCGATGCCGCGAGTCGCCCATCCGCCGGGCCGCAGGGCAACGGGCCGCTCTTCCCACGCCACCAGGTCGCGGCTGCGCGCGTGGCCCACGCACCACGCCTTTCGCCGAAGCTCCGCGGGCACGCCCGGCGGCTCGTACAAATAATACAAATGGTGCGTCCCGTCCGGCCCGCGCCAGAGCCAATGGTCCCAGAACGTGCCTTCCCTCGGAAGGTAATGAATCGGCGGTCGGTCCATCAACTCTTCTCCTGCGCGGGTCTGCCGTCCGGACCGTCGGCGCAGATCAACCCTGTCCGGCGCTCTCTTGTATGATGCGGTTGACGGCCTCGCGCCTGGCGAGCAGCCATTCCTTCTCGACGGGGTACGCATCGAACGTGATCCCGCCCGCGACGCCTTCATCGAGCAGCCCCACGGCGCGCTCCCTGCCCGCGACCGAAGCGAGCATCTGCAACGCCCGCATGTCCTGCAGCCCTTCGTAGAAGACGCGTCCCCGCAGCGACTCGATCGGACCGTCCGGCCCCGGATAAACGATGAACGGGTCGCCCGACGGAAAGGCGTTCAGGGCGTCCGTCACCCGGAAGGGGTCAATCGCCTTGCGCGAGTACTGCGAATAATAAAAATTGAAGCCCCAATGCAGGAACCCACGGATGTCGAACTTGAAGAGCTGCCAGCCGAGGATGCGGTTGCGCGCCGAGGGCATACAAAAGAACCGGTTGGCCACCTTGCGGTACTGGCTGCAACAGTAATACGTCCACAGGTTCGGAACCTTGTGGTCGAGGAACGGCTGGATGTGGTTCGACGCAGGGATAGGATTCTCCACCGCGCCGGTCTGGTAAAACTCGTAGTTGGACAGCGCGTCAATGAACGGGAATCCGGGGAGACGATCCTTGAGCATCGCGGCGACCTGCTTGTAGGTCTCCAGGTGCGCCAGCCCCGGCTCGTCGGAGACGTGGAACCAGGAGCATTGCTCGATGCCCAGCCGCTTTATCTCCGCGGCCAGCCTCGGCAGGAACTGATCAAGAAAGCCCCTGTACGCCTTTCCCGTCGAGCTGTCTTCCCAGCCGAAAAATTTTTCCTCGCGCCCGCCCACGTCCGCCACGATCTTCGGGCAATGGGCCGCGCCCCATTGCGTGGCCAGATGGGAGAACTCAAAATGCCTGATGCCGCGTTTGCGGCACATCTTCACCCAGCGTTCAAGAAGCGAGAAGTCGAACGAATACGCCTGCCCGTTCTTCGCCACGCCAACAAGCTGTACGGTCGGACGCTCGCCGCCGACCTGCGTGTCCAGCGGCGGCGTGAAGAGGGGCGTGAGGATCATGTTGACGCCGTGCGCGACGGCGGACTCCGCAAATTTCTCGATGAGTTTCCAGTGTTTGGCGCTGAAGACCTTCACGCCGTAATGCGTGGCGATGCAGTCGCTGTGGAACCAGTTGGTATGGATGAGCGTCTGCGCCGGCAGGACGGCGTCCATCACTTCGAGAAGGAACGTCGCCTCCGCGGCGGACCCTTTCCACCTCAACACCAGTCGAACAGGATGCGGGCCGGCGGGACAGTCCTCCGGCACGCGCACGGTCACCCACAACGCCCGCCACTGTCTCGGCAGCGCCGTCGCGCCGTCCTTGTCGTCCAGGGGCCAAAGCGGGTCGGGATAGAGGCCGGGCGAACAGCGAAGCACGTTCTCGTCGTGGTTGGCATAGCAGGGGAACTCCGACGGCGCAAGCCCCACGCACCGCACCGAAACGTTCTTGCCCAGGTCCGACTCGACCTCGACGGAAATATTCTGCACGCGGTCCGGCGAGCGGTAGGCGAGTTGAAAGGAGTAGACCTCCCCCTTCAGCGCCGTCCCCCTGTCGTAGGCGGGGTCTTTCAGGTCCTCGTCGGCGAAGACTTTCGAAAGAGAACTGAGCAGCCTGGTCTCAAGGAGAGGCGCATTCGCCATGTCGGGTGTTCCTCGTTACTGAAGAAGCGGCCTAAGCAGCGGCTCCAGCGCGTCGGCCATACGCATGAAACCGACGTCGCTCGGATGCGATGAGTCCATCGAAGCCTCGCCGTCGTCGCCAAAGAGCCGCTCGCCGGGCACAAACAAGAGACCCTCAAGACCGTCGGCGGCCAGCCGTTCGTAGGCCGCCCGGATGGCGGCGCTGCGCGTTTCGTCCTGGAACCGCCCGCTGTGCCGAATCCATGAATTCGTGTAGTGCCGCGCGGCGACCAGGACGATGGGCGTGCGCGGCCGGGCGGCCCGCAGCCGGCGCACAAAGGACTCGGCGCGCTCGTTGATGAGCTTCGCCTCCATGTTCGGCACGGGGTCAATGACGAACAGGCACGGATCGAGTTCCGCCAGCAGAGCGCCGACCTCCGGCTCCATGAGCGCCTGTCCCGCGAAACCCAGGTTAATGACCGGCCTGTCCAGACGGCGTCCGAGGATCATGGGATGCGGCATGCCCGACCGCGAGGCGCAGTAGCCGTGACAGATCGAGGTCCCGTAGAACACGATGGGCTTCTCGGCGCGCGGCTTGACCGGCGAAAAGCGCGATCCCTTCGGAACGCCGATCTCAACGCGGCTTACGGGGTTGGCCAGCGGCAGGTACAGGCGGTACCGGCGAGGCCCCGGCGCGATGGATTCCAGAAGAACGCCCTCCGGCGTCTGCGACCCCACGCTCGGCGTCGCCCCGGCCCAACGCCACCGCCCCGCCGGGTCTTGCGCATAGAGGTCGAGTCCGCTGGAGGCAATCTCAGGCATGCGCGGGTGGGCCAGCGTCGCGCTCTCCAACCGCCACCGCGCAAGGATCGCCGCCGCGTCGGTCTCGAACGACGCGCACAGACCCGCCGGCTGGCGGCTCAACTGCCACACCTCGCCGCGCACCACGCCTTCGGCCTTCGCCGGCAGGCGGTCATAGAAGGACTTCGTCTCCGCCCATCCCTTCCCCTCGACCCCCGTCTCGCGCACATCATACCAATCGTATCTTGATGCCGTCTGCGTCATCGTTGCGACCCTTTCTTCAGTCGCCGGCGGCCGCCGACAAACAAAGCGCGGATTCTAGCAGACCCTCCGGCGGGAAGCAACGGACCGCAGCCGCCTTCAACCGGTCTCTCTTGCCGCGTCAAGGGCGGCCTGGACGACGGCTTCGCCGGCGCCCTCGGCCAGCCACGACCACGTGCCCGGCCCCAGCTCGTAGCCGCCCACACGGTACGCCTCGCGCGGACAGACGTAACCCAGATGCCCCCGCGCGCACGTCCCGATCATCACCTTGCCGCCGACGCCGGCGCGAACGTCCTGCCCCAGCGCGGCCAGAATCTCCCCCGGCAGCGAAACAAAGCGCGCCTCGCCCAGCCGCAGGACGTGCACGGGCGCGCGAACGACGCGCGGCATGTCCTCCACGGCGAGCTTCTCCTGCACATGGGTCAGCATCGAGAGCGGGTGGCGTTGGTCGTTGGCGGGGATACCGGCGGCATCGGCCTGGCGACAGCGCGCCATCAGGTCCTTCTCCTGCGCGCGGAGGGCCTCGGCGTCGGGCACGCGCTGCCTGGCCGCTTCGACATGCGCGATCCTGCCGGAGACGGGTTCGACGCGCAGCGGTTCGCCCCGCAGCGCATGTCCTATGACCTCGACGGAGCGTCTGGCGATCTCGGCGCCCGTCGTCTCGCAGTCCGCGTAGCGGCCCGTGTACCCGCAGGCGGGGTTGATGTCTCCGCAGGGACCGTTGAGATAGAGCGAGACGAAACCGGATCCCATCGCCGCCTCCACCCCGCCCGCCGCCGGGCCGCAATAGTCGGCGGAGATCACCGGCGCGGTCTGGATGATGACCGGATGACAGGCGAAATTCACAACAGCGCCCAGAGGGGTTCGGTCCTCGCCGACGGCGACCAGGACGCGGAGCGTCTCGTCCACGAACGTGTTGCGGCGGCGAACAGCCGGATCAAGCGCCCCGTGCTTCGCCTCGAAGGCCTCGACGACGCGCCTACGCCGGTTGATCACAAGTCCGGGGGCGTCGGCCTCGGCCCATCGCACGGAGGCCGGCCGCGCCGACTTCACGGCCCCCAGGACCGTCTGGACAATCTGTTCCGTCAGATCGTCCACCCACCAGGCCGCCACCTCATGGCGGCAGATGCGAAGCGTGTCCGGCGAGGTGTGCGTGTGCGTGCAGCCGAAGAGGACATGGCCGGCCGGGACGCCGCACCGCCGCTCTATCTCCTCCGCGCAACGGCCCGTGAACCCCAGGACATCGCCGAAAAGGTCCAGCGACACGACCACGGCGGCGCCGCTGTCGGTCTGAACCGCCATGGCGCGGGCGTACAGCGGGTCGTGGATGCTCCGGTAGGCCTTGGCCCGTTCCCACCGGAAGCCGAGCATCGGCAACGACAGGTCGCCCTCCGGCAGCAGCGGGGGCGAGATATCGCGCCGGGCGAATCCTATCTGCATGAACGCTATCCTCCCCGGCGCACAAGAACGCCGTTCTTGACCCTCGGAGAAATACACGATACCATAACGGAGTCCGCGGAACATCAGGCGCTGTGTCGCAGGTTGTCTTGACTATGCGGGAGGATTCCGGGTGCATTCCACGCGTATCGCGGTCGCGCTGTGCCTGTGCGCAACGACGCTCCTTGCAGGCGCGCCGGTTCGCGGCGCCGAAGGGGGCGTACAGCCGCTGCAGATCAACAAACCCCTCCTCGCCGCCTGGAGTTTCGACGAGCAGACAGGCACGGCGTGCCTCGATTCGAGCGGCAACGGCTGCGATGCCGCGCCGGCGCGCAAGCCGGGTTTCGAGCGCGTCCCCGGCGTCTTCGGCGGAGCCATCGGGCTGGCCGACCGGCACATGATCCGCGTCAGCGATAAGTTCAAGCTCGGAAACCCCGCCAGAATCTCCTTCAGCGCCTGGGTCCTGCCCACCGGCATGGAAAGATACACCGAAATCTTCCGCAAGGAAGACGGCGGCAACCGCGTCCTGTTCTCCTTCCAGGAGAACGGAAACATCCTTTCGCTCGGCCTCAACGTCGGCGGCTACGTCGAGTGCGACGCAAAGATCAGGCCGGAGCAGGTCCTCGACGGCCGCTGGCACCACTGCGCCGCCGTCTTCGACGGCAAGGCCATGCGCGTCTACCTCGACGGCAAACAGATCGGTTCGCTGGAACGGCCCGGGACCATCGTCGCCGGCGGCCCCGCGCAGGCGTGCATCGGCTCCTCAAACGGCGGCGAATGTTTCCAAGGCTCCATGGACGAACTGCGTATCTACGCCGACGCCCTCACAGACGACGAGGTCGCCCAACTCCACCGCAACGGCCTTGACGCCATCGCCAAACTCTCCGAGAGAGTGGAGGCCGCCGAACCCAAGGTGGACAAACCCCTCCTGGCGCATTGGAACTTCAACGAGCGGGGCGCGACGAACGTCATCAACGATTCGTCGGGCAGGCCGGACGTGACGGCCGCGGCCGGCGGCCCGCTCCCGAAGACACGCGGCGTCTTCGGCAATGCCCTCAACCTGCGGGGCAAGCACGCCCTGCGCGCGGCGGGCTTTCTGCCGGGGAACGAACTCGCGGGGCTCAGTTTCTCGGCCTGGGTCAAACCGACCGACCTTCGCGGCAACCGCGAAATCTTCCGGCAGGAGTGCGGTCAACGCCTTCTTTTTTCATTCCAGGACAACGGCACGGTGCTTTCCCTCGGCCTGAACGTCGGCGGCTACCAGGAGTGCGACGCCCCCATCGTCGCCGCGCAAGTGGCCGACGGCCGCTGGCGCCACTGCGCCGCAACCTTCGACGGCAAGTTCATGCGCGTCTACCTTGACGGCAAGGAGATCGGCTCGCTTGAGCGCACAGGCCCGCTGAGTCTCCAACCCGGCGCGCCCGGATTCATCGGCTCGTGCGGCGGGGAGAGCGAGCACTTCCAGGGCGCCCTCGACGACCTGCGCATCTACGCCGCCGCCCTCACGCCCGAGGACGTCGCTTTTCTGCACGAGAGCGGCCAGGAGTCCCTGAACCGCCGCCTGCAGGAGATCCGCAAACGCCTCGAAGCCCTGTATGCGCCGGAGAAGAACTTCGCCGAGACCCTCGCTTCCTGCCGCCGCCGAATCCTCGACCAGGCGGCTCCCCTCGACGCCGAAAGCACCGAAGCCCTGGCGGCGACGTTCAAGAGCGCTTTCCCCGACGAATGCGCGAGGCTCATGGAGTTCACCGGCTCCGATCTGGCGGCGTTCCTGACGTCCGGCGATCGCGACCAGTTCCCGCGCGAGACCGAGCGGTTGATGGACCTGCTGCTCGAGTACAAGCCGATCACGGAGCAACAATGGAAAAAGCAGACCCCCGCCGATCTGCGCCGCTGGCAGGAGGCCGACGCGATCTACGCCAAGTACGCGGCGCTCAAGGCGCAGGACGCCTCGCGCCTTGCGCCGGACTGGGTTGACCTCATGATGGAGGCCGGAAAACGCATCCAGTTCCGCCCGTACGTGAACGAGGCCGTCGCGCCCTATGTGAGGCCGGAGACGCCTGAGACGCGCACCCTCACCGCCGCCGAGGCGCGGGCGGCACTCGAACGCGACTGGCTCCACCAGGCCGGCCAGACCCCCTCGCCTAACCGCATTCGGGACGAAATTCAGCGGGCGCGTCGCCTTGCCGCGCGGATCACGGCCCGTTTCCCCAGCGAGACGGACTTCGCGAAGGAGAACGACCTGCTCGACGACCTCGACCGGAAAGCCGCCGACCTCAAGACGCCGGACCCCGCTCTCTACTTCAAGGTCCGCGAGGTCAAGCGCTCCATCATGTTCCGGAACCCCGTCGTAGACTTCAACAAGGTCCTCTTTGTGGACATGCCGTACCCGCAAGGCTCGGAGTGGAACCACGAAACGCGGCACCGTCTCGGCTACATGGCCGTGCCCGGCGGCCGGTTGCTGGTCCTCGAAGGTCTTGCGCCCGACGGAAAGCTCGCGCAACTCATGCCTCAGCCGCCGCTGCACGGATCATTCTGGCGTCCTGATCTTTCCTGGGACGCGAAGAAAGTCCTCTTCTGCTTCAAGCCCCACAACGAAAAATCGTTTCATCTGTACGAGATCGGCGTGGACGGCGCCGGCCTGACGCAACTCACCGACGGCCCGTACGACGACCTTGACCCGATCTATCTCCCCGACGAACACATCCTGTTCTCCACCACCCGCGGCCATACGTACGTGCGCTGCATGCCGCCCACCAACGCCTATGTCCTGGCGCGCTGCGACCGCGACGGCAGGAACATCTACCTCGTCTCGATGAACAACGAACCCGACTACGTGCCCTCCGTCATGCACGACGGCCGCGTCATCTATACGCGATGGGAGTACACCGACAAACCGCTCTGGCGCGCCCAGGCCCTGTGGACCGTCAATCCCGACGGCACTCAGGTCTACGCTTTCTGGGGAAACCAGAGCGTGTGGCCCGACCTCCTGAAAGACGCCCGCAGCATCCCAGGCAGCCGCCGCATCATGTTCACCGGCAGCGCGCATCACGGCTGGTTCACGGGCTGCGTCGGAATTATTGACCCTGATAAAGGTTACAACTTCCCCGACGGCCTCGCGAAAGTCACCGCCGACCTGGCATGGCCCGAATCCGGCAACGGCCCCGTGGACCCGGTCGAATCGCCGCACTATCACAAGAGCGGCGATTATGCCGCGTATTACTCGCCCTACCCGCTGAGCGAGCAGGACTTCATCGTCTCCGCCAATCGCGGCGGGAAGTTCATCCTGTACCTGATGGACGTCGAGGGCAACCGCGAGTTGATCTACGAGGGCGTCCACAACATCTTCCACGCGATGCCCCTGAAGCCGCGCCCCCGCCCGCCCGTGATCCCGGACCAGGTGGAATGGCCCAGGCGCGGCGAGCCTAAAGACGGCGTCATCTTCAGCGCCAACGTCCACCAGAGCGTGCCGCCGGAGCTTCGCGGCAAGGCAAAGTACCTGCGCGTGCTCACCATCGAGCACAAGACGTACACGTACTGGCACAAACGCCCGTACATCTCCACCGGCCCGGTCGTCTCGGCGGTGCAGTCGGAGGGCGTCAAGCGAATCCTCGGCACGGCGCCCATCGAGGCCGACGGCTCCCTCGCCTTCTACGCCCCGGCGGGAAAACCGCTCCACTTCCAGCTTCTCGACGAGAATCAGCGCGCCCTGCAGACCATGCGCAGCTTCACGGGCGTCATGCCCGGCGAGCGGCGCGGATGCCTGGGCTGCCACGAGTCGCACAGCCGCGCGCCGACGAACAACGGCGACTTCATCGCCCTGCGCAACAAGCCGCGCACGATCACGCCCCCGCCGTGGAGCGACACCACGGTCAGCTTCGCGCGCTATGTCCAGCCCGTCCTCGACAAATACTGCGGCAAGTGCCATCAAGGCGAAGGCAAGGCCCGCAAGGCGCTCGACTTTACCGATCGTCCGGCCTCCAATCTGTTCTCCGAGCCGTACCTCCTCCTCATCGGCCGGCCGAGCTGGGGCAAACCCTACGTGAAACCCGATAACCCCGCCCCCGGCTTCGGCATCGCCGGCATGCTCATGGTCGAGGCCTACAGCACCACCGACCCCCAGGCCTACAAGACCCCGCCGCCCATGACGTCTCTCTCCTACCGCAGCCGCCTCATCGAAATCGCCTCCAGCGGCAAGCATCACGACGTCAAGGTGGACGACGTCAGCCTGCTGCGCCTCATCACCTGGGTGGACGCCATGTGCCCCTACCTCGGCGATGACGAGATTCGCCAGATTCCCGATCCAGAGTTTCAGGGCGTGGACTGGCTCGCCGTGCGCCCGAAGATCCAGAATGCCCCGAGAATCACAAGGCCTGGACCGGTGGATTGACGCTCAGAGAATGGGGCGGAGCGGGTATAAAGTACACGAGAGACACGTCTTATGCTTTGCGCGGGAATGCGTTTGCTCTTGTTTCTTGCGACAGTTCTGGCATTTTCCTGCCGGGTGTGGTGCATGGACGAGAAGGCCGTTCAGCAGGTCATTGACGACGCGGACGCGCGGCGCGATGCGATGCTCAAGGATCAGGCGGCCGCGCCGTATCCGCCCGAAGGCCCCTGGCACTACGAAGACTTCGCCCTGGCCGCGTACTTCCTCAACCAGCGGACGACCGACGCGGACAAGGCGATCCTGACCCTGAGAGAAGCGGCGTTCCCCGAAACACTGAAGAACGGCGACTTCCACTGGCACGCCTACCTCCTCGAACGCGGCAGCGTCTACAACGATCACTGGTCGGTCCAGAACAAAGGCGTTCTCATCGTGCAAAGGCTGAAGACCACCAACGCCAAAGGCCAGATGGTGTGGTTCGACAATTCCCTGGAACGGACGGAAAAGGGCGGATGGATTTTTGCCGCAGCGCCGAGGGCGTACGCGGCCGTGCGCGTGGTTCAGGCCGGCGCGCAGTGGAAGCCGGACTCCGTTGAACAGCACCGCGAAGGCAAGGGGCCTTACGACCTGGGCATGTGGCTCGTGTGCGAGGACGAATTCTCGCCCGTGATCATCGAGGTCGCGCGCAGGTCCGACTGCAAGGACTTCGAGGCCTTCCAGTCGGCGATCCTCTCGAATCCGCTGAAACGGGAGAAGAAGCGCCTGGACTACACCAGCCAACTCCACAAGACCACGCTCACCCTCTTCGCCGACTACGCCCGGCCGCCGCGCGTGGACGGCAAGCCGGTGGACTATGCGCCGCAGAAAGTCTACGATAGTCCTTTCGTCGAGAGCGCCTTCGACAGCGGAGTCGTGACGATTCGGAAAGACACGCGCACGCTTGTGCTCGACTTCAACCGTTGAGGAGAAACGGGCCTTGAACATATCGCCGGACGACCGACGCATCCTGCGCGAGCTGGGCGGGCGGATCGCCGAGATCGCCTCCCTGCCGATCCACAAGCAGCGCGCGCAGAACGCCGCGAAGATCAACAACGGCGAACGGGCCAAGCCCACCGTCCTCATCTACCAGATCCCCTGGCACGAGATGGACGTGGACGGCGAGCTTGCGCTCAAGACCCAGGACCCCTTCTGCCGGAACATCGAGCAAAGCCTCCGCCGCACCCTCTATTGCTGGAAACACATGCCGGGCGACATGACGGTCGGCGCCGTGTCAACCCAGCCCCTCTGCGTCCGCGACACCGGCTTCGGCATCACGGAGAAGGTGGACATCGCCCGGACCGACGACAAGAACGACGTGGTCTCGCGGCATTTCCACATTCAGATCAAGGACGAAGCCGACATCGCGAAGATCCGCCTGCCGGAGGTGTCGCACGACGCCGCGCGAACCGAAGAGGAGTTCGAGAAACGCTCCTGGCTATTCGACGGCGTCCTTGCGGTGCGGAAGTCCGGCCACGGAGGTTTCTGGTTCGCGCCCTGGGACGACATCGTGCGGTGGACGGGCGTGCAGGAGATTCTGCTGGACATGGCCGAGCGGCCCGCCTACGTCCATGCGCTCGTGGACCGCCTGGTCACGGCCTGGCTGCACCGGCTGGATCAGTACGAGCGCCAGGGCCTGCTGGCGCGGCCGCCCATGGAGATTTGGGGCGTCGGCGCCGCGCAAATCTTCTCGGAGGTGTCGCCCCGCATGCACGAGGAGTTTGCGTTGAAGCACGAGGCGCGATGGTTCTCGCGGTTCGGGAAGAACTACTACGGTTGCTGCGAGCCGCTCCACCACAAAGTGGACGTCATCCGCCGCAACATCCCGCGCCTGCGCAAGATTTCCATGAGTCCCTGGGTGGACTTCGACAAGGCCGTCGAGAACGTCGGCCGCGACCTCATCTTCGCCTGGAAGCCCAATCCCGCCGTCTTCGCCGCCGACGCGTGGGACCCCGATTACGTCCGAAAGGACATGGAAGAAAAACTTCACAAGGCGCGCAACTCCGTCGTCGAGATACACATGAAGGACATCAGCACTGTGCGCTATGCGCCGCACCGCCTCTGGGAGTGGGCGCGCATCGCCGCCGAGGTAACGGAGAAATTCGCATGACCAAACCAAACGTCATTCTGGTTCTGACCGACGATCAAGGCTACGGCGACTTGGGCTGCACCGGAAACCCCTGGATACAGACACCCAACATTGACCGCTTCCACGCCGACGCCGTGCGCTTCACGGACTTTCACGTCTCGCCCTTGTGCACGCCGACGCGCGGCTCGCTCATGACCGGCCGCCGTCCGCTGCGCAACGGCGCGTGGGCCACGTGCTGGGGGCGCTCGATCCTGCGCAGGGACGAGACCACCCTCGCCAACGTCTTCGCCGCCGGCGGCTACCGCACCGGCATGTTCGGCAAGTGGCACCTCGGCGACAACTACCCCTACCGCCCCTTCGATCGCGGATTCCAGTCCGTCGTCGCCCACAAGGGCGGCGGCGTAGGCCAGACGCCCGACTTCTGGGGCAACAACTACTTCGACGACACCTACTTCCACAACGGCGACCCCCGCGCGCACGAAGGCTACTGCACCGACGTCTGGTTTGAGGAGGCCATGCGCTTCATCGAGGACTCCAAAGACGCGCCGTTTTTCGCCTACATCGCCACGAACGCGCCGCACAGCCCCTGGCTCGTGCCCGATAAGTACTGCCGCCCCTACGAAGGGAACCCCAACGTCACGAGCGCGCGCTTCTACGGCATGATCACCAACATTGACGAAAACTTCGGCAAACTCGTCGCCAAGCTCCGCGAACTGAAGATCGAAGACCAGACGATCCTCATCTTCATGACCGACAACGGCGGCACCGGCGGCGCGCACCTGGACAAGCAGCAGTTCGTTACGCGCGGCTACAACGCCGGCATGCGCGGCTTGAAGGGGTCGTACTACGACGGCGGACACCGCGTGCCCTTTTTCATGCGCTGGCCCCAGGGCGACCTGTCCGGCGGGTGCGACATCCGGGAAATGGCCATGCACCTGGACGTCCTCCCCACATTCATTGACCTGTGCGGCTTGGAAGCGCCCAAAGGCGTCGCCTGCGACGGCGTGAGTCTGGCGCCCCTGCTGCGCGGCCAGTGCGCCGAACTGCCCGGCGACCGGGTCGAGTTCGTCCAGTACCGCCAAAGCACCCTCGCCCCTGAAAAGTGGACGAACGCCGTCATAACGCGACAATGGCGCCTGGTCGGCGGCCGCGAGTTGTATGACATCAAGGCCGACCCCGAACAGCGCCGCGACATCGCGGCCGACCACCCCGACGTCGTCGCGCGGCTACGCGAAGCCCACGAAAAATGGTGGGCCGAGGTCTCCCCGCGCTTCGAGGAGTACTGCCCCATCACGCTCGGCAGCGACGAGGAAAACCCCACGCGCCTCGACGCCATGGACGTCATGGGCGACGTGGCCTGGAGCCAGTCCCAGATCGCCATGGCGCAGAAAAGCACCGGCGTGTGGACGGTGGAGGTCGAGCGGCCCGGGCGGTATCGTTTTGCGCTTCGGCGCTGGCCGCGGGAACTCGGCCTGCCGATTGACGAGCCGATTGACGCCGAGGACGCCGCGAGCATCGCGCCGTATCAACCCATCAAGGAATGCCGCGCGATACATCCGGTCAGGGCGCGCCTGAAGATATTCGGCCGCGAGGAGGTCGCGCCTGTCGCCCAGGGCGCCGACGAGGTCGTCTTCACCTTGCGCCTGTCCCAGACCGGCGTGACGCAACTGGAAGCCTGGTTCGACCCGCCCGCCCCCGCCGGCGCTCCGGCGGCGGACCCGCAGGGCGCGTACTACGTTTATGTCGAGAGAGTCGCAGAGGATTGAAATGAGCATGGCGCGTCTCCTGACCCTGGCGCTCTGTCTTGGAGGCCTTGTACCGGCAGCCTGGCCGGCGGACGGGAAGTTCGGGAGCGCGCTGAACGTCAACGAAAAATGTTTCGTTGTCGCGCCGAATCCGGCGTTCGCCCGGCCGCCGCTGACCGTCGAGTGTTGGGTTAGGCTCGAGAGCAAACAGCACTACAACATCATCATCGCCAACGAGACGAAGCGGTCGCCCACGCATTGGGAACTGTTCACGACCCCGCGAGACGGTTTCCTCCACGCGTATCTGCCCGGGCGCAAGCCCGACCACGTTCGCACACAAACCGATATCGTGGACGGCCGGTGGCGCTACGTCGCCATGGGCATGGAGCCGTCGCGCGTGAGGCTGTACGTGGACGGTCGGCAGGCGGCGTGCGCCGATGTCTCACCCGCGCCGGAAAAGGGCGTCCCCGGCGCGCTCTCGGTCGGGGCGTTGGCGGAAGGAACCCTCAGGTGCTCGGGCTGGATTGACGAAGTCCGGCTGTCTCGCGGCGTGCGGGAGATCAAAGACGCGCCTCCTCACCCCTTCGTCTCCGACGAGAACACCCTCGGCCTCTGGCACTTCGACGGCAATGATTCCGCGCAGGGCGAGTTCAAGAAACACCCGCCGGCGGCCCTGCAGACAAAGCGGAAGATCCCGGGCGGGATGCCTACGGAGTTCCAGCCGCTCCCGCCGGCCGAGGACGTTGCCCCCTTGCGCGAGGCATTGCGGGACATTGCGATTCGACTCGGCCTGAAGACGATTGATGTTGACGGGCTTCGCGACGGCGTCCTGCGCGAATGGAGCTACGATTTCCAGTGGCACGGGCGCAGAGAGTACCCCGAATCTCGCGGCGGCGGGCCGGATGCGCCGACCCTGAACCGGCAGGTCTACGACCGCCACGCCCTGCTCTGGGAGTCCGACGGCGGACCCGCCGGCACGGTGCTGCGGCGGACGGCGGCGTTGATGGACAAGCTTGCAGATTCCGCAAATCGCGGGGATCTCGACAGACTCAAGGCGGCGTGCGAATCGAGTAAGCCGCCGCCCGATTCGCCGCAGCATAAGGCGTACTACCTGGCGGCATGCGCGCTGCGGCGGCAGACGGCCCTCGCCAACCCGCTGCTGGATTTCGACACGATCCTCTTTGTCGCGCGCGGCACGTTCGAAGGCTCGGTGCGCTCGAACCCCCGCACCGCCGATTACCAGGGCGGCCACTTCGTGACGCAATACTTCGGTTTCAACGCCCTGCCCGGCGGCGGTCTGTACTTGATCCGCAATTTCAAGACCAGGCCCGAAATCGTCAATGTCCTCCGCGATTCCGTCGTGCACAACGGGCGTTTCAAGGGCCGCAAGCTCGATTACGGCGCCTTCGCCACTCCCGACCTTTCGTGGGACGCCCGCACCATCGTCTTTGCGTGGACCGAGAACCGCGAACACAAGTGGGTGTATTCGCGCAAGACCTCCTTCCACATTTTCAAGGTGAACGTGGACGGCTCGGACCTGACCCAACTGACCGACGGCGACTGCAACGACTTCGACCCCTGCTGGCTGCCCGACGGGCGCATCGCGTTCATCTCGGAGCGGCGCGGCGGCTACATCCGCTGCTTCGCCGCCTATCTCAAGGTGCGCAATTACACGCTTTTCTCCATGAAGGACGACGGAAGCGACATCGTGCCGCTCAGCTACTACGAGACGAGCGAATGGAACCCCAGCGTCAACAACGAGGGGCAGATCGTCTACACGCGGTGGGACTACACCGACCGCGAGAACTGTCTCGGCACGCGCTTCTGGGTCTGCGGCCCCGACGGGTCGGACCCCCGCGCGCCGCACGGCAACTATCCCTTGCCCTATCACACCTTCGAGGACCACACGCCGTGGAAGGTCGTCAACGGCCGCGAGATTGACAGCCGCATCGGCGCCCCGCTGGTCGAGATGGGCATCCGCGCCATCCCCAACTCCAACAAGCACATCTTCACCGCCGCGCCGCACCACGGCCAGGTGTACGGAACGCTGTGCCTGCTCGACCTCAACACCAGTGACGACCGCCACATGTCGCAGGTTCGCCGCATCACGCCCGACGAAGCCTTTGCCGAGAGCGAGATGAGCGGACGCCGCCACTACAAGTACGGAACGCCCTGGCCGCTCAGCGAGGACTTCTACCTGTGCAACGTCTGGGAGAACATGGCCCTGGCGGACCGGTACGGGAACAAGGAGATGCTGTGCGAATTGCGCCTCCTGCCCTGCGCGCAGGACGAGCGCCTGCGGGTCATTGACCCGATACCGGTTCGGCCCCGGCCCAGGCCGCTCCTCGTCACCCCCAAGACCCGACGGCCGGAGCCGGCGACCATCGCCCTCATGAACGTCTACGACTCCGACCTGCCCTTTCCGCCCGACGTCAAGCGGCTGCGGATCGTGCAGAACATCCTGAAGACCAACCACGCCATGGGCGAACCCATGATCGGCTACGAGCGCGAAAACACCCCCCGCATCCCGCTCGGCACCGTGCCGGTCGAGCAGGACGGCAGCGCGTACTTCGAGGCCCCCGTGGCCAAGGAACTGATCTTCCAGGCCCTCGACGAAAATCACATGGCCGTGCAGTCCATGCGCTCGTGCGCCTTCGTGCACCCCGGCGAACAGCTCGCGTGCCTGGGCTGCCATGAAGGCCCTCAGAAGGCCCCCTCCGTCACCCGCCAACCGATGGCCCTGAAGCGCGCGCCGTCGAAGATCGAGCCGGAAATCGGACCGGTCGAGCCGATCAGCTACTACCGACAGATCAAACCCATCTTCGACGCCAAGTGCGTCAAGTGCCATGCCGAGCAGAAAAAAGGCCCCGCCGACATGAGCTATGAAAAACTCAAGGAGGGCTACTCGTTCTGGTTTTCGGGCGCGATGTGGCAGAACATGTGCTCGTCGTACAGCGGCGTGCACGGCGGCTCGCGCTCGATCCCCGGACGGTTCGGCGCCCGAAACTCCAAAATCGGACAGGCGTTGATGAACGAGACACATCGCCGGGCGGTCGCGCCGGAAGATCGGCGCAAGATCATCGTCTGGCTCGACTGCAACTCCCTGCGCCTCGGCTCCTACATCCGCGAGGACGCCCAATTAAAGGGCGGGCTGGTGTGGCCCACGCTGGACGTAGACCCCCGGAACGTCCTGGGCGTCGAGGGGATGCGGCCCGCGCTGCGCCGCAACTTCTGGCACGAGAACACCTGCGGCCCCTACAACGTCCTCATCTCCGAACACCAGGGCGACCGCGTCGCCATCCTCAACGAAAAAGGCGACATCGTCTGGGATTATGCCGTTCCCCACCCGCAGGACGTCTGGATGCTGCCCAACGGCAACGTCCTGACGACGTACTACCAGGGCGTGCGCGAGGTCACGCGGAGCAAGAAGATCGTGTGGGAGTACAAGACGCAAAAGCCCAACGAAATCCCGGCCTGCCAACCGCTGCCCGACGGAAACGTCTTGATCGGCATCGTCGGCGAGTGCCGGCTCATCGAGGTGAATCCCAAAGGCGAGGTCGTCCACGAGGTGAAGCTTTCCACGACGGAAAAGACCCCGCACGCGCAGTTCCGCATGTGCCGGAAGACGCCCGAAGGGACTTATCTCGTCCCCTTCATGGCCGAGGGCGCGGTGCGCGAGTACGACCGCGACGGCAGAGTGATCCGCGAATTCCCGCGCATGCCCTCGCCGGTCTGCGCGTTGCGCCTGGAGAACGGGAACACGCTCATCACCGCCGACCGCTCGGTCGTCGAGTACGCCAAAGACAACAGGGTCGTCTGGGAACTGACCGAAGACGATATCCCCGACATCGCCGTCG
Source organism: uncultured Planctomycetota bacterium (assembly GCA_964409935.1). GTDB lineage: Bacteria > Planctomycetota > Brocadiia > JAADGH01 > CAYPFP01 > CAYPFP01. Next base: position 42,400 of record CAYPFP010000006.1, on the reverse strand, counting down.
GCGTCCTTGCCGGCGTCCAGTTGCTGGAGAACGGCAACCTGATCGTGTGCAACTGGAACGCCCGCGACACCGGCGACAAGGACGGCGCGCACATCTTCGAGGTAACCCACGACAAGCGCGTGACGTGGCAGATAACCGGTTCGCGCATCGGGCAGGTGGCGCAGTGTCAGCTTCTCAACGCGGACCTTATGCCGCGCGCCGAGACGATCTGGCGCTAGGCCGACAAAGATCGCCGTCCAGGACCGAAAGAAGGGAGCCGCACGGCATGAACTACTCGCTGATGCATCCGAGAGACGAGATCGTCCTGACGATGGAACGCATCTACCGCTACAAGATGACGACCACGTCGGGCGGCAACCTCTCGATCCTCGACGATAGCGGCGACATGTGGATCACGCCGGGCGGAGTGGACAAGGGGTCGCTGCGCGCCGAGGACATCGTGTGCGTCCGCGCCGACGGGCGGATCGCGGGACGTCACAAGCCGTCTTCGGAATGCCCGTTCCACCAGGCCGTCTACAGGGCGCGCCCCGACCTGCGCGCCATCGTGCACGCGCACCCCGTGGCGCTGGTGGCGTTCAGCGCCAGTGGCCGGGTGCCCGACACGCGCCTGTTCCCCCAGGCGTACCGCGTCTGCGGCGACGTGGGCTACGCCCCCTACGCGCCGCCCGGCACGCGCCAGCTCGGCGAAAACATCGCCGCCGCGTTTGCCAAGGGGTTCAAGTGCGTGCTGCTGGAGCATCACGGCGTCGTCACCGCCGCCCCCTCGCTCCAGGAGGCCTTTCAGGAGTTCGAGACGCTGGAGTTCACGGCCAAGACGTTCATCAAGGCCAGTTCCATCGGGCGCGTGCGCCGCCTGAGCGATTCGCAGATCGAGACCGCCCACCTCATGGAACCTCGCCTGCCGGAGTTCGAGCCGGGACCGCGCGACAATCAGGAGCGCGAACTGCGCAAGGCCGTCTGCGACTTCGTAGTCCGCGGATATCACCAGGGCCTTGTCACCAGCACCACCGGCAGCTTCTCCGCGCGCGTGGACGAACGGTCCTTCCTGATCACGCCGTTCGCCGTGGACCGCTACGCCATCGAGCCTTCGGCTCTCGTTTTGATAAGAGACGGACGGCGCGAGTCGGGCAGGACTCCGAGCCGCGCCGTTCTGAATCACATGGCCATCTACGACCGCCATCCTCAGGTCGGCGCCGTCGTGAGCGCCTTCCCGGTCAACGCCACGGCCTTCAGCGTGTGCGACGTCCCCTTGACGACTCACACCATCCCCGAAAGCTACGTCATGCTGCGCGAGGTCCGCCGGCTCCCCTACGGCATCCAGTACGGCGACGGCCGCGCGCTGGCCGAGCAGGTCTCCATCGAGCGGCCGGTCGCGCTCTTTGAGAACGACGGCGTGCTGGTGCTCGGCGCCACGGTGTTGTCGGCCTTCGACAAACTGGAGGTATTGGAGTACACGGCGGAGGCCCTCATCAACAGCCATCCCATCGGCGGGACAAAGCCCATGTCGCGGGAGCGAATCGCCGAACTGCAGCGTCTGTTTCCTGTAATCTAGGGAGAAGCGTCGTGAAACTTTGGTATACGAAGCCGGCGACGCAATGGGTGGAGGCGCTCCCGATCGGCAACGGCCGGCTGGGCGCCATGGTCTTCGGCGGCCTGGCCGAGGAACGCCTTCAGTTCAACGACGACACGCTTTGGACCGGCGCGCCCCACGAGTACCACCACGCCGGCGCTTCGAAGCATCTGCCCCTCATACGCCGCCTTCTCGCCGAGGGCAGACAGCGCGAGGCCGAAGAATTGGCGATGCGCGAATTCATGAGCGTCCCGCTTCGTCAGAAGGCCTACCAGCCCTTCGGCGACCTGCGCCTTCGTTTTGCGGGCCACGACAAGGCGACGCTTTATGTGCGCGATCTCGACCTGGCCTCGGCGATCGCGACGGCCCGCTATCGGCTCGGCGGCGTAACGCACGAGCGACGGGTTTTCTCCAGCTATCCCGACCAGGTCATCGCGATGCGCTTGACGGCCGGCGAGCCGGGTGCGTTGAGTTTCACCGCCACCCTCGACAGCCCGCATCCCTCGGCGCAAACCCGCGCCGTCGGGGACCAGCTCGCCTTGTTCGGACAGGTGGAAGAAGGCGGCCTCCGCTTCGAGGCGCGCCTGCGCGCCGTCGTCCAGGGCGGACGCCGGCATACAGGGCCGGACGGCATCGCCGTCGAGAACGCCGACGCCGTCACGCTGATCCTTGCCGCAGCGACGAGCTTCAGGAATTTCCGCGATATCAGCGCCGACCCCGCCGCCCGCTGCGAAGCGGCGATGAAGGCCGCCGACAAGGACTTCGAGACGCTGCTGGCCGCCCACGTGGAGGACCATCGGCGGCTTTTCGGCCGCGTGTCGTTCAGCCTCGGTTCCGTCCACCCTCCCGACGAGCCGACCGACGCGCTGCTGAAAAAAGCGGCGCAGGGCGCCGATCCCTGGCTCACGGCCCTTTACTTCCAGTTCGGCCGCTACCTCCTGATCGCCGCCAGCCGCCCCGGCTCGCAAGCGGCCAACCTTCAGGGCATCTGGAACGATCAGATGCAGCCGCCGTGGGACAGCAAGTGGACCACCAACATCAACACCGAGATGAACTACTGGCCCGCCGAGGCCGCCAACCTGTCCGAATGCCACGCGCCCCTCTTCGACCTGATTGACGACTGCGCCGCCACCGGACGCAAGACCGCCGAGGCCCACTACGCCGCCCGCGGATGGGTGCTCCACCACAACACCGACCTGTGGCGCGGCACAGCGCCCATCAATCATTCCAACCACGGCGTCTGGGTCACGGGCGGCGCCTGGCTCTGCCGCCATCTGTGGGAACACTATCTGTTCACCGGAGACGCCGAGTTCCTTTCGAAACGCGCCTACCCCGTGATGAAGGAGGCCGCCGCCTTCTTCATGGACTTCCTCGTGAAAGACCCGAAGACCGGATGGCTCATCAGTACGCCATCGAACTCCCCCGAGCAGAACGGCCTGGCGGCCGGCCCGGCCATGGACCATCAGATCATCCGGGACCTGTTCGCCAACACCATCGAGGCGGCGAAACTCCTGGGAGCGGATCAGGACTTCGTGGCGAAGCTCTCCGACATGCGCGCGCAGATCGCGCCGGATCAAATCGGCAGGCACGGCCAGCTTCAGGAGTGGTTGGAGGACAAGGACGACCCGAAGAATACGCACCGCCACGTCTCGCATCTGTGGGGGCTTTATCCCGGCGGCCAGATCACGCCGCGCGCGACGCCCGACCTGTTCAAGGCCGCAAGACAATCGCTCCTCTTTCGCGGCGACGGCGGCACCGGCTGGAGCAAGGCCTGGAAGATATGCCTCTGGGCCCGCCTGCTCGACGGCGACCACGCCCACAGGATGCTCGTCGAGGCCCTGGCCGGCAACACCTACCCCAACCTCTTCGACGCCCATCCGCCCTTCCAGATTGACGGCAATTTCGGCGGCACGGCCGGCATCGCAGAGATGCTCCTGCAAAGCCACGAGGGCGAGATTCACCTCCTGCCCGCCCTCCCCGCCGCCTGGCCGCAGGGAATGGTCACGGGGCTTCGCGCCCGCGGCGGGTTCGAGGTGGCAATGAAGTGGAAGGCCGCACGGCTTTCGGAGGTGAGTATCTTGTCCCTTCTCGGAAATGCCTGCACGGTGCGCTACCGCGACAAGGCGACTCAACTCAGGACACATGCTACAGAGGAGTATCGGCTGGGCGGCGACCTCAACCCGCGCTCGTAGCCCGTCCTGCCACTTGTTTTTGCGCGCCGAATTTCATATAAAACGTGCAGTTGGATAACTGCCGGATTCGCGGCCATTAGGAGACTCAGCATGAAAACCATTCTCCTTTCCGCTCTCCTTGCGCTGATGCCGCTGGGCGTCTTCGCCGAGCAGAAGGAAGTGGTCCTCTCCGACAGCGACTGGAAGCCGCGCTCCAGCACGGACCCGCGCCAGGCGGGCGTGGCGCTAAAGAACAGGACGATCTCCCTCAACACCGGCGCGATCACCTATGGCCTGTCCGTATTGACGGGAGCGACCGCTGACGGCAAGAGCGTCGCGCCTGTCGAGGGTTACCTGGGAATGCCCCAGCCCACCAGCGAAAACTGGTACGGGGGAGGGTTCCTGGCCATTTCCGTCAACGGCAGGGACATCGGCGCCGACCCACTGAAAGGGGTGCACATCATCGAGACCGGCGAACGCGGCGCCTGCGATGTCATCTGGGACGGGCCGGACGCCGCGGTGCGCGTCCGCTTCCTCGCCCTGCCGGCAGACGACAGGCTGTTCTGCGAGATCGGCCTGGAACCGAAGACGGAGATTCGCTCCGTCGCCTTGCGGACAAGTTGTTACCCCAGCTTCTTCACGTCCTGGCACAAGCAGAAGGGCCATCGGGTCGTGGAGTCGCCGGCGTCGAAGGTCGAGGAGGGGACGAAGTTCAGCCTCGATCCCCAGAAGGACTGGGCGCTGGTGTTTTACGACACCGTTTTCGATTTCGCCGCCGGGCGGGGCGCAGGTCCCTGCGGCCTGCTGTTCCTGCCCGAGCAGATCGCGTCGGGCCGGATCACGGTCGGCGATTACGCCGTCCCCGGCGACTTTGTCGTTCACCCGCAGGTCCGCAATATTCGTCTGATTTTCTGGGACTTCAAAGGCAAGTCGAACAAGGACGTCCTCGCCCACGTGAAAGGCAAGGCAGAGGCGTTCCGCGAGGAACTGCGAGTAATGTCTTTCGTGAATCGGACGCTGGCCGCCTTCGACTTTGCTGCGAAAAAGGCCGAGACCGACGCCGCCGTCAAGTCGGCCAAGGGCACGGAGGACTTTGCGAAGCAGATCGCGGCCATTGACTCCAAACTCGGCCCCCTCTGCGCGAAGGTCCGCGAGGTCACACAGTCGGGGCAGGCGATCCCCTTCCACCTCGAGGCCGAGGCCATGCAGCTCATCGCCGAGCGCGAGCAGGTTCAATGGAAGCTCAAGTTCCACGTTCTGCTCAACGATTAGTCGTGCTATAATCGGCCCTGAAGAACGCGTCTTGATGAGGACCAAAATGCAGCAGGCAATACAAAAGGCCAACGTCTTGATCGAGGCGCTGCCCTACATCCAGAGCTTCCACGACAAGGAGGTCGTCGTGAAGCTCGGCGGCAGCGCGATGGACAACGAAGAGTCCCTGAAGACCGTCATGCAGGACGTCGTCTTCATGGAGATCGTCGGCATGCGCCCCATCCTCGTGCACGGCGGCGGACCGGCCATCAGCGTCGAGATGAAACGCCGCGGCCTGACCCCCAAGTTCATCAAGGGCCACCGCGTCACCGACGCCGAGACGGTCAAGATCGCCGCCGACGTCCTGGGCAACGTCATCAACACCGACATCGTCAAGAAGATCGTTGACCAGGGCGGCCGCGCCAAAGGCATCATCAACGAAGACCGCAAGACCCTTCGCGCCCGAAAAAAACTGATGACCATCGCCAACGAAAAGGGCGAAGCGGAGGAGATTGACCTGGGCTTCGTGGGCGAACCGATCAGCATAGACTGCGGACTGCTCCTCGACATGATCCTCGCCGGCATCGTGCCCGTGATCGCCCCCATCGGCGCGGATTCGGACGGCAATCGGCTGAATCTTCAGGCCGACAGCCTCGCGTCCTTTATCGCCCAGCAGTTGCGGCCCGAAAAGATCGTCTTTCTGACCGACACGCCCGGCATCCTGACCAACCCCAAAGACGAGAGCACGCTGGTGTCCACCCTCCACGAGAGCGAGGTGCATCAGTTGATTCATCGCGGCGTCGTGGACGGCGGGATGTTGCCCAAGGTCAAGGGCTGTCTCGACGCCCTCCATGCGGGCGTCCGCAAGGCGCACATCATTGACGGCCGCATCCCGCATTCGCTCCTTCTGGAAATCTTCACGGAAAAGGGCATCGGCACACAGATTATCGCCTAACGCGATTCAGGCAGGCACGCGGGAATCCAAGGAACAGTGCGGGGAACCATGCGAATCATCCACCTTCGAGCCGTTGTCTTCGCCCTCCTTCTCGCCCTTCCCGGCGGCCCCGCGCGCGCCGACGACTATGTCTCCCAACTCGACTTCTGGCCTCTGTTCTTCTCCGCGAAGGACAAGAAAACGCAGGAGACCACCGGGGAGTTCCTCTGGCCTTTCTTCGCCTGGCACGAGACCCCGAAAACCAAGGAGTTCTACTTCCGGCCCTTCTACAACAAGCGCGAAGAGAAAGGCCGCGGGCATGTCGAAGAGGAATTCCTCTGGCCGTTCGGCCACACCGTGACCGACGACGGCCTCAAGAACAGCCGCTTCTTTCCCTTCTATTTTTACACGGAGGAAAAAAAATCCGACGGCCACCTCGAAAAGGACTTCACCTTCCTTCCGTTTTTGTTCGGCCGCAAGAAGCCCGGCGAGAGCTACAACGCCGTCTTCCCCTTCTACGGGCGCATCACGAAACGTTACGGCCGCGACGAAATCCTCTTCATCATGTGGCCGGTCTACACGCGCCAGAAAAAAGATGAGATCGTCGTCATCAACGTCCTCTGGCCGTTCTTTTCCTATTCAAAGTTCGAGGGCGGAGGCGGCTTCAAGTTCTGGCCCTTCTACGGCCACTCCGAGAAGAAGGACAAGTACTCCAAGACGTTCATCCTCTGGCCCTTCTACAACCGCCAGCACGTAAAGCTGGACCAGGGCGGCACTTACGACATGACCCTCGTGCCGCTCTTCTACGTCCGCGAGGAGTCGCCCGCCGGCTCCACAAAGGGGGCCTGGCCCTTCGTCTACACGCAGATCAACAAGCCGCAGAAGTACACCGAGAAGTGGTATCCGTGGCCTTTTCTCGGCGAGCGCCGCGGCGAGAACGACCGCCTCGATCAGTTCTGGCCCTTCTACATCTTCAGCCAACACGGTCAGCGCAAGACCACCAATTACCTGTGGCCCATCACGTGGTTCGTCGAGAACAAGACCACGGACTCCACCGAGAAGTCCTCCCGCGTCTTTCCCCTTTACTACCAGTATGAGGAGAAGTGGGACAAGGACAAGTCCACCGAGACCTATCTGCAGGCCTGGCCCTTCATGCACGCCACCAAGGACCGGCAGGGAAATCGTTACACCCAGGTCGTCTCGCCCATCTGGATACGGCAGGACGCCGGTTTCCAGCGCAACTGGGGACCGTTCTTCTGGTTCTTCCAGGGCTTTCAGAACGCGGGGGGGGATTCTTCCGACAGGTATTTCTGGCGATGGTTCCGCCATGACAAGAAGGGCGAGACGGAGTACACCGAGTTAAAGCATGTCTTCGCGGTCTTGCGCGAGGGAGAGCAAAAAAGCGCCGTGCGCCTGCTCGGCAACGCGCTGTCCTTCGAACGGGACGGCCCGACCCAGGCGGTGAAGATATTCAGCCTGCCGATCTGGACGAGCGCCGCCCCGCCCGCGCCGGAGAAGAAATGACGCCTCGCCGCGTCTATTTCGCGGCGCCCAGGTCGGACTCCTTGTAGAACGTGCACATCGCGTATTCGTGCACCTTCGGATACTTCGCGTTCTGCACGCCGTAATGCATCGTCAGGATCGCGCCGGCGTCGAGTTGGACGGAGCTTGGGTACCCGCAGTCGGTGCTCATGGAGTTCCACTCGACCATGGCGCGGCGGTCGTGATCCCACGTCTTGCCGCCGTCGCCGCTCAGCACGGCCTGCACGCCATAGGGAAGGATGCGGAAACCGTAGACGAGCAGGAGCCGACCGCTGGCCAGGCGGATCACGTCTCCCGGATGACGCGACTTGCCCGTGACCGTAATCGGCGCGCTCCATGTGCGGCCCGCGTCGGCGGATTCGGTCTGAGACAGCCCGCCGCCGTTCCGCATCATGGCGATGCCCCGGTCATCCGGCATCACGCACAGGCCGGTCTCGTTGAAGCCCTCGGAAACGACCGACATGTCCCCCCACGTCCGCCCGCCGTCCCTGGAGCGGTACACGCAGCTCGCGTAGCCGGCCTTCCTGCCGCTGGGCGCGCCCTTGCCGTTCCACACATAGATGTTCGCCAGCATCGTCCCGTCCTTGAGCGACACGATCCTTCCGTAAGGAGAGCCGTACTCCCACTCCGCCACGGGGATTTGCTTTGGCGCGGACCACGTCTCGCCGTTGTCCTCCGAGGTTCGCGCCCAGGCGGTGTACTTGCTTGACTCGTCCCGCGTGAACTTGCCGTTCACGTAGGGTCCCGTCACGGAATACAGCAGCACGACTCGTCCGTCGGGCGCCTGTCCGAAGGCGGGATTGCGGGAGTCCGGCATCTCGTCCGCCGCCGTCTTCGGCTTGGTCCACGTCTTGCCGCCGTCCTTCGAGCGGATGACGTCCAGTCGGCCCCCCACGCCCACGTGCGGCGCTCCGCCGCGCACCACGGCAAGCAGGTCGCCGTTTTTCAATTTCAGCAGCACCGGAAAGAAGCCTCCGCCCGTCACCGCCATCACCTGTCTGGCCTTCTCGAGACGACGCGCCTTCAGTTCGGTGTCTGCCATGGACTCCGGCATGATCGTCCACTCCTTTTCAAGGTAGCCCGGCGTGCCGAAGGCCCGCACCTTGGCGAAGTAGATGCGGCCCTGCCCCGCGCGCAGGCCGATCCGGCCCGCGCCGTAGTCGCTGTCCTCTCCCTGCACGACGCTCTTGCCGTTGAGGAAGATCTGCATCTTCGGCCCGATGCACACCGCCCGCGCCGTGTGCCAGACGTCGGGCTTGATGGGGATTCCCGTGGCGCGCTTGATCTCAATCCAGGATTTCCCGCCGGGGGCGGACTTCACAAGAACGACTTGGCTGTTCTTGCTGTCGAGGTGGGCGTAGTAAAACGATTCGCTGTTCTGCGAGCGGAAGACGATCCCCGCCGCCTTCACGCCGACGCCGTCGGGCTTGACCTTGAACCGGAACGAATAGTCCACGTCCGCGAAGACCGGCGCGTTGAGGAAACACAGCGCCCCCGGGTGCCGGCATTCCCTTTGTTCGTACCGCCCCGGCCCGGTTCGCCATTCCCCGCTCACGGGAACCCATGTGGGCCAGGCGTCATGGCCCAAACGGTAGGACGAAAAGTCGTCGGCATACCTGATATCGGCGGGGACAACGACCTTCGCCTCCTGCGTCTTCTTGGGTCCCGCGCAGGAACCAAGAGCGCAGACCAGACCAGCGGCCAGACACCATCCAAACCATTTGTTCGTGTTCATTTCCCCCTCAGATTGAGATTTTCACCCTATGCCTGTTTGTAACCGCCAATAATACTATCAGGCGACATTTACTCTGCCGAGAGCAATCCCTTCCTTTTCCGCGGCGCAGAAGAACGACCACCCTCGGCGAACACAATCGAGAAATTCCTCCTCCCCGAAGACCTTTAGCGACAACATCACGCGGAAATCATCATCCCACATCGCCGCGTAAGCCGCATCCTCGATCTGCTTCTCCAATAAAACATCCCACCGGTCCACCAATATCAAAACATCGAGGTCGGAATCCGGTTCGGCCTGGCCTCGCGCACGGGAGCCGTAAACTCTTACTCCGCGCAGGCGTTTTGCGACCGCCACAGGCAACCGCCTACGAAAATCCTTGATCAGCGCAAGATCATGCGATTCCATAACCGAAAGTCCTGTCGCCTTTAAGTCGGAGAACTGCGACCACCCAATCTATATGTAGACGATCATGCCGCCGAGCAAAAGCTCCCTCATTTCGCGCTGTCGCCAGCGACGGGACGGTAATAACAGTCCCGCTGCCGCGGTTCGTAACCCGTGTCGCGTATCAGCCGGCAAATCTCCTCTCGCGACACCCGGAACGCGCAGCCGGCCGCCCGCACGACGTTCTCCTCGATCATGGTCGAACCCATGTCGTTCGCGCCGAAGGCCAGGGCCAACTGCCCGATCTTGGCGCCCTGCGTCACCCACGAGGCCTGAATGTTTTTCATATTATCCAACATCAACCGCGAGATGGCCAGCGTTTTCAGATACTCGAATCCGCCGGCGGGTTCGCGCGGGATCTGCGTGTTCTTCGGCTGGAAGCTCCACGGAATGAAGGCCGTAAAACCGCCCGTTTCGTCCTGAAGTTCGCGGATGCGGAGCATGTGCTGGATCCGGTCCTCGCGATTCTCCACGTGCCCGAACATCATGGTGGCGGTGGTGCGCATTCCCAGCCGATGGGCCGCGCGCATCACGTCCAACCACTCCGCCGCCGTGCATTTCCCCGGCGAGACCTGCCGGCGAACGCGGTCCACCAGAATCTCCGCCCCGCCGCCGGGGATCGTGTCCAGCCCGGCGGCCTGCAGGCGGCGCAGCGTCTCCTCGACGCTCAGCCGGTTGAGCCGCGACACGTGCACGATCTCCGGCGGCGACAGCGCGTGGAGGTGGATGCGATACCGCGACTTGATGGCCCTGAAGAGCTTCTCAAAATGCTCGATTCCCAGACCCGGATGCAGCCCCCCCTGCATGAGGACTTGCGTCCCGCCCTGGTCGAGGGTCTCTTTAATCTTCCGGAAAAGTTCTTCTTCGGAGATGACGTAGGACTCCGCCGCGCCGTCCTCCCGCCAGAAGGCGCAGAACTTGCAGCGGGAAGAGCAGACGTTGGAGTAATTGATGTTGCGGTCAACAACGTACGTGCGGTACGGCTCCGGATGCAGACCGGCGCAGCGGGCGTTCGCGGCCATGCCCAATGCGGTCAGGTCGCGGCCGTCCATGAGCGCGACCCCCTCTTCGCGGCTCAGCCGCGCCCCTTCGGCGGCCTTGGCGAGAACGTCATTCCCGCGCAATCGCGATCCTTGATTTGCTGTCCGCGAGTCCATGGACCACGGCCCTTCGGCGATATTCTTTCAGCCCCGCGATCTGCGCGGGACCCAGATCGTAACAGACGCGCTCGCGCAGGTACCTCCGGCACCGCGCCACCGGAAACCCCAACCGCGGGGCCTCGGCGCGCGCGATCTCCTCAATGCGCGCCAGCCCCTCTTCCTTGAGCGCCTTCAGCCGGGCGATCACCTCGCGGGTGGCCGCGCCCCTGCGCGCCGCCCACACGGCGTACACGAGCGGCAGCCCCGTCATGGCCTGCCATTCGGCGCCCAGGTCCAGCGCCGACCAGCCGCGCGCCCGCACCGTCATGGCGGGATCGCCGATCAGGAGCACGCCGTCGGCCTCGACGCCCTCCAGGTCCGAAACAGGCGGTGCCGCGACGACTTGCGGCGCGAGGTGATAGCGATCGGCCAGCAGGATGCGCAGCAACCCCGACGATGTCATGGAACTGGCGTCGAGGCGCACCCGCCGCAGCTCGGCCATCGGCACGCGATGGAACAGTATCACGCTTTCGACCGGCCCCCTCGACCCGATGCATATACCCGGCACGATCTCGACGCCCTGGATCTGCAGATACCCCATCACGGGTACCAACGCCAGGTCAAGCTTCCCCCGCGCCAAGAGGGGCGTCAGGCGCGACGGGACCTTCTCCACCAGCCGCGCCTCCGGAAACGCCTCGGCCAGACCGTACACGAGAGGCTTGGCGTTCATGTAGGGCACGGTGCCTATGCGCAGGCGCGCAGAACCCGAACTATCGGAACCTCGGCCGACGGCTGCTTTCCGAATGACCGGCTTACGCGCCCGGGCGTCCGTGCGGCGTCCGTCCATGTCAATGCAACTTCTCGGAGGCAAGCTCGTCCTTCTTCTTGTCGGGGTGTCTGACGTCGCGCCCTTGAACGACGTAGATCACGTCCTCGGCGATGTTCGTGGCGTGGTCGCCGATGCGCTCCAGGTTGCGCGCGATCAGGATCAGCGCGAGCGCGCGCTTGATGGCGGCGGCGTCGGCCATCATGTAGGTCAGCAGTTCGCGGAAGATCTGCTCCTTGTAGGCGTCCACCTTGTCGTCGTTCATGATGACCGCCTGCGCCAGCAACACGTCCAGCTTGACGAAGCTGTCAATGCTGTTGCGCACCATGCCTTTGACCTGTTCGGCCATGTTCGGGATGTCAATGAGGGGCTTCAGCTCCGGATGCTGGAGGAGGTAGTGCGTGTTCTCGCTGATGTTGACGGCCTGGTCGCCGATGCGTTCCAGGTCGCTGCTGATCTTCGAGGCCGCGACGATGAAGCGCAGGTCCGTCGCCATCGGTTGCCGGATGGCCAGCAAGGTCACCACCTGGTCGTCCACTTCCATCTGCAGGCGGTTGACCTCCTGTTCGTGGGCGCTCACGAGGGGAAAATGTTTCTCCGTGCGCTCGACCAGTCCGTCCACGGCCGCGTCAATCATCTCCTCGGCCAGCACGCCCATGCGCACCAGCAACGCCTTCAACTGGGCCAGTTCCTTGTCGAATTGCCGTTCCATTCGTGCGCCTCCACAATTCCCCGCGCCGCTCGCGCCTAGCCGTACCGCCCGGTGACATAATCCTCCGTGCGCTTGTCGGACGGATTGGTGAAGATTTTCGGCGTCGGACCGAACTCTATCAGTTCTCCGAGCAGCATGAAGCCCGTGTCCTCCGAGATCCGGGCCGCTTGCTGCATGTTGTGCGTGACGATGACTATAGTATAGTGTTTCTTCAATTCCTGCGTCAATTCCTCGATCCGCTGCGTGGCCCCCGGATCCAGCGCCGAGCACGGCTCGTCCATCAGCAGGACTTCCGGCGCCATGGCCAGAAGCCGCGAAATGCACAGGCGCTGCTGCTGTTCGGCGGACAGGCGCGTCGCCACCGTATTGAGCCTGTCCTTCAGTTCCTCCCACAAGAGCGTGGATCGAAGCGCGTTCTCGACCCTCGCCTCCAGCCAGGCGCGGTCGCGTGTCCCGTGAATCTTCAAGCCGTACGCCACATTCTCGTAAACCGACAGCGGGAAGGGATTGGGCCTCTGGAACACCATCCCGACCTTCTGCCGGAGTTTCAGGACGTCGCAACCCGGACCGAAAATGTCCTCGCCGTCAATGAAGACCTCCCCCGTGCTCCGGACGCCTTCGACCACGTCATTCATGCGGTTGAATACGCGGACCAGCGTGGACTTCCCGCAGCCGCTCGGCCCGATGATGGCCGTCACGGCCTTGGCTCGCACACGCATATTCACGTCCTTGAGGGCGTGAAATTTCCCGTAGTAGAGATTGAGGTTCCTGGTCTCGATCTTGGGCGTCATGTCCAGTCCGCTTACCCGTCCTCGCTGTCGTCGCCGTAAGCGGCGCACTCCGTCGCGCCGCCTTACCCGAACTTCCCCGTGATGTAATCGCTTGTGCGCTTGTCCTGCGGGTTCGTGAAGAACGTCCGTGTCTCTCCCAACTCGATCAGTTCGCCCATCAAGAAGAACGCCGTGCGATCCGACGCCCGCGCGGCCTGCTTGACGTTGTTGGTCACGAGAATGATGGTGTACTGCTTCTTGAGCGCGCGCAGAGCGTCCTCTATCTGGGCCGTGGAGATGGGGTCGAGTCCGGAGCACGGCTCGTCCAACAGCAACACCTCCGGCTCCAGGGCCAGCGCCCGCGCCAGGCACAACCGCTGCTGCTGGCCGCCCGACAGCCTCAGGGCCGACGACGTCAGCCGGTCCTTCACCTCGTTCCAAAGGTACGCCGCCTTCAGGCTGCGTTCGGCCAGTTCCTCGAGCTGCGCCCGGCCCCGAATGCCCTTGCGCCGCGGCCCGTAGGCCAGGTTGTCGAAGATCGTCATCGGCAGCGGGATCGGCGTGGCGTACACCATTCCCACCCGCCGCCGCAGGGTCGGCACGTCCACGTCGGCCCCATAGATGTCCTCCCCCTCCAGCAGGATGGTCCCCTGCGGCCTTCCGTTAACATAGAGGTCGGTCAGACGGTTCAGCGAGCGAAGGAACGTGGTCTTGCCGCTGCGCGCCGGCCCGATGATGCTCAGGATCTCATTTCGCCGCACGGCCAGCGCAATGTTCTTCAGCACCGGACTGCCGTCGAAAAAATACCAGAAGCTCACGGCCGCCATCTTGTCCGCCGACATGGAAGTCATTTCGTTTTCGCCTTCAACCGATGCATCAAAGCATAAGCAATGAAGTTGATCACCAAGATCACGAGGATCAGAATCGCCGCCGTGCCGTAGGCCTTGTCCGCCGAGATGCCCTCGCGCACCAGGATGTAAAAGTGGTACGCCATGGTGCGCGCCGAATCGAACGGCGACATCGGGAACCGCAGCGACGCGCCGGCCGTCAGCATGACGGTCGCCGTCTCGCTGATGCTGCGCCCCAGGCCCAGCACCAGCCCCGTGACGATCCCCGGCAGCGCCCCCGGCAGCACCACCGTCGTCACCATCTGCGACTTCGTGCTGCCCAGGCCGTACGCCACCTCGCGCAGATTCTCGGGTACGGCGCGGATCGCCTCTTCGCTGGTTCGAATGACCGTGGGAAGGATCATCAACGCCAGCGTCAGCCCGCCGGAAATGATGGACCATCCCAATTCTAGGTAAATCACAAAGAACACGAAGCCGAACAGCCCGTAGATGATGGACGGGATGCCCGCCAGGCAGTCCGCCCCGAACCGGATCACCCGCGTGAGCCGCCCTTCGCGCGTGTACTCGGCCAGGTAGACGGCCGTGCCCACGCCCAACGGCCCCGCAATCAGCACCGACACCAGCGTGACGTACACCGTGCCTACAATGATCGGCAGGATGCCGCCCTCGCGCCCCATGTCGCGAGGCGACCCCGTGAGAAACTCCCACGTGATGACCGGTATCCCCCGCTCCAATATGAACCACACGATGAAAACAAGGATCCCCACCGTGCAGGCGGCCACCAGCCAAAGCAGCGCGGTCACGATCTTCTGGATTGTCGCCGGCGCCAGGCGCATCAGGACGCTCCCCGCCGCATGACTACGCTCGTCACGGAGTTCAGGATCATGATGATCACGAACAGCACAACGCCCGTCGCAAACAACGCCTGACGATGATCGCCCGTCGCGTACCCCATCTCCAGCGCGATGCTGGTGGTCAACGTGCGCACGGGGTCCAGCAGCGACAGCGGCACGCGCGGCGCGTTGCCGGCCACCATGAGCACGGCCATCGTCTCCCCGATGGCGCCGGCCATGGCCAGGATGAGGGCCGCGACGATCCCCGAGCGGCCCGCCTTCAGCACGACGTGGCGCGTCGTCTGCCACGTCGTCGCCCCCATGGAGATGGACGCCTCGCGATACGACCGCGGCACCGCCTGCAAAGCGTCCACCGAGATGCCGATCAGAATCGGCAGGATCATGATCGCCAGGATGATGGCGCAGGCCAGCACGCTCATCCCCGGCCCGCCGAGATGGTCCCGAATCAACGGCACCAGGATCAGCACCCCCATGAACCCGTAGACCACCGACGGAATCCCCACCAGTATCTCCACCACCGGCTTGATGACGAAAGCGACCCGCCGCGGGCAGAATTCCGACAGGAATATAGCGCAGGCCAGCCCGAAAGGCACGGCGATCACCATGGCCAGCACGGTCACCACGATGGACCCGACGATCATGGGGAAGATGCCGAAGTGGCCGCGCGTCGGCGCCCAGCGCGACTGCGTGATGAACTCCCACAGCCCGACCTTCGCCATGAAGGGCAGCCCCTCTTTGAGAACGAAGAACGTGATGAGGGCCAACCCCGACACCGCCGACAACGCCGTCAGGAACAGGATCAGTTTGATGAATCGCTCGCTGAAACTCATGGGACAACCGCCCTCTGTCTCACGGAGACGAGGCCCTCGCGCACCAGGTGCTCCTGCCCCTCGCGGCTGAGCACGTACTGCATGAACTGCCCGGCAAGATCGCGCGCCGCCCCCTTGGTGAGGAACAGAAAAGGCCGCACCAGCTTGTACTGCCCGCCCAGAATGTTCTCCTCTGACGGCGACACACCATCCACCTTCACCGCCTTGACCCGATTGTCCACCAGTCCCAGGGAGATGTAGCCGACGATATTCGGGTCGCCGACCACCACCTCGCGCACCGCGCCGTTGGAGTCCCCCACCAGCGCCGCGTCGGATATCTCGACCTCTTTCATAATGAGTTCCTGAAAAGCCGCCCGCGTCCCCGACCCTTCCTCGCGCGTTATCAGCCGCACCACCTTGTCCGGCCCTCCCGCCTCGCGCCAGCTCCGCACCTGCCCCGCGAAAAGGTCGCGAACCTGTTCCACGGTCAGCGATTCCACCGAGTTGCTCGGATGCACGATGACGGCCAGCCCGTCCCGCGCGATGACCGTCGCCGTCAGGTCCTGTTCGTCCTTCTTCAAAGACCTCGAGCACATCCCGATGTCCGCGATGCCCTCCCTTATGGATTGCACGCCCGCCGTGGACCCGCCGCCCTGCACGTTGATCAGGATGTCCGGATGCGCCGCCATGAATTCATCGGCCAACTTCTCGACGAACGGCTGCACGGACGTGGATCCGGCCAGGGTGAGCGTGGGGCCGTTCTCACGCCGCCCGCATCCCAACACCGCCATGACCAACAAGACCGCCGCGACACACCGCGCCGCTCGCACAATACCTTGCCTTTGCATCGCCGTCAACCTGTACACGACGGTTTATCCCTCAAAAACCTTGCCGAACGGTCCGCCTACCACCTCAACTGGCCGCGAACCATGACGGCGTCTTCCTCCCGAACGTTCGTGCGCGTCCTGCCCGTGCCGGACGTCGAACCCACCTCGATGTCGTCGTCGAAGCTCGTGTGGACCCAGTTCAGCGTCAGCTTGACGTTGTTGTTGAGATACCAGTTCACGCCCAGCGTGACGTCGCTCGCGCCGCTTGCGCCGCCGGCGGCCGCAAACCCCTCGCGGCTCAGGTTCACGGGCCCGTCGAACGCCTCGTGGCCCACCTCCAGCCGCGAAAATCGCGCCGCCAGCTCAAACGCGCCCCAGGCGTTCTTGCGCGGATCAAAGGGATTCCGGGGCTGGATGTCCTTGTGGGAGGCCTCCTCGCCCGTCACCACCCACGAGGCCCCGATCTGCCAGGCGGTTGTGGGTATATTCCGGCGGATGAACGGCCCCTCGGCAACGTCCTGCCGCGCCAGTTGCGTGTTCGTCACCACAAAGTCGTGCGTCACCTTCACCGGTCCCACCAGCCATGCCGCGTCGTAGCCCACGCGCGTTCGCAACCCGTCCTGGCGGACCGCGTAAACCGCGCTCGATCCGCTGTACGTCTTGAAAAAGGCCGTGCCCGGCCCGGTCCTGTAGCTCAACACGCTCTTGCCCGATCCGAGCTTGTAGGCGTCTTCCTCCTGGCCCGCGTTGAACCAGCCGGCCGCCTGCAAGCCCTTCAGCCAGAAACTGTTCGTGTTCTTGAGGGGCTGCAATTGCAGGCGCGCGCCGAAGTCGAACGCCTCGTTGTTGTCCACATCGCTGTCTTTCCCCCTGTCCAGCCACTCCGCCCGGTCATTGCCGTTCCACATCCCGACGGAATACTCGACCGCTCCCTTCCACGGCTTCCCGTACATCATCACGCCCACGTCGCGGTCCGGAACGATGTTGGCCACCAGCGACCTTTCCACAAAGGTAAGGTTGCTCGACGAGGCCAGTTGCTCCAGGTTCTGAGGAACCTTGAACTTGCCCAGCCGCGTTGTGGAGAGATCCTCGAAGTAGCCCAGGTCCAGGAACGCGTCTAGCAGCCGCGTCTTGCCTTCTCCGAAATCGGGCTGGAACTTGAAGTGATAATGCTTCGCCACGGTGCCGTCAATCGTGGGCCGCACGCGGCGCAGGAGGAACGTGTCCGGCGTGGGGGTGTCCATCGGGAACCGCCCGTCCAACTGGACGTAGCCGGTGAACCGGACTTCGTTCGCTCCGTCGCGCGTGGCCAGGAAGAAGCCGTTGCGGTAACCCGCCGTCACCTGGTTCAGCCCCAGGCTGATCCGCGTCTCCTCCTTGCCCAAGTACTGTTCCATGATCTGCTCCACCTGCTTTTCCTGCTTGGCCGTCAGGCGGCTTTCGCCCGGGCCTTTCTGCAGCTCGTGAATGGTCTCTTCCTGTTGCCTGATCTTCTCGTCCTGCTGCTTGATCTTCTGCCCCTGCGCCTCAAGCAGTTTCTCCTGCTGCTCGAGACGTTTCGTCAGCGCGTCCAGCTTCTTGTGGACGTCGTCCGATGCCGGCTGGCCTGTCGCGCTCCGGCCCGATGCCGCAAACATCAGTATCAGCGCCATAAGCGCCGCGTTCGCCCTTCGCATGTCCTTGTCCTCCGATCAACGTCCTCACCCCGGCGCCCGCCTATCGGACGTCGGACGTGAACACTATACCGAGACCGTGTAAAGGCTTTATGTGCGAAGTGTGAATTTCCAGTTAAGAAGGCGGATGGAGAGTCCCCAACCCCCGTCAGGCGGTCGTTTGCAGCGGAACCCGCATGGTGAACACAGAGCCTTTCCCCGCGACGCTCTTGGCCGCGACCTCCCCCCCGTGCGCCCGGACAATGTGCTTGACGATGGCCAGCCCCAGCCCCGTCCCGCCCAGCTCGCGCGAGCGCGCCTTGTCCACGCGGTAGAAGCGCTCGAAGATTCGCGGCAGGTCGCGCTCCTGAATCCCGATCCCCTCGTCGCCGACCGCCAGCACGCCCCAGCCGTCCTTCTTCGAGAGCAAGACCGTCACCGTGGTGTTGTCCGGGCTGAATTTGACGGCATTGTCGAGGATGTTTCCGAGGGCCTGCTCCAGAAGGTTGGCGTTTCCGAGAACCGGCATCGCTTCGGGCATCTCCGGCGGGACGATGCGTATCTTCTTCACCGCGGCCTTGCCGCGCACGCTGTCGAGGCTGCGGGCCACGACGTGGCGCAAGTCCAGCGGTCCCATGACGATCGAGTGCGCGTCCGACTCGACCCGCGACAGGCTCAACAGGTCGTCCACGATGGCGTTGAGCCGGTCGGCGTGCCGCGCGATGATGTCCAGAAAATTCCGGACTTCTTCGGCATCCCTGACCGCCCCTTCGCGCAGCGTCTCGATGTAGCCCTTCACGGTCGTGATGGGCGTCTTGAGTTCATGCGAGACGTTGGCCACGAAATCGCTTCGCACCCGTTCCAGCGCGCGCATGCGCGTGATGTCGTTGAGGACCGCCATGCACCCGATCTCCCGGCCCGCCTCCCCGCGCAGCGGCGCCCCCGTGACCTTGATCACCCGCTTCTGCGGCGAAAGCTCCACCTCGGCCTCCCGCGCCGCGTCGGCGCTGAGCACCTCCCGCAGGAGTTTTTGCAGCTTGATGTTGCGCACGGCCTCCAGGATGGGACGGCCCACCCCGCCCTCGGCGGGCAGGTTCAACATCTCCCGCGCCGCCTGGTTGGCCATCAACAGCCGCTCGTCGGCGTCCACGGCGATCACGCCTTCGACCATGCTGCTCAGGATGGCTTCCCGCTCGTTCTTCTGCTGGACCAGGCTCCGTATCTGCTCGTCAAGCTGCCGCACCAGGGAGTTCATGGCGTCGGCCAATTGCCCGATCTCGTCGGGGCTTTTGCTCGTAAACTCCACCTTGAGGTCCCCCCCGGCCGCGCGGCGCGCCTGCCGCTCCATCTCGCGCAGGGGGCGCATGATCCGGCGCGCGACAAGGTAGCCCAACCCCAGCGCCAGGATGGCCGCTGTCGCGCCTCCAAGACCGAGAATGACATACACCGTCCGGAGCCGGGCCTGGACGTCTTCTGTCGGAATGGCCATCCGCGCCACGTACAAGTCGCCGTCCGGCCCCTGCGCCGGAACGGCCACGTAGAGCATGTCCCTCTTCACCGTCTGGCTGTATCGCTCCGCAAAACCGACTTCGCCGCCCAACGCCGTTTTGACCTCCGGCCGGTCGCCGTGGTTGCCCATGCGCGAGGCATCCTCCTCGGAGTCCGCCACCACGCGTCCGTCGCCGGCGATGAACGTGATTCGCATATGCGCGGCCCGGCCCAGGGCGCGGATCCCCGATGCCGTTTCGCCCCGCACCGGCAGATACGCCGCCGCGGCGAGGCGGGCGCACCCCTCCAGGTCGGCGCGAAGCCGGTTCCGCGTGTGCCGGGCAAGCTCCCATCCGGCGTAGCCGCCCACCAGCGCCAGGCACGCAAGGAGGATCAGTCCGTAGCTGAAGTACAACCTCCACAGGAGGTTCTTGCGCCGCATCTACTGCTCCCGGAAACGATACCCGATCCCTCGGACCGTCTCTATGAGTTCGCCGCACGCGCCGAGTTTCTTCCGCAGCGAAGCGATGTGCACGTCCACCGTGCGGTCCACCACGACCACGTCATCGCCCCTGGCCGCGTCTATCAGCCGGTTGCGCGTGAAAACGCGGCCGGGCTGCGAGGCCATGTGTTGGAGAAGTTTAAACTCCGTCGCCGTCAGTTCGCATCTCTCCCCGTTCGCCTTCACCTCATGCCGCGCCGGGTCTATCGTCAGGTCCCCCGCCCGCAGGATGCCCGCCTCCGCCGGCCCCTGCGCCCGCCGCAGCACCGCCCGGATGCGCGCCAGCAGCACGCGCGGGCTGAACGGCTTCGGCACGTAGTCGTCCGCCCCAAGCTCCAGCCCGGCCACGACGTCGGCCTCCTCGCCTTTGGCCGTCAGCATGATGATGCGCGTGTCGGCCGTCGCGGCGTCGGCCTTGATCCGCCGGCAGACCTCCAGCCCGTCAACGCGGGGCAGCATCAGATCGAGCAGGATAAGGTCCGGCTTCTCCTCTTTTGCCAGCCGCAACGCCGTCTCGC
This sequence comes from uncultured Planctomycetota bacterium, assembly GCA_964409935.1. Taxonomy (GTDB): domain Bacteria; phylum Planctomycetota; class Brocadiia; order JAADGH01; family CAYPFP01; genus CAYPFP01. Next base: position 21,811 of record CAYPFP010000006.1, on the reverse strand, counting down.
CGTCCTTCGCCGTGTGGACGGCGTAGTGTTCCCGCTTCAGATGATGCTCCAGCAGGTTGACGAGGTCCGCCTCGTCGTCCACGACCAGTATCGTCGCCTGTGCCACGGCCTTCTCGCCTTTCCCTGCGGGCGCCTCCCCCGCCGCGGCGCCCTGGTTCTTGCCCCGTATCATACACCTTATCTGCCCGGCCCACAACCTTGCCCGCCCTTCACGCCTTCTCCGTCGCGATGGCCTTCAGCTTCCGCAAGTCCAGCTTGCCCGTGCCCAGCACGGGGAGCCGTTCGACCTCCACGAAGGATTCGCGGCTCGGCAGCCACAGGTTCGGCAGGCCGGAGCGGCTCAGCCGTTCGCAGACTTCGCCCGCGGATATCGGCAATCTCGCATGGACGACCACAAGCCTTTCGCCTTTCTTCTCGTCGGGCACGCTGGTCACGGCGAATAGCGGCTGCTCGCTCTCTCCCGCCTCGCCCAGCGCCTGCGCGATGGCGTCCTCCACCTTGATGTGCGGGACCATCTCCCCGCCGATCTTGGCGAAGCGGCTGAACCGGTCGGTGATGGTCAGGAAGCCGTCCTCGTCCAGCCGGGCAATGTCGCCCGTGTTGTACCAGCCGTCCTGGAGGACCTCGGCGGTCAGTTCAGGCTTCCCAAGATAGCCCTGCATGACGCTCAGGCCCTTCACGAGCAACAGCCCGTCGGCGCCGACGGGCCGCGGCCGGCGCGTCTCGGGATCCACGATCCGCACCGCAATGCCCGGCAGCGGCTGGCCGATGCTCCCCGGCTTGGTCCCCAACTGCACAACGCCGCGCGCGCGGAAGTCCGGCACGTTCACCGACACGACGGGCGAACACTCCGTACAGCCGTAACCTTCCACCGGTCGCACCCCAAACTTGCGCTGGAACTCCTCCGCCAGTTCCTCTCGCAGTTTCTCCGCCCCCACGACCACGTGCTTCAGGCTCCCGAAATCATTCTGGAGGACCGCCCGCAGGTAAATGCGCAGAAACGTCGGCGTCGCCAGAAGCGCCGTCGAGCCGAATTCCCGCACCACCGCCCCCACGGCCCGCCCGTCGAGCGGGTTCGGATGGTACGCCACCGGCACGCGCTTCACCGCCGGATACCACAGCGTCCCCGTGAAGCCGAAGGAATGGAAGAAGGGCAGGACCCCGCAGATGCTGTCGCGCTCATCCACGCCGAAAACCTGCGCCAGGCCCTCGATGTTGCTCATGATGTTCGAGTGCGACAGCTTGACCCCTTTGGGTTCTCCGGTCGAGCCGCTCGAAAAGATGACCGTGGCCGCATCGTCCACCGTCCGCCTCCCCACGCGGTAGAGGAGCCTCAACAGGAACTTCGGCGCCAACCCCGCCTTCAACAACGCCGCGAGGCGTCCGCCCGCCGTTATCCTGCCCGCCAGGTCTTCGGCGTACATCGTCCGCGGCGGTTCCGCCGGCAGCTTCACCTTCTCGACAAACGCTCGGCTCGTGAGCACGGTGTTCATGCGGCACTGCGTCATGGCGCTCCTGAACGCCTCGGCGCCCGTCGTGAAGTTCAGATTCACCGGCACCTTCCCGGCCAGGAGAAGCGCCGCGTTTATGAGCGCCCCCGCTATCGAGGCCGGCAGCGCCACGCCGATCATGTCCTCCTGCCGCAACTCGCGCCGGAAAACATCGGCCAGCGCCAGCGCCTTGGCCAGCGCCTTACCGTAGCTCAGCGTGTTGCCGGCGGAGTCGGCCATGGCCAGCCGGAAAAAACGCGACCGCGCCGATGCGATGAAGGCCTGGTCGAGCAGCACCTGGTCGGCCTTGCGCAGCCGGAACGTCTCGGCGGCCAGTTCGCCCACGGCCTGCCGCACCTCGTGGGCCTTGGCCGTCCCCGGCATCGCCTCCCCAAAAGCGACCGTCACCCGGCTCCCGCCGATGCCGGGCCACTTCCAGATGGCCCGGCCGCCCTCAAAGCTGAAAACGCTCCCCCACATCCGGTCAATGCAGACGGGGATGATGGGCGCGTCCACGCCCTTCATGATCCGCTCGAACCCGCGCTGGAACCGCTGCATGTGCCCCGTGCGCGTGATGGACCCCTCGGCGAAAATGCACACCAGATCCCCGTCCTTGATCGCCTGCGACGCCTCCCGCAGCGACCTCACCATCTCCCGCAAGTCGTCCGTCTCGCTGATGGGAACGACCCGCAGGACCCGGCATCCCCACCGCAGAAGGGGGCGCTCGTAGAACCGCCGGAACATGATGAACCGCACGAACCGCTGCAGGCTGGCCATCACCAGCAGCGAATCCATGTAACTGACGTGATTGCACACCAGCAGCGCGCCCCCCTCGCGCGGCACGCGCTCCGGCTCCACCACGCGCAGGCGATACAGCGAATGGGTGAATGACCACAGGCACAGCCGCAGCAAGAAATCCGGCAGCAGCGCGAAAAGGTACGCCGTCACGATCACCACCATCGCCGCGAACGCCGCGAAGACCTGCGCCGGGTCCAGGCCGGCCGCCCGCCCCGCGGCCAGGTACGCCCCCGACGCGATCAGCACCCCCGAAAACGCCAGGAAATTGTTCGCCGCCAGAACCAGCCCCTTCTTGTCGGCCGGCGCCCGCTGCTGGATGAACGCCGACAGGGGCACGAAATAAAAACCCGACCCCATCCCCATGACGAAAACGTCCACCCCCGCCCGGACCGCCGATCCGGCCGCAAAGCTGAGGTCCAGGCTGAACAGCGCCATCGTGGCCGCCCCGATGGGCACCAGCCCGAACTCCACCTTCTTCCCGCTCAACCGCCCCGCCAGAAACGACCCCGCCCCGATGCCGATCGCCGTCAGGGCCAGCAGCCCGGAGATTCCGGGGCTTTCCAGCTTCAGCAGCCGGTCGCCGTACACCGGAAAATTCAACTGGAACACCGCCCCGATGAACCAGAAGAAGCTCAACCCCAGGATGCACAGGAACAGCGGCCGGTCCTTTCGGATGGCGCCCACATTCGCCCACACCTCGCCGATGAAATTCAACCGTATCGGCCGAAAGCCCGCCGCCGCGGGCACCCGTTCGATGAACAGCGACGCCGACGTTCCCGCGGCCGCGATCCCCGTGAGCGCCAAGCCCGCCTTCCAGAGCGCGTCCGAGAAGGCGTGGAACATCAGCCCCCCGGCCACCGTCCCCGCGATGATGGCGATGCACGTGAGCATCTCCGTGATGCCGTTGCCCTGGCTCAGGTCCTCGTCCTCGAGCAGTTCGGGCAGGATGCCGTACTTCGCAGGGCTGAAAAACGCGCTCTGCGCGCCCATCAGGAACAGCACCCCCAGGCACATCCACAGGCTGCCGTTCCCCAGCGCCTTCACCGCCAGGCCCATGATGATGATCTCGCCCACCTTCCCCAGGACGAGCACACTTCGTTTGCTGAACCGGTCGGCCAGACAGCCCGCCGCGGTGGAAAAAAGCAGGTACGGCAGCACGAACACCGCCCCCACCGCGCTGAGGTACGGCACCTGCGCCGCGGCGTCCCCCGGCACGCTCTTGAGGACCAGAAACACGACGACGAGCTTGTAGGCGTTGTCGTTCAGCGCGCCCAGGAACTGCGTGGCCATCAGCGCCCAGAAGGATCGGCTTCGCAGTCCGGCCTTGCGCGCAGGTTGGTTCTTCGTCATGGTTCGAGTTCCCTCGCTCTTCAGCATTATGCCCGGAATCTCCCGGTAGTCAAGCGCGCCGACGCTCAGAGCCTGGGACATGGGGCATCACGGTGTAACCCGGCAAGTTACTTATGCGCTGCCCCGGATGCCGCGCCCGTCCCTTGCGCGCGAACGAAGCGTAAATCCTAACATGCTGTACTGATACATATTATGACACACGCCGCACAAGCCATCCCGGCGGCTTCCCCGAGGCACGCCTTTTGCGTCTATCATTCACCGAAATCTCGAACCTCAATGTCCGCGATTTCCGCAGGCGCTTATGTGAGGGAGGCCGATCATGATTGCACACGCAGAGATGAGTGTCGAGGAATTTCAGCGGCTGTTGCGCGAGTACGCCGGTTCGCAAACCGTCGCCCGCAGCGCCCTGATCGCCCACCTTCAAGCCGAGCTTGCCGGCCACGGCATCAAGATGTCTGCGGACACCATCGAGGAGCGCTTCCGCCGGAACACCAAGGTCCGCACCATGCCGGCGTGCGTGCGCGAGATCATCAAGAATCTCAACGGCCGCTTCCTGACCGGCCTCATCCCCATCGAGGAGATGACCGACGGAGAAGCCCCCGGTCTCTGGCTCGAGAAGATGCGCGTCGCCCTCGGCTTCCGCAGCGACTGCGCCATGCACAAGGCCCTGGCCGAGCAGAGCGGGCTGAACTACGAAAGCGTCCACAAGGCCCTCACCGGCTCCCACAAAGCCCAGCGCGTGCAGAAAAAGGTGGCCGACTGTTTTGCGAAGTGGCGGCAGGACCTGGCCGAAGGCCGCCGCCCCGCCCTGCAGGAAACCTATTTCGGAACGGAAGCCGGAAAAGTGCGGGAGCTTCTGTCCGAGCTTTGCCGCTACTATCCCTCGCGCGAATTGATGTACGCGGAGGTCGCCTCGATCCTCGCCATGAAGCCCAGCTCGGTGAAACGTTATCACGCCTCGCGCCTGCAGGTGAAATTCGTCCCGACGGCGAACTATGAAAAGCTCTCCCTGCACCTTGAGAACTGCCGGAAGACCCGCGTCAAGCGCTCCTACCTTTCCGACGAACAGAGGCGGTCCCTGGCCAGCAACCTCTTCGGCCAGCTCTCGGAGGTCGAGCGGCGGCGGCAGAGCGAACCCCAGAACGACAACCTTCACGCGGCCTACAAGGCCCTGCGCCTCAGACTGATCGCGGCCATCAAGGAGGGGCGGGACCGCGCGGACTTGGCCGCGGTCTACCAGTAACCGCCTGCGCGCCGCCGGCAATCTGCGGACAAAAAAACGGCTCCGCCCGCCTATCCGTCCGGCGGGCGGAGCCGTTCCCTTATCTGCGCGGCGCCGCTTGGGCCTCCGGCCCTATTTCGCTTTGCCCAGCCGCCCCGCCTTGACATCCTCTACGGTGGGCCGCTCGTTCATGAATTCCACGAGCTCCTTGTCGTACTTGTACGTCCTGGCGGCCTTCAAGCCGAACTTGCGCGTGCCCACGTTGAACTCATAGATGCAGATCGTCTCGTTTCGGCTGTCTATGACGAAGATAGGCTCGTCCTGGCTTGGGGCCGGATCGCCCACGATGATGGCCATCGTGGCCCCGCCCGCCGCGCCCCCCGGCGCCTGCGCCCAGACCCCGCGCCCGCTCACTTGGACAATCGCCAGCAGCGCCAGCAACACGGCATTCGTCGCCAGCAAGGCCGTCATCGTTCGCCTGTCCGATAGCATCGGTTATGACCTCCTTGACCCCGCCGCAAAGCAGCCGGCAGGAATGCCCTCGTTACCGCTTGCGGATCTTCTCAAGCTCCAGCTTGATCTGTTCCACCGTCATCCCTCTATTCGCGTACTCGTTGAGCTGCAGATCATCCAGCACCTTGCGGGCCGCGGCCAGCCGGATGTAATTCTCCTGCGGCTGATACACGTACACGATCAGACACTGCGTTGTGCTGTCGAGTATATAGAGGGGCCGCTCGACATTGCTGCCCGACTGCGCCCCCGTGACGGCGATCACCGGCCCGGCCTGGAAGACCATCTGGGCCTCCGCCGCCTTGCGCCACAGGCCGACGGCCAGGACGCCCAACAGCACCGCCCCCGCCGCCAGCAACCCGATGTTTACAATCTTCAACCGTCCGCTCATGCGCCGACCTCCTCTCGCTCATCCGGCGATCCTGTGAAATCCGCCGGCAGACCGTCAGTACATCTTGTTCTCCAACTCCTCCTTCACCAGCACCGTCGGGTGAATGAGGATCAACTGATGGCTGCGAATCTTCGCCGTGGAATGGCGGCTGAACAGCCGCTTGATGATCGGCAGCTTGTTCAGCACCGGGATGCCCGTCTCGACATCGCGCTCCGTCACCTCGGCCAGGCCGCCGATCAGCAGGTGGCCCCGGTCGGGCACGCACACCGTCGTCTCCACGATCCGGAAGTTCTGCTGCGGCAGCATGATCGGGATGGACGTGGCCACCAGGGCGTTCCCCGTGCCGGCCGCCGCGCTCACCGTGACGGTGAAGAACGGGGCGTTATCGCCCACGCCCTGCGACAGCGCGCGCGTCTGCGGGAACAGCTCCATATACACGTACCGCCGGTCCGCGCTGACAATGGGCCTCACGTCCAGCGTCGTTCGCGTCGTGATGCTCGCCACCTGCGGGTCCAGCGCGCCGTTGTTGCCCACGTCGGCGTCCGCAATGTAACCGCGCTGCAGACCGACGCTGATGTTCGCGCGCTGCGTATTGAACACCGTCACCCGCGGGCTGGCCAGGATGTCCGCCTTGTTGCTGTCCTGCACCGCCTTGATGAGCAGCGACGCCTGGATGTCGCTCAGGAACGACAGGCCCAGGTTCAGGCCCGCGCCCTGGAAACCGCCCGTGCCGAACAGACTGGTCAACGACGATCTCTGCGTGCTTGAGAACGGCGCCAACGGCCCGGCAAAATCATACGGGTTCGTCATGCCCCACAGCCCGGGGGGCGAAAGCGGCGAGATCGAGTCCAGGCTCGCCGCCGGATGGGTCGGCAGCAGGAACCGGTTCGGGTTGTAAGGCACGATCGAGGCCGCGCCGCTGGTCGGCGGCGGCCCCGGCGTGCGAAGCTGGCCGGCGCCCGTCGGGAAGCCGCCCGTCACCGCCGGCGAGTACGGGAAGCCCGCGTTGCCCGGGCCGCTCCAGGGCGCCGTCGGGTTGAAGGCCAACCGATTATCGCTGCGGAACAGCAGGTTCGTGATGTCCGTCCCAATCTCTTCGTACCACTCGTCGGTCACCGTCAGGAATCGCGCGTCAATCGAGACCTGGATGTACATCGTCTCGCGCATGCGCGACAGCAGCAGCTTGACCATGTCATGGATTTCGGACGTCTGCCGCACGATCAGGTCGCCGTCGCGGAATGCGATCGTGCGCGACCCGCCGCCTTCGCCCCCGCCGCCGCCCACCCCCGCGATCTGCTCCATGGCCGCCTCGCCCTCTTCGCCGGCCAAGTACTCCCTGGAGTACAGCTTTCCGACGACGAAGGCGTTGTCCCAGTTGATCACGCCCGTCACGCGCACGATCAGCTCGATCAGGTCGTGGCCGCGGCGCTGCAGATCAATGTCCATCGGGTCGCGGCCGCGTTGGGTCCTCTGAATATTTCCCCCGCCGCCTCCGCCGCCCCCGCCGCCGCTGTCGCCGAAGCTCAACCCGCCGCCCCCGCCGCCCGTCGCGCCCGACCCGCCTTCCGACAACGTAAACGGCTGGGCCGGACGGTCTATCAGCGTCAGCAGCAGGTCCCGAACGTCGTACACCTGGATGCTCAGTTCCCCCGCCAGTTGCGCCTTGGTCGTGATGAAGATCGCGTCGTTCTTGATCGTGTAGATCAGGTCCTTGCCCACGATGAAGTCCAGGGCCGCGCCCAGCGTCACGTCGGACAGGACCAGCGTGATCAGCTTCTCCCGCGTCTCCTTGTCCTCGAGGTTGGGGTCCAGAACGATGTTCACATCGGCCAGCGTCTTCAGGAAGTTCACCACGTCGGCCAGCGGCGTCGCCTCGAAGTTGATGTCCACCCGCTTGCTCTTCAGCGCCTCGCGAAGCAGCGCTTCCCTCTCCGACGGCGCCTTCTCTTCGGGGTAGGACACCGGGTCGCGGCGCATGATCTCCTCCCACACGTCCCTTTCGGGATAGCCCACCACGTCGGCGCGGATCACGGTGGCGTCCTTCATCCACTGGCGATTCTTCTCGTGCTCCTCGACGTCTTTCTTGCGGATATCCTCCCACGTCTTCTTGTCCTGCTGCAGGCGCGCCTGCTCCTTCAACTCCTCGGCCGCCGCGTTGTTCGGGTCCAGTTTCAGGATGTCCTTGCACAGGCGCTGCACGTCCTTGTACTGCCGGCGGATGAACGCGTTGTACGCCTCGTCGTACATCGTCCTGAGCTTCTCTTCGGAGACCTCCTTCTGGCGCGTCTCGTCCTCCGCCGCCTGCTTGGCGGCCTGGTCCTTGCGCATTTTCTGGAGCTGTTTCTCGCTCTCGCTCTTGCGCTTGCCCGCCAGTTCCATGAGCGACTCGACGTGGTCCTGGTACGGACCCACGTCTATGTCGTGCTTCAGGAACTCCAGATCGGTCTTCACCTCTTCGAACGCCTGAAGCGCCTTGTCGTAATCGTCGGCCTTCAGCAGCCTGACGCCTTCGCGCAGCTTGTTCTCCATCTGAAGCTGCTTCTGCTCGACCTTGACGGTCTTCTCCTCGGCGATCTTCTGGGCGAAGTCCTTCACCTTGCTCTCCGACACGCCCAGCAGCGCCAGCGTCTTCTCGTACAGCTCGCGCGCCTTCGGCAGATCGGGGGCCAGCTTCAACGCCTGCTCCAGTTCCTTGCGCGCCTGCTCGTACCGCGCCTCGTTGTAATACTTCTGGCCCATCTCGGCGTGATGCTCGGCCAGGACGCGGTCGCGCTGTTCCTTCAATCTGCGTTCCTTCGCCAGTTCCTCCATGAAGGACTTGGCGCGGGCCTCCTGCGGGGGCGCGACGGCCTCATACGGCCGGGGGGCCGCCTTCGCCGCCGGCGGGGCTTCCTCCTCAACCGCCGGACGGGGTGCGGGCGCCTCCTTCTTCTCCGCCGCCGGCGCCTCGGTCTTCGGCGCGGGCGCCGCAACGCCCTTCTGCGCCGCAGCCTCGGCCGCCAGCTTCGCCGCCATCTTCCCATGCTCCTGGGCCTTGTAGTCGGAATCGGCCAGGTAGTGCTTCAACCGCCGATTGTTCCACCAGCCCAGGCTCACGCCGGAATCGAGCACCTCCTTAAACACATCGCGCGCCTCGGCGTAACGCTCCTCCGAATGCAGTTTCAGGCCCTTCTCGTAAAGCTCCTTGGCCTCCAGATACTTCTGCTCGGCGGTGGGACCGGGCGCTCCTTCGGGCGCCGGCGCTTCCTTGCCGGGCACGGACGGCGGCTGCGCCGCAAGCTTTTCGGCAAACTCCTTCCGCGCCTTCTCCCGTTCCTCCTGCAGTTTCTTGTCTTCTTGCTGGCGGGCCTTGCGCGCCTCCTCGGTGGCCGCCGCCATGGCCTGCCGCTGCATCTCGCCCTGGGCGGCGTTGATGTAACGGTTAAGCTTCGAGTTGTTCCACCATCCCAGATCCACGCCGCTCTCTTTCACCTTCGTGAAGGCGTCCAGGGACTCCTTGAACTTGCCCTGGCCATAGAGATCCAATCCCTTGTAGTAGAGCGCCGTCATCTCCTTGACCTTCTCGTCCGACGGCCCCTTCGGGGCAGCCGGCGCAGGTGTGGGCTTCGCCTCAGGTGCCTTGGCCACCGGCGCGGGGGCCGGCGTGGGTTCGGGCGCCTTGGCCGCAGGCGCGGGGGCCGCAGCCGGCGCGGGAGCGGGCTTCTCCTCGGGCGCCTTGGCGACCGGCGCGGGGGCCGGCGTGGGTTCAGGCGC
>CAYPFP010000006.1:0-12197 GCA_964409935.1 uncultured Planctomycetota bacterium | reverse complement strand
GCTTCTCCTCGGGCGCCTTGGCGACCGGCGCGGGGGCCGGCGTGGGTTCAGGCGCCTTGGCCGCAGGCGCGGGGGCCGCAGCCGGCGCGGGAGCGGGCTTCTCCTCGGGCGCCTTGGCGACCGGCGCGGGGGCCGGCGTGGGTTCAGGCGCTTTGGCCGCAGGCTTCTCGGTCGCCGGCTTTGCGGCGACCGGCGTCGGCTTTTCCGGCGCCTTGGCCACAGGGGCGGGGGCCGGCTTGGCGGCCTCCGCAAGCTTCTCTTCCGTCAGAGACAAGTACTTCTTCAGACGCAGCCCCTTGAAGAACCCCAGGTTTGCGCCGCTGTCGCGCACCTTGGCAAGCGCCGTCTTGGCCTCGGCGTACTTGCCGTCCTTGTACAGCGCGACTCCCTTGTCCAGAAGCGCGGAATAATCCTCGGCGGGGGGCTTGGGGGCAGGTTTCGCCTCCGGCGCCTTCGCGACGGGGGCCGGGGCAGGGGCCGGTTTCTCCGCCGTCTTGGCCACGGGGGCCTCGGCGGGTTTCTCCGCGGGTTTCGCGGCGGGGGCCGCGACCGGGGCGGCCTTTTCGGGCGCCTTGGCCACGGGGGCCGGCGCCGGCGCGGGCTTCGGCTTCGCGGCCTCAGCCAGTTTCTCCTCCGTCAGCGACAGATACTTCTTGAGGCGCAGCCCCTTGAAGAACCCCAGGTCGGCGCCGCTGTCGCGCACACGGGTCAGGACGGCCTTGGCCTCCGTATACTTGCCCTCGTTGTACAGGGCTACGCCCTTGTCGAGCATCGCCGCATAGTCTTCGGCCGGGGGTTTGGGCGCGGCTTCGGGGGCCTTGGGTACGGGGGCTGCCGCAGGCTTCGCGGGTTCGGGGGATTTGGCCACGGGGGCCGCCGCAGGCTTGGCAGGTTCGGCGGGCTTGGCGGCGGGCGCGGGTTCGGGCTTCTTCGCCTCGGCGGCCGGGGCCGCAGGGGCCTTGGTTTCGGCGGGCTTGGCCGCGACCGGTGCCGGCGCAGGCTTGGCCGCCTCGGCCAGCTTTTCGTCCACCTCGACCAGGTATTTTTTCAGGCGTTTATTCTTGAAGAAACCCAGGTTGGAGCCGCTGTCGCGCACCTTGATGAAGGCGGCCTTTGCCTCGGCATATTTGGCGGCGTTGAAAAGGGCGACGCCCTTATCGTACAGCACGGCGTAGTCTTCGGCGGGGGCGGCCGGGGCGGGTTTTGCGGCGGCCGGCGCTCCCGGAGCGGGAGCGGCGGCGCCGGCCTTCTTCAACTCCTCGTCTATCTTCTGCAAGTAGCTGTTCATCTCGCGGGTCCGGAAGAAACCCAGCTCGGCCCCGCTGTCGCGGACCTCCAGGAAGAGCGTTCGGGCTTCCGCATACTTGCTCTGCTTGTAGAGTTCGACCGCCTTGTCGAACTTCTCCATGGCCTGTTTTTCCTTGGAGGCCTCCGCCGCGGGGGCTTTTGCCTCCTGGGCCCAAACGCTTGAGCGCAGCAGGAGAGGGCTGAATATCCCTGCCGCAAAAGTCAAGGCCATGAGCCACCTTAACGCCCGATCCAGTGTTCTCGTCACCACGCTTCCCACCTCATCTGCAATGGGTTCCACTGCCGAAAAAAAGCAAAGTCCGCTTCGGTCACGGCGCCAACGTCGCACGGCTACTGAACGGTCTGAGGCTTCAGTTCCTCGCGTTTTAGCTCGGTCGGAGCCGCAGGCGCCTCGTCAGCGCCTTCCTTATCCTTATCCGCCGCCTTGCGGGCGGCCGAAAGGACCGTGATACCGGGGAAGCGCTTGTCAAGCTCTTCCAGGTTCTCGCGGCCCATCCATTTCTCTTTGAGTTCCCCTCGCTTATCCAGATAGACGATCTTGCCCTTGTAGGGGTCGGGCATGGTTGTGGCCCTGTCCACGGTCTCGACGCCCCCCTTGTCCGTCTTCACGGGCATGCTCATGATAGAAACTCTCAGCCGGCTCGCGTTGTGATCGAAATCCACCAGCGTCGCGCCTGTCCGGAAATCCAGCGTTTCCACCGTCTTGCCCGATCGAATCTGCGCCACCGAGCCGATCGGCTCGCCCGGCGTCAGACTGTAATAGCTTCGGGTCTTCCATTCCTTGTTAATGAGCTTGTAAACCTTCACCGACACGTTCTTCGGCGTCACGCCCTTGACGAAGAAATCGCTGTCTCCGGGAATCTCGACCTCGGCCGCCGGGCTGGCGTCCTTGCTCTCCACCGACTCGGCGGTCGGAGACGCAGATTTGACGGTATAAACATATTTAGCGTCAAATTCAACAGAATTATCGAGATAAGTCCCGCCGGCCTTGCCTTCGACGGCATTCACGACCGTGATCGGATTGGGCTTGGCCTCGTCCGCTTTCCGCCGGTAGACGTGGTACTTGGCCACCGGCGCTCGCGAGTCCACGTTCGACGGCGGGTCCCACGCCAGCTTCACGCTTGCGCCCTCCATCGCCGCCGTGAGCTTGGCGGGCGGGTAGACCTGCGGTTTCTCGATGTACTTGGCGATCTTTACGCCCATCACGTGCCGCACGTTGCCGGCGTCGCGCCACTCAAATTCTCCTTCCCCTTCGCTCTTGCCCACCACTTCCAGTTCGCGGTCTCCCTTGGGCGCCACCCGCACGAGTTCGGGGTTCCGCGTCACCTTGATGCTTCCCCTGGCCAGATTTTCCTTCAGCGAGACGGTGGACGGCACGCCCGCCGTCACGTTGATGGGCGGCTCGAAGATGTCCTTGGACGGCCCCCATTGTTGCGCCCGAAGCTCGATCGCCGCCGGCGGCGCCGTCTCCAGGTCCTCCGGTATCTTCAGTTCCGCAGGCTCCGTCTTGACCGGCTGGCTCGTCTCCAGCTTCTTCTTGATGTCCTCCTCGTACTTCCTGACGTCCTTCTGCAACTGAGCCAGGTTGAATTCTTCCTGCGTCCAGATCAGGCTGGTCGCGGCGCTCACCGTCTCGCGCAGCGGGCGCATCGAGTCTTCGAACATCGGGCTGTGGATGATCGCCAGGACCAGGATCAGGGCCGTCACGCCCAGGACCACCTTGTCCGCATACTTGAACGCCAGCTTCTTGATATCCATGTCCCGTCCTACCGAAAATCTTCCGCCCTCAATCCTCCGCCGACCGCTCCGCCGTTCACGGCTTCTTCGGCGCCGGAGCGCTCGGCATGATCTTCGACTTCATCGGCGTAAAGTCCAGCGCCGCCCCGTACACCGTCAGCCGCACCAGCGACGACGCGCTGATGCCGCTGCTTGCCGACAGTTTCTCCGTCTCGGCCGGCGGCAGCCGCTTCGCCTCGACCCGGGTGACGTAACATGGCCAGGGCGCCGTCTCCAGGTTGCGGATCAGGTGCGGGACATACCGCCAGTCCATGTCCACCGTCAATGTCACGGGAATGATCAGGTAAGTCGGCGTATTGCCCGGATCCGAAACGACCTCGTACTGCGCCGCAGCCGCCGCCATGCCGTCCGGCGAGCCCTCGATCGGCGCGCCCTCGGCGGTGGACGGCCGCTGGATCTGAAACTTGTACACCCGCGCCACATGCGATCGCGCGCCGCCCTCCTTGGCCGCTTTGCGGGCCGCGCCCTTGCGCCTTTCCTCTGCGCCTTTCGGCCCCACGCGCACGAGGCAGTCCACCACGTGCGACTGAAGCCAGAATTCCTTCTGCGCTCCGGGCTCCAGGACGCCCTCCGGCGTGCGCACCCCGTCAATATCCTCCGTCGTGGGCACCCTTTCGCCCCACTCCTTGAAATCGAACGATCCTTGCGACGCCTCGACCCCCGCCTTCTTCAACTCCGCGATCAGGCCTGCCCGCTCCTGGTAGTACACATCCTTCCAGTGCGCCCGGTCCTTGATCGGCCCCGACCCCGGGTCCTCCGGGTCGGTGAGGAACCGCGCGTTGATCTGCTTGATGTTCTTGGCGTAGAACTCCTCGCATTGAACGGCGGCCTCGTCCACGCGCTTCTTGAGGTCCTGCGCCCACAGGACCCACTTCTGGTTCTTCAGGTCCTTGGCGTCGGCGTACTTTTTCATCTTGCTGAGCTTGTCGTGGAGGGCTTGGCGGATATCGCTGTTCTGGTCCGTCAGCCCCCTCACAATGACGACGTAAAACCCGATCAGGCCGACAAAGACGGCGCCCAGGACCACCCAGAACAGACGCTTGAGCAATATGTCCTTCATGCTGACGTCCTAATGAATAGTCGCGGGCGCCGGATGGATCGCACGCCCATCCGCCGCCGGCTTTCGTCCCTTATTGTCCGATGCCGGTGTACTCGAAGTTGTACACCGTCCCCTCGTCGTATTTTTGCTCGCCATAGGCCGGCTTGGTTCCCGCTTTGTCCGACTTGATCCCCACCTGGTACTCTCCGGCCGGCAGAGTCAGATGCCACATCCCCGAAGGCCGCACGCGGATGCCCCGCAGTTTCTTGCCCGAGAAATACACCGTGATCGGCGTATCCGTGTTGTTCCTCACCTGGAGGACCGGAGAGCCGCTCCCTTCCTTGGCCAGGATGTTCAGCGTCGGGAGCGAATCGCGCTCGCCGCCCTTCAATTCCGCCAGGGACTTGTCCACCGAGTCGGTCTCCGGCAGGTCCGCGTAGTCCTTGTCCGAATTCACGACGCACCAGATCGGCACGATCAGGTAGCGGGTCCGTTCGGCCTTCAACCGGGCCAGCCGTTCCGCGTCGAAGGCCCCGCCCGGCTTGACCTCCTCCGACGACCCGCCGGTGTCCGTCGCCTTGACCACTTCGCCCAGCCCGTTGCGGACCTCTTCGCGGCTGTTCAGCATCTCCACGATCCGGAACAGCGGCTTGCCGTCCTCCCGCAGCGAGATATCCTGCAGGGGACCCAGGAACTTCAGCCGGATGAACTCCAGACCCCGCTCTCTCTTGTATTCGGTCTCCACCGTAAGGACGATGTTCAAACGGTGCTTGCTCACGTCGCGCTTGGCTTCGGGGCTGACCACCTCCGGAGGCCCCGGCGCACCGGCAACGGGCGCGGCCATCGGCGCGCCTTCCGCCCCGGTCGCCGCCTCCGTCGTCGCTCCTTCCCCGCCGGCCTTGAGATTCTTCTCCACCTCTTCGGGGTCGCCCAGCTCGGACCGGGATTCACGGAAATACACGCCGTCGGGCAACACCTCGGAAACCTGCTCGACCAGCCTCAACCACAAGTCCCGCGAGACCCCCTTCTGGTGCGGGATGTTCCCCAGGAACCTCACGCGATCGTAGCTGATCGCCTTCTCCGCGGCATCGTACTCCTTCTGCTGCCGTTCCACCTTCACCAGAACCGAAGACGCCGGATCCTCCAGGTTCGCCAGCACCGGCTGCAACTGGGCGTTCACGTCCCCTTCGTCCTTGTACCAGATGCCCAACGCCAGCGCCAGGCAGACGCCGGCCGCTATCGCCCACGGCTTCTTGCGGTCCACCTCCTGCTCGAAGGCGAACTCCTCAGGCAGCAGATTGATGGTGACGTCGCTTGCCTGCAATCCCTGTATCGCCAGACCGAGGGCCACCCCCAGCCCTGGCAGCGCCTCCTGAAACGCCCCCTTGTTGACGCCGGGCGACACACCGATGCTGTGCAGGTCGCCGACCTTCTGGATCGGATAGTGCAGGTTCTCGGCCAGGAACTTCTCCAGCCCCGCCACCTTGATCCCGTTCCCCATCAGCAGCAGCCGCTCGATCTTCACGTCCTTGGACAGCGACTTGTAGTACCCCAGCGACCGGTCTATCTCCACCGCCAGTTCGCGGAAGATCGGCTGTATCACCTCCATGACCTGTCGGCGGAACTTGGATTCGGCCAGCCGCTGCTTGATCCCCTCGACCTCTTCAGCCCCCAGATTAAACTTCTCCATCAGCACGCGGTTGATATTGTTGCCGGCCACGTGCAGGCTCCGCAGCCAGAAGCCCTTCTCGCTGATCACGATCAGGTCCGTGTTCTCCGCTCCCATGTCCAGCACGCCCACGGCCCCCTTGATCTTCTGGTCGTACCTCACAAAATTGTAGGAGGCCAGAGGCGAGATCTGCACCCCGGTCAGCCGTTTCCCCACCGCCTGGAAGTACTTCAGCGCATTCTCCACCAGGTCCCGCCGCGCCGCGAACAGCCCGATCTCCACCGACTCTCCCGCCGGGACCTCCTTGCGCACCGGCTGGTAGCCCCAGATCACGTCCTTCAGGTCGAACGGTATCTGCTGCCGCGCCTCGAACTTCACCATCTCGGGTATCTTCTTGCGGTCCACCGGCGGCAGGGCAATGAACTTGCTCAACACGCCCGTCTTGGCAGGAATGGAAAGTACCAGCTTGTCCGAACGCAGGCTGTGCCGGCTGAACAAGACCTGCACGGCGGCGCGAAGCCGGTCCTCGCGGCTGGCCTTCGCTTCACTGGTCGCCTTGGACAGGTCAATCACTTCATAGGCCTGCACCGTCAGCGTCCCGCCGCGCCGCCCCACGCGCACGGCCTTTAACGCCGAGTGACCCAGATCAATCCCCCATACCGACCCTGATCCAAACATCACTTCGCTCCCGCGGCGCGCTGTCCGACTCGCCCGGACCTGGACAAATAGTTCCTCTCTGGGTCACCGATTGGACGGAGACCCTCTCCCATTATATCATTTTGAGGCCTTGCATTCTAAGTCCCCCAAAAACACTAAGTCAAGCAAAAATTGTGGCCTTTTTCTGAGTGCCGCAATCCTTCCTCCGGCGAAACCGCACTGGCTCCGCGCCGCCCCTTGTGCTATACTTCTTTCCGCCGTTTCCCAACCTGTCTGACCCGGACTGGAGGTCCTCTTTGAGCCACCAACTGAATGCCTATTTTGCATCGCGGGAGGAGGAGGCCGTCACGCTTCTCTCCGACCTTATCGCCGCCGACTCCACCAACCCACCGGGCAACGAGCGCTGCGCCGCCGACGTGTTCGAGCGCTTCCTGGCCCGCGACGGCATCGCCTGCGAGCGATTCGAAAAGGAACCCGGCCGCGCCAACATCGTCGCGCAGGTCGGCCACCGCGGCCCGCGTCTCCTTATCGCCTGCCATCTCGACGTCGTACCCGCCGGCGACGGCTGGCGCCAGGACCCCTTCAAGGCCCGCCTCGAAGCCGGCCGCATCTTCGGCCGCGGCGCCTCCGACGACAAAGGCCCCACCGCCGCCGCCCTCATGGCCGCCAGATTCCTCAAGACGCAGGACCTGCCGTGTCGCTTCATCGTGCTGGGCGCCGCCGACGAGGAACGCGGCTCCACCCTCGGCCTTGAGTGGCTGCTGGCCGAGAGAAAGATCGCCGCCGATATGGCCATCGTGCCCGACGTGGCCCACAACATGCGCATGATTGACGTGGCGGAAAAGGGCGCCCTCTTCCTGGAGGCCGTCGCCTACGGCAAACAGGCCCACGGCTCCACCCCCGAGCGCGGCGTCAACGCCGTGATGGTCATGGTGGACCTCCTCAACGCCCTGCGCGACATGCAACTCGCCGCCCCGCCTCATCGTTTCCTCGGACCTCCGACCCTGAACATCGGGGCTATCCACGGAGGCAGCGCCCCCAACATCGTCCCCGCAAAGTGCTCCGCCGCCATTGACTTTCGCTACGTCCCCGGCCTCGCCGGCGCGCAGATCGCCGAGCGCGTGCGCGCCCTGGCCCAGGCCGCCTCCGCAAAAACCCCCGGCGCCCGCATCGAGGTCAACGTCCACCAAGACCTGCCGCCCACCGAGGTGGACCCCGAACTCCCCCTCGTGCGCCTGATCCAGAAACACACCCGCGCCCTCTTCGGCTACGAGGCCCAGCCCTTCGGCATGACTGGCGCCACGCTCGCCAAGCAGCTCATCGCGCGCGGCATCCCCGCCGTCGGCTTTTCCTGCGGCGACGACGACAAGGCGCATACCTCCGACGAGTCCATCACCGTCGCGGAGGTCGTTAACTTTGCCAAGATTCTCTCCGCCATCGCATTGGACCTGAAATAGTAAATCGCCGATAGGAACGCACGATGACCGCAGCACTCCCCACCGTATATGTGAAACGCGGCAAGGCCAAGCCCCTCTTCTACCGCCACCCCTGGGTCTTCGCCGGTGCCATTGAAAAAATCCAGGGCGCCTACCGGCCCGGCGACATCGTCCACGTCTGCGACAACGCCGGCCGCTTCATCGGCAAGGGCTACTTCAACCCCGAATCCGCCCTTGCCGTGCGCATGCTTACGTGGGACGAAGCCGTGGAGATCAACGCCGACTTCTGGCGCGCCCGCATCGCCGACGCCGTGGCCCTGCGCCGCAACGTCCTTCAATTGGATCGCCGCACCAACGCCTACCGCCTCGTCTTCAGCGAAGGCGACGGCCTGCCCGGCCTCATCGCCGACAAGTATGCCGACTTCATCGCCGTCCAGTTCCTCACCCTCGGCCTGGCGGCCGCCCGCGAAACCATCCTCGACGTGCTCCAGGAAATCTGCTCGCCCGCCGGCATCTACGAGCGCGCCGAGGAGACCTTTCAGGAGATCGAGGGCGGCGCCGCCGCCAACCAGGCCGCCCGCGGTCAGGAGCCGCCGGACCTCGTCGAGATCGTCGAGAACGGCGCAAAATTCCTCGTGGACATCAGGCGCGGCCAGAAGACGGGCTTCTATCTCGATCAGCGCGAGAACCGCGCCGCCTTCGCCCGCCTCGTCTCCGGCGGAAACCTCCTCGACGCCTTCTGCCATACGGCCGCCTTCGGCATCCACGCCGCCTTGGCGGGCAAGGTCGAGCGCCTCGTCGCCCTCGACTCCTCCGAGAAGGCCCTCGAACTGGCCCGCCGCAACGCCGACCTCAACGGCGTGCGCAACTTCGAAGTCATCGCCGGCGACGCCTTCAAGGAACTGCGCCGCCTGCGCGACGGCAGACAACAGTTCGACGCCGTCGTCCTCGACCCCCCCAAGTTCGCCAAGTCCCGCGCCGGTCTGCCCGGCGCCTACAAGGGCTACAAAGACCTCAACCTCGTCGCCATGCAGCTCATCAAGAAGGGCGGTCTCCTCGCCACCTGTTCGTGCTCGCAGCACGTGGACGAACTCTCTTTCATCCGCACCCTCAACGAAGCCGCCCACGACGTGCGCCGCAACCTCCAGATCCTCGAACACCGCACGCAAAGCCCCGACCATCCCGTCATGGCCTCGTGCCTGGAGGCCAGATATCTGAAGTGCCTTATCTGCCGCGTCCTGTGATCCGCGATCGGCCCTGCTCGTTTGGAAAGGAGATGGGAGAATGCCCCCCACGATGAAAGCCGCCGTCTTGCACAAGCCCGGCGACGTGCGTCTCGAGAGCGTGCCCAGACCCGCCCCCAAGGCCGATGAGGCGCTCATCCGCGTCAAGGCCGTCGGCGTCTGCGGCAGCGACGTTCATTATTATACACGCGGCCGCATCGGCGCCTTTGTCGTGCGCAAGCCTCTCATCCTCGGTCACGAGTGCGCGGGCGAAGTCGCCGCCGTCGGGAAAAACGTCAAGTCCCTGAAAGTGGGCGACCGCGTCGCCGTCGAGCCGGGCGTGCCCTGCCGCCGCTGCCCCCACTGCCGGTCCGGCAAATACAACCTGTGCCGCGACGTCGTCTTCCTGGCCACGCCCCCCGTGCACGGCGCCTACTGCGAGTACATCGTCTCGCCCGAAGACTTCGCCTACAAGATCCCCGCCGCCATGACCTTCGAGGAGGGCGCCATGATGGAACCGCTTTCCGTCGGCGTCCACGCCTGCAATCGCGGAGAGGTCCGGCCCGGCCAGACCGTCGCCGTCCTCGGCGCCGGCCCCATCGGCCTGGTCACGCTCCAGGCCGCCCGCGCCTACGGCGCCGCCCGCCTCATCGCCACCGACGTGGACGCCCGCCGCCTGGCCCTGGCGAAAAAACTCGGCGCCACCGACGTCGTCAACGCGGGACGCGACGACGCCGTCAAGGAAGTCCTGCGCCTGACCGACGGCCTCGGCGCCGACGTCGCCATCGAGGCCGCCGGCGCCGTGCCCACCACCCAGCAGACCATCGGCCTCGTGCGCGCCGGCGGCGTGGTCGTCTGGGTCGGTCTGGCCGCCGACGACGTCTTCCCCATTGACGTCATGAACGCCATCTGCAAAGAGGTGGACATCCGCGGCATCTTCCGCTACGCCAACACCTATCCCGCCGCCATCGCCCTGGTCGCCCGCAAATGCGTCAACGTCAAGGCCATGATCACCCGGCGCTACACCCTCGAACAGGTCCCCGAAGCCCTGGCCTTCGCCGCCGAGCAGGGCCGCAAGGCCATCAAGATCATGATCAACCTCTGACCGCAACGCGCCTACCGAGACGCTGAGAATTCGTAAATCTCGATCCGCTCGGGTCCCCGCCCCAGGGAAAAGGCGTGCGCTTTGGGCGAGCCGAGGCGTTCGGTCAGACTGTGCAGATACGAAGGCAGGAGCTGGGGAGGGATGGGGATTTCGTGGTGATGGTACACGATGAGCCAGTTCCGGCCCGGAGCGGCGCGCGAAACCTGGTCCGACGGCGGCCCCCACAGGGTCGGCACGGGCGCGCAACGGGCGACGTAATAGCGGAATCGAGCGCCGGCCCCGGAATACCACTGCAGATTCGGAGAATGGGGCACGCGCGTGATCGCGTTAAAGATCACCCATCGGTCGTCGGGGGCCGTCTGCTCCCTGAGCCACGTTAGCACGCGACGCGTCTCGCTGTCCCAGTAGCTCTTGTAAGGGTGCGCCACATCGGCAACAACGC
Source organism: uncultured Planctomycetota bacterium (assembly GCA_964409935.1). Classification (GTDB taxonomy): domain Bacteria; phylum Planctomycetota; class Brocadiia; order JAADGH01; family CAYPFP01; genus CAYPFP01. The sequence continues at coordinate 1,521 of CAYPFP010000006.1, read as the reverse complement.
CGATGACGGAGATCAGCCCCACTACGGCCGTAGCAACCGCGACGGCCCTGACATTCCGTTTCCCGCGTAAGAACCGCCTGAGCAACCACGCAAGCCCCACACCGGCAAGCAGACAGAACGCGGGCGCCATATACAGGGCGATGCGGGCGCTGCCCCCGTACGGATATCGTTTCAGTACGGAGGCGGCAAGCGCCAGAATCAACGGACTCAACAGAAGAAGGAGTAACGGACGACGCCGGCGCCACAGCACAATGCTCCCCGCCAGGACGAGCAGAAGCGTGACGGCGCTTCCCCCTCTCTTGCCGCCGATCGGATACGCCATCATGTTGCCGGTGTGCATGTCCAGGAGCCACAGGGGAATCCGCCACGGTTCGTGAAGCGGCGCAAACGCCCCTCGCCATGCCGGATGGTCAACCAGCCACGAGGACGCCTGCGCCTGCGCCTGGCCCACAAGAAGCAACATGCCCGCAAAGCTTGCCGCAACGCACACGCCGTACAGAACCCACCACGCCGCCGCCTTGCGCGAACGATTGTGATAGACGAGATAAGTCAGGAGCAGACCAACCCCGCCCGCCACAAACGCCGCCGGATAGGACACCCACACGGAAACGGTTCCCGCAAGGATGAGCGCCGCCCATCGGATCGTGCTGTCCGGCCTTCGGAAGAGACGCCACCCCAGATAGGTCAGAACAAGCGCAACAAACAGGTCCGTAGAATAGGGCTTGATCTCCGCGCCGTGTCGAACAACGTAATACGCCGAGGCAAAGATCGCCGTCGCCAGCAAGGCCGACCGCCGGTCCAGAATCTCGAAGGCGAACCTCCAGAAAATCAGAAGCGAGAGCAGGCTCGCCGCGAACGGCATCATTCTCAGCGACCATTCGGAAATGCCCAGAAGCCTCACGACGGCCAGTTCCGCCCACATGAAACCCACCGGCGCAATCTGTCCATACTCGAGCGGATGAACCATGCCGGAAAAGTCTCGCGTCAGGAGACTGATCGCCAGCATGGCCTCGTCTCCCCAGATCGGCAAGTTCAGGAAGTAGCGCGCGAGTCGCCACAGAAAACCGGCAAACAAAACCCCCGTCCCGATCCAGACCATCGCCGCGGTCGCCCGCCTTCGCCGGGAGTCTTTTCCGAACAAACTGTGCCCAATTCCTGTGTACATGGCGCCCTGCCTGCCGGGGACAGCATAAGGCCGCCGGCGAGCCAGGTCAAGCGATTTGCCGCCGATGCCTCGTGAACCTCCTCACCCCCGTACCTGACCCATTACCGGCGGCTCTCGTTTTTTCTTGACTTGCCTTCCAGTCCAATCATAATGTTAGAGCGGTTCTCGTGGTGGTCACTGGAGAGTGTGGTGAGAGCGCGGAATTGGAGCCATCCCGGGGGGAAGTTGCGCGAAAAGGGCGCCACCGCCCTCTCCGAGGCAGAGTTGCTCGCTATACTCATCTCAACGGGAATCCCTGGAAAGACCGCGGAGCAGATCGCCGACGAGGTGCTTCTGAAATTCGGGTCGTTGAGGGG